>CAYPFJ010000038.1:0-30204 GCA_964409945.1 uncultured archaeon | reverse complement strand
AGTCTATCTAAATAATCATCTTCAGTAGAATCTCCAATATAAAGTGCTATAATCTTCACAGCATCATCAAATCTTCCATCATTCACAAAATCTTTGATTTGGTTGATTTCTACTTCAAATTTCTCAGTATCATTCATAATTTCTGCCCATATTATGATTTTTTATTTACTCTACCCATATTATAAAATATTCTGTATAAATTCGAGTTATAAAATTAAATATTAATCGTAAATCTCTAAATCTCAGCGCTGATTTATTTCCTTCTTCAGTGTAAGTATTAGATAAGAGACTTACATATAAAATAATTTCTAAATTTTGATTTTTATCTTCATACAAATTAATTTGATCACAATATTGCGTTAGAGCATTGAGATCTTCCCAAAAAGTATTCCAAAAATACTGATCTGCTTTAGAATTATTATCGGAAGGTTCATTTGAAACTTTTGTTAAAACCTCGTACGGAACTTTAAGAGTTATTTCTACATGTTTTGAGGGAACATATTTCATCTTTACTTCAGGAAAATAAATGTCTGCATAAAGGTTACAAATGCCGTTCAATAATTCGAGACTCGCAATATTTTCCCTATTAGCGTTACAGAGAACATATTTTTCGTTCATAAAAACAACATGAATGTGATCATCAAATTTGAATAATAGATAATTATCTGTTTTATGGTATTCAAATTTTTCTCCTCTATTATGTATCCTGTCATCAAATATCTTAAATGCATCTTCCCATTTATTAAGAGAAATGAACTTATTTAATTTACGATAATCTCCATGGAAAAAAACATCTAAAAAATCAATTAAATATAAAAAGCTATCATATGGACGGTAAATTACTGTTTTATTCCTAAAATACCTTTCTACAACCCCCTTATGGACACTATAACAAAATTTTGGCAAATCCTCTATGGAAAGTCTACTCTTTATACGGAGTTTCAATAGATGCCTTCTTGAACATTTTGGTTGCAAAGTACAAGCAATCCTATCTAGCTGGCAGTCCTCAAAACAAAGTTTATCAATAGTATTCCGTAGTAATTCAATTAATTCTGATTTATTCTTGGTATCTGCTTCATTGTTTATATACTTTAGAATGTGATCTGGTTGGAGTGGCATATCGTGAAGTAAAAAATTATAATTTTATTTTGCTTATTCTAGGAAATAAAAATAATTAAAACCTAATATTATTTTTTATTCAACTAAACAAGTATAAAAGATAAGTAAAATTGACTTTTATTTAATTATAAAAAATTATTAATTAGGATTGCTTCTTTTTTTATAAATATAAACATTTCCAATTAGGTTCAATAGAATATGTTGAGACAACTACATATTTTTCTAAGATCAGAATTATTATTTGTTAAGGATTATGCTATAGCTCTTGGTACTGATGAATTAAACAATGTAAAAAGTATAATCCAGAAATATATTGATATGCCTATGCCTGGGAAAACATTTCAACGACCAGTTTCGAATTTTCAGATTTTTCATAGAGCCTCTGAGAATCTATATTTTCTATTTATTACAGACATAGTCGATTCACTTCAATATATTGACACGATAATGATTAAAACAATTAAAAAATTCAAAGAATTATTTCCCAATCCTCAAGAAATTAATGAATCTAGTCTAATAAAGAATGAATTTAATACTTTCTTAGATGAAATCCAAAAAGAGCTTCATTCAAAAATAGTGCTCGTAGGTCCTACAAATGCGGGCAAGACTACCCTCTATAATATGTTAAAAAGTGGCGAAGAAAAAACCATTATGGAAGTCGCAAAATCATCATCTTTCGAGATAGATGGTATATCTTTTGATTTATGGGATTTTCAATTAAAGGATAATTTCTCACTTCTTTGGTCAAAATTCATAAAAGGTTCAGATTTAGTTATTCTCCTTTTTAACTTAGCAAATTATAATTTAAGAATGCTCAACCGTTTTATAAAACTCCATCAAACGGAAAGTAATTATTCCAAATTACTTATCATTGGAAATAAAAGAGATTTAGTAGCGGATGCGGATATAAGAAGAATAAAAAATGAATTAAATATTACTGATTTTAAAGAAATTTCTCTAACTGATATTGATGCGAAATCTCAAATTCATAATTTTATAATGGAAAGTCTTGGACTAAAACAGAAAATACCAGAAAATTTTGGAGAATTAATAAGAGAAGCAGATAATTTAGTTTTAGAGGGTAAAAAAGTGCAAGCTCTAGCTAAGTATAAAGAATTGATTAATATTAGTGAATCATATCAAAATATCATATTTACAAAAGCAATTGAACAGAAAATTAAGGAACTTAACAAAAAAATTCACGAACAAACTGAGAAAAGAAAGGAATCAGAAAAAAAGATGGATTTTGAAATTTCGAAACCATTGATGTTTTCGAGGAAAGTAACTGTAAAACCACTTCCTAGCACAGATACAGATACATCAATTCAATCTCAAGATCAAGAGACATTAAAAGAAGAAGCTCAAGCTGTTCCTTTAAAAGATATTAAAAAATTAGTAACCTTTCAAAAATTAGATAAAGAAATTGATATAAAACCACTTAAAATTCCAAAAGCACCGCAAAAAACCAAAAAAAAAGCTTCTGTGCCTCAAGAAATAAGTAAAGAAACCCAGATCGATAAAGCAGACAGTATGACAAAACCAAATGCAAGAATGCCAATAGAGATATTCAGCCCTCATGAAGATATCAAAAAGGAGGTAGAAAGACCCCTAGTTATCGATTTTACTAAGGAATTACAAAAAATTATTATAAGTAAAGGTAGTTCTTTAAGCTTAAATTTATGTAACAATTTAATAATAGAATTAGAAAAATCTTTAGGGAGACCTGTAACAATTCAAGATGTGGAATTAGCAGCAAATTTTTTTGTTAAACAAGAACAATTAACCTAAACCGAAAAATTTTGAAATTGTCTTTTTTTAATTTCGTATAGTTAGTTCAATAGTTCACAACACACTTCTTTTAAAGTAATTCCATATTCAATTATGCAATAACAAAAATTATTGTTACTATTTAACCGAATCTTTCAAAATATAATTTAAAAAAACATCTAAGGTCTAAAAAATGAGTGCTATTAATGAACTTCGTGAATATTTTGCCGAAATAATGAGATTACACTATATTTCCGCAGCTTTGAATTGGGATCAAGAAGTCAACATGCGAAATTATAAATCTTTAGATGGTAAGGCTAAACAAATTTCTCTCCTCCAAAAATTATTACATCAAAGAATTACCTCGGAAAGAGTTGGAAAACTAATTAAAGAAGCAGAAAAAATTCCTACCCTTAATGAGATCGACAGTGCTATGTTACGAGAGATTAAAAGAGAATATGATCTTGCGACTAAATTACCTGAGCAATTAGTTACTGAGATAGCAGAAACTAGTGTAAAAGCTTCGGGTGTCTGGAGAGAAGCTTATACAAAAAGCGATTTTTCAATCTTTAAAGTAATATTGGAAAAAACAGTTGAATTACAAAAAGAAAAGGCAAATAAGTTAGCAACACACTCAGACATTTATTCCACTTTAATAGATCTATATGAACCTGGTGCCACTTATGATTGGATTGCCAATATATTCAATCCAATAAAACCTAAGATTGTCAATGTTGTAAAGAAGTTGAATTCATCCTCAGATAAACCAGATGATTCTATTGTACATAAAAATTATAATATCGATAAACAATTTGAACTTAGTTTTGAGATCATTAAAAAATTCAATTATGATTTAGGATACGGTCGACAAGATAGATCGACTCATCCATTTACAACTTCACTTGCTTCTGAAGATGTTCGCATAACTACAAGAACAAAGGATGATTTTCTTAACGAGTGTATTTTTGGGACTATACATGAGTGTGGCCATGCCCTTTATGAAATGGGCATTAAAAAAGAACTGCATGATACAATATTATGCACTGGTACTTCAATGGGAATTCATGAATCTCAATCAAGATTGTTGGAAAATATTGTTGGTCGAAGCAAAGAATTTTGGATTTATTGGTATCCAACCTTCCAAAAATATTTCCCTGAGAACTTAAAGAATTATCCAATGGAAGAATTTTATCGAGCAATAAATTGCGTTCAACCCTCGTTTATCAGGGTAAATGCTGATGAAGTAACTTATGGTCTACATGTTATTCTAAGATTTGAGATTGAAAAAGACTTAATTGAAGGTAAAGTTCGAGTAAATGAATTACCAGAATTATGGAACACTAAGATGGAAGAATACTTAGGAATTACTCCTCCTAATGATAAAGAAGGAGTATTACAAGATATGCATTGGAGCGGTGGAGCCATAGGATACTTCCCTACTTACTTTCTGGGGAGCCTATATTCAGCTCAGATTTATTCAAAAGCGCAGGAAGCTATGCCAAATTTACCTGAAGATTATAAAAAAGGTGAATTTTCTAATTTATTGAAATACTTACGAGAAAAAATACATCAGCACGGAAGTGTTTATCGAGCTAATGATTTGATCAAAAGGGTAACTGGAGAAAATTTAAACCCAGACTACTTTTTTAAATATGTAGAGAAGAAATTTTATCCAATCTACAAACTTTAACTTCTTTTTTTTATTAAATTCACCTAATATATACTGAAATTATCAATTGGAAAACCAAAACTTTTTTGTTAAAAATTAACTAACATTTTCATATAATTTTAAAAATTATTACTAAAAAATAAGTAAATTGTGAATATAATGGAAGAACTTTGGGAACATTTTAATGAAATAATGAAACTGTCTTATATTGGAGCTCTTTTAAGCTGGGATCAACAAGTCAATATGCCTAAAGGTTCAGTGAAAGGAAGAGCAGAGCAATTGGTATTAATACAAAATTTAATTCATTCAAGGATAAAATCAGATAAAACTAGTAAATTGATAAAAGAAGCTGAAAAATTACACAATCTTAGTGAAATTGATTTAGCGATGATACGAGAAGCAAAAAGAGAATATGATCAAGCAATCAAAATTCCTGATGAATTAGTATCTGAAATTGCTAAAACTTCATCATTAGGGCATATGGAATGGGAAAAAGCAAGAGAAAAAAGTGATTTTTCAATATTCAAGCCTTATCTCGAGAAAATTATTAAATTAAAAATAGAATTTGCCGAGAAACTTGATACAGGTCCGACTTTATACTCAACTTTGTTAGATTTGTATGAACCTGGTTCAACTTATGATTGGATTTTAAAAATCTTTAATGGATTAAAACCAAAATTAGTAAAGATTGTCAATAAGCTAAATAGTGTCTCCGATAAACCTAATCAATCAATCCTAAAAAAACATTACGATGCTGAAAAACAATGGCAATTAAGTCTTGATATAATTAAAAAACTTAATTTTGATTTTAATACCGGACGACAAGACAAAGCAACACACCCTTTTACTACTTCATTATCATCCATAGATACTAGAATAACAACTAGAATACGTGAAGATTTTCTTCCTGATTGCTTGTTCTCCACAATCCATGAATGTGGACATGCTCTTTACCAAATGGGATTTAAAGAAGAAATTCATGATACGTTATTAGCTGAGGGGTGTTCTATGGGTATTCATGAATCTCAATCTCGAATGTGGGAAAATGTAGTTGGGCGTAGTAAGGAATTTTGGACGTATTGGTATCCTATCTTTCAAAAGGTTTTTCCAGAAAATTTGAAAAATTATCCAATGGAAGAATTTTATCGTTCTATAAATATAGTACAACCATCGTTTATCCGAGTAGATGCTGATGAGGTAACTTATGGATTACATATTATATTACGATTTGAACTAGAGAAAATGATAATAGAAGATCAACTTCAAGCAAGTGAATTGCCAGAAATATGGAATGCAAAAATGGAAGAATTATTAGGAATTATACCGCCGAATGATGCTCTTGGTGTATTACAAGATGTACATTGGTCTGGTGGGGGATTTGGTTATTTTCCTAGTTATTCTTTGGGAAATCTTTATGCTGCTCAAATATATAAACAAGCTTTAAAAGAAAGCCCAAATATGCCTCAAGATTATGAGAAAGGAGAATTCTCTAACCTTTTGAATTATTTAAAGGAAAATGTGCATCAATATGGTAAAATTTACAGAGCTCCCGAATTAATTCAGAAGATTACTGGAGAAGATTTGGAACCTGAATATTTTATTAAATATGTTGAAGATAAATACTATCCTATTTATGGAATTTAGATTTTTTTTTATCAAGTAAGTAAAACTTTATTTTTATAAAATTTTAATTTAAAAAGAGGCTAACAACAAAGAAGTTGTAATCATTATTTTATGCTATTACAAATAAAAAAATTTTCTGAAAAACTATTACTTCCTTTGGGGAAAAAGTTAGCAAAAATCCAAGCTAACTATTTTACCTTATTTGGTTTAATCTCAGCAATTATAACGTTTTTTGGATTTATGTTTAATTTATTAATAATTATAATTGTTTTTCTATTTATTACTGAATTTTTTGATCAATTAGATGGAGTTATAGCTCGACTTCAAGGTCCTACAACATTAGGAGGATTTTTAGATTCTACCTTGGATAGAATTGGAGATTTTTTCTTGTTTATTGGAGTGATTCTTAGTGGATATACATCAATAGAAATCGGGCTAATAGTTCTTATTGGGGCTTTTTTAACTTCATATACTAGAGCGAAGATAGAAGCTTTAGGTGAAGAAAATTTATATGGTGTTGGGCTTATAGAAAGGACTGACCGTGTCCCAATTCTGTTAATTGGAGCTATAATTCAAATTTGGTTTACATCTGCTTTATGGTGGGCGATGATAGTTTTAGCTGTTGGAACTAATATAACGGTACTTCAAAGAATAATATTTGCTTTTCGTAAGTTTTCTAAAAAGAAAGAAACACAAAAAAGTGAATAATTTTTTCTTATTTATAAAAATATATCTTTCTATAAGTCAATTTATACTAAAATTGCATTCGGTTAAATAAGATTATGTTTATTCCCATAATTATAGTAGTAAGAGTTATTCCTAAGGTTAACGCTAACATTTGAGTGTCTAAACCATGGATAAAGAATGTAGGTAAAATTATAAGGGAAGATAATTGACTTCCTAAATAAACTGATAAAATTGCTGCAACTGGCACAGATGAGACTAAAACACCAAATAGAATGCCTATTGAACACGTAATTGCCATCGAAGAAATCCCAATAATTAAAGATTCAAATGTTATCTTTAGGTAGTTTTCTATCAAATCACCAGTAAAAGCATCAAATATAAGTCCAATAATAAGAGAAATTGATACAGCAATAACTAAACAGAGATACACAGCTAAAAATTTTGCTAAAATTAAGCTACTTCTCCTTACTGGTCGGATTAAAAATAATTCATAAACATGTCGATTTTTTTCACTAACTATTGTAGTACTCAGCATTATTACAGAAAGCGTTCCCCCAATACTTGAAACCACAAGAGCAACCAAAAATGAAATGGGCATTCCTTCTAATTCAGCAGGATTAAAAAATTGAATTAAGAAAGACAATAGAGGTAAACCGAACCAAAGAACAAGCATTACCTTTGATTTTGCATATCCTTTTAATTCATCTAAAAAGAGCAATCTTAGACTCATTTGTTTTCACCTCCAACATATTTTAAATATACTTCTTCCAAACTGGGTTTTACTAGATTAAAATTACGTATTTTACATTTTTGTTCTCTCAACATTTCAATTATTTGATAAATCACTAAATCTATATTAATTTCAGAGTTCAGATGAATTAATTGTTTGTTTGATTTTATATTATTAACGTATTCAATTTCTGATAAATCATCTAAACCTTCGCATAAAGGAGTATTTTCAGCTACTACTACTTCAATGTTATTTCCAATATGAAACTTATTTTGAAGATCTTCAGGAGAACCAATATCTTTAATTTGACCTTGATTTAAAATACCAATTTTATCAGCAATATCCTGCACATCACTTAAAATATGGGAAGAAAACAAGATTGTTATACCACTTCTAGCTAATTCTTTAATTATATTCTTAAAGTGATACCTCATTTGCGGATCTAACCCAGATAATGGCTCATCCAAAACTAGGATTTGAGGTTTATGAAGAAGGGCTTGACCTAATCTTAATTTTTGAACCATACCTCCAGATAAATGGATAATTTTTTTAAAACGCTCCTCAGAAAGATTAAGTAATTTTAAGACTTCTTGAACTCTATTTTCAAGTTGATCTGAACTAAGTCCCGATAGACGACCAAATGTTTTAAAAGCATGATCTAAAGTACGCCATTCTTGGAAACCAGCTTCTTGTGGGTAGTATCCAATAATATTTTGTAATTCTTTTTTATTAATAATAATATCATTTCCATTTATAAAAACTTCTCCACTAAAATCTCTTATTAGACCAACTAAAATCTTAATTGTTGTTGTTTTTCCTGCTCCATTGGGACCAATATACCCAAAAACCTCTCCTTTTTGAATATTAAGAGAAATATTATCTAAAGCAAGGAGTTCTTTATAACTTTTAGATACTTTTTGAAATTCAATGCAAGTATTATTACTCATGGTTTAATTTCATCTAATTGGTATTATTAAACTAAAAAATCATTGATTTAATAATTAATTTATTATCCTTACAAATTTAAGAGATGAATATAAAAAAATGAATAATATTAGTATTTGCTTTACATTCTTAATCTAGGAGGAGGAATAAACACTTTTCTTGGGCTTTCTAATAAAGATATTGCATTCTCGGGACAAAAATGAGCACAAACACCACACCCTATGCACCATTCTGCGTTTCGTTCTGCTTTATTATTATCATCACCCTCAATTGCATCTACAGGGCATTTTTCCATACAAGTACCACATCCAATACATTTACTCTTATCAATTACAGATATGAAATTAGTTGAATTTATCATAGCTGTGGTACCCCTTCTCCACCAATCAAATATTCCACAGCAACATTTACAGCAATTACATATACTAGTTTCATGTTTAGAGATATCAGAATGTGGGTGCCAAGCTTTATGAACTAACCCGTCATTTTCAGAATGTTTTAATATTGATAATGCTTCATCCTTTGATATGATTCTTCCAAAACCTTGTTCAACGACATATCTTGCAGATTTACAAAAAGTAAAGCAGTTTTCTCTTAAATCTGTCTGTTTACATGGATTTAATAATAAATCTTGATGATGCCGACAAAAACAATGTCCTACAGCAATAGCATCAAACTTTTCTATTATTTCCTCGACTTTTTGGGTGGTCATTATTTTATCTGTGGGAACTTCTATCTCTTTATTAACCATTATCTGAATTTCTTTTCCGTTTATGTTTTTATCTAAAAAAGGAACAGTCCGATCAAAAGGAGGCATTCTTTGAAATAAAGGTAGAACTGTTTCGTAATTCTTTTGAATAAATTTGGCCAACTCATTAAATAATTGAACAAATAATTGAGCAATTTCTTTCTCTTCCTCATTAAAACTGATCTTTTTCATAAAAGTATACTCAAATGCCCCAACCATAATTAATGGCATTAATCTGTATACTAGTATACCTTTCGAGTTAGGTTGATTAAACAGAAATCCTTTTTTTGCCAATTTTTCAACATGAATCGTTATATCATTTTCAGACATTTTACTATTTTTTATTAATTCTTCCATTGTTTGAGAAGATTTATTTTTAAAAGCCAAGATAAAATCTAATTGCTCTTTATCAATCAATAATTTTAATAGTTTTATCATTGTATTATTTATAGGAAATGGAAGAAAACCTGCTTTTACTATAGTTCTTGCTATTTTCTGATATTTTAGTTCTGACATTTTCTCTGAATCTTATTTTTTTTTGAATAAAACACAATCTAAGAATGTTCCTATCTATTTTGAAATAATAAAAAATAATTAATAATGATTTAAATTATAGTTCAATTTTATAATCAATAAGAAAAAAATTATAAGAACCAATTTAAATTTGAATTTCAATAGATTTTGAGAAAGGAGTTATAAAAATGAGTCCTACTAATATTAAATTTGCTTTAAAAAATGATACAAAAATGATATACACTTCTTTAAACAGACAAACGGAATTTTATTTAGTAGTTCAAAATTTTGAATCTCGCTATCTGCCTCAAGTAAGGGTAGTTTTATCAGGACCTCCTGAAATTAAACTTTTAATTAAAGCAGAAAGGTATGGGGGAATTTCCCATGGAGGAAAAAAAAGCCGACTTTTTAAATTCATTCCTAAATCTGAAGGAATTTTTACAATAACAGCATTTCTTCACTCTGGAAATTATGAAATGCTAACATTACCTATTGAAGTTAGAGTGGGAAATGTCCAAGTACAACCTAGACCAATAATACAAAAGGTTATACCAGAAGTAAAAAAATCAATAAACCAAATAAATTGCCCCTTTTGCCATGAAAAAATTAATGATGATGCCAAGTTTTGCTCTAATTGTGGGTCTAATTTAACTGAAAAAGAAGATCATAAGAAGATATCCAAAACATGTTATAATTGTGGTCACGAATTGCCTATTGAAGCTAAGTTTTGTGCTAAATGTGGGGAAAAATTAATATAATTTTTTTCAGATTTTCCTTATGAATATAAAATTTCCTCTCAAATTCCTCTTACTGTTAATTACTTGGTTAATAATTAATGTTAAAATTACATATTAACCTAATTAGTTTATATTAAGAATTAAACTTGATACTTTATGTTGGTTTAAAATGGTAAATTGTTTGATTATTGGGCATGGTGCAAGAGAACATGTTATTGGTGAAACGCTTGTTAATGGAGGTGCGAATCTATTTGCATTTATGAGTTATAAAAATGCTGGACTGGAAGATCTAAGTAAAGATATAAAGATTCACTCTGAAAGTGATTTTAAAAAAATCATTGAATTTTGTAAAGAAAAAAATATTGATTTTGTTGTTATTGGGCCTGAGGCACCCTTAATAGTGGGAATTGTTGATGCTTTAGAAAAAGGAGGATTTCCATGCGTAGGGCCAAAAATTGAAGCAGCACAGTTAGAAGGCTCAAAAATTTTTACTAGAGAATTACTTGATAAGTATAAAATTCAATCAAATGTAAAGAGTAAAATGTTTGATTCTATTGATGGAGTTGAAAGTTATATTAAAGATATGGGGAAAGAAAATATCGTTGTAAAACCAGAGGGCCTAACTGGGGGTAAGGGGGTAAAAGTTTATGGTGATCATCTCTTCTCTAAAAAAGATATTTTGGATTATTGTAGTGAACTGGTAGATAAAAAGAATAGATTCCTATTAGAGGAGAAATGTGATGGAGAAGAATTTACGCTACAGACATTCGTTGATGGAAAAAATGTAATAGGGTCTCCTTTAGTACAAGACCATAAAAGAGCTTTTGAGGATGATAGAGGTCCAAATACAGGAGGAATGGGTTCATATAGTATGGAGGATCATCTCATGCCGTTCTTCAATCAAAATGATGTCAATGAAGCACTGAAAGATATGAAAAAGACTGTAGCAGCTGTAAAAGAAGAGACTGGTGTAGAATATAAAGGATTTTTATACGGACAATTTATGAAAACAGCAAATGGTATAAAATTGATAGAATATAATTCTCGTTTGGGTGATCCGGAGGCAATGAATGTATTACCTCTTCTAAAAAATAACTTTATAGATATTTGCTGGTCAATTATAAATGGAAATTTGCATCAAAATTATAAATTTGAAAAGAAAGCTACTGTATGTAAATATCTAGCTCCTGAGGGATACCCCGTTAATCCTAAGAAGGATGAAGTCATTAAAATAAACACGGAGGAAATTATTAAATCTAAAGCAAAATACTACTATGCTTCGGTTTATCGAGAAGGTGAAAACATATACACTACAACTTCAAGGGCAATGGGAGTATTAGGAATCGCAGAATCCTTAGAAGAAGCTGAAAAGATTGCTGAGGCGGGAGTAAGTTGTATTAAAGGAAACCTTTTTCATAGAAAAGATGTAGGTACGCGAAAACTATTACAAAAACGAATTATACACATGAATTCTATTTTAAATAAAAAATAAATGCTATTTTTTTTAATTATCATCTAAATATAGTATTATATTCTATAATCATCAAATTATAATATTACCCCTATTTGATCTTTTTTGAATTATGACTTGGCATGAAAAAAATGCAGTATTCAATGCGTTAATAAGACAACTCTTTCATGATGACGATTGGCAGAGAAGAGCTGATGCCGCTAGACAACTCGGATTATTAAAGGATGGAAGAGCTACAAATTTAATGTGCAGAGCTCTTAGATCTGAGAAAGATCATACTGTTATTAATAAAATAATAGAAGCATTAGGGCGAATCAGAGATGGACGAGCGACATTAAGGATCATAGAGCACCTTAAAGAAGAACAAGAAAAATACGAACCGGATAAGTATAGAATTATTTACATAATAGAAAGCTTGACAAGGATTAAAGATAAGAGAGCATTAGCATATTTAGGGCCATTATTAGATTCATCTGATAATGATATTAAAAATCTAACTTTAAACGCCTTTAATATTATAGAACCAAATTGGAAAGAAATAATTGAACAAGAAAGAAATAAGTCTATTCAAGAAATTTTTAGAATAAAAGACTAGTGCACATATTCTTCTCTTAAATAATAAATATTTAATAAGTAGTTTTTTAACATTTTGACTTTTTATATCATAAAATAATTTTAAATATTCTACAAAAGGAAGATTTTTTGAATAAAAAGCGGTTTTGTTGTTGCTGGGACTTGGAAGGACCTATTAGCGTTATCGATTTTGCGGCTGAACTAGGAAAAAAATTAAATAATAAGTTAGAGTTGAATTTGCACGAATATAATATGGGTGAATTTTTTACTATGATTTCTAATTATGATGATTATATTATTGATGTACCAGGAGTTAAAGAAAAATTGAATATCCCTGAATATCAACCCGGAGATACTCTCAGATTAATGGCTCCGTTGTACACATCATGCTTTACAGATGAAGAATTATTAAGTTTAGCTAAAAGTAACTTAGGTCTGTTACCAGGATGCAGAGAGATAATGAAAATCTTACAAAAAGATTGGGATATATTCGTAATTTCTACAAGTTACACACATTTTGCTTATACTGTAACAGCTGCTCTGGAAATTCCACAGGATCATGTATATTGTACAGATTTGAATATCCAACAATTAAAAAAAGGTTTATCGAATATTGAAGATGCAGTAAATGTATTAATAAGGGACATATTTAAGAAATATCTTTTAAATAACAAAGATCTTGATAGTATTGTTGAAGATTTAAATGATTTTTTTTGGATAAGCCCAGAATCTGACTATATAAGAATTATGAATCAAGTGATAGTTCGAGGGGGAAAAGGAAAAGAGTTAGCTGTTGAAGAAATATCTAAAAGAACAAGTATACCAATTTCAGAAATGATAGCTTTAGGAGATTCAATTACTGATATTAATATGCTCCAAAGATTAAGCGATGATGGTGGTATCGCTATATCATTTAATGGAAATAGATTTAGTGTTGAACACGCTAATGTAGCTCTTACCACATCAAATTGTTTTGGAGTTTTACCAATTTTCCAAGCAAATAAAAGCATAAAAAATTTTTTAGAAAATTGGGAACTCAATTTTAAAAATTTTCAGAACGATCCTAACAACATCCCAAATGATTTAATCTCACAGCAATGCAAAGATTTCTTTATAAAATACAACTTTATACCGGAGATTGTAAATCTAACAAATAAATCAAAAGAACAAATAAAGGAAATAATCTCAAAACAAGAAAAAATGAGGAAATTCATGAAAGGATGGACAAGTAAATTAGGCTAATGTCAATTGAAAAAATTATAGCCCTAATAATTTACATTGTAGATATTAGCTTTAATGTATTCTAAATAGATAAAAAATATATTATAATTTATCTAATTTTTTTATAAGTAAGGATTAATTTTCTGTTATGTTGTTGGATTATTAAAATCCTAAAATGTTAAATGGGGTAACTATAAGAGATGACAAGTACTTTCGAAAGTTACAGTAAAATAGGTCAGATTTTTTCTGAAAATATTGATGACCTTATATTTATACTTAATAGTAAGTATCAATGTGAATATACTAATTTTGAAGATTTTACCATAAAGAAAAAATTGAACGAATTTATTCATCCAGATGATTTCAAACGAGTAATAAAACTACTAAAAGACATTTTTAGGACGGGTTATGGAGTTGAAGATGTTCAAATTAAATATAAAGGTAATCCATTTAAATGGTTTGAAATAAAGGGAAAAAGTTTCATAGATAGCGAAGATAATAAAAAAAAAGCCCTTTTAATCTGCAGAGAGATAACCAAGTTTAAAAATCTCGAGTTTGAGATTAAAAAAAGCCAAGCTCGATTCGGTGAATTAGCAGAATATGTTCCGGAGATACAATTTTGGAAACTTCTTCAAACAAGAGAAGGAAAAAATGTTGTAGAGAAGACCAGAGAGATGTTAGAATTAGTATTGGACAATATTCCTCAACTTATTTATTGGAAAGATACAAACTTGGTTTATATGGGATGTAATAAGAATTTTGCCCTCCTAAATAAAATAATAGAACCAACAAGTATTATTGGAAGTACAGATGAAGATCTCATTTGGATCAAAGATAACGTGGAATCTATTAAAAACAAGGAAAGTGAAGTAATGAGAAATGATAGTGCTGAATATAACGCTATAGAATCGTTAATTACGATTAATGGTTGGCAAAATTGGTTTGAGATTAATAGAATTCCTCTACATAATCCAAAAGGTGAAGTAGTTGGAATATTAGTAACCTATGAAGATATTACAATACGCGAAATGGCAGAACAAAAATTAAAAGAATCAGAAGAAAAATATCGTGGAATCCTTGAAAATATAAAGGAAATTTATTTTGAAGTCGATTTAGAGGGAAATTTTACTTTTTTCAATGATGCATTTATTGAAGTTATAGGATATTCTAAAAATGAATTATTAGGTATAAATTATCGAAATTTTGTTGATAAAGAAAATAAAAAAAAGATTTTTAATGTATATAATAACGTTTATGAAACAGGACAGCCAAAATCAGATTTTCAATATCAATTTCGAAATAAAAGTGAAGGTTTAGTGATATGCGAATCTTCTGTATATATAAGATATGATTCAGATGGTAATAAAATAGGATTTAACGGTCTAGCGAGAGATATTACAGATAAATTCCATCTTGAACAAAAGTTAAAGGAATCAGAAACAAAATATCGACACTTATTTCAACGTTCTCACTATTCAATTATTTTAATTGACAGAAAGGGAAAAATTATTGATTGTAACCCTGTTACCGAGAATATATTTAATAGAAAAATTGAAAGTATGATAAATAGAAATTTTTTAGATGTAAACATAAAACCTGAAAATATTTTATCTGTATTTAAAGATAGATATCAATCTATCTTGAAAGGAAATGTTCCAGAAGCACTTGAAGTTCAAATTTCAAGATCGAAAAATGGAAAATTAATGTGGATTAGTATTGATGACTCTCTCGTAGAAATTGGAGATGAAACATTTTTTCAAGTTATTATACAAGATATAACAGAGAAAAAAGTAGCTGAACAAAAATTACAGAAGTCTCAAGAAGAATTAAAAATTTTAAATAGAGAATTAGAACAAAAAGTACTAGAGCGGACTAAAGATCTAATAGAATCTGAACAGCAATATCGAACTACAATTGATTCATTAAATGATCCTTTGCATGTAGTCAATAAAGAATTAAGAATTATACTAGTAAATAAGGAATTGAAAAAATGGCTTAATGAATTAGATATTAAGGCAGATATCTTAGGTCTAATGCTTTCTGAAGCATTTCCTTTTTTACCAGATCAAGTTTATGAAGAATATCGCGAAGTTTTCGAAACGGGAAAACCTTTTATTACGATTGAAACTACTGTACTGCCAGATCTTGATGTTATAACAGAAACTCGTAAAATTCCAATATTTATTAAAGGTAAAGTTAGTCAAATAATCACAATTATTAGAGATATTAGTGAACGCATAAAAATGGAAAACCAACTGAAAGAATCGGAAAAGAATTTCAGAAATATGATAACTGATCTAGACGAAGGATATTATAAGACGGATTTGGATGGAAATATACTATATCATAATCCAGCATTCAATGAAATCAGCGGATTTGAATATAAGAAAAATCTAATAGGGAAAAAAATAACACATTTATGGGAAACCACAAATGACAGGGAAAATTATATAAACCAGTTACTAAAAAATGAATTTATTAGAAATTATATCGTACCTGTTAAAAGAAACAATGGAGATCATATTATTGCACAAATAAATGCTCATCTAATAAGAGATGATAATGGAAAACCAATAGCTATTGAAGGAACATTTAATGACATTACTGAGAAATTCAGATTGGAACAGGAATTATTAGAGTCTGAGAAGAAGTTAAGACGACAGAATATTGAATTGAGAAAACTTGATAAAGTTAAGAATGATTTTATAACTATGGCGGCTCATGAATTAAAAACACCATTAATTTCAATTTCTGGTTATACAGATTATATTTTGATGAAACATAGAAGTTATCTTAATCCAGAAATCACAACAGACTTATTAACAGTACAGAGAAATGTTAATCGATTAGAAATTCTAATGGATCAGCTTTTAGACGTCTTAAAAATTGATGAAAATAAATTGAAATTACAAAAAGCTTTAATAAATGTCAGTAATATCATAAATGATTGCCTTGATGAATTAAGCTATTTGATCAATGAAAAGAATCTTGAGATAATATTAAATATTGACCATGAAATCATGTTAGATGTAGATCAGATGCGGATTTTCACAGTTTTCACTAATTTACTTTCAAATGCGATTAAATTCACTCCTGATTATGGATGGATAAAAATTTTATCCAAAAAAGAAGAAAATCACTATATCTTTGAAATCAAAGATAATGGAATTGGTTTAGCTCAAGAGGAAATAGAACGCTTATTTAAAAAATTTGAAAGGATTAAACCTCCAATTATAAGTGAACATATCAATATTAAAGATTCTGGTACGGGACTGGGATTATATATTACTAAAGGGATTATTAAAGCTCATGGAGGTAAAATTTGGGCAAATTCAGATGGAGAAAATCAAGGTTCAGCTTTTTCATTTACTCTACCATTCTAAATTTTATGATATCTTTGGAATTTTAATTCATTACATATCATTTATGTCTAAAATTATATTACACAAATTAAAATTCTTAATGAATTAATTGTTCTTTAATAATAACCAGAAACTTATTCAACAGTTATGAAATATTATTGCTTTTTAAAAACTTAAAATTAAGTATTCTATTACATATTTGAAAAGTCATAATGACAACCTTAATAATTGCAGAAAAAAATAAAGCCGCAGAAGCTATAGCAAAAGCGTTAGGTTCAGTTAAAATAATAAAGAAAGCAAAAATTTTAAATATTTACTTAGTTACTTCAAAAGATATTTATGTAGTTCCTTTACGTGGACATATCCTTGAATATAGAAATACAGACGTTTATAAAAGTTGGACAAATACAAACCCCCGAGAAATCATTACTAATCCTAAGGCAATTGAAAAAGTACCTGCAAGTTATGCTTATCCATATATAAATTCTTTAAAAGAATACTCAAAGATATCTGATCATTGTATCATTGGAACTGATGCTGATATCGAGGGCTGTGCGATAGGGTTATTCGATGCACTTCCATTTATAACGCATGTTAATCCTAGTATCAAAATTTCGCAATTATGGCTTAGTTCACTTCAAGAAAATGAAATTTTAAGAAAATTTAATAATCTTATATCTCCAAAATATAGTTGGGGTGAATCAGGAGAAGCTAGAGCTATTATCGATGCGTTCATTGGTTTTTCAGCTACAAGAGAAATTACAAATACTCTACGTCCCTTATTAAACAAATTTAGAGTTAGATTTACTTCAATTGGGCGCGTTCAGACTAGTCTTCTTTATTTAATATATATGAGAGAACAAGAGATTCAGAATTTTATTCCAGAACCCTATTTTTTAATTGATGCTGATTTATTTCATGTAAATGGAGTCTTTCGTGCACATCACCGACATAATCCTTTCATGAAGGATAATGAGGTTATTGCTAGAGAAATTTTTCAAAAGATTAAGAATGAGAAAATTGGTAAGATCATTGATAATTCTAAAAATGTAGTAAGAAGAGCTCCACCTACTCCATTGAATACATCTAAAGCTTTAATTCTGTTAACAAAAAACTTAAAAATTTCAGCAAATATAGCTATGCGAACTATGAATGCTTTATATCTAAATAAGTTAATTTCTTATCCGAGAACCGATAGTGATGTATACAAGTTAGATTTTAATCACAATGAAATCCTACAGAAACTCACTTTACATTCGCAGTTTAAAAATTATACTATAAACCTTTTAAAGAATAATAGAATAAACCCTACGAACGGAAAGAAAGATATGGGCGATCACCCACCTATAACACCTCTTGAAAGTCTAGAACTTAATAGTTCAAGATTTGAGAACAATTTACAAAAAAAAGTTTATAATATACTAGCACGTCATTATCTAGCACTTTTTGGAGAAGAAGCCTTGGAATCAAAACAATTTTTAAGAATCCTCATAAAAGAAGAACTTTTTCAAGCTCAGTTTGTAGCGTTAATCTCTCCAGGATTTCTAGAAATTGCTCCTTTTCTTAAACTAAAATATGATAATGAGATTCAAATTATCGGTAATGACATTCCAATAAAGGAAGTATTGTTTGTCCAAAAAGAAACAAAACCACCTTCTAGATACAATGATACATCACTGCTTAAACTAATGGAAAAGAATCATTTAGGTACGAAGTCAACTAGACCTGTCATTATACAATTATTACAAACTCGTAGTTTAACAAAAAGATTGAAACATCATTATTTTATAACGGATTTAGGTAAATTTATTATAGAACATTTAATTGAAATATGGTTACCATTTTTAAAGCCCGATTTTACAAGAAGAGTGGAGGAAAAACTTGAAGAAATTAAAGATAAAAAAAAAAAAATGAATGATGTTGTAGATGAGATAAGAAATGAGTTTTTACAGTTGTTTGATAAATTCTTAGTAAATAAACATAAATTAACTTCTAAAATTGATACCTATAAGATGGATTATACTATCCCACTCACTACTTCAAATTGTCCTTTTTGTAATATATCTCCTATGAAATTCATTGATATTAAAAGTAAAAGATTTTTAGTTTGTTCTAATGAAAATTGCAAACAGTATTTATCCTTACCCAAGAACGGAAAATTAGAGTTGCTAAATTTTGTTTGTTCAATTTGTAATTTTAATGTTTTTAAAGTTATACTAAGGAAAAGTAATAAATCTCTTACCTACTATTTATGTCCTAAATGTTGGAATGATAGTTTTAAAGAAAATTCAGGCAAGGGTTTCTGTTCTAATTGTGAGGAATACAGAATTTTTGGAGGGAGATGTATAAAAAAATGAAATCTTATTTATTATTATAAAAACGAAAGAATATTCGATTTTACTTTAATAATATGCATAAATTTGAATTTCTTTTTATAATTCTGAAATTTATTTTATTTTTTCTACAATTTATACCAATAGGTATTTATTTTTAATTTTAAAATCCATTTATTAAGTGTTATATAAGAATTCCTATTCAATTAATCACACGACATAATAACATCATCTTTATATTTATAGCAAACGTAATAGTGTTGAAGAATTTAAAGAAATAATAGGTTTTCTTTAAAAAAGTTCTATATTTTCAATTCCTTCTTCTTAAAGGAAATCGTTTGCATCAAACCTATACGCTGCTCTCGTAAGTCCAACATAATTATCTGATATCTTATAATAAAGCTTGCTATTTACTATCTTCTTCTGCAGATAGTTATTTTTAATGTAATGATTCAATGAAGTTACCATTGTACCCAAAGTGACACTTCCGATGAATCCATGCTGCCTTTTAGTAACCCTTATTAGTTCTAATTCAGAATGCCAATGACCATCAAGAAGAGCAATTAATATTTCATTTTTTATTGGTGTTTTGATATCCTTAATTCTATTGAACAAATGGGAATAACTTGGTTTGTAAAACTTATTTTCTGCAAAATCATCCATATTCATTTATACCTTTAAAAGTAGTAGTTATAATATAATTTAATATTAAAATTTCTTATTTAACAAAATGTATTATCTCAATGTTATTAGGATATTTCGAAACGATAGGTTAAGTTATATTAAAGTAAATTAGGTGGTATTCCCTCATCAAAATATTTTACCCGAGTAATCCAATTTTGAGAAAATTCGGGAATCATTGCCAAAATTGATCCTCCAATCCATACGGAAAATGTTCGTTCCATTGGGGCGATAATTCTAATTCCTAAATTTTTTTTCTTTCGTCTTGCTAACTCTAATTCTAATTCTTGATAGATACGCGATTTTAAATTAGGAAACATAGATGAACCCCCCGAAAGAAAAATATTATTTAATAACTCCGGACGTATGTCTAAATCACAGGCTTCAATTACATCCATGATGGCTACATGTAATGCATCTTGTTCTAATTCTGAAGTAGGCTTAAATAATAATTCTGGAATAATAAATCTTTCTTTATTGAGTGAAATTGTAGAACCATCAGGAAGCGAATATTCTTTCTCATACTGTTCACTTCGCTTCAAATCTTCTTTATAATCTAAAGATACAAAACAAGCTTTTTCCTTTAAAACTCTCACTAGCTCTCTGCGTATAGAAGAATCGACAGACCATCCAATAGATTCTAAAATCTGTTCCATTTGGTGAGTTAATACTCTTCCCCCAATATCTAAGATTCTTACTGCATGCTCTAACTTATATCCTTCATAAATCGGGACAATTCTTGTATTGCTATCACCTATTTCTACAATTAATCCCGTTTGGAAACCACCTGAATATAGAGTTAACATTGAATCTAATACTGGATAAAATGCCATACATTGATATCTTTCTAAAAATAACTTAAATATTTTCTCTAAGTCTTTATATGGAAATAATGGATGTACTGCAAATAATACATTAACAAGAGTGGGATCTACTCTCAAGTTGTAAAAAATATAATCAATAATATTCTCAAAATGAGTCCAATCCACAACAATTCCTTTTTCAATAGGATAAAAAATCTTATATAATCCAATTGATTGAATTTCATCTCCTACATATATTTCATCTTCACGAGATTGCTTAGATTTATAACTGACATCTACACTTTGATATTTAGGTTTTCCAACCATTGTTAGGAAAACTTGAGATGGTGTATCCTCTCCAGCAAATCCAATTTTAGTACTGAACTGACCAATATCAAGAACTATTGTTAGATTCCCCATGCCTTAATAGGTTCTGAATTTAATTTTAAGATATTTAGCCTAAACTAATATATCTAATATATTATTTTAATTATTAAAAAAATCTCCGTACTTTTATTGTAATAAAATTTTTAATGGAGTATATGTAGTCTCAGGCATAAAAGCTTCACCAAAAGCTGCATTTATTTCATTTCCCCTCAGAATTGCTGTATCCTCTGCCCAATCTATAACACGCTCTAAAACTTCTTTTTGAGATGTATAAATTTGGTTAAAAATTTCTTTTTTCTTTTCCCAGTAATCTTCGATATTTACTATAACAAATACAGATCCTTCTATATATTCAAATTTACATGATGGAGATTCATAATAATAGGCTCCATGAGGAACCCAACTCCTTAAATGTCCCGCGTATGCTTTACCAGTAGAACAGTGATATATTGCTTCACGTGTGATTAAAGATAAATTTCGATGTACACGGTGAAAATCTGAGTAATGAGGCATCAAAATTACTTGAGGTTTATAATCTCGGATGAGATTAGTAACCTGAGAGACTTTTTCTCTATCAATTTGTAAATCTGAATACCCTAACTCAATAATATCACTTTTTAAAACCTTCTTTACTAACTCTAATTCTTTTTCCCTTCTTTCGGCTATACTATCTTTATGTTTTTCCTTAGCATAGCCTCCTAAGCCAAAAGTAGCTATTACAATTATGATTTCTGAACCGAGTTTTTGATATTTTAATATCGTACCCCCACAAGATATTAACTCATCATCGGGATGGCCAGCAAAAACCATAATCCTTTTAGGTACGATAATAGGGATTTCTTCCTCACATATTAAATAGCTATTTTCAAACATTATATATAATTTTTGCTAAACCCTAAAAAAACTTTATTGAATTTAATCTCTATTATGAATATTCTAAGAATGGATGAATTAGAAAGAAAAAAAAATCTTGAAAAATTAAAGCATAGAGCTGAAATAAAAGCTAAGTCTCTTTTAAAAAACATTAAAATATAATATTACTCTTAGAAAAAAAATATAATCAATTTAGTCTCTTATTAATAAAAGACTATTCTCCTCTCATAATTTTCTTAAGCCGATTCAATTCATCAAGCATTTCGTCACGTAGTGAACCTAACCCTCCACCAGGCTTAGGTGCAACAGCTGGAGCAGAGGGGGCGGCAGGAATGGTTCCACCAGAAGGTGCCACTGGTCTTTTTGCGAATGAGGGTGCAGAGGGTGGCCCAGTACTTGGAGTTTTTGGAGGTCCTGCTCCTGAAGGTGCTTGAGGGGGTGAACCAGGAGCCTTAGGTGGTCCTCCACTAGTAGGGGGTAATTTTGGAGCTGGTGGTAACCCAGGTCGTTTAGGAGGTCCTCCATTAGGAGCTTTAGGGGGGCCAGAACTAGGTGCTTTTGGAGGTCCCCCACCAGAAGGAGGGACAGGAGCTGAAGGAATAGCAGGTGTCAAGGCTGCAATAGGTACAGGTGTTGAAACAGGTGCAGCAACGGGAGCACCTCCACTACTACTTAAAAGAGTAAATAAAGTGCTAGCAGCGGCAGTTTTAGCACCCTCACTTGTGGTGGCTATTATTTTTTTAGAGGAAGTGCTTACTGTTTGAACTTCTTCAACCACAGATACATCTTTCAAATCTTTCTGAGCTTTAGCTAATGATTTAATAAAGTCATTTATCCCCTTAACAGTCTCCTCTAGATCGTCTGCTAATGATGTTAAACCCTTTTTCATAAAATTAATAACTCGTTCAATTTTCTTCTGTTCTTTTGATGAAACCACGGTCTAATCAATTCCTCTATTATCATTGAAAATTTGATTAAAATTAAAATTACTAGTTATAATCTTTATATTTTAATTATATTAATATGTATTTATATTTTTATTCCATTCTTAATTGACTCTATATATTGGAATAATACGTAAATCCAAAAAAACGTTAATTATTAAAAAACCTAGACCTATTAATATTATATAACATATTTCATTAGTAAGTTTAAAAATTATTAAAAATTCAATTTTTAGATTGGAATAAATTAAAAAGGTTTGTAAAAAATGCCTAAGCGAGAACTATTCATTAAACGGGTTTATGAAATTGTTAATGAGCTAAAGATACCCTTAATTGACGAAAGAGTGTATGATAAGGTTAATTTTAATACAGGAGCTGCTATCGCAACAGTAATTTTTAGATTTGAGGAAGATGAATCGGTTATCCGTGGTTTTTTAGGATTGGCAGAATATTTTCACACTGTGGTCATTAAACGTAAAGATGAATTCTTTATTCCTCATGCCTCTATATTATTCCGTTTGATTAGCGCTTAAATAAAATATTTTTTTTACTTTTCTTTTAATATTATAGCTCTTTACATCATTTTACAGCTGTTATGTAATTATTTGATTTTTCTATAATTTCCAATACTTCTGTTTCTGGAATATCATACCAATTCTTATAGGCATCAGCAACAGCAAACCATAGTACATCTCTGATATTTGGACAAATAATTTCATCAACTTCAGCCTTAATTCTATTAATCGTTCTTAAAGGTGCTGTGGGTACTGCAACATAAATTTTAAGTGGTTGATATTTTTTTATCATACTTATTGCTGCTAACATAGTGAATCCTGAAGCTAATCCATCATCAAGAAGGAAGATATATTTATTTTTGATATTATCACTATAAAATTGTTCTAAACTTGATTCTTTATTGTAAAACTTCAATCTTTCGGAAATTTCATTTTTTGTCAAATTGATTGAATCTTGCATTTGTTTCTCTGATAAGTTAAGTTGACTCAATAAAGGTTTATTAATCAATATTGTTCCATCAGTCGTTATAGCTCCAAAACCTGCTTCTGTGTTATAAGGAATTTTGATTTTTCGTACAATTAATATGTCATAAGTCAAATTATATTTAGAGCAAAATCCTTCTGTAACTGGTACGCCGCCATTTGGAATTGCAAAGCAAAAGCAATTATCATTGTTTTCAAAAATAAAGTTATTTAAACGCTCATTTTCATGTTTAATAAATTCTGCTAATAATCCTCCAGCTTCAATACGAGAATTATATCTAACAAATTTCATTCTTAATAATAAATATCAAAAGTATTTATATAAAAATTACAGTTTTAAAGTAGAAATAGCTAAATATCTCACCTATTCATATTTATTTTGAATCAAATTTAACAAAGCAACTTTAAATATTTGAATTTAAATATTTATTATAACAATTTAAATTAAATTAATAAATCCAAAAATATAACTGACTAAATTATGAGGAAAAATAAACTTTTAATTGTTTTATTATTACCAATATTATTTTTACTTCCTTTTAGCAATTATGCAAATGCACAAGGTCCCGATTATGTCGGTGTGGCTGTTGGAGAACAATACACATGGAAAGCTGAAGCACAATTTGGAAATGTTGATACTTTACTTGATAATGCTAAAGCTCTTTTAGTTGATTGGAAAGATAATCTCCCAACAAGTTTTGATTTATTTGGATTAGAATCTTTAACAATTGCGGAAATCTATGAGCAAATGGCAGAAGTATACTTGTCCAATGTACTTCCCGTTGGTTGGGAAGGGCTAAACATATCTACATTAATTAAAGTGACAGCCGAAGATTATATTGAGAAATTTAATGCAACATTTCTTTCAGGGATGATTCCATCAAATTGGTTGGCTCTAAACTTTTCAGATTTTTATAATCTAGCAGTTGATGGAATTAATGCTACATTATTACCAACTGGCTGGGAAAATAATCCACTTCCAGAATTATTTAAGATGGTTATTAACGAAATCAATTCTGATTTTTTAAATGATCTAATACCCTCTGGATGGGAAACTATGACCATTGGAAATCTTTTCGAATCCTTAATGATGGACAATGCTCCTGTTTTATGGGAAAGTTTTGTAGTTCAAATGATGTTAGATACGGTGATATCCATGGGTATTCCCACTGAGATCTTAGACGCTACACCGAGTGAGCTAATCGATCAATTGGTTGCGACTTTCCCATCTGAAATAACCTCTCTAAATGCTACTACATTATTTGAGCAGATATTTTATGGAATTATCTCCTCAATGCCAGGAATTGAATCTGAAAGTATGGGAAATATTATCGACATGTTTGTTGCAATGGTTAATCAATCAATGCCTATGGGATATGGTGAACTTACCATGATGGAACTACTCGAACTGGGTATTGATGAACTTATGATGATGATGTTACCCCTGGAATTACAAGGCTTAACAATCGTGGAGATATTAGATATGGCTTATACTCAGGCAATAAGTCTTTTTGATTCGATAATTGATGGATGGGATAGTACCTATTCATATCTTCAAGCATCAGGGATGACGAGTTTCGAGGTTGGGTTAAGAGTGGAGATAAATTATTTGGGATCTGAGATTGATATGTACGATGGCGGTCCGAAGGGAGTTCCTATTGACATGGATTATTTAGTTTCCTTGGATTTTGAGAATTGGACGAATATAGAGGACGCAATGTATTTACCTTTTAGTTTTAGTCCAATAATGCTTTTATTCAGTTCTTTCTTTTATTATGGGACTCTGAGTGTAACTCCACTTATTGTTGACCCCTCTACGTATATACTTGCTCAGACTGCATTGGCGGATCAAGCTGCATTTACTGGAGCTTTAATTGTAGCTAATAATTATGATTGGACAAGCGTTCAAACTGAATTAACAATGGTGACATCAGGAAATCTTGATGCTATTGAAATGTCCGCGGATTGGAATAGTAAGGGCGTTTTACAAAATGCTTATGTTAAAACAGATGGACTTGTAGTTGTATCAATTAGTCTAATTGGGGCAGGAGGAGAAATTCCTGGATATGAGCTTCCAATTATTCTAGGTTTTACTACTATCGCATTAATAGCAATAATTTTCACTCTAAAAAGGAAAAATAATATTAAATAACAATCTTTTTTTTTTTATTTATGTCTATTTAACTAGTGTTTATTTAAAGATTTATATTACCTTAATTCTTTTATTGCATTATGGAATTAGAAATTGCAGTATTATTTATTCTCTTCATTATACTTATTCTTTGGGAAATTAAGGCTGATTTTGTTTTATTAATATTCGGATTTGCTGCCTATTTATTTCTTTTATTTTATGTAGGGACATCTGATCCTTTGGGAACTTTTATTTCAATTCTCAAATTTCTAATATTCAATCCCTTAGGATTGTTAATATTGATAATTCCTTCTGGGATAATTAGTGTGTATAAATATTGTAAAAAAAATAGGAAAAATCTCTAAGATAATAAGGTTTCTTTTTTTTTAACCAATAGCAATATATTCATTCGAATTTTTGTAATTTATTTAACCCAATATAGATTAATAAGAATGAAAATCCCAATGTTAAGGCTAAATTAATCAGGAGTATATACAACAGACCTAGAGAACTATTCAATGTATCTGATGCAAATGGAACAAGTATAAAAAGTGCGATTAAAAAAGAGACTACTTGCGAAAAAATAACGAAATAGCTGATTAAATAAGCATTTTTACCTCGTTCTTCGAATAATGGATTAAAACATTGAACTCCAATTGCTTGTAGTTGAATTACAAAACAATAGAGCATAAAAGTAATAAAAAAGATCAATGAATAGATTAATTCTAATTGAAAAAGTAAAGTAAAAAAGAATGTAAGAAGGATATCTAATATCAATATTAAGTAAAAGATTTCATAAATATAAGAAAACACAAGTGCTTTTATTCCTCTTGTAGTACTTTTATATTGAAATAATAATTGCTTCGAATCAATAAAAATATGTAAACCCATTAACACCCCATATAACAACCCTCCTACCCATGATACAATTATGATTATTAAGAGTTTTAAGTTTAGAATATCATAGTGTGCAATAGATGGATTTTCAAGAGAATATATTATTATTACTCCAATTACTGAAATTAAAGCCAAAATGTAAATGATTTTAAATAAATTTTCCTTTTTTCTGAAAAATTGCTTAAACTGAGTGATTATTAACCCTCTCCATTTATGAGGAGTAATAATCCTAATTAATTTGTAAAAACCTCGTTCCTTTTTGCTAATAAAAACTTCATTTTCTGCACGACCTTCTAAAGTATAAAAATGATCAGCATTTTTATATGAAAAGTAAAGAAGTAAAGAAGGTATAATAATACCTAAA
This sequence comes from uncultured archaeon, assembly GCA_964409945.1. GTDB lineage: Archaea > Asgardarchaeota > Lokiarchaeia > Sigyniarchaeales > SOKP01 > Loki-b32. The sequence continues at coordinate 2,628 of CAYPFJ010000038.1, read as the reverse complement.
GAAAAATTCGCTACAACAAATAAATAATTAGATAAAGAATTAAAAAGATTTAATGATGGATCAATTGCGTATAATATTATATTTGAATACCAAAAAGAAGGGTAATATATTAACCAGATTTTATACATTGGATTAGATAATATGAGTTCAAATAAGAAACGCATTATGTAAAACATCGCAATTACTATAAATGACAACAAAAGTAAGAAGGATTTGCCTAGATCTTTTGCTATTTTGCTTTTAGTCATCTTATGCTCAAGCAAATTCGCTATAATCATTCCAATTAAGAAACTAAAAGCCAGCAACATAAATAAACTTGAATAAATCACAAGATATTGCAAAATATTCAAAGTCTTAATTTGATTCAATAAGCTGATGATAATGGGCCCCATTCCTAAGATCAGCAAAAAATAAAAAATTAACTTACCCAGAAACTCACCAAGAAAAATATCTCCCGGTCTAATAGGAGAGGCTAGTAATACCTCACTATGTCCAATTTCTGCCTTTCTATATAGATTGTAAAGCGGATATATCAGAATGATTAAAAAAAACGATGTTAAAAAGTATTCTATAAATTTAACAGAAAAAGAAACATATTCACTTGGTATATCTTGAGTAATATTAGATATGATGATATCAAATAAATTCGGGCCCAAGTAAAATCCCCAATATAAAAAAATCACATATATTATTAATAAAAATAATCTCCGATTCTTTCTATACCTATATGTCTTAAGTCGAATTTCAAGTTTTACAATTGTTTTCCAAAGGCTCATTTATCACGTCTTTTAAGATATAAAATTTAAATTTCTAATACTCTTTTAAGCTTAATCTAAATATCTCTTCTTTCTTAATGTAAATTTGCTAATATGAATTCTTGAATAATTGAAAATTATTATAGATATGGATATCAAAACTATAATTATAAAAATTAAACTTATTGAAAATTCAAATTTCCAACCGCTTTTTGAAATAAAAGTTGTTTCTTTTATTATTTGACCTGAACCCCCTTCAATTTTAACTTTTAATATAAATTTTCCATTAAGTTGAAGATCTATATCCCCCTCCCATAATGGGTTATTTGGTTCAATATTTATTAATGGTTCCCAACTTGTAATTTGGAAATCATTTTCAATACTATGAAGCGACCATTCAACTGAATCTATTCCTTTAGGATCCCAAGCTAAAACTCGTACTTTAGTCATCTCTTGAATTATTAGATTTTCACTTGAGGGATAAGTAATAATTGATTGAGGCCAATTTCCTACATGTTCTATAGAAGTTGAAAGTGAATTATGATCTAAAGAAACTATTCTATAAGTGCCACCATTAAGGTTAAAATTACTGGTTGTGATCATTAATAAATTATTATCTTTTTGATAGGAATCAGTATGCACATGTCCAGAAAAATAATAATGTATTTTGTATTCATCGTTTAATTCAAAAAAAGACTTACCGCTAGAGCTTAATTCAGATATTATTAAATAAGGAGGTGGGTAGTTATAAGGATGATGTCCAAAAACAAATATTCGGTCAAAATTCTTGTATTTTTCTAATTCTTTCTCATACCAATCTAATTCCGTTGTATTTAAAAAACCAAAAAAGGCAAACTCATACAAATTATAATATATTTTTGCTGTATTAAGTCCTATGAATGCGTATTTTCCAAATGAAAAAGATTTATTAAAAGAATATTGTAATGTGTTAAAATTTCTTCCAATCATGGAATAATTAAGAAAATAACTAAATTTGGGATCATTTGCAGCATCATGATTACCAATAAGATCAATGTAATTTGAAAAATTCATGTGATTGTCTTCTAAAGCTTTTTTATAAAGTTTCCACTCGTTTACGTCTTGTAAAGCACCATTATGTGCATCGACTAAATCTCCAGTATTATATATAAAAAGAGGATCGATTTCTTGATATGTTTCGTTTAAAAATTGATAAAAGCTATCAATATTTTCTTTTGTTGACCAAACAAACTGAGTGTCTGTTATTTGGATAAACCAGAATAGTTTTTGCTCACTATAATTTATAAAACCTTGATTTGATAAGCTTATTCCACTAAATTCTGATTTATTGTTTTTCTCCAAGATAAGAGGAGTATCTAAAAATAAAAAAGGAGTGCAATAAAGACTTAATTCTATTCCAATAATTAAAAATGCAAGTTTAATTATTAATCCTGAATTCATTTTCTTAATTATTTTTATTTTTTAATTATTTGAGAGTTTACTTTTCATATTCTTATTTTAAATTCTGCTATAAATAGTTAATTAATTATTAAAAATTCTTTGTACACATTCTTGTTAAAAATCAAATGATACAAATTTAAACATTAATATAATATTACAGAAAAATATTTGAACATTTAAATTGTTGAAATAAATCTCTAAACTAATTATCTAACTTGGCAAAATAATATTAAACTTTATAAGTTATTTATTATCGGTAATTTTTGTTTAGGAATTTAATTCAATAGAGAATATTTAATTTAAATTTATTTAAAAAAATATATAAATTAGTTATAACTAAATAATATAGGAATATTAATGCATTATAAATTTATCACAATAAATTTTTAATGAAATTCACTATAAACTAATATAAAAAATGCTCGAAAAAGAT
>CAYPFJ010000037.1:0-32909 GCA_964409945.1 uncultured archaeon | reverse complement strand
ATTGACAAAATTAAAGTACAAATTTACTGACAAAACTAGAGTGTAACTAACAAAAGAATGAAAAAAAAAAAGTAAAATTAAAATTACATATTTTCTCTTATAAATGGCTATGAGTGGTTGATTTTTGAAGATCTTTCTAATTCTTCTAACTTTTTGTGTTTTTCTCCATGCAATATGAGTATATCTTTTTGCATCTTTTCCCAATATTCTCCTTTTATTGGATATAATTGCAATATTAGAGCTGCTATTATTAATGCAATTCCGGGTATTAATCCAATAAAAAGCCTAATTGCAAAAATTGCTTCTGCGGGTTGTGGAAGAACGGGAAGCTCACCAAGAGCGTGAGGAATAAAGTTGGCTAAATCTAATAACGCAGCGGGAATTATTATAGCTATACTTTGTGCAGGTTTAGTAAAAAGAGCGTTCATACCAAAGAAAGCAGCTTCTCGTCTCACTCCTGTTTTCAATTCATCTTCATCAGATATTTGAGCAAATAATACATTAGTAAAAATTAAAGGGCCTACAAAACCAATTGCTGCAATAGCTAAAGCTAAATAGACTAATCCTATTATATCAGTAGCAGTAATAATAAATAACAGAATTAGTCCAGATCCACCGATTAGTAGTAAGAATTGGTCGCTTCTTACTACACCCCATTTTTTAATTAATTTCGGAGTCATCCAGATACCGGCGAGGAGGGGTATAAATACAAACAATAATAAGATTATTGTAGATTGTTGCAGAACATAATCTGCTAAATAGAAGAGAGATCCAACAATTAATGACTGTATAAGTATTCCCATAAAATTAGCTGCAGCAACGACAAGAAAGGATTTATTTTTAATTGTGACTTTAAAAGCCTCTACAAATCCCAAAGGTTCACCTATTTTAGTGAATTCTGGCCTTTCTGTGAATTTATAAGAAGTATACAAAATTAATGCCATACCTAAAATTCCAACTAAAACCATTGACATCAGAAGTAAGAAACGTGATTGATTACGAAATAAATCTGGGATGATGAAACCGAAAATCGTACCAACCATACTAAAAAATTGCCAATACATATTGAGGCCATTTCGCTCTTGTTCATCTTCGGTCAGCTCAGGTAGAAGTGCAGAATACACAAGAAATATTATTGTATAAGCTGTATCATAAAGGCATGTCGTTATAACCATCCACCAGAATATACTCCAATTTCCTGCACTCTTATCTGGAGCAAACCAGACTAATACAAATGTTAAAGCTAAAAATGGAGCAGTGAATCTTATGAATGGAATTCTCCTTCCTTTTTTGATTTTTGACTTATCTGAATAAAACCCGAATATTGGATCATTTAAAGCATTGACTATTAAATAGATGATTTGGATATAATAGATAATCGCTGCGTTCTCTACAAGGCCTAAATAATCTATATAAAAAATTGGTAATAGTGATGCGTAAATACCTCCAATTATTGATCCACCAAGACTTGCCATACCCCATTGTAATTTACGTGTTTTTGAAAACTTAGGTGGTGTTCTACCGATTGACATTATTGATCAATTTTATTTTTTTTTTATTAGAGTGAATTTTTCTTAATGAAAATATATCGACTATTTTCTTTATTAAAATTTATTTTAAAAAATTATTAATTCATTTAAAATTAGTCTAGTTTTTGGTTTGAAAATTGATTTATATCAAATTTAATTCTTTCGCCGGTATCTACCAATCTTCTCATTGGCTGTTTCTTACTATCTTCTATAGCGATCTGAGTTGGTTGATATTTTTGCGCCGGATTTCCAATATAAATCCAATTAGATTCTAAAATTTGATTAATATGTGTGACTGTCCACACACCTAAAGTCGCTCCTTTCCCAATCATCGTACCTGGTGAAACAATTGAATTTGCTCCTAAAACTACATGATCACCGATAATAACTTTTTTAATTAGAAGATAATCAATATTCTCTATTCTGACAATAGTACTCGAAAAAATTTGAGCTCCTTGTCCTATCATAATATTATTGCCATAGTCAATAAATTCAACATCACTCCAACCATCAAACATAGTACTTTTAAAATCTGCTTTAATATCACACATTTTAAAAGCAAAATTGTTAACCCATGGAAAACAGAAATTATTCCATATCAGAAAAATGAATTTTTTCACAGTTACTCGTAGACAGAAACAAAAGTAGTCTTTATCTTTTCGATCAATTTTAAAAAGTCCCTCTTTTGGCTTATGAATTAATTTAAGTACAATTAAACTCAATTTACCTAAAAGCAAACTAATGAGAATATAGGAACCCCACCACGCCAAAATATCAATAAAAAATAATACAATTCTCCAATGAAAAAGATTTGAATCCATTGCAAAACTAAAAAAAGTTAATATCATTACTGAAGGCATTACGATTGAAAGAAGATGCAAAGATAAATAGAGTAAAGATGAAGTAAAGGTCCATTTAAATCCATTTGTCGTTATAGGGATCTTTTTAATATCAATTAAATTTTCTTTAGATTTGGTGACTGAAATTCCACTATTCCCCGTCGTATTCACCTCCAGTGAATTTCTTAATTTGTTCTCGATTCAATTTTTTTGCAGGAAATCGTCCATATATGCCATTTTTTCCCAACTGATCATACTTTATGGTTGCACACATAGGTAATACTGTAGAATTATCCTCCATCTTCAATCCGGGTAAAGCACCATTTGATAAACTGAAAATACAATTATTACCGATGTCCGCTCCAAAAAAAGTTAGATTTTCTTCTCCGTAAACGCCATCAACTAAATGGTTGGTAATGTGGGAAAAAGTTCCGATATAGCAATTTCTGCCAAAATCAACATGACTATGGAAAAATGTATCTTCAAACACAGTTCCTTTACCAATCTTATTCGAACCTATAAATTTTAGCTCCCAATTAATAAGCCAAGGAAAGGGAGAACGAATAAAAGCAAAGATTGGATATTTAAATAAAAAGGATCTAAAATGATAATAATCTAGAGCTTTAGATGTTTCGTCTAAATTCCTATCAAATAATCCTTGAACATGTCCTCTTTTATCTGTCATTTTGTAAAACCATCTAGTAAAGAGAGCTACAAAAAATAAATGAATTAGGTAAATACAAATAAAAATTAAAGGAGTAAGGAATAGTATTGTAATTATAGTTGTATTTAAAAGTAAGTATAAAGAAAAAGTGGTTGAAAGTAAAGTTGGAACTAATAATCCAAATAGAAATAAGTAAAATAAAAAACCGGGTAAAATATAAGAACACCCAATTATAATTATCCCAGCGATTAAGTAGAAGTGAAAAGGAACTGATAATTCCTTTGCATGCGCTCTTAAATTTTCTGGATCATATTCATCAAAGATCCTCTTATTAAAAATGATGTCTTGGAACTTATTGTCATTTCTAATTGATTCTGTTCCCTCTATCTTTTTAACAGGAGAACCTCGGTATATTGAATTAGGTTCTAATCGTTGATTAAGGGTTGTCATTGCAATCGCATCTAATATTGTATTAGATTCTATTATTGTTCCAGGTAATACAATTGAATGAGCCCCTATAATTACATTATCTTTTATTGATACTTTTTTCAAAATTAACTTGTCTTTGATGATAATATTAGATATAATAAAACTTCCTTTTCCAATTTTGACATTTTTTCCCAATTCAATAAATTCACAATCAATCCATCCCTCATATAACGAGTTTGAAAAAGAAGTTCTTACCCCGAGCATTTTCAAGACTAAAATTTCAAGAAAAGGTAATGATAATTGTCGTGCCAACCAAGTTGGCCATTTTCTTACAACTGCCCTTAAACTCCAATAACAGTAGTCCTTATTACTTTTATTTCTTAAAAAAACACCTTCTTTAGGTTTATGTAGGATATTTATAAAAATCAGGAAGATTTTAGCAACGATAGCAGAACTTATTATCATTAATATTATACTTAAGAAGAAAGCTAATGGAAAAAGTGTATAAAATATTAAATCAAGAATAGGAAAGAATTGCCAAAAATACCATAACCATAATAACGATGGTTGAGTACTTAATATAATTATCAAAAAGTAGATTAGTAGGTAACGTTTTTTAGCAAGAGTATTTGTAGTTCTTGGTCCAACTCTTAATGATGACGGAATCGAAATCTTAAAATCACTTTAATTTATCCTTTTTTAAAGCCAGAATATACGGAATTCAACTATTAAATTTGTATATAAAAGAATAATTATGTCCTATTTATTTATTTTTATCCATTTAAAAAAAATAGCTTAAAAAAGACAATTTGGATGACTAAGAGGGTATTAATCTTCTATTATAAAATTTTTTATCATTGAAATATTTTTATCAATATCAATAGTAATGGCAGTAAGCTTTAATTCTTCATCATCTACGGTTTCTGGATCTATCATCACAAAATAAAATTTACTCCCCTCTGTGTCGAAACCAACTTCCATTTCACCGCAATCCTCTGGAATTATCTCGATAATGTTTTCTGGTGCATTTTTTTTCAAGATCTCGTAGATATCATCTTCAAGCTTTTTCTGACTCTCTCTAATTTTTTTAATGTTTGAGAAATCAAATTGTCCCATTGACTCCTGGGCTTTTAAATTAAGTTCATTCCATTCTGAAAACATTTCTTTTAAATTTTCTTTTGAAGACATAAAATAGCATTATTATTAACTAAATTAAAATTTCTTATTTTCAGAAAAATAAAAAATAAGTAATTAATCTGTAGAATATTATACCCATCTAAATTAAATTAGGTGAGATAATGGATCTTCAACTTCCAAAGCCGATATTAAAAGGTAGTAAAAGTCTGGAAGAATGTATCTACGAACGGGAAAGTGTTAGAAGTTATAAAAGGAAAGAAATTGAGATTGAAAAAATTTCACAGATTTTATGGGCAATCCAAGGGAAAAAAGGGAGTAAAAGAACAGTTCCGTCAGCAGGGGCTACCTATCCTTTAGAGATTTATGTTACAATGAAAGATAAAGGTTATTTCCATTATAATTATACTAAGCATATTTTAGAATATATAACAGATAAAGATTTAACTAACAAGCTTGCTGAAGCTTCATGGAATCAACATTTTATTGCTGAGGCATATATTAATGTAATAATTTGTGCTATTTTTGAACGAACTACTCAAAGATATGGTCAAAGGGGCGTACGATACGTTTATATAGAAGTAGGTCATTGTGCTCAAAATGTTCATTTAGAAGCTGTAGCATTAGGTCTATGTTCAGTACCCCTAGGAGCTTTTGATGATGATAAAGTTAAGGAAGTATTAGAACTTAAAAAAAAAATTGAGCCTCTTTATATAATTCCGATTGGATATTCAACTTGATGTATATGCTTTAATACTCTACTTGAGCTTCAAATTCAGCTTTCTCTATAGAAAAATACATAACTTTAGATGGAATGTCTTTAATTGGTACATGGCCCATATATTTCATTCCTACTCTTTCAGCTACTTTCCACGCTCGTGAGTTTGTAGAATGGATAAATGCCATAATTGTTGTTAAAGTTGGTTCTTCAAACGCATATTCTATAAGTTTTTTCATCGCTTCTATAGCAAAACCATGGTCTCTATAGTTAGGTCGCAGCGAGTAGAAACACTGTGCTTTCCTACCATTTTCTGAAAGTAACAACCCACACAATCCAATATAATTTCCACCCTCTTTATTTATGACTATTAATGCAATTACAGGGTTGATTGAGGTATAAGAATCTATAATATAATTGAATATATGTTGTGTTCTATTATCTATTTTCATCTTCAAAATGAATTTCAAGTCATTTTCAGCACTAGCATCTTTTATAATTTCCGAAAAAACCTCAAAATCATCTCGGTTCATTAACCGTAGAATAAGTCTTTTACTCACAATTTTTTTAGGAAGATTCATCTAACTATTTTATCTTATAAGATATACGTTATTAATTTTTAAAGTTGTATTATTATATATAATTTCCATTAAATCACGAATAATTAAAATTACATTAATGTCATACGACGAGAATCTTGTAAAAAAAAGGATAAAAACCAGTTTAACATATAATTCCATAATTTTCTTGATTTTTGTATTTTGGTTTTTTTACTCTTCGTTTGATAGCATTTTAATTTTATTTCTGATATGTCTCCTAATTTTTTTAATAGTTTTTGTTAAATTTATTACAGAAGTAAGATCTGGATTTACCGTAGAACAAAAAGTTTTATACATACTGCTTTTTTTAATACCATTTGCTTTATTGGGGGATGCTATCTTATATTATAACACTTCAATTACAGTTTTTATCCCATTTAATAAATTAATAGGTATAAAACATAATCATAATATTATTCTATTTTTATTCTATTTCTCGATAATCTTACTAAAATTAGTCGGGATTAAGGTTTATTTCTCAAAAAATGTTAAATTCCTTGAAGAAGGAAGAGGAGATGAAATATTTCAATTTTTTACGAAGAATATTACATATAAAAAAGTAATACTTCTACTGATTTTTTTTCCACTTGTAGCGTTTATTGAGGAATTGATTTATAGAACACTTCTAATTAGTATTTTAACGTATTATCTTAATTTGGACTATACACTAAGTATCATTTTTATTTCAATTATTTTTGGATTAGTGCATTATTCAACTTCGCAAAATTGGGGGCATGCAATTTCCACACTTATATCTTCTATAATTTATTCCCTTGCTTTAATTCAATTAGGTATTATATATCCATGGATATTCCATTTATCAACTAATCTATTTGTTCTACTGTTTTATTATCAAGGAAGAAAAAAACATTATTCAGAAATGATATGAAGATTAATTGAAATAATATGATTGGATCTTGAATAGACTAACAAATTTTTTAAACTAATTATCAGAAGTGATATTATGACTAAAAAAATACTAATATTGACTGGAGATTTTGTTAACGATTATGAATTAATGGTGCCTTATGCTGTCTTTTCTGCCTGTTTGCCGAACTGAGCGATTCCTGGACTTTTGCTTTGCTCTTCTGGTTAACCTCGTTGGTCCTGGCCAGGAAAGAAAACCTATTGATCGATTAAACGCTCTTAAACAAATTTCTGAAGCGGGTATTGAAACATATACATTTATATCACCCTTTTTTCCAGAAATTACTGATTATAAAGCAATTATTGAAGAGAGTATAGAATATTCAAATCGTTTCATGTTTGAAAATTTGAATTTTAGACCTCATAATGTGCCTAGAATAATAAAAGTAATAAAAGAATATTATCCAGAATTGGTTTCTAAATATAAAGAAATCCAAAAAGATCAAAGCTATTGGGATATTCTTGAGAGTGAGATTGAGAATTATTGTGAAAAAAAGAATCTTAATTATGATATTGAATTTCACCATGGAGGATTTTCAAAAAGCTAAAATTATTCTTTATACTATATTTAATTAAGAATCATATATCTCTAAGATAGGTATAATCCTAAATTGCCTGAAGATTACAAAATTACTTTAAACAAATTAAAAAGAATTTTACCATTTGTTAATTCAGTTGCATTAGTGGATGGAAGTGGCGAATTAGTTTATTCAACAGATAATTGGGATATAAAAGAAGATTTTATTAAAATAATATCTCTCTGGTCATCTATGAAACGTCAACCTATTATAATTTCAGGAAATAAATATTTAATACGCACTTGTACAAGCGATAGATTTGTAGCAAGTTCAACTATAGGAGAGGGACATATTGTAGGTGCTAAAGACGATGAAAGGATAATTATTACTCTTATTGAACCAGATGGAATTATACCTTTTGCTACTATGGAGATAACTAGAATTTTAGCAAAATTAAAAGAAAAAAAACCCTATATAGATGAAAGCGTACAATTAGGAAAGAAGATCAAATTAATGAAAGATGGACCCTCTCATAGTGAAAAAGTAAAGCAAAACAAATTTGGTATAGATGTATTACCTTTACAAAAACAAGATAAACCAGAATTAGATCTACCTTTCACAGCTCGCCTCATGGCCTATTATAGAGCTCAAGAGTCTAAACGCGGAGATGCACTTATAATTGATCCTTTCGCAGAACGTCTTGCGGGTGATTTGAGTCTGTACTTGAATGATCATATACGGTTCTCTGAAATGGATTATCCAATAGTACGTTCATATTATATTGAAGAAAAATTATTAACACCATGGTGTAATACTCAAGGAGAATCACAAATAGTAGAGTTAGGAGCGGGGTTGGACACACGCGCGTATCGATTCAAACTCCTTCATAAAAATAAGCACACTATTTTTGAAATCGATTTTCCAAAAGTGATTCAATATAAAAATAAAATTTTAAAAGATGAAAAACCCTATTGTGATGTTGTACGCTTATCTACTGACCTTTCCAAATCTAAATGGATATCAATTTTGTTAAAAAGCGGATTTTCTAAAAATATTCCGACTTTTTGGATATTGGAGGGTCTCGCCTATTATATAGAAAAGCAAGATTTTACCTCTTTACTCTTGAAAATAGCGGAGATAAGTATTGAAACCAGTCAGATTTTCACAGACATCATGCAATTATCAAGATGGTACTCTTTTCCATATACATCAAATGGAATTGTAGGTGATCCTTTTTCTAGGCATTTTAAATGGGGTATTGATATTAAAGTAGTTCAATCATTCTTTTCTGAATTTGGTTGGAATGTATCATGTTCTTTCGCTGACGATCATGATCAAGGTAGAAATGTGGGGCAGAAGGCGATGATTTTTATTCGTGGAGAAAGAGCTTCTAATATGTAGGTTTAGGCAACTTAAGGATTTATTTTGAAATAAAACAATAAGATATAATTCATTTAAACTATTAAATAAAAATCATAAATTTAAAAAGAAAAATTTACATAGATGCCAAGCGGAGTAATTTCTCACCAAGCACCAGGATTATTAATTAAAATTAAATATCCAAGTAAGTTTGATGGAACAGCTCTATGTCTCAGTACATTAGTTCCTGATTTAAATGTACTCATTGACCCCTTTTTATCATTTTCATTTAGAAATTTAACTCATAGTCTATTAGGATTAATAATTTATACGATACCTTTAACGATAATATTAACAATTATTTTTTGCAGAAATATTAGTCCATTTGTGGCTAAGATTGCGAAAAGAGATAATGTAATATATAAACCATTGAAATATTTTGGCGTAGATGAATGGGATAACTTTAAGAAAAAAAAATACAATAAGAGATATTTTATTGTTGCGTCTTACTCTGCACTTATCGGGGGATTAACACATCTTTTACTCGATCTCCCCGCACATGAATATGTAGAATTGTTTTTTCCAATAATATTACAAAATCCCAATTTTTTATTATACTCTATTATAGATTTTGGTCCTATTACTATTGGTTCAATGCAAATTGAACGTAATTTAACAGTCTATCAACTTATATGGATGATCGAAACCTTAATTACATTTGTTATAGCTCTTTCTCTTCTTAGATACATTAAAAAGCGTAATTTAATTAGCAAATGGTATGAAGAAATGTGAATCACCAATGAATTCAACCTTAAAAATAGTTCGAAAGCAGGAAAGCATTGCATTTATATTATTAATCATAACTATGGTCATTTGGGGAGGCACGTGGCCATTAGGTCGATGGTTGGTGTCTGAAGAAGTAGGAGGCGCAACAATCCCACCATTCATGATAGCAGCGATCCGATATTTTTTAGCCATAATTTGTTTTTTTCTCATTCTTAAATTTAAAGAAGGAACGTTAAATTGGCAATTTGCAAAGAAAAATTGGAAGATCTTAGCTATGATGGGGTTTTTATCTGTTACAATTTATCAAGCAGGTTATCTTTTAGGTGAAATCTTCACGGCTGCGAGTGATGCAAGTATAATGGTCGCAACTAATGCTATATGGGTTGTTATTCTTTCCAGCATTTTCTTAAAAACAGAATTTTTTAACTGGAAAAAAGCTGCTGGAGCTTTATTAGCATTTCTAGCGGTTATCCTTGTTGTAGGGTTTTCTCCAAATGTTGATGTTTTGAATCGGATCCTTGGAGATATTTTAATATTGGTAGCAGCATTTGCTTATGCTACATATACTGTCATTTCGCGCTATTTTTTGAACAAGATTAAAAGTGAAGTTGAATCTTATCAACCAAGCTCTATATGGATAATGACATGGGTGTCTTTTTTTGGTTTTTTAGCAACCACTCCAATAGCTTTAATTTTCAGCCCAGAATTCCTTAACCCCCTTGAGTATATTTCAATTCCTCCCCGAGTATGGATAGGAATTCTGTACTTAGCATTTTTATCAACAGTAGGCGCATATACATTTTATTTAGAGGGAGTAAAACGTTTAGATGCCAGCAGAGCTGCAATTTTTCAAACATTAGTTCCTTTATTTGGTATACTATTTTCTGCGATATTTCTTCAAGAAAATTTCGATATTTTCATTTACCCCTTCTCTTTATTATTGGTTGTTTTAGGAATAATTCTTGTAAATATAAAAAAAAATAAGAAAGTGGATTAATTTTCGATCCCTGAGACAAATTCTATTATTGAACTGCAACTACAAAAAAAAAATTCATAATTTCAATATAACATTAACTATATGTTTTTATATCAGAATTTATTTCTAACAAGTAGAAAATGAATGAGAATAAGGATTATTATGAGCTTTTAGGGATTGATAAAGATTCTACAGAAGAGGAAATTAAATTAGCATATAGAAAATTAGCTAAAAAATATCATCCCGATGTTAATAAAACGGACCCTAAAGCGAAAGAGAAATTTATCGAAATAAAGGAAGCTTATGAAACTTTAATTGATCCTATAAAACGTAAAATATATGATCAGCCAAATTATAATCCTCAGAACCCAGATTGGAGTGATCTATTTAGAACTTCTGATTTTAGGACTTTTATCGAAATAATGAGACGAATGAATAGAAATTCAGCTCCATATTATAAACCTCCTCCTGAAGGGATGTATATATAATAGTTCAATTCTCCTTTTAATTGGTTGATATCTAAAAAAGATATTTTGAGTAATTTAGATTAAAAATAATATAAATTTATGACTTCATTATTCTATATAAATATTAGGTCCAATAATTGTGATTTAATTTTAATAAAGATTAAACTATGGATAGTTCTTCAAAATCAGACTCAGCCAAAATGATAAAGTCTGAATATAATAAGAGATTGAAAGAATTAGAATCTAGATTAGCATTAAAACATAAAGAATTGAAACAAATTGAAAATGAGCTTATTCATGACACAAAAAAGATTGATCATTCAAATGTTGGTAAATTAAAATCACAAAAAGCAGAAATAAACGCAGCTATATTATTGTTAAAAAAAGAAATTAAAAAAGTCAGTAAGGAAAGGACTAAAAAACTTAAAAAATTGTAAAGACTCTTTTTTGTTTAATGTTTTATTTTCATGGAATGTTTCTTGATTTTTCAATAAGACTTATAGACTTTAATAATTAAAACATTACTAGATCTTGAATAGACAAAAAAAACAAATTAAACTAAAAAATTTTAATATACCTATGACTGAAGTTAATCAGGAAATGGGAAATTGCAAAGAATGTGGTACGGCAATTAATCTCGCTGAAGCATGGAGAGTAAACGAAAAATATTATTGTCAAAATTGCTTTGAGAAATTAAACCTCTAACTTTGCCGCCTTAAAAAGTTACGTCTTCTATTACATAAGGATTACTTTCAGTTCCATTCCCTTTAGTACACCATGGTTGAGTTCTTGCCCATGTCCAATTGCCAATGTTTGAAGTATTAGTCTTCCAAGTATCAATAATCTATATGTTAACATAAGGGGATGATGTTTTAAGATTATCGATGTTAGGTTTATGGATATTGCTGAAATTAAAGTTATAGTTAAGAATTAAAGGAAAAATGAGTCCTATTACTAGTAAGATCATTAACTTTTTTGTTTTAGTTTTCATATTCTTATTCCTAAATTTTATTTAGATATGAATTTGTAGGATAAATATTTATATTAATCCTTCTTTTATTCGGTCTAACACAATCTCAGTTTTATCTTTCTTAAGATTAGAGAAATAACGTTTATTAATTCCTATAAAATATACTCTTTTCTGTTTATAATACAAAGAAATTTTTCAAAATTTGCATTCCATAGTACTTCATGTTGAGGGATTCGGGATGGAATTGATCAATTTCTTTATATTTTTAACAATCTACTCCCATGAGCAATAACGAGGATTTCCACAATATCTTCATTAATTTCATATACGATTCTATACTTTTTGAAAATTATCTCTCGAATTTTCTCATCATCTCTATCTGGGAATTTACGACCTAAATTAGGAAATTGCCTTAATTGTTCAATTTTATCGACAATCCCTTTAACAATTTCACTTGCTTTTTCAGGATAATCTCGTGAAATATATGTAGAAATAGATTCAATATCATCTATTGCACCTATTGACCATCTTATATCAACCATTTTTTCAGCCGCTTTTTTGCTTCTTCATGAGTTAGATAATTTCCGTCTTTCATTTGCTTCTGCGCTTTATTAATTCTTTCGTCTATATATAACTTATACGCAATTTCTTCCACGGTTAGATTGTCGGGTAATTTTTTAATGAAATCAATTACTGACTCTTTTACAGATGGCATAATCATTATATGGTGATTTACACTTTAAAATTTAACTTTTCAAATCTTAGTTTCTTTTTAACATTCTCCATGACTTGTTCATGAGGAATTACTTTTGCTTGCTCAAGATCTTTAATACCAGTTAGTATCTTTTTTTTAACATATAAATGATACATGATATCATCAATTGTAGCATTTTCTGGCAGTTTTCTTATAAGATCTATAATTTCTTCCTTAAGATTAGAGGTCATATTTTCTCACTATTTAAATAATTATTCTAACTTTTATAATGTCTTATATCTTTTCTACCCATTACATTAAAAAAATTTCAATATTTAGAAAAGTAAGTTGAATACTAAAGTGCAAATTATTCAAGAATAATATTTGCATGATCTTCTTTAATTCGGTCTAAAGCAATCTCAGTTTTAACTTCCTCAACTCCAGGGAGGTTGCGGAGTTTTTCAATAAGCCCCATAGAATCTTGATGGTTGAGACATTTTGCCATTATAAACAAGGGATACTCTCCAGTAAATACATAAACATACTTAATTTTTTCCATCCTCTCAATCTCTTGTTTTAAATATGAAAAATATCCCTAACATTGGAAAGGATATTATTGTTATTAATTGAATCTATTCTTTTAAAAGACTTAATTATGTACTACGTCAGTTAGTCTAACTTTCTTTAAGGTTTAAATTCCCTTTTTTGCAAGGATTATTTAAATTAATGCTTTTTCAGTAAAACATCGATTTTCAGTTTTATTAAGAGTATTAATTAATCTTTTTCACAGATATTACCTAAATAATAAAGATATTCAGTTAGAATTCTTACTACGATTATGAGAGGGAGATTTATAATTTTTACACCATATTATTATAAAAGTGATTAGCTTACATTCCAATAATATATGAATAAAATATGAGAAAAATAATAGCTAAGATGTTAATTCACAAATCTGGGAATAATACGTTTATTTATGTTATTGCGATGGTATCAGGACTAAGCGGAATGTTATTTGGTTATGATACTGGTGTCATTTCTGGGGCTATTCTGTTTATCAAGCAAGAATATACTCTTTTACCATTTATACAGGGATTAGTTATTAGTGCTGTATTAATTGGAGCAATAATCGGAGCATTTATTGGTGGATCGTTAGCTGATCGTTATGGACGAAGAAAAATGATTAT
This sequence comes from uncultured archaeon, assembly GCA_964409945.1. Lineage (GTDB taxonomy): Archaea > Asgardarchaeota > Lokiarchaeia > Sigyniarchaeales > SOKP01 > Loki-b32. The sequence continues at coordinate 19,113 of CAYPFJ010000037.1, read as the reverse complement.
TGCAGCTGCAATTATATTTACTGGGGGTGCCATTGGAACCTCATTAACATTAGATATAATTTTCTTGATCATTGGAAGAATAATTGTAGGAATTGCTATAGGGATGGCATCCTTTATTGCTCCACTCTATATTTCTGAAATGTCTCCACCAAAGATTAGAGGATCATTAGTGTCCTTAAATCAATTATTTATTACTATAGGAATTGTTATATCTTACTTGGTGGATTATGCTTTTACTCCTATAAGTGGTTGGCGTTATATGCTTGGTTTAGCGGCTATTCCTTCACTTATATTATTAATTGCAATGATCTTTATGCCAAATAGCCCACGATGGCTAGTTAATAATAGAAAGATCGATAAAGCACGTTCTACCTTGATTGAGATTCGAAGGACTAATAATATCAATAATGAACTCAATGAAATAATGACTAGCCTAGATAAGCAAAAAGGAGGGAGAAAAGCACTGTTTAGTCCTTTAATAAAACCTGCAATGATTGTGGGTATATCATTAGCAATTTTCCAACAAGTTACTGGAATTAATACCGTGATATATTATGCTCCAACCATTTTTGAATTTGCGGGATTTCAATCAGCTGCAGCTGCTATCTTTGCTACAATCATAGTTGGAATTGTGAATGTAGGTTTTACTCTTGTTGCGATATTTTTGTTGGATCGCGTCGGTCGGCGTAAATTATTGTTACTCGGTTTAGCTGGTATGAGTGGGATGCTCATAATGTTAGGGATCGTATTCTTTTTACCTAGTTTATTAAATCAATTAGGAACATTAGCTGCAATTGGTTTAATTTCTTATGTTGCCTTTTTTGCTATAGGGTTAGGACCAGTCTTTTGGTTATTAATCTCCGAAATATATCCTCTAAAAGTTAGAGGTCTTGCGATGAGCATTGTAACAGAGGCTAATTGGGGATCTAATTTAATCATTGCGTTAACTTTTTTAACTCTGATTCAATTATTGGGACGCGCAGGTACATTTTGGCTTTATGCTTTTGTAGGAATATTGGCATTAATCTTTACATATGCTTATGTTCCAGAAACTAAGGGTAGAACCTTAGAAGAAATTGAAGATCATTGGCGTGGAGGAAAACATCCGCGAGAATTAGGGAGATGATATTTTTTGAATCAAAAAGAAGTTTCGTATGATGGTGAGGCACCAGGACATCCTGGAAAAGATCCCAGTTGGACATCAAGTGTAAAAGATGGAGTAGGAACATCTATCTCTCGTGAAAGCTTAATTTGGTTTACACTATCTAATGGTATCGTTGATGAAATATATTATCCTCGTATTGATCAAGCAAATATTCGAGATTTTCAATTTCTTATTTCTAATGGTACTGATCTTTTCGAAGAAGAGAAAATTGACTGTGATCATAAGATTTCAATATTAGAAGAAGGAGTTCCTGCATATAAGATTACAAATACATCGCATAAAAGAAGATATACGATAGAAAAAACAATTCTAACTGATCCTAGAAGGGATGTACTATTGTTAAAAGTAAATTTTACACCCTTAAAAGGAAATTTAGATGATTACCATCTTTATACAATTTTGAATCCTCACATCAAAAACTTCGGTTATGGAAACGATAGCTGGGTGGGTGATTATAAAGGCATTCCCATGCTTTTTGCTCAGAGAGAAGATATTGTTCTAGCATTAGCATGTTCTACACCTTTTATTAACATGAGCTGTGGATTTTATGGTATAAGCGATGGTTGGCAAGATATTAATAAAAATCATACCTTATCGCATCATTATTCCCGTGCTTCAAATGGAAATGTTGTTATAACAGGAGAAATTGATTTAAAAGCAAGTAATGGAAACTTTATTTTAGTCGTCGCATTCGGAAATAATCCGGCAGAAGCAGGTCAACTTGCCCGTACGACTTTGTTTAATGATATTGATCAAGTAATTAAGGCTTATATGTTATCTTGGTTAGAATTTCAACAAAAATGTATGAATTTAGGCCAAGTTGGAGAAAAAGGATTCAATATTTACCGATTGAGTATTGTAGTTTTAAAGACCCATATGGCTAAACGTCTTTCAGGTGGCACAATAGCGAGTTTATCAATTCCTTGGGGATTCGCTAAAGGGGACGATGATTTAGGAGGTTATCACTTAGTGTGGCCTAGGGATCTTGTTGAAACTGCAGGTGGACTTCTTGCTGTTGGAGCTAATATAGAAGCTTTACAAATTATGATTTATTTAATGAGTACTCAAAATGAAGATGGACATTGGCCTCAAAATATGTGGTTAGATGGGACTGAATTTTGGCATGGAATACAAATGGATGAAACTGCTTTTCCAATATTACTTGCGTATGCTCTAAAAAAAAATGGGCACCTTAAAAAGATCAATATTTGGCCTACTATAAAAAAGGCTGTGAGCTTTTTAGCATGTAATGGTCCAGTCTCTCAAGAAGACCGATGGGAAGAAGATCCAGGTTATTCTCCCTTCACTTTAGCAGTAGAAATTGCTGCTCTCCTCATAGCATCAGAATTTGCTAAAGAAGCAGGGGAATCACTAATTGCAAAATATTTAACAGAATTAGCAGACTATTGGAATTCTAATATCGAAAAATGGACTTATGTTGAGAATTCACATCTCACCGAGAGACTGAATGTTGAAGGTTATTATGTTCGAATAAGTCCTCCTGATTTTTCAGATGCACCCTCTCCCAAGGATGGTTATGTCCCTATTAAAAATAGACCTCCTGGTGAAAGTAGAGCTCTTTTTGAATATATTGTTAGTCCTGATGCGTTAGCTTTGGTACGATTTGGATTACGTGCTGCTGCTGATCCAAGAATCGTCAATACAGTAAAAGTTATTGATTCTATGTTAAAAACAGAAACTTCAACTGGTCCTGTATGGCACCGTTATAATAAAGATGGATATGGAGAACATTTAAATGGAGATCCTTTCGATGGTACTGGAATTGGTAGGGGGTGGCCTCTTTTAGCAGGTGAACGTGCCCATTATGAACTAGCGAAAGGAGATATTGATCGAGCAAAAAAGCTTTTAAAAGTAATGGAAGTGCAAGTTGGTTCGGGAGGACTCATTCCCGAACAAATTTGGGATGCAGAAGATATACCTCATAAGAATCTATTTAACGGGCATCCTTCAGGTTCTGCTATGCCCTTAGTCTGGGCTCATTCTGAATATGTAAAATTAGTGCGATCATTAGAAGACAACAATATTTTTGATATGCCGTTTCAAACTAAACACAGATATATAAAAGAAAATCATCCTTCAAATCTAAAAATATGGAAATACAATCATAAATGTTCTCAAATGAATGTAGGAAAGATTTTGAGAATTGAATTAAGAGCTGAAGCCAGTGTTCGATGGTCCATTGATGATTGGAAGACATTTCAAGAATCTGAAACAATTGATACAGGTTTAGGTATCTATTATGTAGATTTACCGACAAAAGATTTAAGCGCACAAATAAAGTTGAGTTTCACATTCCATTGGTTAGCTCGAGATAAGTGGGAAAATATTAATTATGAAATCGAATTGACTTCTAAGAGTTCTGACTAATTGATGAATCAAATTAATCATTAATTATAAGAAAAAAGCTAAAAAATCTTAATATCTATTATTTTGAAGATTCATAATTTATCTTAAGTAAACTGAGTGATCTTTTTTAATTCAGTTTAAAATAATTTCAGTTTTAACTTCCTCAACTTTAGGGAGGTTGCGGAGTTTTTCAAGAAAACCCATAGAATCTTGGTGATATAGACCTTTTCCAATAATAAATAGTGGATATTCTCTAGTAATAAATGATGTATGAGCTAAAGCTATAAATGTAGAAATTGGATATAGTGTATCCTCATAATCTACCGCAGAAATCATACTAATTAAATTTAATTTAACTAATTAAATTTAATTTAAAAAAAGGGTGGAAGTGTCGACATTAGAGTTTTTTCTTCTTTTTAGTGTAAATGATTAATATTGGCAACCCAATCAACAAAAGAAATCCCCCTATACCTCCCAATGTAATCCCCACATAAAACCTAATCAAATTCCCATTGTAAACAATTACACTGTGATAGTAAGCAATATAATCTGGAAAGAGATAAAATAGCATTATTAATTTTACTATCAAGACAACAGTTCCAATTACGGTTAAAACTAATCCAGAAATGTATTTTCTCTTTATACTATACCAACCTAATAATTGATCAATTTCTCTCTCTAAGTCATTCAACTTCAATAGTAAGAAAAATGTAATTTAAATTTATTTTAACCTAACCTAATATTGTATAGACAATATAGTATATAAGAATATTTACTAATTAGATTTTAGGATAGTAAAATTACTCAGGAATTATAATTGAATGATCTTCTTTTATTCGGTCTAATACAATTTCAGTTTTAACTTCTTCAACTCCAGAAAGATTGCGAAGTTTCTCAATAAGACCCATAGAATCTTGATGGTTCAGACATTTTGCCATTATAAACAAGGGATACTCTCCCGTGACTATATAAGCATATTTTATTTTTTCCATCTTCTCAATCTCGTTTTTAGCATCCTCTAATGGATTGGTAGTATTTACTCTCAGTGATGCCATTACCATTTCACGATATTCTAATTGACGACAATCAATCAGTGTAAAGTACTTTTTGATCAATTCTTTCTCAAGTCGTTGAATACACGCTCTTATAGCAGTAGTACTCTAATTTGTTTTATGAGTAATTTCTCGAATCGCTATATGTCAGTTAAAATTTCGCAAATTAAACAAAACTGATTTTTAAATTATTATTGGAATTAATTTTTAGAAAAAATGAGTTCACCAGAGTTTTTTAGCAAAAATTTAATTGAATGTGTTTCTTTTATTATAGTGAAAAAAATGAAGGAATATCATAATCGAATTATTAGCAATCCAAAGATATTATCTGGAAAACCAGTTTTTAAAGGAACTAGGATCCCAATTTCTATTGTTTTAACTATGTTGCGTGATGGCGCTTCATTTCAAAAAATAATCGAAGAATATCCAAGACTAATTGAAGAAGATATTAAAGCAGTTTTAGATTATTCTGTTTTTATTGTTGATCACCCAGAGGAAGAAATAATCGACATTTAGCTCCTGCTTTTTATTTTTATAAGGATATAAGTTATGAAAATTATTATTGATGAATGTATTGCAAAATCAACGAGATCATGCTTAATAGACGCAGGATTTAATATCATTAACGTAGAAGATATATTAAATTCTGGAGTTGATGATGAAAAGATATTTGAATATGCTAAAAAAGAAGGCTTACCTATATTAACACATGATCGAGGATTTGGTGTTCTTTACCATTTTTCTGAGGGAGCTTGTCCAACTATCATTATACTTCAAGTTCTTTCTCCTCATCCTAAAGCAACAAATGAACTTTTGAATAAAACATTATTAAAAATAGATCTAAATCAACCAAAATATCATGGAAAATTAATTATAATTTCAGAAGAGAATATTAGAATAAGGTAAAAATAATCTCTAAAAGTTTCTATGGATTTAACAATGAAATCCTCGTTACATTTGATTTTAATTCTTTTCCTTTCTTAATCTTTTCAATATTTAATTACAAATTATATATTTGACAGGGTATCATAGCATACATAACTTATCAGGTGTAGGAAAAATATAATTTGGATGTGAGATAACTCCAACTTTTTAATTAAGGTATCAGTTTATTTTCTCTTAAAAAAGGTTTTTATTACCCAGGAATTATAATTGAATGATCTTCTTTTATTCGGTCTAACACAATTTCTGTTTTAACCTCCTCAACTCCAGGAAGGTTGCGAAGTTTCTCTATCAGACCCATGGAATCTGAATGATCTAAACATTTTGCCATAATAAATAAAGGATATTCTCCAGTAACCACATAAGCATACTTAATTTTTTCCATTCCTTCAATCTGTGTTTTAACATCCTCTAATGGCTTTGTAGCATTTACTCTTAGAGAGGCCATCACCATTTCTCGATAACCCAACTGACGACAATCAATCAATGCAACATATTTTTTAATCAATTCTTTCTCAAGTCTTTGAATACGCGCTCTTATAGCAGTAGCACTCTTTTTTGTATAATGCGCAATTTCTCTAATAGTTAATTTTGCATCATCTTGTAACAATTCTAGAATTTGTTTATCTATATCATCAAGAGTTCCAATTGTTGATACCATAAAATCAATCCATTATGTAATTTTTCAAGTTCTATTATTACTGTTTATAATTTATTTGTTTCTTACTTTCATTAAAAAGCCATATGATCTATTTTTAATATAGCAGTTTTGATTTATAATTTTTTTTACTACATACTTATGATCATATAGTTTTATTTATTAATAAATGATATGATTATAGAAAGAAAAACTATTATTTAAATAGTATATTATATTTTTGATCTATAATGAATATCATTCATAATCTAAAATGATATCATAACAAAAAAAAATAGAAAAAAAAACTAAAAAAAGTGAAAAAAATGGCTGTTAAAACATATAATTATACAGGCTTAAAATGTCCAATGCCAGTTTTGAAAACAAAAAAGGAATTAAGAAATTTGGCTTCTGGAGAGGTTATAGAAGTAATTGCAGATGATGTAGGGGCTAAAAAGGACATTCCAGCGCTTCTCAATAAAAGTGGTGACGAATTAGTAGAACTTCGAGAAGACAATGGAAATTTAATTTTTGTCATTAAAAAGGCTTAAAACGCATTGCACGGAGTAAGGATATTAATATGTCTAAATATGTTTTCTTTATTAGCACGGAACCTTACAAATATCAAGCTGTAGATTCTCTGATAGAAATAGGCAAAGCTGCAATAAGAAAAGGGCATGAGATAGCGGGTATTTTTTTCTTTGGGACTGGTGTTTATAATCTTAAAAAGGAGATTAGTTGCGGAACTTCAATAAGAAATATCCCAGAGAAAATTGAGAAATTTTCCACGGAGAACAAAATTCCAATATCAGGGTGTAGTACATGGGTTAGTATAACAGGGCTTAAAGAACCAGATTTTATTGAAGGTGCTACTGAAGAGGGTTTAGGGGATTTTTCAGATTGGGTAATTAACGCGGATAAATTAATTGTATTTGGAGCTGGAGGTTAAGAATTATGGTAGAATCTGTGGTAATAATAAGTGATCAATCACCAATTGGTAAAAATTCCGCAGTTGAGGCTATTAGAATTGGATCAGGATTTACTGCTCTTGGAGAATTTGTTGACTGCAAAATTGTATTCATGGGAGATGCTGTGTATCTATTCAATAAAAATTGCGACCCTGAAGCTGTGGGAATGGACCCTTTAGCAGAAGTATTAGAGATGGCTGATTTATCTGATTTAGAGGTATTTATTCTTGAATCTGCTTTAACTGATGCGGGATTAACTAAAGAAGATATGATTGACTACGAAAATTTGAAAATCATTGGATATGATGATTTAACGGATTTAATTGCTAATGCAGATACATGTTTTAGATATTAAGGAGGGATAACAAGAGATGTCAGAAAATCTTGATATAGTTTATTTGTTTGGATTTAGTGGATTAACAGGGATTCAATTACAGAGGTTATTACCTATTTTAAAAAGTCAAGTAAAAAACAATACAAAGCTTGGATTAGTTTTAATTCACGATGGCGTAATAGGTATAACAACAAAAGGAAAGATACCAAAAGAAATGGAAGAACTCCTCAATTTAGATATAGCTGTACTTGCTATGAGATCAGACATGAAAGCTCGAGGTATAGCTCCAGAATATATACATGACAAAATTAAATCTATAGAATATGATGATCTAATAGATGTTATTGATGCTACACCAAAAGTAATATCTTGGATGTAGCAAGAAAAGAAATTCAAAGTCAAAAAATTTTTTGATAAGTTCTGGGTTAAACCAGAAAATTTAAAGTATTAAACAAAAAAAAGGAAATTTCCAAAAAAAAAAACAAAAAAAGGTGGTATATATGGCTGAAACAGAAACAATAAATTTTATTGTAAAGGACAAATCATTCGAAAAGTTCGCAATGATGATGATCCTTGGAACAACAGGTGATGCAATGGATACTAAAATGAATTTTTTCTTTACTTTTTGGGGTTTGAATCTTCTAATAAAGAAGTTTAAACCAAAAGTTGCAGGAATGCCTACTCCTATGAAAGGTATGGGAGCTAAGATATTCTTAAAAAGAATGAAGAAATTCGGAATTGAAGATCCATGGGCAATGATTAAAGAAGCGGTTGATAACGGAAATATGAAATTATATCCATGTCAAATGACAATGGAGTTAATGGGGATTAAGAGAGAAGATTTGCTTGATTGGGTTGAAGAACCTGTTGGTGCTGCTTCATTTTTAGAAATGAGTAATGGTGGTAGAATAGTTTCATTATAATTTAAAAATTAACAAAAAAATTTTTTTTTATATTTTATATTAAAGAAGGTGATGATAAACGTCTGATGTAGAAGAACAAGCAAGGCAATATAAAACAGACGAAGATTTTGATCAAGAATTTTTCAAAAATATTGAAAGAAGATCAAATATTTGGCAGTGCATCCAATGTGGAACTTGTACAGCAAGTTGTGAAAGTGGAAGATGGACTGCTTTAAAGACTCGTTCAATTATTAGAAAAGTTGTATTAGGAGATTTATCGGTATTAAAAGATCCAGATATATGGCTTTGTACGACATGTTATCAATGTTATGAGCGATGTCCGCGTGATATAAGACCTACTGATGTAATTATGGAGTTAAGAAATTACGCTACTAAATTAGGAAATATTTCTCCTAGTCATAGAGCTGTTGTAAGTTATTTAAAAAATTTTGGACATGCTGTACCTATAAATGATGAGATAAGAAAACGACGAATTGAATTAGGATTAGAAGAATTACCCCCTACTGCATTTAAATTTAAGCAAGAGGGGGATGATAAGGATTTAAAGAATATTGAAGAACATATGTTCGAATTACCTCCAGTCAAGGAGGATAAAAAGGAAAAGGAGGAGGCATAAAAATGGTTAAAGAAAACACGTTCGCTTTTTTTTTAGGGTGTATTATGCCTAATCGATACCCTGCGATTGAAAAATCGACGAAATTTGTAATGGATAAACTAGGATATAAACTTTTAGACATGGAAAGAGCAACTTGTTGTCCCGCTCCAGGAGTTTTCCGTTCCTTTAACAAATTTGATTGGATGGTTGCTGCAGCAAGAAATCTATGTATTGCAGAACAGTTAGATGCAGACATTTTAACTGTTTGTAATGGATGTTTTGGAACACTACAAGAAGTAAATAAACATCTTAAACAAAATGAAGAACACCGTGAAATGGTAAATGAGAAACTCAAATTACTAGGAGATTATGAATATAAAGGAACTATTAATGTACGTCATATAGCTGAAGTTTTAGGTTATGAAATTGGACCATGGGGAATTGAAGATCATATAGTAAGAAAAGTAAATGTTAAAGCTGCTATTCATTATGGTTGTCATTTTTTAAAACCAACAAGAATTAGAGAAATTGAAAGTTCTGAAGGTCCAACAATTATTGAAGATTTTGTTGAAGTATTAGGAGTTGAATCGGTACGGTTCAAAGAGCAATTTACTTGTTGTGGTGCGGGTGGTGGTGTAAAAGCTTATTCTGGTGACGCGAGTATGACGATCTTCGGTGAGAAAATGAAAAATATCGATGAAGTAAAACCAGATATAATATTAGACATATGTCCCTTCTGTCATTTACAATTTGAGACAGGGCAAGATTATTTAAATAAAAATAAAAGCTGTAATTATAATTATCCTGTAATTCATATCTCCCAACTTGTAGCCTATTGTATGGGAATGGACCAAGAATTTGTTGGCCTTCAGTATCAGTTAATGGGACAAGATTTTATTTTTGGGGGAGAACAAATTACTGAAAAAGAGGAGGCTGCTTAAATGACCGTAAAAGAGGAAAAAATAACGGAATCAAAAAATATAAGTAAAACAGAAATTGATAAACAAGAGGAGGAGCCTAGAATAGGAGTTTTTATATGTCATTGTGGTCATAATATCGCAGGTACTGTCGATGTTGCTAAAGTAGCAGATTATGCTAAAGATTTGCCCAACGTGGTTAAAGCTGAGCATTATATGTTTATGTGCTCAAAACCCGGAGTTCAAATGCTTAAAGATTCTATTGAAGAATTAGATGTCAATAGAACAGTAGTGGCTTCATGTTCAAAAAATCAGCATGGTAGGACTTTTGCTAAAGCAATTGAAGAAATGGGATTAAACAGACATAAACATCAACAAGTAAATATTAGAGAGTATAATAGTTGGGTGCATCAGAAAGAAAAAGATAAAGCAACTGAAAAAGCAAAGAAGTTAGTAGAAGCTGGAGTAAATAGAGCGAGAAAATTAGAAGATGTTGAGACACGGAGAGTTCCTACAACGAAGGCTGCGTTAGTAATTGGTGCTGGTATCGCAGGGCTTCGTGCGTCATACGATTTAGCGGAGTTAGGGATTCCAGTTTATTTAGTTGAAAAATTATCTACAATTGGAGGTCATATGACACAATTGAATAAGACATTCCCAACATTAGAATGTCCTCAATGTAGTATATCTCCATTGACAAATGGAGTGGCTAATCATCGATTAATAGAACTCTATACTAATGCTCAAATTAAGAGTGTAGAGGGTTCAATGGGTAATTTTGAAGTTGAGGTTGAAATTAAACCTAGATACGTCAAAGATAATTGTACATCTTGCGGTGAGTGTGCCCTACATTGTCCTGTGGAGGTGCCTAGTGAATGGGATAGTGGAATGTCGGTGAGAAATGCAATTTATAAAGCATATCCACAAGCAATTCCCGCTACATATATGAGAGATAAAAAAAGCTGTATTGAGTGTAATACTTGCATTAATGTTTGCCCTGTACAAGCGATAGATTTTTCGATGCAAACCGAAATAAAAACCTTTAAAGTTGGTTCGATTGTAGTCGCTGCTGGTTTTGATGAATATGATCCTTCCGAGATTGAACCATACCATTATGGTCAAGAAGGATATGAAAATGTTATTACACAACTCAAATTAGAAAGGATGTTAGCTCCAGGTTCTCTTACTAACAGTCAAGTATTAAGACCTTCTGATGCAAAAATTCCTAAAAGTATTGTAATGATACAATGTGTAGGAAGTAGAAATGATCAAGTAGGGAATCAATATTGTACAGGAGTTTGTTGTAAGTTCGCAATTAAAAATGCTCGAATAGTGAAAGAAATGTATCCCGATGCAGATGTTACTATTTGCTATATTGATGTGAGAACTCCTGGCTTAAATTTTGAAGAATTATATAAGTCTGCACAAGAGGTAGGAGTAAGATTTATTAGAGGACGTCCATCCGAGATACTCAGAGACCCAATTTCTGGAGAATTGAGAGTTATAGTTGAAGATACTCTTAGTCAAACACCGTTAAAATTAAAAGCGGACATGGTTGTACTTTCAGCAGCGATGGTTCCACCTGAAGGTATCGGACCATTAGGGTCAAAATTACATGTACTTCGCTCAAAAGAAGGTTTCCTAAAGGAGTTCCATATTAAAATGAACCCTACATTAAGTAGCAAAGGAGGTATCTTTTTAGCGGGGGCTATTCAAGGTCCTAAAGACATTTCCGAATCAGTTGCTCAAGCAGGGAGTGCTGCAGCAATCGCAGCTGCCCCATTAGTAAAGGGTTATATCGAAAAGGAAATGTTAGTTCCTTCAGTGGATTACGATTTATGTGTTAGATGTGGACTATGTAAAACTGTATGTTCTCCAGCAGCGATAGAAATTAATGATGATGGGACACCTATGGTAAATGAAGTTGCTTGCAAATCTTGTGGTATGTGCATGCCTGTATGTCCTACGGGAGCCATCCAATTGTTAAATTTTAGTGATGATCAATTATTAGATGAAATAATCGCAATATCAGGTGGAGGTGCTGTATGCGAAAATGAGTGAATGTGAATATATTAAACCAGAAGTACTTGAAAAGATGGAAAATATTGTTATTTTTATGTGTAATGAATGTGGGCAAGGTTCAGCAAACACTGCTGGTGTCGCTCGAATGGCATATAATCCAGCAATTCGAATAGTTCGAGTACAATGTACTGGTCAAGTCGGTCCTATTCAGATTATGGATGCTTTAAGCAACGGGGCTGACGCAGTTGCGTGTGTTGGTTGTTGTTTAGGAGCATGTCATTTCTTTAATGGGAATATTTTATCAATGCATAGAATAAAATTGATGAAGAAGTTATTCAAAGAATTGGGTTATAGTGATCAGTTTGTTAATCAATATACTTCTCGAGCCGCAGAAGGAGAAACAGCTGTCGGAGATTTTGAAGATATTGTAGAACGATTAGCAACTGCAATTAGAGAGAAGAGGACTTTCAAAGATGAATGTTAGAATATTTCAGTTTAACGGATGTAATAAATGCTTTAATGAGACGATTCTCTTAAAGGGAGAATCAAAGTATAAAGTAGAATTTATACAAGATCCTCAAAATTGGAAAGAAGAAAAGACAGATGTATCAGTAATCACCGGTTTTTTACTACCAGATAACAAGGAAGCTCTGAATAAAATTAAAAAAAATTCAGAAAAAGTGATTGCTTATGGAAATTGTGCTACGACTGGAGGTGTTTTTGCTCTTGCTAATCAAAAGGGTCATAAAGTATCTCCTTTAAATAAAATTATTGGAGATTCAATTAATATAAATGGTTGCTTAGGGGAAATTGAGGAACTAAAACTAGAAATTGTGGATAAAGATCTCCCAAACTTAAAAAATCTTTGTATTGTATGCGGAAGGAGAAAAACATGTGATTACTTAGATGACGTAAAACGGCAAATTGATTTAGATGATACTGAGACTTGCTTTAACGACCTTGGCTATCTTTGTAATGGTTTTGTCTCAAGAGAATGTAAAGAACGATGTATTGACTATAATGCTCCATGTAGAGGGTGTAAACCAATTATAGAACGTTCTGGGATCAGAATGCTAGGAATGTTTGGAACTCTTATGGGAAATATTGAAGTTGCAACTGAACATTCTGAAAAGGGAGCAACTGATAAATTAGCAGATAAGGACGATGATGTAACTGAAAATCTACCTGATATAGTAGGGAATTTCTTTAGATTTACTTTACCCACATCAGGATTACCAAAAGGTCGAATTCCTTCAAATGGTAACTTATTAGAAGATGTTTTTACGGGAAGGCTAATTGAAGAATTACCACTTATTTCAGGGTTATTAGGGGGAGATCATTCAATCTCTTTAACACTAAAAATTATTGAAACTTATGAAGAAGCCAATAATATTGAAGTAAGTGAACAAACAAAGAAATATCGACATGATTTATTAAAATTAGAAAATGAACTTAAAAAAGTAATTCACAGCAAGGATCCAGATCAATACAAGAAAATCACGGAAGAGATTCGTAAAATTGCGGGAAACATGAATTTATCCAATGTGTTCTTTGGAGGATTTAGGTCACAAATTGATGGGAACGATAATTTTGAAGATTATAAAACCCACGTTTTTGATGTGGTCGAAGGAACTTATAAGAATGGTTCAGTTGAATTCACAATTGATCCAATTGGTATTGTAAAAGAAATTAAAATTAAAGAGGGATAAAAATGAGTTTTGAATTATTAAGAGAAGAAATAGTAGATGCTGGTTTATGCCAAGGATGTGGATTATGTGCTGGTTCATGTAAACATATTGAAATGGATGTAAGACGTCCAATATTAAAAGACTATTGTATATTAGAAAGAGATGGGCAAGATTGCGGAAAATGCTATCAAAATTGTCCTCAAGTAATCCAAAAGAAATTTAAAGAGAAGCAACCTCTCGCTATTTATTCTTTAAGGAGTAAAGATCCTTTAGTATTAGCTAAAGCTTCAAGTGGAGGATTTGTAACTACTTTTGCTAAAGAATTATTAGAAAACGAGGCACTTAAAGAAATTGTAATGGTCCAAGAAGAAGATGAGAAGCCTACAGCTGAAATAGTTTCAGATCCTAATGAAGTAGTTCAAAAAGCTGGTGTTATTTATGGTAGATCTGGCGTCCTACAAAGATTAGTAGAACTCACTGGTGAAACATTTGATCCAATTGGTATTGTCGGAGTGCCATGTGAAATGCGTGGAGCTGCTGAACTCGAAGAAGATATGAATCGAGAAATCTTAAAAATCGGATTGTTCTGTAGTTCTCAAATGAGAACTAAACAAACAGATAAGGGATTAGTATGTTCTCCATGTTGTAATGGGTGTCCTTCTGGTGTGAATGCTCAAGGATATATTTCACTAATACGTCAAGGGAAATATCAAGATGCTGTAGACTTAATTAGAGAAAACAATCCACTTCCCTCTATTTGTGGAAGAATTTGTACAAATGAATGTGAACATGGTTGTACTTTAATTGGAGATGACCATCCTGTTGCGATTCGTGAATTAAAGAAATTTGTTACAGAATGGGAGATTGAAAGAGCTAAAAAAACATCGAAAACAAAATCTAAATTAAATAAAAATGCCAAAAAAGTGGCAATTATTGGATCCGGACCAGCGGGATTAACAGCAGCATATTTCTTAAGGAGAATGGGTTATGCCCCCACCATTTTTGAGAAGACAGATCAAACTGGAGGAATGCTAAGATTCGGCGTACCACAATTTAGATTACCAAATTATGTATTAGATTATGATGTAGGTAGGATCGTAGATTCTGGTGTCGAAATCATACTCAATAAACCTTTAGGGCCTGAAATGTCAATAGATGATTTAAAAAATGATGGATTTAAAGCCATATTTATCGCAACTGGACAGTATAAACCTCGTACCTTACACTTAGAAGGAGAAGACTTACCGAACGTTTATGTAGCGATTAGTTTCCTAATGGATAGAAAGTATCGATACTGGGAAAATAAAGAAGAATTTAAGGGTAAAACTTTAGGCATAATTGGAGGAGGACCGGTCGCTGTTGATGTTGCACAAACAGCGCTTAGGTTAGGTGCTGAAAAGGTTCACCTCGTTGATATCATGTCAAAAGAACAACTTGAATTGGTTTTAAGAGATATTCCTGAAAATGAAATAGAGTTCATGGAATATCATTTCATAACATCAACTTCGAAAATCACTCAGAGTAAAGCTGAGAAATTAGTTCTTAATTGTTATAATATTGAATGGGGCAATCCTGATGAAAACGGGAGAAGACCATTAAATAAAATTGAAGGTTCAGATTATGAGATACCCATTGATTCTATTGTAATTGCAGTTGGCCAAGCTGTAGATTTCGAACAAATCGATGCTGCTACGAATAATAAATTAGAAAAAGAACGAAATAAAATCAAAGTAAACGAGGTTACATTTGAAACAAATATTCCTGGTGTTTTTGCTGGTGGAGATATTATCAGTAATTCTAAGGCAGTAGCGATTGCAGCAATAGCTCATGGAAAGGAAGCAGCATTTTCAATTGACAGATATTTAAAAGGAGAAAGCTTAATGGAAGGAAGATATAAGATAGAGAAATCATTTTTCACTGGACCTAAGAAACCTCCTAAAGATTATTCTTTAAAACCAGAAACTCTGGATGAAGCAACTGAAGAAATAAGTTGGAATTTTGAAGAAATTGATAAAATATTCAATGAAGATATGGCTTTACAAGAAGCGCGAAGATGTTTGAGCTGTAATCATTTCTGTTCTCATTGTCAAGATTTTCCAGCAATATACTCAGATCTTACTGCGGGTGAAGTAGGTTCAAAAGATGGCTATACTACAGTGGTAGTATGGACAGAGCGAGGCAAGAATCTTGTTGAAGAAGCGATTGAAAAAGGATTATTCGAAAAAGGAAAAGTTAACGAGAAAGAATTGAAAAATGCAATTAATCTAAAATCAAAACGCGAATTGATGAACTTTGAAAAAACACCAAGACAACAGGTATTAAACTATATTTCACTTCAAGGTCCTAGCACCATTACAGATATTGCTAAACAAACCGGTCTTGAACCTAAGAAAGCAAGATATGAGGCACTTCGATTAGTCCAGTTAATGAAATTAGAAATGAAAGCAGATCCTAATATGGAGGAGCCAATATTTTCTATTATATGTAATTAAATGAATATTATAAAGAAAAATTAAATTAAGGAGAATAAAACCATGAAATTTGATCAAGAGCTTAATGTTTGCGGCTTGGTATGTCCTGTTCCAGCCCTAAAAGCAAAAAAAGAACTAATGAAAATGCGACCTGGAACAGTCTTAAAAGTAATTACTGATTACAAGCCAGCATCTGAGAGCGTTCCTAGAGATTTAGCTAAACAAACAAAACATAAGCATTTAGGAACAGAATATCTCGATGGCGAAGAACAGTGGTGGATTTATTTCGAAGCTGTTAAATAAATAAATTAGTTATAATTTTTTACTTTTCTTTTTTTTTTAGAATTCTTTTAATATTGTTAGCCCATTTCTCCATGCCAAATTAACAAAATGACTGTTGCTATTACCAAACCCCCGATACATAAAGGGAAAAACCATCGAATCAATACTTCCCAGTAATTTAAGTAAGTCACGTAATTATCGATAACTCCAGAAATTGCAAAAGCAAAAATTAATGCTATTATAAGAGCAGCTATACAATAATAACAAAATGTAGGTAAACCCTTCTTTTTTGCTGGTTTCTTTTTTTCTTCAAAAAACATATTTTTTCACTTCTTTAAAGATATATCCTTAAGAAAAGCATAGTTGAACTTTATATATAAAGATCACCCCGCTAGTGAGTCTATTCCACGTAATCCAGCAAAAACAAAACATAGAAATTTAAGTACAGACTTCATAGAAGACGATGAACAATGATATATTTATTTTGAAGCTGCAAAGTAAATATTTTAGATGCAAAATCTAACTTCCTTTTTTATTTCTTTTTTTTAACCTAAATAATCTAAATTTTAGGAGATCATAATTTTTTAGGTATCTAAAAAAAATCCAAGAATCCATTTGGAGTTCTAGAGTGTGAACTATTAATAAATTACATCATCATTATTACTTAGCAAAAAACTAAAAAAAGGATATAAAAAATCATGCAAGATGTAGAAAATATATATCAGAAGGCTTTTTACAAATCAAAGAGTCTCAATGGGTTATTCATTCATGATATTTCAAATTTATTCCAGATAATCAGTAATTCTATAGAGCTCTGTGAATCACTACTAAAAGAAAAAGTAAAAATAGAAGAAATTTTGGAGTTTTTCAATATGATTGCAGAACAATTAGACAGAGGTAAGAGGTTAATTAGAAATGTTAGAGATCTTTCAGAATTGGAGGAATATGAGATACCCTTAGCACCTGTGGAAGTGTTTTCTATGTTAAGGAGTGTGATTAATTTTACACGTATTAGTTTTCCTAAAAAAGATATTGATATTAACGTTATCTCTCACTATGGTAACCTATACGTCATGGCAAATGAGCTATTGAGTGAAGTATTTGAAAATATAATTACAAATTCTATTAACTATAATAACAATGAAGTGGTTCAAATTGAAATAATAATATCCATCATTGATGATCAGTATAAAAATTATGTAAAGATCGAGTTCAAGGATAATGGCATAGGTATCGATGATGATAGAAAGGAGAAAATCTTCCAAGACGCTCGATTGAAAAGCAGGTATTCTAAAGGTATGGGAATAGGGCTATCATTAGTTGCTAAATTAATAGAATTATACTGTGGAGATATTTGGGTTGAAAATCGTATAAAGGGTGATTTAACGAAAGGTAGCAATTTCATAATCTTAATTCCGTTAGCAAAAAAAAGAGGGTGGTTTAATGATAAATAGTTATGAAAAGATAAAATCAGGTAAATTGAAGAAGGATATAAAATGGTATACTTATGTAAATTCTTCTCTTGATTCCAAATTAAAAGATTTCATGGAAGAATACAAGTTAAATAACCAAGCGAATATCATAAGAAATTGTGTGAATTATTGTCTTGATTATTTAAAAGCTATATTTCAGAAGAAATCAAATAATGATCCTCAAAGTTATGATGAAATCGAACTTGATAATTTAATTAGAAAGGCAATTAAAGAATACGAAATTGGCAATAGGTTTCACGAAGAATTAAAGGAAAAACTATCGCCTCTTAAATTATCACTCTTAATGTTGAATAATTACATCGATGAGAAAGAAAAACTCCAAGAGGGCATTCAGAATACATTAAGCGCACTAGAAAAGTTAGAAATTTCTGTGAAGCGACATTTTGAAGAGCCAAATATAATAAGATTTGTTAAAAAAATTGATCTTTTATATATTGAAGACAATGAATTAGAACGTAAAACCATTGATCATTTTTTTAAAATAAACAGTTTAGATATTAAATCACTGGAGACTTCTGACGAAGCTTTATACGTTCTTAAGACCTTAACTCCAAGAGCAATTTTACTTGATATTAATTTAAAGACTAGCAATATAAATGGAGACCGCTTCTGCCAAATGCTAAAATCGAGCACTTACTACAATACAATTCCAATAATTTTAATATCCGCTGTTTTCTCCGAAAAAGAAAATTACAGATATTGCTAAACAAACCGGTCTTGAACCTAAGAAAGCAAGATATGAGGCACTTCGATTAGTTCAATTAATGGAATTGGAAATGAAAGCTGAACCTGACATGAACGAGCCACTATTTTCTATAATATGTGATTAGAAAACAATTAAAATAAAGAAATACCAAGAGGTAAAGAAAATGAAATTTGATTTGGAATTAAATGTCTGCGGGTTAGTATGTCCTGTTCCTGCTTTAAAGACTAAAAAACAACTCATGAAAATGAGACCTGGCACTGTTTTAAAAGTTATAACAGATTATAGACCTGCTAGTGAATCTGTTCCACGTGATTTAGCAAAAACAAAACACAAACATTTAGGAACAGACTTCATAGAAGACGATGAACAATGGTATATGTATTTTGAAGCTGTAAAATAAGGTTTTTTAATATAATAAAATTTTTTCTTTTTTATTCTTTTCTCATTTTTTAAATTTGTTTTCCGATTATTTTATCTTAATCTTTTTTTTTTTTTAATTAATATTAAAAGAGGAATATAAAATTGAAAATAATCATCTTAAACGGAAGTCC
>CAYPFJ010000036.1:0-32949 GCA_964409945.1 uncultured archaeon | reverse complement strand
CTTTATAATAAAAATCAATACAGAAAAGTATGAAATAATTCATTTTTTTAAAAAATAAAAAAGATATAATAAAATAGAAGATATTACTTTTAAAACTCAATTTATTAAGGTTTTAAATTCATAACATCGAACAAAAAATGTCAACTGTTATAGAAAATCTAAAAAAAGCTATTAAAGGAGAAAGTAATGCTAAGCAAAAATATGAATTATATGCTGAAAAAGCAAGAGAAGAAAATCTTTCTGAGGTTGCTCATTTGTTTGAAGCTATTTCAGCTGCAGAAGCGATCCATATAAAAAATCATATTAGGGCATTGGCAGTTCTCACTAATGTGGGTGTTAAAACAGAAGATTTCGTAGAAGTGAATGAAGTTGATTTAAAAAACCACGTCAAAGATACAAAGTTAAATTTAATTGATGCTATCAATGGGGAAACATATGAAACTAAGAAGATGTATAAAAAATTCGTAAAAAATTCTAAAAAAGAGGGAATTGAAGTTGCTGAGTTATCTTTTTCATTAGCAAGAAGAGCAGAGAAAGTTCATGCTGAATTATTTACAGATTACTTAAAATTTTTAGAGAATAATAAACCCATTAAGAAAAGGAAAATTTTTGTGTGTCAGATCTGTGGAAACGTCGAAATTGAAGCGCCTCCCTCAATTTGTCCAATATGTGAACATAGTCAAAAATTCTTTCAAGAATATTAGCATATTTTTGTTTTTCATTTTAGACAACGGTAATTAATTGCTCAAACAGAGTACCTATTCCATATGATGCAATAAAAGCCACAAATCCAATAAGTACCATCTCTAACCCGCTTTTAAATTTTTTTTCTCCCGTAATTCTAGTCTTTAGAACTCCCACGATAAATAACAATGTAAAAGAGATCAGGGAGGATAAAATTAATGACATTAAGCCCAAATTGAAAAAATAGGCAAATAGTGTTAAAAAAGATCCAGAAACAAATGCAACAAATGTCAATAGTGCTCCCAAAATAGGATTTTCTGGTTCTTCAAATCCTAACTCACTTTTTGTTAGAAAATCCAACCAGACTTGTTTATTTGAAGTAATCGTATCTACACACGCATTAAGTGTGGCGCCCTCTAATCCCATTTTTTCAAAAATCTCATTAACTTCTTCTTTTTCTTCTTCGGGAAAAAGTTCAATTTCTGCTCTTTCTTTTTTTAATTCATTTTTAATGTAATTATACTCAGATTTACTCGAAATATATTCACCGAGTCCCATACTAATTGCTCCAGAAACCATAGCTGCAAATCCTGTTAATACTACAATTGCATTACTGCCTGTTGAAACTAAAGTTGCTGCTGCTACTCCTACTAATAATGTGAATGTTGAAATTAATCCATCATTCATTCCTAAAATAATACTGCGAATCTTTCCTCCGCCTAATATATGTTCTTCTTGCCTAGAACTCAATTCATATCACCATAAAGTAATTTATTTTCTATTTTTCTAATTAAATCCTGAAATGGAAATAGACTAGTTATTATAATAAGATATAAAAAAAAATGATATTTGAAAAGAATTACTTATATCATTAAAAATTTAAGATAAAATAAACATTCTATTTCGGGTTTATTAATAATAATATATAAACAATTACTGATTAAATGAGTTTTATGGAGCAAAAAATAACAGTTAAAGAAATAAAACGGCAAAAAGGTAAACTGTTTTCTAAATTAGCCATCGCAGCAAAACAAGCAAAAGATAAGGGAGGTAAACCATTCATTTTTCATTTCCTTACAACTTTACGATGTAATTGTAGCTGTGAGTCTTGTTTTTGGAAAGATAATTCAGTTAAAAATGAATTAACATTAGAAGAAATAAAACGTATTTATTTGGATGCTAAAGAAGAGGGCTTTCTAATAACTATTCTTTGGGGGGGCGAACCTACACTTCGTAAAGACATTGCAGAAATTATAAAATTTGCTAAGCATGAAGCTAAATTTGCTTTCATTGGAATGGTAACCAACGGCTTTCTTATACCTAAACGAATATCTGAATTTGGGGATGATCTTGACCTTATTCTTATATCTCTTGATTCTCCTGTACGAGAAGAACATGATAAAATTAGGTCATTGCCTGGATTATATGATAATATAATGAAATCGGTTGAGATAATTAAAAGGGATTATCCTCTTATCTCTTTACAATTTAGTTTTTCTATTAGTAAATTAAATATTCATCGCGTTGATGAAATGATTGCTCTCGGTAATGAATTAGAGATTCCCATTGCATTTAATGTGATTAATACTATACGTCATTATTCATATGGGGATATTGATGAAAAAGGAGAACTTTCTGCAACGGACCAGGAAATAAGTGATGCTTTTTCAAGAATTTTAGAAGCAAAAAAGAATGGCTCTCACATATTAAACTCAGAAATGTACTTGAAACATTTCATTGGAGGAAAGAAAACTTATCGGTGCCATGCAAGAAAGGTCTTCATGTTTGTTAATTCTAATGGTGATATCGAAGATTGTCTTCAATTAGATAAACCAATCGCGAATTTACGAGAAATTTCTATTAAAGATGCCGTGAATTTACCACGATTTCAACAATATTTAAAAGAATCAGAAAATTGTGATAGCTGCAATTCTCCTACCATGATAGATACTAGTTATGCCTGGGAAGATTGGAGTTTATTAACAAAATCAGGTGGAATTTCCTTTGGTTAAAAGTGGAAAAAGATCAGTTATTATAAAAAGGTATAAAAAAATAGAATAAATATTAGAATAAAATAAAAAATTAATTCTGGTTTTTTAATTGAGTAGTATAGGTTTAGAAGAAATCAAGAAATTGCTAAAAGAATATCCTTTAATAAAGGATCGTGAGATTATATCCAAAATTGTAAATGGAGAGAAACTTTCTGAGATGGAATTGACGCGAGCTTTTCAAATGTCGCTTCCTCTTTTTACTTTAATGGTATTGAACAAAAGATTTGAAAAGAATAAACAAATTATTGAGAATGAATGGTCGAGTACTAAATTCAACAAATTGGATGACATGGGCATGGTTAAAAATTTTGAGCTTATTCCTCTTATCGATTATCAAGCTGAAAATAATCTCTTCACTGAAAATGGAGTTTCCTATTATATTAAAGCTGATAATATTGGGATTTTATATGATACAGGTCTAAATCCTAATAGAAAACATCCATCTCCCCTTTTAAAGAATATGGAGGCTTTAGGTATCACTATAGATGACTTTAAATATATTTTCATTTCACACTTGCATGGTGATCATGTGGGAGGGTATCAATGGGCTCAAAAAAATACATTTTCACTCTCAGAATCCCAACTTGACCTAAGTCATGTGAAAGCATTTACTCCTGTTCCCATGACTCATCCTACTGCCACTTTAAGCCAAATGAAAGGTCCAGAGGTCATTGAAGAGGGAATAGCTTCTATCGGTCCTATACATAATCCTTTGTTTTTTTTTAGGGATGTGTACGAACAAGCTATGGCTATAAATGTTGAAGGAAAAGGGATTGTAATTATTGTCGGTTGTGGACATCAAGGAATTAAAAAGATAATAGATCGTGTTGAAGCATTATTTGATACACCAATTTATGGTTTTATAGGAGGATTACATTTACCCATACCAAAATTCCCAAGCGATGAGGATGATTGGTCAGGATTGCCAATACATAAATTCATCATGACAACAAGACCACCATGGGAACCATGGCATAAAAATGATCGAGATTTCGCATTAGATTACCTAAAAGCTAGAAATCCTAAGTTAATGGCACTTTCACCTCATGATAGCAGCATAGAGAGCATTAATATTTTTAAGGAGACGTTTAAAGAGGCTTATTTTGATTTAAAAGTTGGTAAAGTTATCAAATTACCAAAATAAAAAAAATAAAAAGAAATTAAATTTAAGCTTGAATTACTTCCATTAATTTAGGAAAAATTCGGGGATAATGAACTGCCATGCAATGTACGCCTGCTAACAAACCCTTTTTCTTTAGTTCGGAAATAAAGGGCTTGAAAAACTCATAGTTAGCTTGATCATATAATCTATTCTGTTCTTTTTTATCATCCTTAAACTCTGTTTTGATGTTTTTCCACTTGGCTAAAATGTCCTTTGGAACATCAACTCCAGGAACAAAAGTATCAAAACCCTTGGCAATACCATAACTTTTCATTGGAAAAATTCCAAGTAAAATTGGGACGTTATATTTTTTGATCTCACTTAAAAATTCAATAGTTCGATCCAAATCATATACAACTTGAGTTTGTATAAATTCACAGCCGGCTTCGGCTTTTCTTCCAATTTTTAAAATCTCCGCTCCCATAGGATCTGCATTTGGATTTGCCGCTGCACCTACATGAAGAGTTGGAGCATGTTCAATTTCGTGTCCATTTATAGAACCTTTATCGACCATCTCTCGAATTAATTTAACTAGGGTAGCTGAATCAAGATCAAATACAGGTTTAGATTCTGGCATATCTCCAAGGGCAGGATGATCACCAGTAAGGGATAACACATTTCTCAATCCTAATGCATGACCTCCCATTATCATGCCAGCAATACCTAATTTATTCACATCTCTTACTGTAAGTTGCCAAATCACTTCCAATCCAGCCTCTTTTTGGATAATATGAGAAGCAGCCATACTATTAATAGTAACTATTCCAAGAGGACTATCAGTGACATTCGCAGCAACGACGTATGGAGCCATTTCTTTAGCTTCTTGAATAGTATGGGAAAGATCACAGGTTTTTTCAGGCTCAAGCTCGCCAGTTAGTATAAAATCCCCATTTGCTAACTTTTCACCTAATTTAGAATAAACTTTATTTTCTGCCATTTTAACTCTACCTCCATACTACTTCTCGTTGGTGACCCGATTCGCTCCAATCTACTGGATCTCTCAATTTGGAGAATAAATCTAATCTCCCTATTTCTTTCAATCGATTATAAATTAAAACCCAGCCACAATCTTTCTCGTAATTACCAACTTCACATTTGCCATTAACCATTCCACCGCATGGCCCATTCATAAGCGATTTAGCACATGTGGTTATGGGACAAATACCACCTGTTTCATTTAATAGACAATCACCACATCCTCGACATCTCATATAAAATCTGCCGATTCTCTCCGTCATCCCCATGAATTCTGTATTATTTGTTACAAACACTTGCTTTTCAGGATATTTCTTAGAAAGCACCTGAACTGTAGATTGAACTCCAAGTCCACAACTTAAAGTGACAATAGAATCAGCTTCTTGAACATCAGCATCATTTTTACGTATGACTTTAGCCATTTCCCTATTATCACAGACATCATCTACAACCATGCCATTAATTATTTCGTATCCTTCTTTCTCTAAGATTTCCCTCCACTCCTCTAAGCCTTGGTCGCCACCTGTCTGGCATAATGCTGCACAAACGCCACAACTTACAAGAAACAATTTTTTAGCATTATTATCTTTTAGGACATTAAGAACTTCCTCTACCGGCTTTTTAGTTGTTATAATAACCATTTTTTTCACAAATTTTTTTTTTTAAAAGGTATTTTTTAATCTTAAGTATTGAAATTAATCAAGATATTTATTATTTTGAGTTATAGAATGTAACGTTTCGAAAAGAAAAATATTAAAAATTAAAATTAATATGATAACAAAGTGATTATTACACCTAAAGGAGTATATTTTAGACATCATTAACAAACACCTTCTACTCATTTAAGGGTATAATCTAAGTATATTTATATTCATTAGAATTAAAATCTAATAATTAAAAATTAAGCTAAAAATAAGATTTAATAAATTATAAAGGAAACACTTTCTCGGCTTCTTTCTCGTCAAACTCTAACTCTCGCAACTTTATGCGTATTTCTCGAGGAGTAAAAGAAGCTTTTAATACTTCTAACACATTATCATGTAAAGCTTTCAAATTATCCCTCGCTGCTTGATGATAAAAGTCCTTCTTATTAAAATTTATGTCAATTATATCGCTCAAACCAGCGAGCGCCTCCCGAACATTCCTATAATAAGCCATTACATCGTCTAATTTTTCCTCTTTTTCTATATGTCCCATTTTGTTCCCTCAATCATTTACGTGTTTTACAATTATTGATAATAAATTTCGATATATAAATGTGTCGCTTTTCGATCATAATGTTGCGATGATACGATCAACCTTTCACATCAAACCGATCAGAATTTATGAATACAATCACTTATTTTAAGGATATGAAAAAAATGTTTTGCATTATAATGCTGGTTTTTAGTTACGAAAAGTGTCGATTGTGATTGATATTGTCAATGGACCAAGAATGAATGTCGGATGTTGATCATCTTTTTGTCGTTGAATGACTGAAAGGTTACTTTGTTCAATATATTTTACTTTTTCCGGTCAATTAGATTCCGAAATTGTTTCTTATATTCTAGGTAAAAAATATGAAAAATTCATTAGGACCCAAAAAGATCCCACTAGGGAATATGATCATTTTTTCGTCATTTTGTACATTTTAAAAATACAAAATATTTTGTTTTGACAGATTCCGTACTTTCTTTCGAGAATTATGACTGAAAACATTTAAATATGAGAGTGATAGTATAGTGATTAGTCAAAAAATATTAAAAATAAAAATAAAAAAATCAAAAATGTTAGGAAGTGATAACGAAAAATGGAACCATTATCAAAAATAGAAGAGAAAGTTGTTGGGCTCACAGATGACCAAAGGGTACAAATGTATGAATATGCGAAAAGGATGAGTAAGGAGACTCTGGAGGAGGTTTGTCCTGCGCTTTTACGGTTGGCGTTAAATTCTGAGAGAGGATTGCTGAAAAACCAGTTAGGTAATGTAATTTTTCATCTTCAGAAAAATGAAAGAATTAATACGGTGATTGGACTTCAGAAGTTACTTGATGCTGGTATGATAGTTAATTCTGAGGAGATGTTCAAGATTCTTGAGAGTTCTGAAGCAGATGCTCAGGAATTAGCCCGAAAAATTAAGAATTTATTATAGTATTTATCACTAAATATTTTACATATGTTCACCCAAGAACACTTTTGGGATTAATTCATATAATATTATATGGAGAATCTTTTTATATTTTTCTGTATTCATGGAAGAAAGCAGTTTTAGTGCTAATTATATTTATGATTATTTATTTCCTAATTTGTTTTCTAATTATAGAAAAGGTAAAAATTTATCTAGAGTTATTTTCGCTCCTATTGTTGAGGGGATTTCAACTGCTTTCTTTACTTCATCATAAGAGTAATCCTTATTATATAAATTTTCTATTGCGGGAGAGAATACCTTTTTATAATATTTATTACCAATCTTATTAATAATTTTATCAAATTCCTTAGTTGTTATCCATTTCTCTTGCTTTCTATGGGTTATAGATACACCCTTTTCCTTTCCTTTTTGTTCTAATTTATATTTTTGAGGTTCTTTTCCTAAACGTGCTTGATATCCAACAATAGCAATCACAATACCATGAATCTTTGCCTCTTCTTCATTATGTCCAGCTTTAAGCCAGTCAATACGATGATATTCAGAGATTATATCCCATTTACCTATTTTAATTGACTTTATCTCTTCTAATTCTTTTGAATTAAAACCTTTCGATAACATTTAGTCTAATTATAATTTTCATTATATATTTTTAAAAATAAATAAGTATATTTCGATTTTATTTCTTTTAGTTACTTATTAGGATGTCAACATAGTTAGTAGGATATTTTAGAATTTATATTATTTCAGTTTAACAACAGTGATTAAATATATACAAATGTGAAATTTGGGAGGTTTTTCTGAAGAATGAGCTTAGGAATTAGTCAAGAAATTAACAAATATCATATTAAATTATTTAACTTTTTCTAACCTTTTTATCCATAGAAAAAATAAACTGAAGATATGCACAGATTAAAGGATGGACTTAATACTTAACACAATAAAAATTGATTACCAAACAGCTTAAATTTTAAACAATAAGATTAGCATCGTGCTCTTTTAAAGAATCTGTAAGAACCAGACATAGTTTTTCTAAAATTTTTGTGTCAATTTTATCGATCGTATCATCAGGAGTATGCATATAAGCATATGTTTCCACCCCTCCAAATCCATATCCTTGAAGCCCCCTATCTCCTAAAAAACCTCCATCGGAATGCGTGCCGAGAACTCTATTTGTAATGTAATGTCTGATTGGAAGGTCTCTTTTGTTATTCAAGAGTAAATAGTCAATATCCTTGGCGTGATCTCCTTCGTTTCCTCCTGGAAATATAAAAACATGTTTAGCTATGGATTCAAAATTAAATATTATCGATTTATCAGGGTCAAAATTTTTTAAATTATTATAAAAATGCCTTATACCCATTGTTCCGCATTCTTCAGCTCCAGTAAAAAGAAACCACATATCATAATTTTGTAATCTGTTTTCGGGATTATGATAATAATTAACCAGTTCTAAGTTGCATGCGATACCTGAAGCGTTATCAATAGCACCATCAGAACTGTTATCTGTAGTATTAAGAAGCATTATTATGGAGGCACCTATATTACATATCAAAGGAAACAACCCAAGAATGTAAAAAAAAATTTCAAATTCTATAAATATCAAGTTTTTGAGGAGTATAATAACAGCTAGGAGAATTGACGAAGCGATCCAAAGCTTAATTATTCTTATCCGAATTCTAATTTTGAATCTTTGTCCCTTAGAATCCAAATGACTCATAAACAATGCAATCCTGTCATTAATCTTTATTTCATTAGATTTAGATTTAATCTTTACTATAAGATTTTGCGAATTGAATTTTGGTACAAATTGAATTTTTTCAGGTTTTCTCGTTAAAATAATAGAAGTAATCACGATGCCAAGTAATATGAGAGTTAAAGTTATAGAGAAAATCATATGCACATTCAAGTATTGTAATAATGAGATTAACGAAACGGATAAAAATGTTATTTTGGGATATAATCTCGAATAAAACGAACTGAAAGTAAAAGTTTGGACTTCAAATTCTAAATTCAGATCCTCTATTTCTTGTATTAATTTATTAAAAGCTTGAAGTTCAAATATCGTTCCAGATAATCGAGGAAAAGCAAAACTTTTAAGATTTTTTTTAATTCGGGTTTCTTCAATCATTATAATTTTTAGCTATGATTTTACAGCTTTTATTTTATTTAGAACATTTAAGTCCCAAAAAAAAGTTGATATATACTCTACCCTTGATTGTTAATATTTAAACTATTTTAGTTTATATTTGATTTTTTAAATCTTTTTTATAAAATAAGGGTTCTAATTAATAACTGGACTCCAATTTATTAATTAAAGGTATTTCATACCTCTTATCTAGAGAAGAAATAAAACAAATAAGGAGTGGTAAAAATGAAAAAATTAGAATTGAAAGATCTTATCCCTACAGACCTTCCTAATAATGAAATAATTCATAGAATTATGGATTTTGTTAATCAAAATCAAATTAAGATAAAACGAATGAATGATAAAATAATACTTGGAACGTATGGTTCTAGATTAAAAGCTCATACAAGGGGTATTCGTGCTGAGCCTTCAATTTTACCCGTTAAACTTTCAATTAAGCTACAAGATAAAGGGAACCGCACAGAATTACATATTCTATTGAAAAAAGGTTACATTGGCGTACCTCCGCGAGGGACGGATAAGAAATACCTTATGATATTTGCACGTTTGATGAATAACTTAAAATTGCAATTTTATAAAGAAATGTACCTAAAAGAAGAAATAAGTAAATGTAATAATTGTGGTAAGATTATTCTTTACGAGAACCAAAGGTTCTGTGAAATGTGTGGTTCTGAATTGTTAAAAAATTAATATCGCATTATATCCTTTTTTTTTAAGTTTTAGAGACTTTAAAAAATTGCCTTTTATAAATGTATTTTTAGAAGTATGTTTATGATTATTGATCACTGTGATAAAACAATCAATATAAAAATCGTGTATTTTGGTCCTGCTTATTCAGGTAAGACTACTTCTATTAAGGCTTTATTCTCTCACTTTGGTAAGGATGAAGCATTACAAAGTATCGAAAGTACAGTAAAAAGGACCTTATTTTTTGATTATGGAACAGTTACATTTCAAAATGAAGAATGGAGGTTGAAACTTCATATTTATACTACAACTGGTCAGGATTTCTATTTGATTACCAGACCGATCACCTTACGAGCAGTTGATGGAATCATTCTCGTGTTAGATTCTCAAGAAGATGTATATGAACGTAATCTTATTTCTTGGAATGAACTTATGTCATATTTTGGAGATTGTATTGATGATATTCCAATAATAATTGCATTTAACAAACAAGATTTACCAGAGAAATTCAATCCTAGAGTTTTCTTAAAAGAAATTGATTTTCATAAATTTAAGAACGTGGAATCAAGATATACAATTGCGGTTAGTGGAGAGGGAATACTTGATTGTTTTGAAGATGTGCTGAGATTGATATTAAGGAAATTTTGTAAACATAGATTAGTTTCGGCTATCAATTAATTATTGATTTCGAAATTAATCCTGACTTATTTAAAGATATAGTTATAGATAAAAATAGAAAAAATCTACGAATATTAGTTTATAACGAACTTTTTTCTGATAAATTTCTTAGAGAGCAGCTCTTTATATTGAAAGTATTGTTTTATTATTCATTCAATTTTATATTAAGAATTGGGTGATATAATACGAGTTTGAAATTAAAAGTTGTTAAAGAAGAAGACAGAGGAATTATTGCTCCGTGTGGTATTGTCTGTTTAGGATGTGATACTTATACTGGAGAAGGGTTAGAAGCGGCAAAAAAACTTAAAAGCATTTGGGAAGGAGGAAATATAAAAGATACTAGTATGACAATTGGATTAAATCCTAAGGAAATAAACAATACCTTAGAGACAATAAATAAATTCATTAAAGCCAGTGAAAAAGGAAAGTGTCCTGGATGTTATCCTGGAGGGTTTGCATCACAATTTTGTGGTATTGCAAAATGTGTTAAATCCAAAGGTTACTGGACATGTGCTGAATGTACCGATTATGATCCTTCAGCAGAAACTCCCTGTCAAAATGAAGATCCTAATCCCGTGCCAATGGCAAATAAAGCTCAAATGACTAAAATGATTTGTACGAGATATAGTAGAGATACATGTAACAATTTGAAAAGATGTCGTGAGATTGGTTATAACGCTTTTATTAAAGAAGCTAGAAAAAAGGTTGAAAATGGTTGGAGAACTTGGCAAATTATCAGTGATGAGATGGTTTTTACAAAAGCATTTAAAAAATCATTATAAAAACTCGCCTTAGATTTTGGTTTATTAGTTGATCCAAATTTGAGAATTGGCTAAGTAGTTTTTTCCTTAAGATTTCTTAAGACAACACAAACTCTCTCGACACTTTTTACATCAGCACGGGCACGAAATGATTCTATTAACGCATCTAGCTCAATTATTTCAGGTACATTGACTTTTATTAAAACACCACATTCCCCCGCAAGGAAATATATTTCTTCACATTGAGGAAGTATCTGAGCTTCTCTTAATAATTCTTTTGTCTCAGCTAAACTTTTTGGAATAAGTGTAATGAATGCAATAATGCATCTTTCATCTTCACGGCAGATCTGTATGGTAAACTTTTCAATTACCCTTTCTTCTTGCAGTTTGATGACACGTTTTCTTACAGTCGATTCAGATAATTCTACCTTTGGATCTGCTGCGATTTCGTGGTAGGGTCTTCTAGAATCCTCAAGAAGCATTTCAAGAATTCTTTTATCCTTATCATCTAAATTTTTCATTATTAATTCCCTCTTCTCTTTTTTAATATTTAAAAAAATTTTAATTTGAAATTTCGAAAAAATTATTCTTTAAATTTATGTTCTCATTTTCAGAAATCTTTAAGGAGTGGATCAAATAATCTTTCATAATGTACTGCCATACAATGAATTCCTGCAGCTTTAGTAGTTTTCTTAATTTCATTAATAAATGGTCTGTAGAACTCCAGATTAACCTTATCTATCGCATCATATTTAGCATTTTTATTCCCCTTATTATCCTTTTCTGCTTTCTTTAATGCTCCAAGAAATTCCTTAGGAACTGATACACCTGGAATATTTGCATCAAAATAGGCAGCAATTCCATAACTTTTTATTGGAAATAACCCAAGTAAAACAGGAGTATTATATTTTTCTAATTCCTTTAGAAATTCCTTAGCATCATCAATATCAAATGAGGTTTGAGTTTGAATGAAATCTACTCCCACCTCTACCTTTCTCCCAACTTTTAAAATTTCTGGCTCTCTTGGATTTGAATTTGGATTTGCAGCACAACCAACATTTATTTGCAGTTTTCCTCCTACTATCTCATTTCCTTCTAAATCAGTTCCTTCATCAACCATTTTTGAAACGAGTTCTATCAATTGAGTAGAATCTAGATCATAAACAGGTCTAGCATTTTGATGATCTCCAAGAGCAGAATGATCACCTGTTAATGCAAGTAGATTTTTAAGACCGAGAATTGCACCACCTAAAATATCACCAAATAGAGCAATTCTATTTCTATCTCGTACAGTCATCTGCCAGATAGCTTCTAATCCAACTTTTTCTTGAACTAGATAGCAAGGGACCATGGAACATGTATAAGCATCTCCTTGAGGGCCATCTGTAACATTAGCGGCAACGATTTTTCCAGTCTTTTTCATTGCTTCTGCAGACTTCAGAACATGTTTTAAATCAAAGTCTTTCTCAGGTTCTAATTCACCAGTGAATACAAATTTTCCTTCTTTGATATTCTTTACTAGATTACTGTAAGCAGGTCTTTTTGGCATTTTATACTTTCTCCTCCTTTTTCGGTTCTTCCACATTTGAACTTGGTTCATAAATATGCAAAAATCGTGGACTCGACCATAAACGGTAATTTCGTGGTGGTCTATAGATTGTGAATAGATCAAGTCTATTGAATTTCTTCAATCGTTCCCAGATTTTCACCCATGCACAATCGTGTATATATCCTCCTACTTCACATTTCCCTTCAACTTGTCCTCCACAAGGACCGTTACTCAGGTTTTTAGCACATCCTGCCATCGGACAAATACCACCTGTAACTCCCAGTAGACATTCTCCACAAGTTTCACAATACTCAACAAAATAATTTTCTCCATTATTTTCTGCTCCACCAAACATACTGTTTTGTGCTGGAAAAGTGAGAATTGTAGGAAAGATTCTATTTAACATTCCTACCCCTAAACCACATGCTAAAGATACAATTGCATCAAATTCTTCAATAAATGGTCTTATTGTTGTTGCGGCAATTCTATCATCACATTGTCTTAAAACTGTGATAGCTTTCCATTTTAATTCTTTTCCATTACTCCTTGCTTTCAATTCGAGCATTTGTGCTAGTACTTTTGCTTCATTAATTGAGCGTGGAGGTTGACAACATCCATCACACCCAGCGACTAGGATTTTTGAGTATGGTTTTATCATTTCATATATTTCTTCAATATCTTTTTGTTTAGTTATAATCATTTTAAAAAACTCTAAATTTTATTAATTTGATAATTATATTATTTTGTTATAAGAATTTCTTCTTTTTTATAGTCGTTTTCAATAGGTCCTAATTTTTTTAATTTTTCGGTAAATTCTGTAATGGTTTCAGCAAAAAGCTTTCCCTCACTAGCAGAAATCCATCTTCGCATGAACCTACCTGGATTGATTCCAAGAGATTCTATAATTTGTTCAATTTCATTAGTTCTTCTTAAAGCGTCTTGATTTCCGGCTATATAATGACAATCTCCTAGATGGCATCCACCTACAAAAACACCATCAGCACCTTCCAAAAATGCTTGGAGTATAAAACTCTTAGGGATGCCTCCAGAACACATTACTCTTATAGTTCTTATATTTGGAGGATATTGATATCGACTTACTCCAGCTAGATCTGCACCGGCATAACTACACCAGTTGCAGAGAAATGCAACTATTCTGAGCTGTCCATCTGAAACTGCAGTTTTAGCTGCTTCAGTTATCATTGGTTCAATTTGAATACGTCCAAAATGACTCATAGTTATAGCTTCTGCTGGACATTCAGCAGCACAATCTCCACAACCTTTACAAAGTAATGGATTAACTTCAGAGATCATTAAACCTTCTTCATATTTTACACCAATAGCACCATAATTACAAACTTCAGCACATCTATTACAACCAATACATAAAGCGGGATCAACCTTAGATATAACACCTTCAGTAATTAAAATATCTTTAGATAAAATGGTAGTAGCTCTAGAGGCTGCTGACATTGCTTGTGCTATACTCTCGCTAATTGTTGCAGTTCCGCGAGCAGTTCCACATAAAAAGATACCTTCAGTTGCGAAATCTGATGGTCGAAGTTTTACATGAGCTTCTAAGAAAAAATTATCGTCATTCGTTGGGACCTTTAACATTTTTGCTAAAGTTTCGTTTGATTCACCATCAGCAACAATACCTGCACTTAGAGCAACTAAATCTGCATCTATTTTAATATTTCCAATATCTGGTTTATTTATATAAATACCTAATTTATCATTTTCTAACTTAATTTCTGGGGGTTTATTATCATTGAATCTGAGAAAAATTATTCCCTTTTCTCTTGCTAAATTATAATATTTTTCTTTAAAGCCATAGGTTCTAATATCTCTATATAAAACAGTGATATTAAGATTTGGATTAACTTCTTTTGCCTTTAAAGCATTTTTAATTGCTTCACTACAGCACATCCTGCTACAGTAGGGATGCTCTTCATTTCTAGAGCCAACACACTGTATCATTACTATTGAATTTAACTTATTAATTTTCTCTTCTTCAGTATAAAGTATTTTTTCGAGTTCTGATTGTAATATAACTCTATCAACTTTACCAAAAAGAAATTCGCCACTTTTAGGTTGATATTCATAAGCTCCAGTGGCTACTATAATAATACCGTGCTGGAATTCTTTCTTTTGTTTCTCTTTACCATAAGTAATTTTAGTTGTAAAATTACAAACATATCCTCCTATTGAACTAATTTTAGCGTTTAGAAATACGTTAATGAGCTTATGCTCGTTAACTTTCTTAATTAAATCTTTAAGAAATTCTTGAACGTCATAGTTTTCTATAGTTTGATAAATATTATTAGAAAAACCCCCTAATTTTTCACTTTTCTCTACGAGGAACACTTCAAATCCTTGATTTGCAAGATTTAAAGCTGCTGACATCCCAGAAATACCTCCTCCAATTACCATTCCCTTGTGAATTACTTCTACTTGTTGTTCTTGAAGAGGGACTAATTTTCGAGCTTTTGCAACAGCCATTCTCACTAAATCCTTTGCTTTTTCTGTTGCTTTCTCTGGTTCATGCATATGTACCCATGAACATTGATCACGTATATTTGCCAAATCGAAGAGATATTTATTCAAACCTGCCTCTCTAATGGTTTCTTGAAATAATGATTCATGAGTTCTTGGTGTACATGAAGCAACTATTACTCTATTTAAATTATACTCTTTGATTTTTTCTTTAATATTAGTTTGAGTATCAGCAGAGCATGTATACAAATTTCTTTCTGCATAAATTACATCAGTTAATTGATTTGCATATTCAACAACTTCAGGAACATCTACAACTCCTCCAATATTAATGCCACAATGACATATAAAAACACCAATGCGAGGTGGTTCTCCACTTGTATCAATTTCTTTTGGTAATTCTTTTTCAGTGATTAATGTGTTCCTAACATCAGATAAAAGAATATTCACAGCACCTGCGGCAGCACTCGCCTCCACAACTGTTTCTGGAATATCTTTAGGTTCTGAAATCATACCACATACATAAATTCCTTCTCTGGATGTCTCTACGGGGCAGAATGGTTTTGTCTTACAGAAATCATAATCATTCAATTCAAAGTTTAATTTTTTTGCTAACTCTTTTGTGCTATGATTTGGTAAAGCTCCTACTGCTAAAACGACTAAATTAAAAACCTCACTAACTACTTTTCCATCTTCATTTTCAAAATGAAGTAATAGATCTTTTGTTTCAGGTATTTCTTTAATATCCGATATTCTGCTTCTAATATATCTTATACCATATTCATTTTGAGCACGTTCAATATATTTATCGAAATCTTTTCCAACAGCTCTCACATCCATTGAAAAAATCGTGGGTTCAATAATTTCCATATGTTCTTTCGCAATTACAGCTTCTTTAGCGGTATACATACAACAAACTGAAGAACAATATTCTACACCATGTTTTTTATCTCTAGACCCTACACATTGTAGGAATGCTACTTTTCTTGGAATTATTCCGTCTGATGGTCTGAGGATAAGCCCCGAATGAGGACCACTTGCGCTTAAAATCCGTTCAAATTCAATACTAGTGACTACGTTCAAATATTTACTGTACCCATATTGTTGGGTAAGACTAGGGTCATATTCATCAAACCCAAGTGCTAAAACAATAGCTCCAACATTCAGAGTAGTAAATTTATCTTCAAGAGTGTAATCTATTGCTTTAGCTTTACAGACTCCTTTACAAAAACCACATCCTATACATATTTCTTGGTCTATCGAAAAAACTAACGGAACTGCTTGTGGAAATTTTACAGATATCGCAGATCTATTTGATAATCCTTCATTGAAGAAATCAATTGCCTCTACAGGACATTCTTGCGCACACACACCACAACCAGTGCATTTCTCTTGATCTAATAATAAAGTTTTTTGTTGCAGCTCTACAGTAAAATTACCGGGATTTCCATCAATTTTTTCTAAAGTTGTATTAATTAAAAGTGTAATATTTTCATGACGCCCTGCAGCAACTAATTTAGGAGCGAGGATACATATGGAACAATCATTCGTAGGAAAAGTTTTATCTAATTGAGACATAACTCCTCCTATACTCATTGATGATTCAACTAAATAAACTTTAAAACCAGAATCTGCTAGATCCATTGAAGCTTGGATACCTGCTATTCCTCCTCCTATAACTAGAACTGAACCAATTTTTTCCATCTTTAAACCTCTTTAATCGATATGAAAGTGGGAATTTCTTCATTTATTTGATCAACATCAACTAAACCTCGAGCTCGAAGAGTTACAATATGTTGTAATACTTTATAAGGTTCAACGTCAATTTCTTTTGCAATATCAGGGACAGATTTACCTTCTTTCTTAATTTTTTCTAAAATTTTATGGCGAATAATTTCATTTTCAATAGCATTATCAAGTATTTCCTCAAATTCTTCTGTTGGTATTATTTCCCCATATACATTTCCATCTGTGGTTAATTCTCGTTGCCTAGCAACTAAAGCTCTTAACCTTGAATCACATAGGGCAAATTTAACAGCATTTAGATTATCAATTATTTCTTTCTTTACTTTATCATTTTTAATTGGAGATGGTCCCAATTTACGGATATGTTCAGTGAAATCACGAATTATTTGAGCGAATCTATTTCCTTCTGCTGCAGAAACCCAATCAAGTCGAACTCGATCAGAGAAATTTATCATTGATAATGTTTTACTTAACATTTTCATTTTTAATTCTGTTTCATAATTACCACTTATATAATGGCAATCTCCTAAATGACATCCTAAAACAAGTACTCCATCAATACCATTCATAAATGCTTCAGCAATAAATACTGGATCAACTCTTCCAGAACACATAACGCGAATAACTCTGACATTTGTTGGGTATTGGATTCGACTAACACCTGCTAAGTCTGCTCCAGCATAAGAGCACCAATTACATAAGAAACCTAAAATTTTTGGTTCAAAGACCATTTATTCTCCACCTCCATAAGTTGCAATTTCAGCAATAATTTGATCGCTAGTAAAGTGGTGTATGGTTATTGCATTTTGCGGACAACTAGCACCACATAATCCACACCCTTTACAAACAACTTTATTAACTACTACGGTATCTGTTTCCTCATCTTTAGATATTGCACTATAGGGACAAATCTTAATACACGCTTCACATCCCACACATAAATCTGTATTGACTTCGGCTGTAGAACCTTCTACTTCTAGCATTTCTTTCGAGAGTATTGTACTTGCTCTAGAAGCTGCCGCATTTGATTGTGATATTGCTTCTGAAATATCTGCTGGCCAATGAGCAGAGCCACATACGAATATGCCGTCTGTAGCGAAATCAACAGGTCTTAATTTTACATGAGCTTCTAAAAAGAAGTGATTCTCTTCTAATGGTACTTTTAACATTTTAGCTAACTGCTCTGAATCTTCATTAGCAACAAGAGGCATTGATAATACAACAAGATCATAGGGAACCCCAATAACTTGATTCATAAATTCATTATAGACCTCAATACGATCTTTCTTAATTGTTGGAGGTTTCTCTGGTAAATACTTTATAAATAATATTCCCATTTCTCTTGCTCTTCTATAATATTCCTCATAAACAACGCCTTGAGTTTGAATATCTCTAAAAATTATATTAACATTAGTATTTGGATTATATTCCTTGATTAAGATTGCATTTTTAAGCGCAGTCATACAGCATATATTTGAACAATATTTTCGTTCTTCATTTCTACAACCAACACATTGAATCATAGTAATGTTTGTACTGCTAATTTTATTCTCTTTTAATAAGCCCTCAAGTTCTAATTGACTTATTATGGTTTTTCCATTATAATTATAGTATCCTTCTGGTGATAAAGCTTTTGCGCCTGTAGCAACAATAATAGCTCCTGCTTCAATTTCTATAATTTTTTTATTTTGGAGAATAATTACTTTAAAGTTCCCTACATATCCTTCTATTTTTTCTATTACAGCAGACTTATATATATCAATTTTTTTATGATTCTCTACCAAATTTCTTGTTTCTAATATATTTGAAGCATCTTCATTAGTAGGATATACTTTATTTAAATGTCTAATTAATCCTCCTAATTCAGAATCCTTTTCGATTATACTTACTTTAAAACTTTGGTTTGCTAAATTTAATGCAGCATTCATTCCTGCGATCCCGCCACCTATTACTATAGCAAAAGGTATTACACTAACTTGCATTTTTTCTAATGATTCTAATAGAGCAGCCTTATAAACACCCATTCTAATGAGATCTTTTGCCTTTTCGGTGCCTTTTTCTGGCTCTTTCATATGAACCCAAGAATCTTGATCTCGAATGTTTACCATTTCAAATAAATAAGGATTCAAACCTGCTTCTTGACAAGTTGATCTAAATAAGGGTTCATGAGTTCGAGGAGAACACGATGCTACAATAACACGATTTAAATTATGTTCCTCTATATTTTCTCTGATCTCACTTAATCCAACTTCTGAACATGTATAAAGGTTTGCAGCACTATATACTACATTAGGTAAAGTTTTGGTATATTCTGTTAACTCAGAGATATCTAAAACACCACCTATATTAGTACCACAATGACAAATAAAAACGCCAATTCTAATATCATCATCCGTCATTTTTTTACCCCCTCATTACAATTTCAGCAGCTTTAGCGGCTGCTCCACTTGCATCAATTACTGAATTTGGAATATCCATTGGTTCCCTACAAGCACCACAGAGAAAAATTCCTTCTTTAGAGGATTTTTGTGGTTGGTAACTCTCTGCTTTGAAAAAGTTAAAATCATTTATTTTAATTCCAAGGATTTTAGCTAATCCTGCAGCATCTTTTTTAGGTATCATAGTAGTAGCTAAAATTACTAAGTCAAATTTAAGTTGTTTCACTTGCGAAGTATTAATATCTTCAAATCTAATTAGAGGATTTCTTTGATCATCTTCTAATATCTTCGCTACCTTTCCTTTAATATATTTAATAGCGTATTCATCACCTCCTCTTTGAATATATTCTCGAAAACCTTTACCAGCAGCTCTAAGATCAATATAGAATATTGAAGTATCTATTTCATTATCATGCTCATAAGCTATCATTGCTTCTTTAGTGGTATACATACAGCAACAAGATGAACAATATGGATTGTTTTTTATATCTCTTGAACCTACACAATTAATAAAAGCTAGTTTTTTAGGCTCATTTTTATCTGATGGTCTCGTCAAATGTCCTCCCAAAGGTCCAGAAGCACTAATTAATCTTTCAAATTCAAGAGCGGTAACAACATTGGGATATCGACCATATCCTAAAGATTCCAGAGTTTTTGGATCAAATATATCATAACCTGTCGCTACAATGATAGATCCCACATTTAATTCCATTTCTTCATCCTTTTGATCGAAATCGATTGCTTCTCTTTCACACACTTTTTCACAAATCCTGCAAGCGTTCTTTGTGAAAAATAAACAGTTTTCTTTATCTATAGTCATTATTGAGGGAACACCTTGAACATAATCAATATAGATTGCTCTACGTTTTCTTAATTTCATATCAAATTCATCGTCTACCCTCATTGGACATTTTTCTATACATTGTCCACAATTTATACATTCTTCTGCTTTTACATATCTTGCTTTCTTGAATATTTTCACATTGAAATTCCCTGGTCGACCTGATAGAGTTTTTACTTCTGAAAGTGTATGCAAAGTAATATTTGGATGTCGAAAACACTCTGCGAGTTTAGGAGCTAAAATACAGATAGAACAGTCATTAGTAGGGAATGTTTTATCAAGTTGTGCCATTCGTCCTCCGATACAGGCATTTTTCTCAATCAATTCGACTTTTATACCTCTTTCAGCTAAATCTAATGATGCTTGAATTCCTGCGATCCCTCCTCCAATAACCATAACTCTTTTTAAATTTTCATCCAACTTGAATCCTCTCCTTAATGTTAAGTAATTTTTTGTAAAATATCATTAACTTTAATTCTATGGAAATTTAAGCCAAGCTTCTCTGTATCCATTCCTAGAGCTAAAGCAATCAGTTCTGTTATATAAAAAACTGGAAAATTATAGTCTGTATTGTAAATTTTATTTACTTCTCTCTGATTGAAATCAAATTGCTGATAACAAGCAGGGCAAACACACGCAATACAGTCTGTTCCTGCTTCTTTCATGCTTTTAAGTTTGCACTCTAATATACTTAGAGAAATATCCTTATCAGATTTTTCTACTGGATTTCCACAACAATCATTTTTCAAACTATATTCAACAGAATCTGCTCCAGTTGCTTCAATTAATTCATCTAATGTTTTAGGATTCAATGGATCATCCCAATTTATTATTTCAGATGGACGTAAATAATGACATCCAGGGTGACCCGCAACTTTTAGATCTTTTAATGGTTTTTTAACCTTTTCTTTAATTTTTTCAATATTTTCATATAATACTTCAGCAAAATGTTTAATATCAATATCTCCTTTATAAGCTTTTCCTATTACCTTTAGCTTCAAATTAATTTCTTCTTTCTTCTCATCATCATTATCTAAAATGTATTTAACTGTTTTGAGAGACTCTGTACATCCAGAACAGAGGCTCAATATATTATTGTTACTTTCTTCGAAAAGACATAAATTTCTTGCTCCTAAAGCTAAGAATGTTTCATGATCCAATTGAGCTACCCCAGTAGGATCTGGACAACATGAACATTTAGCTTGATCTCCAACCTTCAAACCGATTTTTTCAAATGTACTTCGCGCTGATGCTTCTAAAAATGGTAGTCTTCCAGGAATTACACAACCTAAAAAGTAACTATAAGACATTTTATTTACTTACCTCAAACACTTTTATTTTTTTTTCAAAATCAGTAGCATCTAACAATTTTTTTAATTCTTTAATATTAGCAGATTCTACATTCGGAAGTCCCAATTGATCTCTTCTACGAATGATTGGTTGTGTTAGGGGAATTGCTAATCCATTTTGTATTACGCTTTTTGCTTGTATTTTAAAAGTCTCAGGGTAAGGTTCTCCTATTAATACAATCTTATTTTTAAGCCTCTCAAAAATTTCCGTTAAAAAAACATTTTGGGGGCATTCTTCTACGCACATCTGACACGTACAACATAACCATACATTAGGTTTTTGGTCTTTTAATAGCATATCTTTAAGCCCTAAAAGTGATTGTTCGATAATTTTTCGAGGATTATATTCACCTTTAGTAACAAAAGCTACAGGACATGAGCTGGAACAGGTTCCACATTGATAACAATAATTTAACGAGAAATCTTCCTTTATCAACTCATTTCGAAATTCAAAATCAACCATTTGCATAATTTATACCCCATAAGTTAATTAATATAATATGTTTTAGATTCAAATTTTCTATTTTATAAATATTGATATTTTTAATAATATATTTATTATATTTTTAAGGATTCCAATAATCTTTTCCAATATTATAATTAAGATTGATCTTTATATTTAAAGATTTTTTACTATTTCGGAAATATATAACCTTTTTTAAAATTTCCGACATTTTCATTTATCATTTTGAAAAATAAGTAAGTAAAAAGTATTAATTTAAAAATTTTTAACTTTTTAAATTATCAATTGTGAATATTAATTCATAATGTCATTAGAACATGCTATTTTTTACAAAAAAAAAATTTAATATAAAACTATTAAATCGGGAAATATAATTCAAATTCCTATATTTATATAGTAAGAAATATACGATTTAAGTCATTTTCATATGTTTTTATTAACAAAAATTATAACATTAGAAAATATTATAAAATTATTAATTAACTTTTGAAAAAAAAGTAAAGGAATATTTGTATGTCTGAAGATCCAACAGTAAAAATAAGTGATGTCACGCCTAAATCTTTTGAAGACCTCATTAAAAATGTTCATGAAAAAGATATATGTGGAGAATGCGGGGGTTGTGTAAGTTTTTGTTCCGCAGCAGATATAGGAGCGATTGAAATGACTGAATATGGACCACCTCATTATTCTAATAAAGAAAATTGTTTACATTGTGGAATATGCTATTTAATTTGTCCTGAAACTTTTGAATTGAGAAACGAATTAAACAAGAGATTCGATTTTAAACCTCCAATTGGAAATTGGCTTAAAATTGTAACAGCTCAAGCGAAAGATCCAAAAATTCAGGAAATAGCTACTGATGGGGGTGTTGTAACAGCTATTTTAATTGCTCTTTTAGATAATAATTTAATAAATGGCGCACTTATTTCAAAAAGAATAAATTCATTTCAGAGAATACCTTTTTTTGCTAAAAGTAAGGAGGAAATTCTTGAAGCAGCAGGGACTTATTATGACTTAAAAGGACCTGTTCCGGAATTAGGGAACTATAATACATTTGTTTCCAGTATTTCTGAATTAAAAAATATTATTGATTCTGATTATATGAAAATTGCAGTTGTTGGAGTTCCCTGTCAGATTCACTCTATTAGAAAAATGCAAGAACTCAATATTATTCCTGCTCATATTGTTAAGTATACTTTAGGTTTATTTTGCTATGAGAATTTTAAATTTGATGATGTTGCCAGAGCGAAAATTGAAGAGAGGTTCAAATTTTCTTTTAAGGATATTGAGAGAATTAATATAAAAGAAAATTTAATAATTAATCTAAGAAATAAGGATACTCCCTTAAGGATAGAATTCTCCGACCTTAGAGATATTATGAGACATGCTTGCAGAGTATGTGAAAATTTTTCAAATTATTTTGCTGACATTTCTTTTGGAGGTTTGGGTTCTCAAACTGGTTATACAACAGTTATGGTTAGAACAAAAATAGGGGAAAGAATCTACAATCTCGCTCAAAATAAAGGATATATTATCGAACCAAATGAATTAAATACTTCCGTAGAAAAATCAAAAATTTTAGCGCAGGTTATTAGTTTTAGTAAAAAAAAAATAAAAAGAGCTGAAAATTTTGAAGTAAGATAAGTAATTTGATAGAATTAAACATTTATTTTATACTTAGAAATACAAATATTCCATATATCATTGGAAAGAAAATTTGAAAAATTTTATTTAAAATTTAAAGAATCGGAGAAAAATTGGCTATTTAATTAGAAAGTATTTTTCTCAAGTGATTACGAAAACTTGAAATGAATAATAAGATATTAATATTTAAACCACAAATTAACTATTTAATAAATAATAAAATATATTATCCAAATATACTATCCTTTTAAATATATGAATAAGAAAAGTAAATTCAAGTTTCAATTGCATCATTAAAAAATTGGTGAAATAAATAAAAATACTGATCTCAGGTCCGCTTCAATCTGGTAAATCAAGTTACATTAAAGCGTTAGATCCAAATGCTTTAAATGTTGAAGCAAAAGGAAAGGACGAGAAATTTTATACAGTTGGTATGGATCTTGGGAGTGTAAAGTTAAATGGATTTGATTGCTACTTATTTGGTACTCCAGGTCTTT
Source organism: uncultured archaeon (assembly GCA_964409945.1). Taxonomy (GTDB): domain Archaea; phylum Asgardarchaeota; class Lokiarchaeia; order Sigyniarchaeales; family SOKP01; genus Loki-b32. The sequence goes on along the minus strand of CAYPFJ010000036.1, from coordinate 8,654 downwards.
TAAGATTCTCAATAATGAGAAGTATAGTCACCAATGGTTCAGATGGAGTAATTTTTATTTTTGATTCTGCGGCTCCAGAAAAAGATGATAGTGCAATTGTAATATTAAATTCTATTAGAAAATTATTACCCCCTAATACCCCTATTACTTATATAGCAAATAAGCAAGATATTGAAGGTGCTCGGCCTCCAGAAGTGATTCGCTCACAAAATTATATACCTGAAGATAGTAAAATCTTTCCTACAAGCACCAAAACAGGATTAAATATTCATGAATCAATCACATATCTCGTAAATCATATTTATGAAGAATATTCATCATTACTTCAAACAATTCGGGCATATGAAAATGATATTGAAGGTTTAGCACAAGAATTAAAAAAAGATAGTGTTCAAATGCGAGATTTTTTAAATAATTTAGAGATTAAACGATTTATTGAAGTGGATAGAATTAAAAAGGTATTTAAAGTAAGAAGTGGGTTAAAATATTTAGTTTAATTGTTTTTAAAGTAAGTCTATTTTTTTAATGATATAGGAGATATTTCTTCCATAGGATACTCTTTTTGCAAATTTTTTAAATTTATTCGTAGGTTTTTAAGTAAATTCCAGAAAAATTTAGGTACATCCTTTTCTTTTTTATACATTGTTTCAATACGATCTAATTTATCGAGAAGCTTATTGGGTCTAATAGAAAATTGTTTAATATAATCTTCTTCTGTATATTCCTTCTGAAGATATTGTTTAAATAGTGTTTTTAAATCTAAGTATATAGGAATATAACCAATCGGTGTCTCTATTGCCTCATAATCATTATGAACACGACCTTCTGCCCAAATTACCCAACATAACTTATCTAAAATACCGTTTAAATATTTTCCTTCTTTATTTTTAAGAAAGTAATTAGTTGCAAACACTTTAGGGCAATGATCTAATTGATTTCCAAATTTTTGGTGGTTTTTTATATATTTTCCTAAACTTAAGACTAAGAAATCAAGATTAGCCATAGGATTTGCTTGTCTAACACCTTCTGCTCCTAGGGTTGCAGAGGTAGTTTCTGATTCAATAGAAGCCCCTAAGAAAACACCATGTTCCCAGTCAAGACTTTCAATTACTGGGGGCATTGTATCACTATCACGGCCTCCATAAAGTATGCCATGTACTGGAACTCCATCTGGATTATGGAGATTAGGATCAACGTTATTCAATTCTTCAATACGGATTGTGTATCGAGCATTTGGATGAGCGAGAGGAATTTCTTTCCCATTAATATCTTTCTTTCCTTTATACCAATTACCTGAAAAATTAAATCCTTCATCTGGGATTGTTCTTCCATCTCCAATCCAGTAAGGGTTTCCATCTTTAACAAGTACATTAGAAAAAATAGTTTCTCTAGGAGTTGTTAGAGCGTCAAATATTACAGGATCATCTTTAATATTTACATCTTTGATAATTCCAAAAATACCTCTCTCAATGTTTACCGAATGAGCATAACCATCCTCCCAAGCTCGAAGATAAGCTATATCATCTCCAACTATAGTTTGTTCAGGTAACATTGCGGTGCTAGTTTTGCCACAGGCAGAAGGAAACGCACCACAGAAATATGAAGCTCTGCTTTTTCCTTTTGGATGAACCCCCATTATAAAATAATGCTCTGTTAGCCAATCTTCATTATTAGCTTTATAGATACCTAAACGTAAAGCGAGTTTTTTTAATCCAAGTGAATTTCCTGCATATTGATTATTTACTGAAAGCACACGTCCTTCTTTCAAATCTATATAAACCCTCCTTTTATCCAGCTTTTTAGTAACTGGAGGATCACCAGTTAATTCTCCGGAAGAATGAATAAAATAAAAAAAATCATCGGATCCATTTAATGTTTTGAATTCCTCGTAGCCTGCTCTGTAAAGAAGATCTTCTGAATGGGCAACATAAAACGAATCTGTTAATTGAAGTGCAAGTATTGAAAATTTTGAACTTTTTGGCCCTAAGCAGAAAAACCGAATTACACATTCATGACCTTTCATGCAACCATCCATAATTTCCATAATTTCCATTAATCCTTTTTCTCTTTCCATAGTATTTATCCAAGGATATGAATCTTTTTGTCCTTTGGGTACTAATACTTGAGTATTCTCTTTATCTCTAGCTTGATCATGATTAGTCATTGTAAAAAATCCATCGTAATGTATTGTATGTCCTTTCAGATTTAATTTCGCTTCTTCACCAAGTTCGACAGCTCTATTTCTTACGTAGTCAATATCTTCTTTTGAATCTGTTATAACTGTAACCTTAGAGGGTTTGCATTTAGTAACAAACTCATCTACAATTTTTATGAGGTGACTGTTATTGAGAGCAATTAATTTATCAAGGTTATTTTTATCGATAACTTCCATTTTAATTTTTTCAGCCATTTTTATTATAGAATCAATTAATAATGATTATAGATGTGTTATAGGAAAAGTTCTGAGTTTTTTTAATTTTACTTTTTTTATACTTTCAGATTTCCAAGCCGATATTTATAGTTTGAGAAGATTTAATCTTTAAAACATTGAAAAACTTAAATAAGATTTATTAAAATATAATTAAAAAAAAGAAATAAAATAGAATTGTTTTAACTATTATAATCCTTGAGGTCTACTACCCTTTGCACTTATGATTCTGTCTACTCTTAAGATAAGATTTGCTAACTCACTACCAGATTTTATAATATGATTTATCAATTCGGCGGGTTCAACAATTCCCTTCTTATAATTATCTCCAATAGTATTTGTAATCGTATCGATTCCTATCCATTTATCGTCATCAGTTTTATGTGCTGCTCTTAATTCAGTTAACTTTTCAATTTCTTCTAATCCAGCATTTTTGATTAAAGTTTTAGGGATTTCTTCGAGTGCTAAGGCAAACGCATTAACAGCAAGTTGTTCTTTTCCGCCAATTTCGTTTGCATAAGCTCTTATTCTTTTAGCAAGTTCGATATATATTGCACCTCCCCCAGCTACTACCGTCTTAGTGTCTGATACTTTAGCTATAACTGATAATACATCGTGTAAAGAGACTTCAGCAGTACTAAGAATCTTATCTAAACCACCTTTGATCAAAATAGACACAGATTTAGGATTTTTACATCCTGTAAATAAAGTATATTCGTCATCACCAAGTTTTTCAAAATGGATTCTTTCTGCAAATCCTAAATCATCTATTGAAAGTGAAGTTAAATCATCTACAAGATTTGCACCAACAGCTTTTAATATTGATTTGTAATCACTTTCACCGACACTTTTTATAGCAGCAATCCCTTCCTTTGCTAAATAAGCACCAAATTTGTCAGAGATATCACTACTGTTTACAATCATATTTACTCCTAAATTTTTAAAGATTTTTAAATAATCTAAGAGAATTTTATCTTCTTGGTCAAGAAATTTTTGAATTTCAGAAGGGCTAGAAATACGAACTTGAGCATCAAATTCTGTCTTTTTTACATCTAATTTTCTTCTAATAACAGCAATTTTGGCATCTTTTATAGACACAGGCATCATAGCATTTACTTTTTCTTTTTGAGTGTATACTCCGTTAATTAATTCAGTATCTTTTAGGGATTTCCCCGATGCTTTAACGATTTTAACGTTGCTTACTTTTGCAAAATTATTCCCTTTCTCATCTGATATCTGTTTTATTGCCTTCAGGGCTAAATCTGCAAAAAAATCCTTTAAGGGAGCAATCTCCTTAGAATTCATAGCTGTTTTTGCAGCATTTTTAAGAACGTCATCATCGTCACTTGAAATTTTAGTTGATATTTCTTTAATAATTGAAAGAGTTTTATCAGCTGCTAGCTTGTATCCATGAGTAATAGGTCTCGGATGAATCCCTTGCTCAATCAATTCTAAAGCGTTGTTTAATAAAGCAGCAGAAAATATTACAGCAGAAGTTGTGCCATCACCAATATCTTCATCAATTGATTTTGCTACATTAACCATCATGTTTGCAGCTATATTTTCGATGTCGAGGTTCTTTAAAATTTCGGCTCCATCATTAGTAATTGTAACCTCACCCAGAGAATCAACAAGCATTTTTGACATTCCTTTAGGTCCTAGAGTGGATCGTACGGTTTCTGCAATTGCAACCATTGCAGTAATATTCTGTTTTCGAGCTTCTTTCTCACGTACTTCCTCTGTTCCTTCCTTAAGTATTATAATTGGTACATTTGACATTTTAATTGCACTTTTTTTTATGAAATTTGAATTATTATTTATATAGATCTCTATGTCATAAAAATTTTATCAAATTATATACAAACTAATTTTATTTGATTTTAAATTTCAATAAAAGAAGTGTTCTTATATTCTTTTAAAATCAATGTTTAAATAATTGTCCTATTATATTAGACATGAAGTTATTGCAAAAAGAGATCTCATAGAATGCTCGATTTTAAGATCAATCAATTTTTATCTTTATCTCTTCAAAATGAAAGAACTTTAATTTTAGTTAATGGACAAGAGTTTATACAGTGTAAGTCAGTATTGATTAATATTTCTTCTGAAAATTTTTATGAGTTTGAAGATCTTAATTCAATCGATCAAACGATTGATGTCTCTAACTTGTTAAATACAGAACAAAAGACAGTGAAATACAATTTAACCGCAGAGGAGGAGTTTTGGGTTCATTGTTCAAATTTACAAGCATGGTGCGAACATGATTATGATACTCATCTACTTCACTCTAATTTAGCGTTTCCTCTACTTAAAAAATTGTCGGAAGTAGGAGATCCTATGGCAAAAAGAGTTTTTAAAGAGGAAATTGCTATAAGATTAGAAGAGAATTATGCCCCTATTAATGAGTTGTTTATAGAGGAAGGGTTTTTAAATTATTTGTCTGAACGGGAGATAGACGCATGTTGTCCTAAAGGGTTAAATGTTGATAAATTAATACTAAGTAGTAGAAGGCTTACCGGTATCCCTTCATTGATAGAAAGACTTCCAATTCAAGCTTTAAGATCCCTTAACTTAATTAATAATCATTTTTCTACTTTTCCTTCGTTCATATTAAAAAATGTATGCCTTGAAGTTCTTTTACTGAAAGAGAATCTATTAAAACATCTCCCTGAATCAATAAGCAATTTGAGTAAGTTAAAAGAGTTTGATCTAAGCGATAATATGCTTATGAGTCTACCCACTAATATTGGGAAATTGTTTTCACTTAAGTCATTAAATTTATATGGTAATAATTTGCTCAGTATTCCTGAATCTATAGGAAATCTTGCGTCGCTTAAAAAATTGGTCTTAGCAAATAATAAACTACAAGAACTACCTGCTTCTATAGGGAAGCTTATAAATCTAGAGCATTTATCCTTAAGATCAAACCAATTATCAAGTCTGCCATCCTCACTTGATAATCTCATAAACCTTAAGTCATTAGATTTATCTAATAACAAATTTCATAGTCCATCTTCAGTTCAATTTGTTAATATGTTAAATTTGAGGGTTGCAAGGAATAACGCGCAATTCATGATACGAAATGCTGAGAAATTTTTAAGCTCCAACAATTCAATCACATCAGAGCAAAGGTCTAAAATTCTTAGAAATGTTGAGAACTTGAAGGAAATAATAGAATCTGATGATTATGAAGAGATTTATTTTAGAACTCATAAACTAACATTGTATTAAATAAAATAGAGAAATTTGAATTTTTTGAGTATTTTAATAATTATACTCAAAAAATAAATTAAATTTCAAAAAAATTTATTTAGGGGGAAGGGGCGAAAATTATGAAATTCTTTATCATTTAAAATTTCCTTTATTCTTGTATAAGCAAAATTTTAATAGAATTTGGGATGAACCCCCTTTTGATGATGAGGAGTGGGATTTTAAACCAGAATTATAAAATTAGATTTTTAAATTTCAATAAAAGAAGTGTTTTTATATTCTTTTAAAATCATATTTGAATTGGTACGGGTTACATATTCTTTTTTGTTTAATTCCCGAATAAAATTATGAACATCTTCAGACTCTTTAAATCTACAAATCAAAGCTGCTGATTGTTCCCCAGTCGTGTGAAAAACACTACAAACCTCAGGTTTTTTAGCGATATCATTTAATATTTCCTCAGTAAATTTTCCATCTACATCGATTCTTATTAAAAAGGTTAATTTATAGCCGAGTTTTTCGTTATTGAGTCTGAGTGTGTAACCTTCTATTACACCGGTCTTTTTTAATTTAGTAATTCGATTATGTATAGTTCCAATTGAGATTCCTAATTTATCTTGAATTTCCCTATAAGAAGTTCTAGCATTATCCTGAAGTATACGGATGATTTGTTTGTCAATTTCATCTAGAACTTTCTCTTTCTTCATTAAAAATCAATCCAAATAAAATTATGAGATTTATTAAGATCAATATATTTTATTTTGAGAAACATATAAAATTTTATAAAAATTTAATTTAAAATCTAGTTTTCGTTGAAAATTTTTTAAAAAACTCAAATTAATTGTTTTTGGATTAAATTCTTGCTTATTATGTTGAATTGAAATCAAAATTTATTATATTATATGTATTTCTATTATTATTAAACATAAACAGTAGAAGAAAAACATGACTGAGGATTTCAAAATAGACCCATGGGGAGCTTCAGCAATCCAAGAAGGTGATTATGCAAGATTAATTAAAGAGTTCGGGATCGAAGAAATTACAGATGTTATTAGACAAAAAATGATTAAAAACCGTTTTATTAGAAGAAAAATCATTTTTGGTCATCGTGATTTAGGTCTTATTTATAAAGCTATAGAGAAAGACCAACCATGGGCAGTAATGAGTGGAATTAAACCTTCTGGACCATTTCACTTAGGCACAGCAACTACAGCATTAGAAATCGTAGAGTTTCAGAAAATGGGAGGAAAGGCATATTATGGAGTCGCAGATATTGAAAGTTGGGAAGATAATGGAATACCATGGGAGAAAGCAGAAGATACAGCAGTAGATAATATTGCTGATATATTAGCTCTTGGGTTGGATCCATCTCCAAAAAAAGCATATATTTGGAGACAATCGAGAGAGTCTAAAGTAAAGGATATTTGTTTTAAGGTTAGTAGGCTCGTTACCCAGAATATGCTAAATGCAATTTATGGTGAAAGGGCATTTGGACTTTATATATCTTCGTTAATACAAGTAGGAGATATTATACTACCACAAGTTATAGAAGGACCTCAACCAACAATAGTGCCTGTAGGGATAGATCAGGATCCTCATTTACGTCTTACTAGAGATCTAACACGCAGAAATTATAAGAAATTCTTTTTACCAGGAGCAACTTATCATTATTTGTTAGCGGGAATTGACGGTTCAGAGAAAATGGCTAAGAGAAATCCTAACAGTTATTTTACATTCAATGAACCTCTTGAGTCGATTGAAAAGAAGGTTAAAGGATCTCTCACTGGAGGCAGAAAAAATTTGAAAGAACAGAAGCAATTAGGTGGTGAACCTCAAAAATGCATGGTTTATAAAATGTTAATGTATCACTTTGAAGAAGACGATGAAAAATTAGCTAAAGACTTTGAAATGTGTGTTAAGGGTGAGTTAATGTGTGGAGATCATAAACAAGAATGTGTTGAGAAAGTTTTAAATTTCATAAAAAATCATAGAAAGAAAAAAGAAAAATTAATTGATAAAGCTCGAAGCCTTCTAAAAATTGATTAAAGTTAGTTTCCTTGTTATAATTGGGTTTATATTAATTCTTTTAAAATCTGGGTTACGTTTTCAAGAAATTCTGGGAACCTTTCAAAAAAATTTTCTTTTTCTTGTTCTTTAAGTACTGCAGACACAAAAAACATATCATTATTTATTTTCTTTCTTAATAAATATGAAAAAAGCTGACTTTCAGTTGATGTAAAATCAAAATTTCCTTCATACTTTTCCTCATCCATCCGTTTAAGTAAGAAGAGATGTTCTTTGATGGATTCTAGCAACTCAACATATACTTCAGGGTTGATATCACTATAGTATTCAGAAATGATAATACCATTTCGATCGAATATAATTAAAGCTTGGCATTTAAAAATATCTAAATAGTATTCTAATAATTCTGAAAGTTGAAAAAACTTTTTATCAAATACAGAAAGTCCATATGAAACTAACTGGACTATAGAAATTATATCATAAATAGAAGATTGCTGAAATAATATGTTGAAATAAGGATATTCATTTAATATTTTTTCTCTTAATTTTTCAATATTTAAAAGGATTTCTTCATTAGCTTTCAACTCAGGATCATATTTATGAAATGTTATTATTATCGGAACTTTCATTTCACTCTTTTCAAAGAAGCTTAAAATTGCATTTAAGTATTCAAGTGAGTTATCAAATCGATCCGGATCTTGAATATCTATTACATAGATTAGTAAATCAGTAGAATCAAAGTAAACATCTTGATAATTGACATAAATCTCTCGATATGTTTCTTGACCTCCCATATCCCAGATTACCGTATTACTTCTTAAAAAATTCATCTTATGATACTCTATTCTAATAGTGGGTTTAAGTTGTACAATATCTTTTTCAAAATCATACTTTTTATCAAGTGCAGTTAAGATTGAGGTTTTACCTGCATTATCAAGCCCACTTACTACAATTTTTAAAAATAAACCTTCCAAAAATTTTCAGCTCATAT
>CAYPFJ010000035.1:0-33545 GCA_964409945.1 uncultured archaeon | reverse complement strand
TTTCTCTATTTAAATGAATTTTTACAGATTTCACATAAGGTTGACATGAAATTGCTGATTCAATACCTCTTTCTATCGAATTAATTATATTTTCATCACTTTGAATGGGGATTCCACATAAAATGTGATATAACGCACCTAATTTAATTCCAGTTTCAAAACAAGCTCTTTCTCTATCACTTAGATCGGATGAAAAATAAATTTTATTACTACTTGTGGGCATCTATAATCAATCTATAAATTCTATTTTTGCTCCTATATTATTAGGTTTACATATATAGATATGTCCTCCACTATTTTTTTGATTCTTTTGGACTTCTCTTAATAAAATTTCTGCTTCTGAGTCAGATTCTACAACCCCAACAACACTAGGTCCAAAAGATGACATACCATATGCCTTTAATCTATAATCTTCAAAAAATTTTAAAAGATCTTTGACAACTTCATTTTGTAATTCAATTTCGATTTTTTTAAAACCAATACTCTGAATTCTTTTTAATCCTTCTCCAAAGCATTTTAAATCATTTTTTATAATTCCGGGAATTATTTTCATAATTATTTGGTGAGAAACTTCATTTACTTCATTTCTAGGAACTGGAGCGTAATTTTGAAAAACACTGACTTCTTCATCTCCATATGCTCCTTTCTTTACATTAGGGATGACTAATACAAATCTCCAATTTTCAGGTATATTATATCTAAAAATTGTTAATGCAGGATTAGCAAAAGTTGAAGCCGACGATGGTAAAAAAGTCTCTTTTTCTTTTCCGTTCCCAAAATCATGTCCACCATCTAAAATAAAACCTCCTGTTTCAAAACCTCTCCACCCAATTCCGGAAGTGCCTCCTCTTTCTACTAATTTTGTTAATTCACTAGTAGTTAATTGAGTAATATTCTTCAACTTTGTTATTATGGTGGCTATAGCTAAAGATAATTGCGTCTTTGAGCCCAATCCTACGTGTGATGGAAAATATCTTTTAAGATTGAAGTGAAAATTTTTATTACTAATATTGAATATTTTAAATACCCTTGAGGCTATTTCATTAATGACTTCAATTGATTCTCGATAATACTTATTCGCTTCAATTTTAAATTCTTTAGCGCTATTAGAGGCTTCAAAAACTACGTTTGGTCGGTCTAACATAAGACCAATACCGCCATCTACTCTACCGGTGTATCCATTTTCATCGATTAAAGAAAGATGAATTCGACAGGGCGTTGTTATTCTTAGAGAAGTCATATTAATCTTTTTTAAAAAAGGGAACTCTCAACTATAAATAAGAATTTTCAAAATAATTTAAATATATTATAAACTTTTATTCATAGTTTTTAGTAATTTAGAATGATTTGAGCAACTTGAGCGATTTAGAAGGATTGACTAGGAATTTAATAAATAAAGGATATTCTGAGCAACAAATTCTTGAAAAAATAGTAGAGGAATATCATAATTTCAAAGAAATTGATGATAATTTGGCAAACAAATATGCTAAAGCAATCTTAGAAGAATGCCAAAAAAGTGATATCAATAGAGTATCTAATCCATTTATCAGAGAACTTTTGGATATAAATAGAGCCAATGTGTCAGTTGGTAAGCAAGGTGTTGGATGTAGAGGAAGTGGAGATTTTTTTGTCCATAAAATTCTAGCAGAATTGTCAGAGACAGAAAGTAAAGCATATTTAGCACCTACTTCTTTAGATGATGCAGGAGCTGTACGATTACGTGATCTGCAAGGAGATCAATTTGAAGAGAATGACCTAATAATAGTATCGAAAATGGAGGGCATTCATTCTCGATTAAGTGATTTTCCATTCATATGTGGTTTTCATGTAACTCGAGCGTGTCTTAGAGATTTATACGTTAAAGGCGCAAAACCAATATCTATAATGATTGATACACACCTGGGAGATGATGCAGATGTTGGAAAATTATTTGATTTTATGGCAGGAATTTCTACTATATCAGAATTAGCTAAAGTTCCAATTACTGCAGGCTCCACACTTCGGATAGGGGGAGATATGGTTATTGGAAACCGTTTGGTTGGTGGGATTAGTGCTGTTGGAATATGTAATCGAATTTTAGCAAGGAGAAATATCAATGTTGGAGATAAAATTTTAATGACAGAAGGTGCTGGTGGGGGAACAATAACAACGACAGCAATCTATTCAGGGAATCATCATGTTGTTAAAGAAACTTTGAATATTAAATTTCTTGAAGCTTGCAAAGTAATTTTAGATTCAAGTTACATAAATGAAATTCATACAATGTGCGATGTGACGAACGGTGGGCTCAGAGGAGATCTCTATGAGATTAATTATGAAGCAAAGTGTGGAGTAACAATTTATGAGGAGGAAGTAAGAAAGCTTGTAAATCCTATTGTTCTTGAATTACTCGAAAAAGTATCTGTTGATTATTTAGGAGTTTCTTTAGACTCTTTGCTAATTTATTGTTCTGAGGATGTTTCCAATAAAATAATTTCAGATTTAAGAGAAAAAGGTATAAGGTGTTCTGAAATTGGCTTTGCTGATGATTCAAACCAAATCAAAATGATTTTTGCGAAAGATAAACAAGAAAATATTTTGCCTCGATTTCGGGAATCAGCTTACACTAAAATAAAACAAGAAATAGGAGAACAAGTACCAGAATCTAAAAAAGAAATGGAAAATGATATACAAGTGGCGGCATCAAATGCGATAATGAAACGAAATAATATAATAAATTACATAAAAAGTCAAAAATAAAGCTAATTATGAATCTAAATTGAGAACCTCGTTCATAGAACCCGAGCGAAATCCTGCTAGATCTACTGTAACATAAATAAATCCAAGTTTTCTTAACTTTTCTTTAATAATTTTCATATTTTCTTCAGTTAAAACTTTTGGAAGATCGCTTTGTAAAAATTCGATTCGTCCTAACTTATTTTCATGTAATCTGACTCTCAATTGCTTTACATTGAATGTATTTTTTAGGAATCTTTCCGCTTCTCTAATCATAATTAGTTTTTCTTCATTGATAGTTTGCCCATAAGGAATTCGAGAAGAGAAGCATGCCATTGATGGTTTAGATTGAACATCCAAATTATAAAATTTACTAATCTGTCTTATCTCGTCCTTATTAATGTTGAATTCTATATATGGAGTAGATATTTTTAATTCTTTTAACGCTTTGATTCCGGGTCTATAATCCGAAAGATCATCAATGTTTGATCCATCTAATATAATATCAAAACTTTTTGTGCTTTTTATTTGAATTATATCATTATATAAGCCATTTTTACAAATATAACATCGATTTGAAGGATTACATTGGAATTTTTCATTTTTCAAGGGATCTCTTTCAATGATCTTGTGATTTATACCAAATTTTTTAGCAAATTGTGTAGCTTCATTGATTTCTTCTTCAGGATAAAGAATAGACTTTTCAGTTATAAGAAGTGTGTCTTTAGCATATTTTTTAGAAAGAAACGCTAAAAGTGAGCTGTCAACACCTCCCGAGAAGGCAACTATTACCTTTTTTCCTTTTAAAAAAGAGATAATATTATTTAATTTTTCATCCAGTTTTTTTGGTAGATCCATGATTAATTCTTAAATTGTTGCTACTAATATCTTGTAAAATGAAAACAAAGTTTATAATTTAACATTTTTAAATCATAAAAAAATCAATAGAATATTGAAAATATAGCTTGAAAACCAAAGAAGAACATTATACCACATTATTGTAAAAAAGTTATATAAATAAAAAATCTTAGATGATATTAGGGATAAAAAGAATTTAATAATTATTGGATTAGTGGCTATTGTAATTATAATAATTATAGTTATCGCTGTTATCTTTCTTGGTGAGCAAGTTTTCGTACCTGGTTTATAATCTAAAACATCATTCTATATTCTTTACCGAATTATAAAAGAATTGCACTATTATAAATAAAAAAAAAAAATAAATAATATTTTAAAAGAAGATTAGTAAAAATCTGCTTTAAATTTTTGAAGTTTATTCACGTTGTAAAAGTTTCCAATCATACTCCCTAGAATCGCAATTATAATCGCAATTATTACCCAGAAATAAATAATGTAAGCTAAATTATTGGTATCATATGGAATTTCAGGGATGAGTCCCCCTGAAAACAGAGAAATTGGAAATATCTCAGGATTGTTTAAAAGAATTAATAATATTGGGATAAACATTAATGAAAAAAGAGCTTCTAGTACTAACATTACCTGCTGTCCCGTATAATTCCTAACTCCAATTATTAAGCGAATTAAATTAATTAAACCACCAATAACTATAAATAATCCAAATATCTTCAACCAATCCAAGAATTCAAGCTTAAAAAGGCCTGGAATTTCAGCAAAAGGCTGAACTATAATAATTAAGCCAAAGATTAAGCCCGCAATAGCCCCAAAAATTAATTCTCCTACTGTAACTGGCTGTTTTTTTCTTAATTCTCTTTTCATTTTGGTTGCTTCTTTTCTTTCCTCTCTACGTTGTTTAGCTCTTTCTAATTTTTCTTCTCTTCGGATTTTTGCTTTTAGTAGCTTTTGTTCCCTTCGCAATTGTGCTGTTGCTAGTTTTTCTTTTGTAACTGCTTTAATTTCAGCTAATTTTTCTTTTGTACGAACTCGTGCTCCAATGATAGTCTCTTTTGCTTTTTGTTTTGCTTCTTCTAATTTAATTTTTGTATATTCTCGAGTTTCTTGAAATCCCTTTTCTGATATATGGAATGGGAATATTAAAGCCAATCGTGAGGGAATTACACCAAAATCCTCGGGCAAAAATCCCTCCATAGAAAAATAGACAAATATGACTGTTATTACGAGAGCAGTAATCAAACAACCAATCCACATTCCTGAAAACATTTCTCCTAAGCTTATTAACCAATTTAAAGGTTGAAAAATAAACTTAAAAATTGAGACAATGATATTAATAGCAATGACAATTAGGAAGAAAAAAAGCATAGTTCTTATGTAAAAGTCAAAAAGTTCTCCTGTTATATATAGTTTTGGTGTACCTCGACTTTTGTATATTTTAGCAATACTTTCTGGAGTACCAATTTGTAAAAGTGCTTGCTGTATATCAAAATCAGATGGTTCACGTCCTTCAGCGATATTTATTGCTTCATCTAGAATCTGAGTTTCTAAATCTTTTAAAATTTTATCAGCTTCTTCTTTTTTTAATTTTAACCATTCAGGAAGTTTTTTATAAACCTGAGTAAGGTAATTATTTATCATTTCATGATCAGAATAACTCATTTTAAATCCTCTAATTTTTAAATAAAAATATGAATAATTATGTTTTAAATAGTTTAAATCCTAGGCGTTTATTAAAACTAATGGAGTCCATTTTTCAACAAGTAATCTCTGATTCAAGAAAAGGAAAAAAGTCTGATTTACCATTTAAAATCAGGATTGAAAAAAAGAAGTGAATTTAACTTTTGTAACGTTATGAAAACAATTACATAATACCATGAGAGTGAGCTAAACATCAAAATCCACTCAAGAAACTGTCTCGTTAATGGCGCAGGACAGAATAGATATAATATAGACGCAGTCGATGGACCAAATATCATGAAGTACCCTACGCCTTTCGGGAATATTCTTTTCCTTAATACTATTGCTAACCCCGTAAAAAATGCACCAAAAGCAAATCCACCAAATGCTGATGTAGAGAAATAAAAATGTAAATCAAATGGAGATCGTTCTAAACTAAATACTCCTACAAAAAACATACCAATAACACCAATAAAAAGACAAACCACTCCCGTATAACCAAATATTCTTCTAAATAAGATTGTATAATATTCCTTCTTTGAGTTGTCTAATTTACGATTTTGATGCGTACTATATAATCGATTTAAATTCAAAATTAAAGGGATAATAAAGATTGCGCTTAAAATACATGTTAAATCTAATATGAAGGGAGCGGGAGTATATATAAGAGATCCTAAATCACTTATCCAATTATACCAAAGACTATATTTAAGAGAACCAAAATTAATTGCAACGATTAATCCCGTAATTAATCCTGGTAAAAATGTGATCAGACTAACATAAATTGAAATCTTAACAATTTTAGGCTTAGTAAGTAAATCATATATGTACTTACTATTTTTTTTCATTTTAATGAAAATCGGGTCTATGAATTCCTTATATGAACTTTTTTGGCCCATATTATAATACCGTTCTTACTATATTATTAAGATTTTGTAAATTTAAAATTTATTCTACTCGGAAACTGAAATCAATTTATTCTTAACCCGTCTCCTTAAATATAAAATCAAACTACCACTATTTAATTTTTTTGATCTCGTTAATTCAATAAATTTTGATTTTAAAATTATGAAAAGTTTGTATATTCAGTAAAAATCCATTCAATTATATAATAAATCAAAAGTAAGTTTTTCATATTAATGATTAATTAAAAACACTTAAGACTTAATTATCAGACTATTTTGTTTTGTTTCATTGTTATATTTAACCAAAAAAGTTTTTCCTACAAGTTCTTCTTTCTCTAAATTTAAAAGAGTTTTTGAGTCTGATGATATAAACGCAAAAGTACGTTCTCCACTCTCTAACTGCCCCATTGCGACACCTATTTCTGGTAAGCCTTTTCTATCATATATTATTGTATATGCTTTTATTGTAATATCTCCATTCGCTTTTTTGACTGGTTCTGGCAGGGCTTTCGAATTAATTTTTTGTTGTATATCATCATATTCATTTTCTTTCCAATCAATAGCAGGAGGTTTATTTCCATATATCCCAACCGATTCTGATGTATTATATCCTCCATTTGCTAATATCATTATTTTCATCTTTGGATTTTTTTGAATCAAATCAACAGCAGAAACAATTGCATGCATTGAATAACTACTGAAAGGTCCGCCAAAAAAAGAAAGTCCTCCAGTTATTGTTAAATCACGTTTATCATCGTCAGGAATTCCAATTTCTTGCCTAGCAATTTCAACCATACAAGGAAAACAATTATAGAGATCAAAAACATCTATATTATCTAATTTTAGACCTGCTTGCTTTAACGCAAGTTGTGATGCTTCTCTTATTGCTGGCGAATCATCCAGCTGAGGACGTTGAGATATATAAAAAATATTATGTAGATCTACACCTCCCATTGGATAAACCCAGAATTTTCTGTCAATGCCAAGATTTTTAGCAAAATTTTCATTTGTCATGATTAATGCAGCTGCTTGATCTACATAAAGGTTGGCAACCATGCGTTTTGTATATGGATGACAAATTATACGATTATTAGAGCTAGGAGTAATTATTTCTTCTACATTAAAATGATTTTGTAACCAAGCATAAGGATTTTGAGAAGCTATTTTAGAAAATCTTTCATATTGCTTACCGATATGATCTAAATGCTCTTTTATACTTCTACCAGACGCAGATCTTAGAGCTGTTTCGAGTAAAGCGTAGATATATGTGGGATTGGAAAGTTTATAACTATTTTCAAACTCACTTAAATAGAAAATGATAGCTTTTCGAGCTTTATTTGCTGCTCCTGCAGGCAAATCTGGCCAATTTAATGTGATTTCACCTTTTTTAGCACGATATCTAGAATAAGATGCCTCTCCTCCGGTAATAAGTATAGCCTTACTTTCACCTAAAGAAATAGCTTTAGCAGCCTTATTAACTAATAATTGAGGTGTATTACCGCTTATAGGAGCGGTATAATATTGAACTGGTTTTATTCCAAGGAGTTGGCTCAGTTTCCCTGGAGCATCCTCATAAATCCAACTAGAAATAGTAGACATATATATAGTATCAATTATGTCTTTCAAATTATCTGCTTTTGATATTATAAGGGCATTTTTACAGGCTTCAGCAACTAAATTAAGTGGATCAAGTGGTATATGTACATCTTTTTGTTGAGTAATTTGAGCGGCTCCAATGATAACAGGTGAATTTTTTTGATGCATTTTTAGATTTAAGGTTTATTTCTAAAAATTTGGGTTTTAATTAGTAAAAATTGGTGAAAATTTAAAGTTTTAAAATTCTTTACTTTGAAAAGAATAGTAAAGTTTAAATACTATATGTTGTATAGTATCTATAGAATACTATATTATTAAAAAAAACATGAAAATACAAAAAAATAGAGTTGAAAATAGTGATAAAACGTATTAAAGAATTAGATTCTAATGCATTAATAGCTTCACAGGAGTTCAGAGATTATGTTGAAAAACAAGAAACTGAGATTAATAGGGGAATAAGTTCACTTTGTATATTATCTATAATTATTCAAGCAGGTGAAGAAGGTTCACATGGGTATAAAATTCTGAAAGATTTAACAGATCAAACAAATGAAATATTAGTTATAGAAGAAGGAACACTATATCCTATATTAAGAAAGTTAGAGGTTGATAATATTATAAAATCTGAAAGAGAAGACTCTGGAAGAAAGAGAAAGTTTTATAGAGTTACTGATTATGGAAAAAAAATTTTTAATCACCTTACTGGATTTTATAGTAAATTAACTGAAGCCATAGCACCACTGTTTGATGTAAGTGTTAATTTAAAATCAGAGAAATATTTATTTTGTCCTATGTGCGCCAATAAAATTGAACTTTCAAATTTAGAAGTTCGGTTTTGTGATGTTTGTGGAAATAATATAGAAAAAGAATTAAAAGAAAGAGGTTTAAGAAATGAATGAAAAAGAAATGGCAAATTTAATTAAAGTGTATTTAAAGGAAGTCAAATCAAAATTACCCGAATGGCTTAAAGACAAAAAGGAACATAAGGAAATTTTGGCTGAGCTTGAAGAACACATTTGGAGTAAGGCAGAAGAGTTATCCGGAACTGGTCAACCCACAATAGAAACGGTTCAAATGGCAATTTCTCATATGGGGAGCCCACAAAGTATTGCAAAGGAATATAAACGACGAGGAACACCAAAAGTTTATATCACTAAGGAACTGTGGCCATATTATCTAAAGGTGTTAGGATTTGTATTTTTTGTAATAATTGGAATTACTCTTGTCGCACAAATTGTAGATTTAATTTTTGGGAATGTTGATATAAGTCAATTATTCGGAAATATAATTCAGGGAATACAAATTGGATGCCTTTCAACCTTTGCAATAATCACTATAATTTTTGTAGCATTATCTATGGAAGGTTATTTTCCTGAAGATTTTAAATCTAAGAAAATACGAGAGAAAGAAAAACAGCAAGTTGAGTTAGCACGTGAACAAGGAATTCCGATTTCAGAAATAAAGAAAAGACCAGTAAAAACTTATATTAAACCTGTTGGAGTTATCATTGGTGGCGCAATCGCAATTATGGTAGGGATTTTTTTTATAGTGCAACCAATTCCCGCTATAACAAGCTTAATTGAGCCAGAATTTCTATTATACCTGCAATTCGCGGGTTTATTCATTTTAGTTGAGGGGATTTTAGATTTGAGTAGAGGATTGATAGGAAATAGACAGTATTTTGCTCATCAGATTATCCATGGTATAACAATAGGCGTAAAACTAGCATCAATATCAGTAATCAGTTTGATGATGCTTCGACCAGAGATATTTCCAATATTAATCGTTAACGAACCCGGAGATATTCTTACAAATATTGGGCTTGCTCCAGAATTTTACGATATTTTCAGAGGAATTGCTGGTGTGATTATATTAGTAATAGTATTAACTACAATTGAAGACTTCTATCGAATATATAAAGCTGAAAAATACAAATTTTTAAAATAGTCAATATTTTTTTTTTTTTTTTTAATTTTCTCATTCTATATTACTTTAAGAGCGTCTTTTTTTCAATTAAAAAATTTTCTCATTTTTAGTGAATAGTTTTACCATTTCTGCTATTTCTTTATTCCGATCCTTATTATAATTGAAATAGTAAGTTATAATGTATAATCCGCGGAAAATCAGCAATAAAAGCAAACTAGTGATAAAGATCTGTTCGAGATTTAGATACCTAAAGTTTATAGTTGATAAAATATCATTATAATCCAATTAATCATAAACTTATATTGAGATAAAGTTATTAATAAAATTATCTGTAAGTTTTAGAGTGTCTAATGCATATGGGAAATAAAATACAGGATTTAAAAGATAATAAATATCGAAGATCTTTAGGGTTTCATTTAACTTCAAGAGAAATTTTTATTAAATATATATTTCCCAAAATAAAAGATAAATTATGGGATTATTTATGGATAGATTTATACGCTGGAGAAGGAAATCTAATTTTACCAATCTTAAACTCAATTTCCCCAGATGATCGAATTCAATTTTTTAAAGATCATATTTATTTATATGATATTCAACCTGAGATGGTTCAAAAATGTGTTATTAATGCTGAAAATTATGGTATCTCTTCAAAAATAGCCAATAATAATATTCAACTAAGAGATAATTTAGATAATTTCCCTACATTTTTGAATAATGTACAATTTCCTTTATTTCACATAACTAATCCACCGTATTTATATTTAGGATATATTAGAAAGCATAAGGAAACTCAAAAATACTTAAATTTTTTTAAAGGTAAGAACGAAGGTTATCAAGATTTATACCAAATCGCTATGATAAATGATTTGAGAAATGATATTGAGAATTTGATTTATATTATCCCCTCAAATTTCTTATTTGGTGCATCAGTTTCTAATAAATTTCGTAGAGATTTCCTAAAATATTATAATATTAGAAGAATGATAGTATTTGAGACAAAAATTTTCGAATATACAGGAACAAATATCTGTATTGGATTTTTTAATAAGAAAAAAAAACCTAAATCTGAAAAGTTAGAATTTAAAGGAATTAAAATAAAGAACAATAATAGATTCTTTGAAAAAAAGTATATTCTTAAACCAGAATTCAAATATCGTGCTGGGTCTGAATTTGATGAATTTCTTGCAGAATTCTGTGTTAATAAACCCTTGACAGTGCATTACTATTTATTAAAAGAAGATGTATTACAAAATGAAGGTAGTAATGAAATTTCAGTCATCGATGCTAATGATTATCAAAATAACAAATATAAAACTATAATTCTACATGTTAATAACAATTTAAAAAAGAGAATCGTATCAAGCATCTTATATGTTAGAACCGTTGATACTGGGTCTTATGATGGAAGAGTAGGATTAGGGATTATATCGGAAGATTTTAATGTTAATGGTATTCTAGTATCTGGAAATACATACAGAACTCATCCGATTCAAATATTTTTTGAGCCAATAGCTAACCCAAATGAACAGAATTTATTAAGAAAGTTTTTTAATTTCATTTTAGAAGTGTTTAGGGAAAAATTGGATAGTGATTTTCTTACAACTTATAAATATTCTGACGCAGATTACACGAGAAAATATTTAGGTTTAACCCAAGTTAGAAGATTAATTCAAATATTTCCTTTTAGTGAATTGAATGAAAAAAATAAGGAAAAGTTAAACGGTTTAATTAACAATAAAGATTTTAATGGTATTTTTGAATTTTTAAAAGCTTGCAAAGATAAAAGAAATTAATCCGAGAAACATAGATATTTTCAATAATAAACTAATTCTTTTAAAATCCTTTCTCACTAAATTAGATTTTAACATTAACGCGATAGTATATATTACTAATGCTAATCCAAAAAACATCGAAATCAAAAACAATAATGGATTCAAAATATTAGTGAAATAAGGTAGAATAAAGAAAACTATAGCTAATAGTGCAAATATTAAAGAAAATATTGTTGATTTTTTTATCCCAATCTTAATGGCTAATGTTTTTACACCTTCATTTTTATCTCCTTCAATATCTTCACATCCTTTGATAATTTCTCGAGATAGTAGAAGAAAAAATGCTGTTAAAAAGAAGAAATATATATATGGAGGAATATTAGAACTGTTTAAAACGGCTCCGTAAACAAGTCCTATCGAAAAGGATATACTGACAATTATATTTCCAATGAACCCACTTTTTTTGCCCCAAGCGGCATAGAACCATCCTATAAAAACAAAAAAAACAACCAAAATAATATTCAAATATCCAATATTAAATAAAATACTATGGAAAATAGCAATTGTAACGCTTATTAAAGAAGTTACGAACCATAAGATCTTTGCTTGGTTCAATGTTATTGAACCTCTAGGAATAGGTCTTTCGGGACGATTTATTTTATCAATTTCGATGTCATAATAGTCATTAATGACATTCCCGGCACCAGCAATAAAGAAATAAGTAAGAACACCCAAAATTAGATTTAAAATTAATATAATGGGATCAATATCAAATCTTGTATTTAAAACTCCTATAATAACAGTTAAACTTCCCATTATATCATTAATGGGTCGAAGAATTTCGATGGCATCTTTTAATTTCATTAAAATACAATCCTTATCTTATTGTAAAATTCTTTTTATGAGATTTCGCAGTGCTTTTAATTTCGTCAATTATGCCTTTTAATGAGTTTCCATTATCTTTAAGAATATGATTTTCAATGTACGTACCCATTACAATGATATCTGCTCCAGCGTCCACGAAAGCTCTCGCATCTTCTTTATTGTCAACACCGCCACCAGTAATTATTGGAATATTCAGAATTGACGAACATGTTTTTATATGGTCAACAGGAATTTTTTCTCCTCCCGAGCCTGCTTCTAAATATACAATTTTGAAACCAAACATTTCTGCCGCTAAAGCATAAGCTGCTGTTAATTTAGGTTTCTTTCTTGGTAATAATCTCGCATTTCCTATCCATCCAGCACTACCTCCGGGCTCTATTATTAGATACGCCATTGAAATATATTCTAAGTTATAAGATTTAATTGTATAGGAAGCAAGGGCTTGTTGACCAATAATGGAATAAGGATCAGATGAATTTAATAAAGACATAAAAAAAATCGCATCAGCATGTTTGGAAACATTACTAATACCTCCAGGAAAAATAATAATTGGGACCGAGACTTTATCCTTTATTGCAACTATTGTGTTATCAACAAAGGTTTGATCAAACACAGTACTTCCTCCTATTAAAATGGCATCAGTACCAGCATCTTCAGCATATTTTGCCATTTTTCCCGCTTTGGATGGTCCTTGTTTTAAAGGATCAGGATCTATTAAAGAAAAATGCAAAGCACCTTCAGTATTGATTTTTTTAATTAAATACTCATAAGTACTTTTTTCAATATACTCATCAATTATTATATCAACCATAAAATTCACATCTTTTAATTTCTTTATTTTTTTTTTATCTTCACAATCATTCTTTCAATCTTATCATATATTGCAATAACTTTTTCTTTCCAATTAGAAAATTGATCTAATTTGTTAGCAAATTTTTTATAAAGTTTCGCGATCTCGTTCATTTTTATCCTAAGATAATTTAGATCTAATAATAAATTTGGTTGGGAAATTCCTTTAAAAGCTTTAGCTGCCATATTAATTAAAGATAAATTTAACCCACCTGTTGAGGAAATTTCTAAAATTTCTTCTCCGCTCAACAAATCTCGTTCTAAGCCAAAATTTAGTTCCTCATTTGAAAGATTTTGTAAAACAATTCTTAATAAATCTAATGAGGCAAATTCAGCTCCAAAACTTGTCATTATATTATAATTATAATCCCATAACTCGGTTACAGAATTATCATTATTTTCTATTGCATGAACTGCTGAATTTGCAGCATGAAATCCCGCTCTCATAGAGGGATCAATCCCACCCCCATGAAGTGGATTAACTTGACAGGCAGCATCTCCTACTAACATAAATCCATTATCAGCACAGGACCATAGTGGTCTCCTTACAGGAACTACACCACCTCCAGTTGAGAGAATTTCAACTTTAGATGTTTTAATAAATTCTTGAAATACATTTTTTTTATATAAATCCTTAACTTTACCTCGATAATCCATAAAGGTACCAATTCCTATATTAACAGAAGACTCGTTTTTTGGAAAATACCAGATGTATCCTCCAGGAGCTTTTTCTTGATCTAGAATTATTGTAATGTATTCAGGATCATCTACTTGTTGATCTGTAGGAGAAAATTTCACAATCTCACGATAACATAAAATACTATCGCTTTTTGATAAATCTTTTTCAATTAGGGAACTTCTTACATTTTTTCTTAAGGTTGAATAAAATCCACTTGCATCAATAACGATTTTGGCATTAAGGGTTATTTTTTCTCCATTTTCTAATTTTACTTTAAGTCCAATAACAGTTCCATTTTTATATAACAAATCTAAAGCCATAGTATTATCTAAGAATTGTTTTACACCCGCATCTAAAGAATCATTTAATAATCTTTGTCCAAATTCTAATCTATTTACAATGTATCCTGCTTGTTTAGGATCCAGTAATGTTATACACTTTTTAAGGTTGGGTGAGTACAATTTCGCTCCTTTTATATAACATGATAATTCTTCATTTTTTGGATGGTTAATCTTTAAGAAATCAAAAATTTCATTTCCTACAGCATCACCGCATATTTTATCTCCAATCTTTACCCTTGGTTTTCTGTCTATTAAACATACATCTAAACCTTTCTTTGCTGCAAATCTGGCAGAAGTAGCTCCACCTGTACCAGCACCAACTACTATTACATCAAAGGATTTTTGGATATTTTCCATGATACGTGATCTTATAATTTTAAAAACTATTTGAATTAAAATAAAAGATAAGTTAATGCTAGAGTAAAGTTAAAAGGTATATAATCAAAGTGCTACCTATAGGAACAGTTAAATCGTCATATGTGCTCGGGGAAATTAATTCGATTATTGTAGCGATTGCACTGGTGATTAATGAATATATTAATATAGTAGGTAAATTCAAAGGATCTTGAAAAGTAGGGATTAACAAACCAAATAGGGAAAACGAGAGAAAACATAGCAGATACGCGGTCCCAAAGAAAGTTAAACTTCCTTCTAAGGTTCTTTTTGAATTTGTGTATTTAAGACATAAACTTACTTTTCCCCAACGTTTTCCTATTACTGAAGCTAAAGTATCAGCAACTATCATTATCAATACTCCCGCTATTGGAAAATAAAATTGATCTGGAGCAAAAATTGCAAAAATAAACACTAAAAATGTAATAGAAATACAATAAAAAAAGGGACCTTGAAGAAAAGCTCTCTTCAAACCATTTTCTTGTTCTTCAGAGATTGCGTCATATAAATCTTTTAGTTGCTTTACTTTTGATTCTTTTGAGCTAAAATAAACGAATATAGTCAAAATAACACCTATAATAGTTGGCCAAAATGGCCAACAATAAAATGGTGAGCTTAGTATTGCTAAACCAGCAAACATATGGAGTGACTTTCTTGCTGAGAATTTAGAGATTTTTTCCTTTTTGTATAATATTAGAGGGATAAAAATCGTTAAAATAACGTAAAAGAATGTAATTCCAACAATTCCAAGATCAGTGAGAATCCAATTCATTTAGTATCATTTTGTTTAATTAATAAACCAAAAAAGTATTCTTACTTTAAAGACTTTTTTACCACGTAAGATTTTATTACAAATAAGAATATGAAAGTTCTTATATTAGCGGGAATTTATAATATAACACTAATTAAGAGTATCTTTTGAGAAATGTTAAAAAAACCATTTGGTTCTGGTTATTTTGGTGAATGGATTGAAGATGAATTTGGATTACCTGCTTATCGTTATACTTGCGACCAAATAAATGATCCTAAAGCAATTACTCCTTTAAATGAAAAGTTGCGCTCTAATATAGAACATCTACATCAAGTTGGAAACGATCGCTTAGTCGGAGTTGCTTCAAATTTTGGTTATGTTCAAGTTCGTCAAGATGAAGGATGTCCAAAATTCCTTAATGATTATGATCCCGAGCAAAATCAATTCGCAGGAGGGTTTGGATATTTAGTTGATGGAGAAAATCTGTTAAGTACATTTTATTCAGGAAACGGAGATTCATTTGATCGAATCTTTGGGATTGGATATTTCCGTAAAATCGTTAAAGGGTATAATTTATCAGTGGATCAAGTTATTTTTGCACCTTATGGAGATGATCCTTTACTTATATCTCAAATTACAATTTCAAATAATACTGAACAATCGAAAAATTTACGGTGGATAGAATATTGGGGATGTAAAATGTTTCAATTTTCGGCACTTGCATATTATGCAGCTTTTGGGAAAAAAGATCTTTCATTAATGAATAAAAAACGAAGAGAATTTAGTTCAAAATTTTCACATGAATTTTCTTTAATAGATGATTCTGGTTTATTCGAAGCTAAATATTTTCAAGGTCGGAAGGATGTAAACGAAAAAGAAGCACCCAAACCTGTATTTGAAAGCAAAAAATCCCCTAAAACATTCTTAATTTCATTGAATGGTCCTATTAAAGGTTTTAGTACTAATGGATTTGAATTTTTTGGAAAAGGGGGCGTTAAGTTTCCTGATGGAGTTAAAGGCACTCTTCCTTCTAATTTAGATACGGTAGACGATAAAAGTGCAATGATAGTAGAACAACGAGTTCATTTAAAACCAAAAGAAAGTCGAACTTTATATTTTGCATATGGTTATTTGCCTAAAGGCATTTATCTCGATCAAGTTTTAAAAGATTATAAAAATGAAATTTATAATCAATGGGATTATTCCGCCGAAAGTTGGAAAAGAAATATAGTAACATTGTCTATTCCCGAAGAAGATTGGGTAGAACGTGAAACTATATGGCATAATTATTATTTGCGTAGTGCAATGACGTATGATGATTATTTCAATGAGCATATTCTTTCTCAAGGACATGTCTATCAATATATAATGGGAGCTCAAATAGCGGCACGAGATCCACTACAGCATACGCTACCTTTTATTTTTTGCGAACCCAAAATTGTTAAAGAAATTATTAGATACATTTTAAAAACTACTAAAGAAGAT
Organism: uncultured archaeon; assembly: GCA_964409945.1. Classification (GTDB taxonomy): domain Archaea; phylum Asgardarchaeota; class Lokiarchaeia; order Sigyniarchaeales; family SOKP01; genus Loki-b32. Next base: position 16,695 of record CAYPFJ010000035.1, on the reverse strand, counting down.
GGAGAAATTCCGTATGGGGTCATTGGTAATGGAATGATTATACCATTGCCATTTTTTCCCAGTGATCTTGAATTATGGTTATTATGGGTTACTAGTGAATATATACTAGCTACAAGAGATAAAGAATTTTTAGAGGAAGTAATTCCGACTTATCCTCTTTATGGTAAAGAAGCTAGTATATCAACAGTTTTAAAAATGCTAATTTTATGTTTTAACCATTTTACAGAAATTACTGGAATTGGAAAGCATGGACTTCAAAGACTCTCAACAGGTGATTGGAATGATGGTGCTGTAATGGGACATGTTCCAGAAGAAAAACATGAGGAGGTGAGAGCTCATGGAGAAAGTATTCTTAATACTGCTATGGCAATTTATGTTCTCAGTAAATTTGCGGATTTATTGAGCATTATCGAAAACTATGATATGGTTGATAAGGTCATTAAGTATGCCGAATCTTTGAAAAAAGCTGTTAAAGCTCAGTGGAATGGACAATGGTTTAAGCGAGCGTGGTTTAACGACGATCTAGGCTGGATTGGAGATGAAATCTTATGGTTAGAACCTCAACCATGGGCCATTATAGGAGATGCTGTTGATAATGACTGGATTCCAGTTTTAATAAATAATATTAATAAGTTGTTACGAAATTCATCAAAGATCGGAGCAAGGCTACTAAGCAAAGACATTGATGTAATGAAAAGAGAAGTTGGTATGCGAGTTAATGGTGGAATTTGGTCATCAATTAATGGAACATTAATATGGGCTTTATCCTGTGTAAAAAGTGAAATGGCTTGGGATGAATGGAAAAAAAATACACTTGCATTTCACGCAGAGGCTTTTCCTGATATATGGTATGGAATTTGGAGTGGACCAGATACATATAACTCTGATCTCTCAATATATCATGGACAAACTCACTTTTTTGAATATTTTGTTACAGGAGATCCAAAAGATAAAAAAATTATGTTAGAAGACCCATTCGGAATAAACTGGACAGATTTTCCTGTTATGAATTTACATCCACATGCTTGGCCATTATATAATATAACACATTTGATAGGAGCGAAATTCACTAAAAAAGGCATAAAATTTTCACCAAGTTTACCAAAAGAAAAGTATGATATCTCTTCTCCAATATTGGGTTTTAAAAAGACAGAAGAAGGATATTCTGGTTGGTATGCTCCTCTTATTGAAGGGAATTGGAAAGTTACATTGAATCTAAATAGTGATGAATTAAAGCAACTTGTAAGTCTAGAAGTTAATGACTTAGAAAAGGATATTAACATTAAAGAAGATCAGATAGTTTTTTATGGTAGAAGTAAAATAAGTAAACCATTAAGATGGAAATTAAAAAAGTCTTAAGCTATTATCTCATACAGCAATTTTTATATTTTTTTCCACTTCCACAAGGACAGGGGGAATTTCGTCCAACTTTCTCAGATTTAATTTGCATCATTGAATGAATCTCATGTCTATTTTTTATTCTATCAGCAATGATCTTAAAATGTGGTAAAGTATATGTATAAAATTTCTTCCATCCCTTACATAAAACACTCAATATATTTGAGCTTTGAGGGCTTCCTATACGGAACTTTTGACAATCTCCATGGCATAAATTAATGAAAGAACATGAGTTACAACTTTTATGCCAATTAGCTTTTTCCTGTCCGAATTTACGATAAATTGGAGATTTTAGAATATCTGCCCATTTATCATAAAGAACATTTCCTAATAATAGATCTTCCCGAACAAAAAAATCACAGGGATAAACACTTCCATCATACTCAATTACAAAATATTGACAACAATTTTTACTCATATAGCATACATTATAGCGTCCATATACTAAATATTCTAGGATTGAATCAAAAAGGCGTATAGAAATTTTATGCATATCTTTTTTTATCCATTGATCAAATAGATCACAGAGAAAATTTCCCCATTCTTCTCCTGTTATTGAAAAAGACTCTGGACTATTTATTTCATTATATTCAACACAAGGGATATATTGGTGATAATAAAAGCCTTGTTCTCGTAGATATTGATAAATTTCACTTGCTTTCCTTACATTTTCGTGATTTACAAGAATTAAAATATTGAATTCGACTTCTTTTTGTCTCAAATACTCAATACCGCGCATAACTAGATTATGAGTCGGTTTTTGACCTATAGTTTTCCTATAATAATCATGTATATAAGCAGGCCCATCAAGACTTACTCCAAGTAGAAATTTATATTCACCAAGAAAGTGTGCAAAATCACTAGTAATAAGAGTACCATTTGTTTGAAGACCATTACTTATAACAGCTCCAGGGGGCGCATAAAGTTTTTGAAGTTCTACCGCTTTTTGAAAAAATTTTAGTCCCATTATCATTGGTTCCCCTCCTTGCCACCCAAAAGCATAATTATTATTTTGATTAGTCTCCATAAAACTGGCTATCATTTTTTTTAATATTTCATCTGACATTCGAGGGGTGTCTTTAATCTTTTCAAGGTGATCAATATAGAAACAGTATTCACATCTTAAATTACAATCTGCTGATGCTGGTTTTATTAATAATGAAAAAGTATTCATTTTTTTACATTTCAGTTTTTTAATTTTTTTGTCTAAAACTTATCAAAATAGCTTTTATATGGAATTAATTTTTAATTTTAATACTCAAAGCAAATTAAGGATAATTCTTATAAGTATTTTACATGATTAAATATTAATAGATTTATTAACCAGAAGTCTTATTATCATGAAAATTTTTTTAATAATATTTGATACCTTGAGGAAAGATCATACTGGAAGGATTTATGGAAATGAATGGATAAAAACACCAAATTTTGATGAGTTTGCTAAAGATTGTATTGTATTTGATAAAGCTTATCCTGAATCATTACCAACGATACCTGTACGTAGAGCTATTCATACAGGAATTCGTACGTTTCCATTTAATCACCAGAGACCAAAACTTCGAACTGATGATTTAGTTAAAGCGCCAGGATGGCATCCAATTCCGCCTCAACAAAAACACCTATCTGAATACTTAAATAGTTTTGGATACAAAACAGCATTTATAACAAGTACGTATCATCATTTTAAACCTAATATGAATTTTCATTTAGGTTACGATCAATGGAATTGGATTAGAGGTCATGAAAACGATAAATATAGAGCAATTTTAAGGAAAGGTAAATCTGAACTTAAAAAAATGATGATAGAACATACTGTTAGTGGAGACCTAGCTGGCAGAGGGTATCAAAAACTCATATTAAATAAGTATTTTCCAAATATTCAAAATAGAAAAACAGAGGAAAATTATTTTCCAGCTCAAACTTTCAAAAAGGCTATTGAATTTACTAAAGACACTCAAGAAATTAAAAAGACTTTTTGCTTAATTGATGAATTTGATCCACATGAACCTTGGGATCCTCCTCAAAAATACCTTGATCTTTATGTAGATAAGAACTATAATGGTAGGAGAGTAATTACACCTGCTTATCGTCATGATATTGATTATCTTACTGAAGGAGAGTTACAATATATGAGAGCTTGTTATGCTGGAGAAGTATCGTTATGTGATGCGTGGTTTGGGTATTTTATAAATGAATTAAAAAGTATGGAATTATATGAGGATTCTTTAATAATTTTTATTAGTGATCATGGCCATTCCATAGGAGAGCATAACGCAACAGGAAAGATCCCTTATTATATGTATCCCGAATTGGTTGATATTCCTTTTATGATTAAACCACCTAATAATGTCAATGCCCCTAAAAGAATAGAAAAACCATATGTTTATGATTTTGATATATTACCTACAATCTTTGGTTATTTAGATAAAGATAAGCCTGATGTATTTGATGGAATAGATCTTTCAAAATTTACTGAAGAAGATGATCAACTTTTAGAAGAGCGTAATTATATTACATGTGGTTTTCATGCGTGTACGTTATATAAGGATGATAACTTCTCTTTGATTGCTTCTAATGACAGGTCATACCAACGATTATTCGATTTATCAAAAGATCCAGGATGGAATGAAAATATAGCTAAAGATAATCCAGATATTTGCGATAAAATTTTTGAAATTATTAGAAAAGATGCGAAGGGAGACCTTCTCATAGAAGATGATACTCAATTATTTGAAATGAAAGATTGGTATGAAATGAAGGAAAAAGGAAATTAAATTCTTTTTATAGATGAATTTAATAAATGATAAATATTAATTTGAACTTTTAACATTATGTTGAGAGTAGGTATTATTGGTTGTGGGGATATCGCCAATCTAAATGTTTTAGGTTATCTCCATTCACCAGACACAGAAATTGTTGCTGTATCTGATACTGAAATTAGTAAAGCTAGGGATAAATTAGAACAATGGGGCTTAAGAACTATAAAAATATACTCAGACTATCGAGAAATGGTTGATCGGGAAGATTTAGATATTGTAGAAATTTTAACTCCCCATCATCTTCATGGGTCTATGACGGAATATTGTGCGAAAAAAGGTATTAAAGGACTTTCAGTTCAAAAACCAATGGCTCATACAATAACAGATTGTGAAAAAATGATAAAGGTTTGTGAAGAAGAAAAGGTGATATTAAAAGTATATGAAAATTTTCGATTTTATCCATTGTATCTAAGAGCAAAGGAATTATTGGTAAATGGAATCATCGGAGATTTATTAAATTTTAGAATCAATTCAATTAATGCAGGAGGCCCTAGTATGCCTAGAGATCTAAAATCAACTGGATGGCGTAGAAAATTTAATATTTGTGGGGGAGGTCCATGGGTTTATGATGATGGAATTCATAAATTTTCAATGGCTCTATGGTTAATGGGTGAAGAAAGAATTGAACAAGTTTATAGTTGGATTGATTATTTTTCTGCGGTCTGGGATGGACCAAGTTATATAATTTGGAGATATCCAAAGAATAATAATGATGAAACACCCAGATATGGTATATTTGAGATTACCATAGCTCCTAATCTATATTATCCTACTAACTACTATGTATGTGATGAATATATTGAGATATCTGGTACAAAAGGATTAATGTGGATAAATCAATGTACTTGTGGAGGTAATTTTATTTCAAAAAGTTCCCAATTTCCTCCTATTATTGTATATACTAATGGAGAAGTAAACACATATGGAAACGAGCTCCCAAGAGATTGGAGATATTCTTTTATCAATTCAACAGAACATTTTATTGAAGTTATGAAAAGTGGAGGAAAACCTATTTATAATGGAGAACAAGGAAAAAACCTAACAGTTTTTGCTAAAATGGCGCACGTCTCAGATCAAAAAAAAAGAGCTATTTTTTGGGAAGAAATGACTTCTGAAAATGAAATAAACCGTTCATGCTCAGTTGAGGAACCTAAAGATATCAATGGCGCGAAATTACATAGGTATTTTTCAAGAATAAGAAAAGATTTAAAGAAAGGGAAACAATCGGGTTTAATTACTAAAGAATTGAAATACGATAAAGATCTATTAGTTGAATAATCTCTTAATCAAGAAAAATCTCTTTTTTTTGCTCAACAGATTTAATTGCTGCTAGATTAAATTCCAATATAGATCTTGCTTGTTCACCAGAGAGAATTGGTTCTCCATTATTTTTTACTACGTCTATAAAGTAATTAGTAGCATTAATAAAACTATATTTCCAGTCTTTTTCAAAGTCCTTATAGATTTCTACCTTTCCATCTCTTATAATTACGATAGGTGGAAAGACTTCAGAATCAGACATCCTGTTTCCTATTGACGTCCCCTGGTTTATCTTCATTATTCCACGACTAGCTATAATTTCAATAAATTCATCAACAGGATAATATTTCGAATCTGAAAAATTCATTTCTGGCATTAGTGCAAATTCCATATTACCATATTGTGGAACTACATGTTCTTTACTTTGCTTATATTTAAACATGACATAAGCAGGAGCATCCAGACCCTGGTAATTATCTGTCCAACTGAAAACTTTTTCAATTTCTTCATTGAAAAACCACCATGCTAATGAAAAAGCATGCCACGCGTTATCGAAAAGAATTGGAGAACCTTCTCGTCCACCTCCAATTTTTTTTGGATCCTTTCTCCATATTGCAGCGCTTTCTTGGATTTCCCAACCACCCTTAGTACCTATTGCAGTTTTAATTCGGATTGATGAAGGATCGCCAATATAATCATTGTCTAATAATTCTTTCGCTTTCATTATATGAGGTGCAAATATAAAATTCTCATAAATTGAAAGAATTGTACCAGATTCCTTACAAGCATTAATCATATTATCTGCTTCTTCTAAAGTTAAAGCCATTGGTTTTTGGACAGAAATTCCCTTTATTCCTTTTTGGGCGGCATAAATAGTTGCATCTGCGTGAAGATGATGAGGTAATAATATCTCAATGAGATCTAAATCTTCCTTATCTAACATTTTTTTATAATCAGAGTAAATTGAAACATTCTTATCTAAATTGAAATCTTCAATTTTTTGCTTAGCTTTTTCAACAGTCCTATTGCATAAGCATTTGATTTCAATATCATCTCGCATTAAATATCCTAATATATTTAGGTCAAAGATGACGCCAGTACCAATAATACCAACTTTTATCATAAAGTATTCAAATATAGAATAATTAATTAAATTTATAAAATTTCCTTTGGCAAAAATAGTTATCTAAAGTAATATGAGATGAAAGGTCTATTGAATGATAAATTAATTGAATATCTTGAATCGTTTTTTGAAACAAGTGAGCTTAATCGCCTTCATGATAATTATGGTGGAGGGCGAATTTTCGATGATCCCATAATTGGGGTAGCTCGAGGAGATGATCCAATATTTCAGGAATTCAAGAAGGTAGTTGGACCAGAACATTTAACTCCTCTTGACCTATGGTTAGCAGACGGTCAAGAAACGATAGATGCTTCTAAACTTCGAATAGTTTCGATTGTTTTTCCTTATGTTGATAAAATCCGTAATGAAAGTAGAGATATAAAGAAGTTATCAAGAGTGACTCTTCCCGCTGAAATTTATTCTGTAGGAAGGAACTATGCTAATTCTTTTAAACAAGAAACATGTAGACAAATTATATATTTTTTTAATGGAAAAGGGTATAATGTTATTGCGGGGATGCTCAGTAAGTCATTTTCTATAATGTTAAAGGAAAATTTTTACTCAACATGGTCAGAGCGTCACATAGCTTTTGCCACAGGCTTAGGAACGTTCAGTCTGCATGAAGGGCTTATTACTGATGTTGGTTGTAATATTAGATTAGCTTCTGTTGTTACCGATGCTCCACTCAAAATTACTCCAAGAAAGAGTGATAATCCTTATGGAAATTGCTTATATTATTCAAAAGGAATTTGTAGAGAATGTGAAGAGAGATGTCCCGCCAATGCTATCGATGAAAATGGCCACGATAAAATAAAATGTTATGAATATGGGCAAAAAGTAGCAAGAAAAATAATAGCAAAAATAGGTCCAATATTGAAACCACATATCCGTTGTGTGAATAGGAAATTAAGACCTCCTACCTATCCGGTTGGATGTGCATTTTGTCAATTTGGAGTTCCTTGTATGGATAAAAATCCTGTAATTAATGATCAGAAATAATTTTTTTATACAATATAATGCTTTATTTTTAGATTAAAAGCTTTCAAGAAATTCTTCCATTACTTTAATGTACTCTTCCTTAGCTTCATAGTTTATCATGTGACCGATTTTTGGGGAAAAGATTTCTAATTTAGAATTAGGTATTTTTTGATGCATTATTTTTGATTCTTCAGGAAGAATAAAAATATCTTTATCACCTGTGAGAATTAAAGTTGGGATCTTAATAGTTGGTAATTTATCTTCAACATTATAATTATTAACTATGGAATTCATTGTTCTTAATCCAACATATTCTTCATTTTCAAGTGTTTTATCAACAAATTCCTTAATTAGAGAGGGATTTTTTCTTTGGTATTTACGATTGAAGCAAAGATTGATGAAAATTGTCTCTATTATCTCAAGATCTTTTATTGCCATTTTACCTGCTCTCAGATCTTCAATATATTGAACTAAACCAGGATTATTTAGTTTAGGTGCCGTAGCCATTAATATTAATCCCTCTAATCGCTTAGATAAATGTGGTGTAGTTGAATAAATTAAGGCAATCATTCCACCCATGCTATGTCCATGTAATATAATTTTTTCATCTCCAATTATTTTTTGAAGCGTTTCTTCAAGATATTTAGCTAAATCAACTAATTCATATGCTTCGGATTCTGGTTTATCACTTTTTCCATGACCAAGATGATCAATAGCAATTACTCTATAGTTATTAGAAAAGTGTTCAATTAATTCTTCGTATATCCACGAGCTTCCTAAAAAACCATGGACATAAACAAGAATTTTACCTTTACCTTTATCTAAGTAATGTACTTTATAACCATTGTCAAGTTCTACATATGGCATATTATTCCACCAAAATACTAATTTTTAAAAATAATAAGGTAACTTTCGGGAGATTAATTATAATTCGACGTTGGAATATATAAATATTAAATTAGTTCTTGAGAATAGTTTTATTATAACAAATTTCATTAATTAACGATTTTTATATATTTCAATGAAAGCTAACAGAGAAGAATTAGATCCTAAAAAGGCATATGAAAGAGCTTTATATCATGGCTGTGGTTATTCTTATGAAGATTTAAAGAAACCAAAAATTGCAGTTGTAAATTCATGGAATAATATTAATCCTGGACATATTCATCTAAATAGACTAGCTGGTTTTGTTAAAGAAGGTATTAAGGAAAAAAATGGTACTCCTATGGAATTCAATACTATTGCAATCTGTGACGGGATTGCTAATTCTGGAAATTATTCAAACTATGTTTTACCCTCTCGAGAGATTATTGCAGCATCTATCGAATGTACAATAAAAGCTTACAATTTTGATGGGATGGTGATGCTATGTTCTTGTGATAAAATTATACCTGGAATGCTTTTAGCAGCAGCTAGATGCAACATTCCAACTATTTTTCTAACTGGAGGTGTTATGCTTCCTAAGACTTTTCAAAATGGACCACTTAAGGGAAAAACATTTGTTACTTCTGATATTAAAGAGGCAATTGGGAAATTAAATGCAGGTTTGATAACAGAAGAAGAGCTTTTTCTTATCGAGTCAGAAGTATGTTGCTCTCCTGGAGCATGTAATATGATGGGTACTGCAAATACTATGGCATGTGTTGTTGAGGCAATAGGACTTTCTTTACCAGATTGTGCGACATTGAGCGCGGTTAGTAAAGAAAGAGAAAGATTATGCAAAGAAACTGGAAAAACAATCATGAACCTAATTGAAAAAGAAATAAAAGCTTTAGAGATAATCACTCATGATTCGATTGAAAATGCAATTAAGGTTGCATTATCATTTGGTGGTTCTACTAATATGGTCCTACATTTATGTGCATTATCTCATGAAATAGGTGGTAATCTAAACCATTTTGATTTCGATAGAATCAGCAAATCAGTTCCGCTCCTAGCCAAGTTCAAACCAGCATCAGAATATAATCTCTCAGAGTTCCATGAAGCTGGTGGTGTTAAAGTTTTAATGAAAAAATTATCAAAGTTGTTGAATTTATCAACAAAAACTGTTCTAGGGTTAACCCTTAAAGATTATCTTAAAAATGTGGATTTTAAAGATTTCCAAATTATAAGGAACTTAGATGATCCAATCTCAAGTGAAGGAGCAATTGCTGTATTAAAAGGGAGTTTAGCACCTGAAGGAGCTATAATAAAGCAAAGTGCTATTGATCCCAAAATGAGATATCATAAGGGTCCTGCTAAAGTCTTTGAATGTGAGGAAGATTTGAAAGATGCTTTATTGTTAAATAAAATCGAAGAAGGTAATGTATTAGTTATTCGCAATGAAGGCCCTAAGGGTTCTCCAGGAATGAGAGAATTATCAATTCCAGCAGCTATTTTAGTAGGTATGGGTTTAGGTGATTCAGTAGCAATGATAACCGATGGAAGATATTCTGGAGCTACGAGAGGTCCTTGTATAGGGCATGTGTGTCCTGAAGCAATTGAAGGAGGCCCAATTGCAATTGTTCATAACGGCGATATGATAGAAATTGATATTGATAATCGAAAATTAGACTTATTAATCCCTCAAGGAGAGATTGAGAACCGGTTAAACGAATGGGAAAAACCTGAAGTAAAGTTTGAAACTGGTTATTTAAGCATTTATAGAAAAATCGTAAGCTCAGCAAAATATGGAGCATATCTACAATAAATTTTTAAATTATGATTGATGAAACGCGTATATTGAAAAATTTAAAAGAATTTTCTTTTCCAAGGTTATCTGGAACTGACTTTGAGAAGAGATCATTCAATATTGCTAAAAAGAAGATAGAAGATCTAAGTCTTTCACCGATAGTTCAAGAATTTTCTTTTAGTATTTTCTATTCAAGAATTTATCCGAAAGTTGCTTTAACATTAATAAGTTGGCTTCTTGTGATTTTAATTTTAAATTTTAATTTAGTTTTTAACATAGTTAATCTATTTATAATCTTCATTTTAATTTTAATTCTAATTAGATATGCTCGGAATCCAGAGACAATTAAATTAGGGCGTGAATATCATTCTCAGAATTTATTTGTGAGATTATCATCTCAGGCAAAAATTGAAAGCTCAAATTATAATATTTTACTTTTTTCACATTTAGATTCAAAAGGACAGGCTTTTTCAATAAAAATTCGTATCCATTTGTATCATATATGGATTATCACTTTTCTCTTAGCTCTATTAATTACCATCCTAAATTCTTTTTTCTTAACTGAAGATTTCTTATTAATAGATATATTCACAATTTTGATCATAAGTACTAATTGTGTAGCTACTGTTATACTTTGGATAAATACGACTAATAATAAATCTAAAGGAGCTATAGATAATGCTTCTGGAATATCCTGTGTTTTAGAACTGCTACATTACTATTCAAATCCTAAAAATATGCTCAACAATTATGATTTGTGGTTTGTGTTTACCGGCGCCGAAGAATCTGGGACTATGGGTGTAAGAAATTTTTATAATAATATTAAATATTTTAATAGAGATACAACTTTCATAATCAACTTTGACTCTATCGCTAAAAAAGTAAATCTATGGGATCACGGTCTCCTTAATAATAAAAATTATAAAGCTTTTAATTATATTTTAGAAAATAAAGATATAATGAGTTTGGAGAAGAAAACGCACAGATTTTATATTGGTACATATAGCGATGGATTATTTCTATTAAATAAGGGATTTAAAGGACTTGGTAATGGAGATAAAAGCACTTATAATTATATTCATTCTAAAAACGATGATTTCGATAAAATTGATAAAACTGTTCTAAAAAAACTCTGTGGATTTTATACAATCCTATTAAATGATGTTGATATTAATTTAAATAAATAAAATTGAGTGCTGATTAGTAATCCAGTTTAATAATAAGGATTTAGGAATAGTTGTTACACCTCCTCAAACAGTAAACTATATAATTTCAAGATTAGGAGAAATTCATGAAGAACAAAAAATTTTAGATCCGTGTGCAGGACCAGGTATTTTTATAAATAAATTATTAGAATTTGGAATTAATAGTCATCAAATTTTTGCTTATGATATTAATTCGAGCTTTAAAAGTGAAATAGAAAAATTAGGGGTTTCTTTTAAGGAACAAGATACGCTTCTAGCTTTATATCCCGACTCATATAATAAATTTGATTTTATTATTGGTAATCCACCATATCTAAACAAGGCAAGTACATATGTGAGGATAAACAAAACAAAATTGCGGAAAATGTATGGGAAAATAAATGCTCATGAAACCTATGCAATGTTTATTGTTAATAGTATTTGGCGATTAAAAGAGGGAGGAAAATTAGGATTTATCACCAGTGATTCATTTTTAACTCTTAACACCCATAAAAAACTAAGGAAGTTTATCCTTAATAATTGTAAAATTAATGAAATACTCTTAGCTCCAAAAAATTTATTTTCAAATCAAAAAGTAAGTACAAGTCCAGTGATTATAATTTTAACAAAATGTTCTGGTCAAAAAAATAAAGCAAACAGAGATAATAATTCAATGAGGATAATTCCTCGAATAGATAGCGAGGAGGAATACCAATCTCCCCCACATGTAAATCAAATAAAGCAAAAGAAATATCATTCTTTACCATTTAGCATATTTTATGTTGATGTTGATGAAAAAGTCATTAAATTGTTTGAAGAAACCCCTACGCTAAAAGAATATTTACCAGGTTTTATAGGAATGCACACACATGATAATAGAAAACATATTGCTGCCATTGAAGGTACAGAACTAGCTCTGATTTTTAAAAATAGAAATTTGAAGATTATTGATTCGAATAAAAAATACAAAATTATTCCGAGAGAAGCTTTGGAAACCGATAAATGGAAACCTTATTTAAAACGTGGTGGATCAGTACAATACTATCGCCCAGTAATGGAAGCATTAGATTGGAGTAATGAATCCATAAAACGCTATGATATTCCAAAAAATGTACCGTTTGAAGAGGAAGGGATAATAATAAGTGGTGTTAGTTCGAGATTAGCAGCCCGTTATATGCCAAGGGGATGTTACTGGGATTCTAATAAAGCAATTGGATTTATAATTAAAAATAAATTAATTTCAATTAAATATGTGTTAGGGTTACTTAATAGCTCATTATATAATTACCTAGCCAAGGGAATCATCAATAACACTAGTAGTATCCAAATTTCTGGAATCCATGCACTACCCTTTATTGAACCTGAAAATGAGATTAAAGAAAAAATCGAATTTCTAGTCGATTTAATAATTAAAAATAAAGAGAAACACCTAGAGTATGATTATAATAAAGAACAAAAAGTGATTGATGATACCATCTTTGATTTTTATGCTAAAAAATTTAACCTTCCCAATAATTTAAAGAAAGAATTAGATGATAAATATTCATTTTATCAGAATTAGAGTTTTTCTCCCTTACTTTCTTGTTCATATTTCTTTCTTCGGTCTTTTATATATTCTGGTATTGGAACATCCCACCAACCCACAGCGGGAGACCCTGTATAAGGATATTCCCTTTGAACTTCAATTTCAATTACTGCTGGTTTTCCTGACTTAGCAGCTCTTTCAAGTGTGGGAATAATCTCTTCTTTGCTAGAAATTTTTTCAGAATAACACCCAAATGCTTCACCGATTTTAGTAAAATCAGGAGAATATGTTTTTCCTTTAATATCTTCAAAAGCTGTACCATAACTCCTATCTTCACCAAACGCATCTTGTTGTAAGTCCTTAATTGCAATCCAGCCGTGATTATTAAGAACAATAAAGAAGATGTTATCCAATCCGAGTTGAACTGCCATAGATAATTCTGATATAGTCATCATAAAATCCCCGTCTCCAACAAGTGCAACAACTTGTCTTTCTGGTTTTCCAATATCAAGTGAGCCTATTTTTGCTCCAATTGCTGCTGGAACACTATAACCCATTGTTGAGAATCCCCCCGCAGTAAGGCATGTTTTAGGTTCATAAAACTCTAATTCTTGAAGCATTTGAGCTTGTACATTTCCAGAACTAGTTACTATTACAGCATCTCGGTCAAAAAACTTCCTAACTTCTCTCAAAACTGTAGATATCATGACAGGTATTTTTGAGTCATCTCGATTTTCATCAAGAAATTTAAACCATCTATTTTTTTCTTCTTGAATTTCTTTAAAATATTCGGTTTTCTTATAATCTCTTGGATAATCTCCTAATTCCTCTAAAATTTGGGTTAGACAAGCTTTAGCATCACCAACAATTCCTACAGAAACAGGATAATTCTTACCTATTTCATGTGGATCGATATCAATTTGAATGAGTTTTGTTGGTGGAATGGAAAAGCTTACGCCATCTTTATATGAACTCGCCGTTTCATCAGCAAACCTACAACCTATCGCGAGAATAACATCAGCATTAGAAGTCATTTTTAATCCAACTGTTGTACCCTTTGAACCAGCTGACCAGCAATAAAGTGGATGAGAATTATCTATTATATCCTTCCCCATCATGGTAACCACTACTGCTGCACCGATTTTTTCTGCTAGTATTCTTATCTCCTCACTAGCTTCCGAGGAGATTGCTCCTCCACCTATAAATAAAACAGGTCTTTTTGAATTTTTAATTAATTGTACAGCTTTCTTTATTATCTCAGGATCGCCTCTAACACGTCCAATTGATCTTCTCTCTAAAGGTTCTGGAATTTCTATATCGATAGAATTCGCTTGTACATCCATAGGAAGATCAATATGAACAGGTCCTCTTCTTCCTGTTAACATAATATTAAAAGCTCTTTGCATTATAGTTGCTAGTTGTCCTACGGTATCTACCTCGAAACTCCTTTTTACAATAGGTTCTAAAATTTTAGGCATATTAGAATTTTTTTTTCTTTCAATTTCTTGGAGTACACCTTTACCTCTCATATGAACATGAGTATCTCCAGTAATAATAAGGCAAGGAAAAGAATCAACAAAGGCATCGGCAACTCCAATAGCAGTGTTAATTGCTCCAGGTCCAATTGATGTAAAAACACATAAGGGCCGTCCTGTGACTCTATAATATCCTACTGCGAGATGAACTCCTGCCATTTCCTGCTTAGGTTGAATCAACTGAATCTTCTCCTTATCTTTGAAGAAAGCATCTACAAGAGGAAGATTTCCGTGACCAGGAATCCCAACAACGTATTTTACTCCCTCTTTTATCAGATATTTGGTGATAATCTCTCCACCAGTATATTTAGGCATTTTTAATTCCATTTAGTTTATTGGTTTTTATTAAATATAGTTTGCTAATATAAAAATAGATTTTAGTTTGTTTATTATTCATGGATAGCTAAATTAATTTAAAATTTCGAGAAAAATCGATAATATGTACATATTATTCTTATTTAAATAATCTCATAATTTGAGATCTTTCTTGGAATATAATGATGCAAACAACAACTTATGTGAGCAATAGATTAAACCTCTTGCAAACAAAACGAGAAAAATTAAGAAAGTTGCTTTTGAATTATATAAATTTTTTAATTAAATGTCTTAATAGTGCAGAATCAAAAAACGAAGCAAAACGGATTCTAGCGTCACTAAAGGAACTTGAAAACAAAATGTGGATTCAAAACCATTCTGATGAATATTTATCCCATAATTCTTATTTAAGTGAAGAGAGAAAAATCTATCAAACAATAGAAAATTTATACTTACCCTATTGAATAAGAGGATTGTTATTTCTTCTTATTTTGATTAGTGGTAGTTTTAAAAATATATTATACTATTTCTCTACTACAAACATTTAAATATAATAGTAGATATTATAGTAGTAAGTGAGAATATTATGCCAAGAAAAATTGATAAAGAAAAATATTTACGTATTCTTGAAAGACTTGAAAAAGGAGAAAAACAATCTTCTATTGTTATTGATGAAAAGTGTTCATATGGTACAATTTCAGCAGCTAAACAATGGGATAAAGAAGGAAGACCCTCTACTATTATATCTTCTACTGAATCAGTAGCAAATACAACAAGAATCATTTTTTCAATTCCACCTTTCTGGCTCGATCTTTTAAATGAAAATATTGAAGCTGGGATTTGGATGGATTATTCTGATGCAATCGTAGACATAATTCGTACATATTTTCGAATAAGAATGGACTCATACAAACCTGCTCATGGGGATATACCTACTTTTGCTGATAAAGGTGAAAATTTTGGTAAAATAAGGAAAAATATTCTTAAAGACTTAAAAAATAACCAGAAATGAAGTAATATTTTTATAAACTAAAATTTTATTGAAAATTCAATATCCCCTCTCTTTTTATAAGGAAAATTTCAAGATTTAAACATATATACCATTATAAGGTATGTTATTCTATTTAGCTGAGGAGTAAAGTGCCTTCTGTTTTGGAAAAGATTCGTATCTTAGGAGAAAATTCAAAGTATGATATTTGTGCCAGTACTGCTTCCAGTCGTACTGATAAATATCCAAAACTTTTCGGAGATTCAAAAGAATGGATTGGTACCACAGCAAGTGCGGGAATTTGCCATTCCTATACTCCTGATGGGCGATGTATGAGCTTATTTAAAACTCTATATACTAACAAGTGTATATATAATTGCAAGTATTGTTTTTCTCATAGTGCAAAACGGAAGTTAAGCTTTACTCCAGAAGAATATGCTCGGACATTTATGAAGCTTTATTCGATGAATGTTGTGGAAGGAGTTTTCATTTCATCAGGAGTTTGTGGTAGTGCAGATAAGACAACCGAAGAGATGTTGGAGGCAATTAGACTTCTTAGATTTAAATATAAATTTCGTGGATATGTTCATTTTAAATGTTTACCCGGTGTAAGCCAATATCTATTAAAGGAAGCAATATCTCTATCTGATCGTATTTCAATAAATTCCGAAGCCTCAACTAAAGACTATTTAGCTGAAATTGCTGAACAGAAAAATTTCAATAATGATATCATAACACGCCAGCGTTGGTTAAAACAAATTCGAGTTAGACATAATAATGAGGCACTAAAAATTATGCGAGATTTTAAGCAAGAAAATCAATTGAAATTCCAAGAAAGAATGATTAAGGACCGACGAGAAGATGGTTATAAAAAATTTAGATGGGATGGAGCACCAATT
>CAYPFJ010000034.1:0-33954 GCA_964409945.1 uncultured archaeon | reverse complement strand
ATAGCTCCCTACGAAGCAGCAGTTCACTTTCCTTGTCCTTCGTGTGGAGATGTAACAATCTGGCGATGTGAACGGTGTAGAGAGATGGGGAAGGAATATCGTTGCTTGAAATGTGACTTTTTAGGACCTTAATATAATTACTAAACGGTTATTTTAAAATGGGAGAATTTGTTGCGTTAATTGATGTTATTCCAGAAGATATCGAAGTAAACTTCGAGGAATTTGTTGATAAGTTAAAAAATGTTTTGCCTGATACATCTATTATAGAAACTTATGAGATAATGCCTGTAGCATTTGGTTTGAAAAAAGTGAGAGTACGAGTAAGATACCCCGAAGAATGGGGTGGAACAGATAAACTTGAAGATTTATTTAGACAAGTCGATGGGATACAAGGTATTGAAGGTATCGCTTTTTCAAAAGCATAGGAATGATAATTTCTAATTTCTGTTATACTATCCTTTTAAATAATTTATCTAATTCTTTATAAGAGAAAAATCTTAAAGTAGGTCTTCCATGAGCACAATGATAAGAATCTTTACATTTCGCTAATTCAATCAACAGATTTCTTATATCCTTTAGGGAGAGATCATCGCCTCCTCTAATACTTTTATGACAAGATAAATAATTAATAATATCTTCTTTAACTTCTGTAAAGCTTTTTTCTTTTCCAATTTCCGTTATATCGCTGATTATATCTTTTATAATATGAATATCTGGAATTTTTCCCATAATAATTGGTATTTCTCTTAAAATAAACGTGTTTCCACCAAAATGATCAAAATTAAATCCTAACTTCCTAATTTCAGGTAGATTAGCTTCTAAGAATATCTTCTCACTTGGAGATACATCAATTTTTAGAGCTGATATTAATCTTTGTCTACTCATTTTTGAAGTTTCATACATTTCTGAGAATTTTTCTTTATTTATCCTTTCTGAGGCAGCATGCTGATCTAAAATAAATAATCCTTCTTCATTATTTTCGTTGATTCCTTCTAAAACAACATATACTTTATTATTTAGCTGACCAGTTTGAGAGATTAAGCGTAATTTTGGAAAATTCTTAGAAATTATATATTTTCCTCGCAGATATGTCTCAGACGGCATTTTTTTTTGAGCTTTATCATCAACCATCTGATCGCTTAAAATATATTGGACACTTTCTTCGGGTATTTTCTGTTCTTCTAGGGAAACCTCTTCATATTTGCTTACTTTTTCTTTTTTTTCTGTTAAATCCTTAGAAATTTTGGTTGATTCTCTCTCTTCTTTGGGTATAAAATCTTCTAATTCTGTGGATATATATTTTGCCTCCTTGGTTATGAATTTATCTTCTACAATACTTTGAATAACGTTATATATCTTATTATATATTGATTCCTCTCTTTCGAACCTTACATGAAGTTTCTTTGGGTGAACGTTGAAATCAATCACAGAAGGATCAAGCTCAAGAAATATTACAAAGAAGGGATATTTACTTACCATTAGTGTTCCTTCATATGCTTCATGAATAGCCCTAAAAAGTACGTCACTAATAATATAGCGGTTGTTAATAAATAAGCTGGAATACGATCTGTTTTTTTTAGCAATTTGCGGATGTCCTAATAGACCATAAACCCTTAATTTTATATCATTCTCCGTGTAATCAAATGGTTCCATGAAATTTGCGATTTTTTTTCCATAGATATGAAATACAGTTGTTTTTAAATCATTTAAAGCAGGACAGTTGAGAATGTCTAATTCATTATGCCGATATATGAAATGAAGTTTTGGGTATGCTAAAGAATATCTCTGCACGATATCTGTAATATGACTCAATTCTGTTGCATCTGTTTTAAGGAACTTTTGTCTTGCTGGTAGATTATAAAATAAATTTTTTACCTGAATATTTGTTCCAATAGGACAAGATACTTTTTTATGATCTATGATTTTACTTCCTTCAATATGTAACTCTACACCTTTCTCTTCATACTCAACTCTAGAAATTATATCAACTTTGCTCACAGCTGCGATGCTAGCAAGTGCTTCTCCTCTAAAACCTAACGTAGAAAGGGTTTGTAAATCATTTATACATCTAATTTTACTACTTGTATGTCTCTCAAAAGCCATAATAATATCTTCTGATGGGATACCAATACCATTATCTATAACCTGGATTAACGATTTTCCAGCTCTCTTCACAATAATCCTTATTTCTGATGCTTGTGCGTCGATACTATTTTCAATAAGCTCTTTTACGATATTAACAGGTCTATCAACAACTTCTCCTGCAGCAATTTTCTCTGCATCAATAATTTTTTCAATTTTACTTACATTCACAATTTTCTAACTGTTTTCAGAATTTTTTTCAATGATATAATAAGATTATTAAACTAATATATTTCTCATTACAATCAAATTTAAAATAGAACACTATTAAAGTTTAAATAAAATATAGATCTAACAGTGTTTTTAATTTAACCATTAAATTGAAGGTAAGTCTTTTAAATTTCTTTTAATACTTTATTATAATTCGATCTAGTGAAAATTATGAGTAGTCAAAATACAATAAACGAAGAGGAAAAATATCGACTTCATTTGTATTTTATATGTTTTTTTACAATTATTACTATCACTCTTATTTTATTAAGAATACTTTTGTATTCCTTTGAAATTTCTGAATGGATTCAAGCCACAAAGGATATTGATTTTAAAATACTTATAGCAGGTATGGATAATGATTTGATTAATTTCTACGATCCTGTTGCAATTTCAGATTGGCCTCCTTATTATCTTTATTTTTGGTATTTCATATTTTATCCAATATATATAATACCTTATAATACAATAATAGGGATTTATATTTGGGATGTTTTTAGATTGTTTCTAACGATTATAGTCATAAAAGAGTCACCAAAAGTATTTAAGAGTAAAAAAGATTTGCTAATTTTTTATTTAATGTGCATTATCGGCTTCAGTATTGATGCTTATTATAATAATGTTAATTTTTTAATTTTATTCTTATTATTTTATTCATATGTGTATTTCGAAAGAGATAAAAAATGGATTGCGGGGATTTTATTTACCCTTGCTACGTTTAAAATTACAACACTATTATTTCTTCCCATTTTACTTATCGCTAGAAAAATAAAATGGAAGGATCTTCTCTACTACTTAGTCCCTTTTTTTATTATTTGTATTCCTTATATAATATTCCCTAATTATTTCTTACAAATGTTTCATAATTGGTTTCATAGTGATGAACAAATACAGGGGTTTTTGATCTTTGATTCAATTATGTGGAAAGCTTTACAACCCTCACATTTAATGTTCATCGGCTTATTATTGATTATATTTTTAGAGAATCTTAAGAATGAGGATCGAAAAAATTTGTACAGGGTTATTCTTGTTTCAATAATATCAATTTATTATATTTATCTAACAACGATAGTTTTTATTATTCCAATAGTTCTTGGTTAGTCAAGTTTTTCTATTTTATTTTTAAGTTCAATTAATTGGTTCTTTATTTTTTCTGGAACATCTGATTTCAATTCTATTTTATTAATGAAATTGACTAACTCTGTAATTTTATCCTTTTTAGTAATAGGGTCAAATAAACTTGTCTGTATATATTTTATCTTTTTAGGAATTTTATTCCCCTTAGATTCAATATTAAATGCTAATTCTTTAATATTTTCCTTTTTTTCATCCAGATCCTTTTTAATTCTGCTTAAATCTTCACTATATTCACTCAACGATTCTTTAATAGCCTTTAATTCAGTGTTTAATTTATTAAGCTCATTTTTTTTTTCATTAATAATTTTATCATAATGCTTTCCTGTAGAGATATTTTCCCCATTTTCTCTTACTGTTGTTCTAAATGAATCTTTTTCTTCTATTTGTTCAAGGATTTCAAATGCTCTTATTATCACATCATCTGGAATCCCTGCTAATTTAGCTACATGAATACCATAGGATTTATCTGTACTTCCCGGTTTTAATGTTCTCACAAAATTTATACTGCCGTCGTCATTTTCAATAATATCTAAATGATAATTTTTTACTCCTGGTAAATTTATTTCTGTTAATTGATGATAATGGGTACTAAATAAAGTTTTGATTTTTAACTCATGGAGTTTTTCAAGAGTAGCCATTGCTATACTCTGACCATCACTAGTGCTTGTTCCCCTTCCTAATTCATCTATTATTATAAGGCTTTTTGGTGTAGCATAATTTAAGATTTTAGCTGTTTCAGTCATCTCAATCATAAAAGTGCTTAATTTTCGAGCAAGGTCATCTGAAGCCCCTATTCGTGTAAAAATTTGATCAATAATTCCAATTGTGGCGGATTTTGCTGGAACAAAACAACCCATCTGTGCTATAATACATATTAGAGCTACTTGCCGCAAATAAGTAGATTTTCCAGCCATATTAGGGCCAGTAATAATTAATAATTGGTCATTTTCATTATCTAAATAACAATCATTAGGAATAAATTGCTCATCCATATTTATTTGTTCAACTACGGGATGCCTACCCTCCTTAATTATGATTTTGTTTTCTTTATAGATAATTGGTCTACAATAATTATAATTTTCTGCAACTTCAGCAAAACATGCGAGAACATCAATGATTGCAATATTTTGCGCAGTTTCAAGGATATTTTTAGTTTCTTTTTCAACTTTTTCTCTAATAGTATTGAAAATTTCATATTCTAAGTCATTGATTTTTTCTTCAGCATTCACAATTTTATCTTCAAGTTCTTTTAACCTTTTAGTTGTATATCTTTTTGCATTTTTGAGCGTTGCTCTTTCAACATATTCTTCGGGAACCTTTCCGATATTGTTCAGAGTTCTTAATGTAATTTCGATATAATAACCAAGGATATTGTTAAATCCAACTTTTAACCCTGTTGTTAAGTTCCACCGCTTCTTCTGCTCTTGTTCATATTCTAAAACATATTTTTTTCCATTATGAATTATATCCCTAAGCTGATCTACTTCATTATTAAAACCATCTTTTATAATATTCCCTTCTCTGATTGTGGTTGGGGGATTATCTTTTAATGATACATCAATTAAGCTTTTTATATCATTAAAAGCTCTAATTTTTGAAACAAATTTGAAAATTTCAGGAATCTCTGCTTTTTCCAATAATTCTTTAATTTTTGGAATTATTTCTAATGAATTTTTAATATTAATTAAATCTCGAGCATTTGTACGGCCAATATAATTAATCCTATTAATGAATCTCTCAAGATCACCAATAACTCTCAATTCCTCTCTTAAATCTGATCTTAAAAAGATATCATCCTTAAATTTCTGAACAACATTAAGTCTCTGATTTATATCATCAACATCTGTTAAAGGTTGGAGAATAAACTTTTTTAATAAACGTGCTCCCATGGGTGTATGTGTGTGGTTGAAGATAGAATATAATGTAGAATCTTTTCCTCTTTCCCATAAAGAATTAATCAATTCCAAATTTCTTTGAGTAATATAGTCTAAGTGTAGTATATTTTTTTCTTGGATAAGATTAATTTTATAAATATTAGGGATTATGTCTCGTTGCGTATCCTTTAAAAAAGCTAATAACCCACCAATAGCTTGAATTGCCATCTCTTTCTCTTCTAGACCAAAACCCTTCAAATTTGTTATTTGAAAATGACGAGTAATTAACGCATAAGCCTCATCATATAAAAAAACATGATCTTCATAGGTTTTTATGATTGCTTTTGTTAGATCTGTTAAAAGTATAAAAAGCCTTTCATCTTTTTTTAATTCGGGAGGAACAATTAATTCAACGGGATCAAATTGAGAAAGCAAGCTTAGTAATTTTTCCTGCGGATCTTGCTCTTTATATGAAAATTCTGTCGCAACGAATTCTCCTGTAGATATATCAGTAAAAGCAACGCCAAATCCATTTCGTTCTTTTACCATTGACCCAATATAATTATTTTCATTCGATTTTAACAAATTTGGTTCTATTATTGTACCTGGTGAAATTATTCGAGTCACTCCTCGTTTAACAATTCTTCCCTTCACTGTAGCAGGATCTTCTAATTGATCGACTATTACTAACGTTTCACCAAGATTCATAAGGTTGTTAAAATAATTATGACCCGAATGGTGCGGAATTCCTGCTAAAGGAACCTCTCCTCTTTTCGTAAGAGTTATTCCTAAAAGTTTTGAAATTCTTTCTGCATCATTATAGAAGAATTCATAGAAATCACCCATTCGATATGCAATGAGATCCTCTGGAGGAAACCTTTTACGAATAGAATACCAATGTTTCAACATAGGAGTCAGTTTCTTTGGGTCTATTTCCTCCATAGTCAACTTATAGAAAGTTAAATAAAATTAATAGTCAGTATAATCTATTATAACAGTAATTTAATATTAATTGCATTTGTTAATTTTTTAATAACAATTATATAGAAGATAGTTGGGTTTTTTATTATTTTTAAGAGACTTCCAAAATACTAAGAAACTAATAGAGCTAATTTTTTAATATCGCTTTCTCAATGAATTTTACAAGAGTATATTTATTCATTTCTTTAAACGGATAAATTGGTTAAAATTAAAAAAAAAGGAATTTATATCTTTAGAATTTGCTTTTCTAATGTTAAATCATATGCCTCTTTCATGGCTTCTTCATATATCTTTATTTTGAACTTATTATGGAATGGACTTATTTTGCTTCCTAGTTCTGCAGCTTTGCACATTGTTTTTGGAAAGATCCTAATTCCTCGAGCAGTTACCATTAATGTTGCTCTTTGAAATTCTTGCAAAGTATTATCGTCATAACCGCCTAAAAAGCCATCTAAGAAAGCATAGAAGAATATAAATACAAAAATACCTAGTAAAAAGATTATCGCAGTATTAATAATTTTATCTCCCAAAGGCATTGACCAGATTAGTTCCGCTACAAAAAATAAAACAATATAATTCAAAATTGCTGAAATAGCGGGGGTAATGAATGTTTTAAATGGATATATTTTAAATTTAATAATTTTTTTCCGAACTATCAACCATGCAATGATATCCTTAATAAATACAGCTGGAATATACGCCAAAATTACAAAAACCATATCTCTGAAAATTATTACAAATACGTACATAAGTAATACCCGAATTAGTTGTTCAATAATCCATGTTAACATCGCATAACCAGTATGCCCCGTACCTTGGAATACAGGATCAACCAACCAAGAGTAAATACCCCCAATATGAAAAAATAATAATGGTATTAAGAATTTAACTGCGGGAGCGCCATATTCTTCACCAGCAGCTCCTATCAAAAATTTCGCTCCCGTAGCAAAAAGAACGGATATTAAGAAGAAAGCAAAATAATTACCCCATCTAAATGCTTGATATATATATAGTTTTGTTAATGTTTGTTTATTATGAGAACTTGATTCACTATATGCCCCCAATAGTGTATTTGAATAAAGAGTTACAATTTGAACAACCATCCCTAACGTCCATACTAAATTGAACCAACCCAAGTTATTGGAATAGTTGGCTACAAAAATCGATGTTATTATAACTTGTAGAAACCAGCCTATTTGTACAAAACCTTCTCCAATACCTAACTTTGAACCATAACGCAATGATTCTTTTAACTCATCTTTTGAAAAATCAATTCTAAAACATGTTTTTGGTGAAAATCCTTGTTTCTTAAAGACTAAAATGGAAATAAAAAATGTCATCCAAAAATCAAAACATCGAGCAATAGCGTATCCAATTCCTGCTCCTAAGGCTTCCCCGAAAATTGGATTAGCAGCTCCCCATATACGACCTATATAACAGAAAACAACTTGCCCTATCAGTAAAAATACAATTTCCCAAGCAATATACAGAATTAAATAATAATCTGAGCGTTGCATTCCTTGAAAAGTATACATAAATACTAAAAACACTCCTGGATATTGAATAAAAGAGTAAACAATAAAAATCCAGCTCATGTGGGCGAGATTAGTATAGGGGAAAATAAATGAACCAATAAATCCTATTATCGATATTTGAATAATTCCTGTGAAAATTTGCCACCAAACATAAATTTGAATATAGTGAATAGCTTTTCCCGGATTATCAACTCGATATTGGGAGAAATATTTAGCTAATGCATAGCTAGTTCCAAAATCAAATAGTATCCATATTATTTGAAAGAAATTGTAAGCGTAATTATACCACCCCGCAGCTTGTGGATAAGGTTGTATGAATTGAGGCATTATAAAATTAGAGACTAATAATTGTGGTAGAACTAAAATTAATCCAAGGAAAAGTGTAAACAGAAAGCCTCCTAGTTGCCTATGAACTCCAATAACCTCCCATTCATCTTTTAAATCTACATGATCTTCTATCTGTTTCTCTAAAGCCTTCGCGTCCTCTAATCTTTTTCTTTCTTCCTCTTCAGCTCTAATTTTTAAAACTTCAATTGCTTGTTGGTCCATAGCACCTCTAGATTTTCTTTTAACAACAATAAATAGAGCAATAGCTAAAATAACGAGTATAAGTATAATTATCCCAATAATCACTTGCTCTAAAAAATGAGGAACTGGCGAATAAGGCCAAGTGGGATATGAGTGAAAAGATAAATTTAGACTCCCAAATGATAATCCATATAAGAGATAATTGAAATAAGGCCATACTTTAAAATCTAGATTTGCACCTTTTTCCAACCATCCCGCAAATAAGATGATCCTTCCACTTCCTTTTACCCTTTCTAATATCAAAGGATGTCGATATAAGTTAACCTGCAAATTTTTGGATGCAGGATAAACATCCACTATTCTTTCAATTGAGGAATTTAAACTTGCTATTGGAATAATTGTCATATTTTCAGTCTTCATCTCGGGAGCAGAGTTCCAGTCTATATTCTTGGAAATTGGATGACTGGCGTCATTAACAATAGAAAGCATTATCTCTTCGTTTAAATCCTTGTTTGATTCAAATATTGTGTTATCAATCAATTCTAATTCTTCTAACAAAGTAGCGTTGTTGTGTAAATATTGTCCCATAAAAACTATTACACCTCCTCCATCATCAGCAAAATTCGAAATAATTTCTTGTTCTAAACTATTTAACTGCGCATCGAATAGTATAACAATATCAATCCATGAACCAATGGATGATAAAGGTTCACTGTCAGGAACTTGGGATATATTAAAGTTATCTTCATCTATTCCCAAGCTTTGCACAAACAAATCATCGTTTCCTTTACTAATTAGTAATATGTTTTTTACATTACTAGCTTGTCCGAAAGAAGGTTTTATTAAAAAAAATACGAGAATATTACTAACTATTAATGCTAATAGACTTATTACCAGAATTTTTGAGATTTTCTTGTTAGATTTTGACATAATTATCATATAAAATTATTTTAATTTAGCAATTAATAATAAATAGTTCTAAAAAACATTTTTTATTATTGTGTTATAAATGTTTTTCAAGCCATACAAACATATCTTGATATACTTGAGCTCTGCCCTTTTCATTCCATAACTCATGGAGAAATCCATCATATTCTCGATAAGTCTTGTCTTTACTTCCAATTAGTTCGAAAAATTCTTTTGTCTTTTCTTTATCTATAATCTTATCATCACCAGCTTGCATTATTAATACAGGGCATAGTAAATTTGATGCATTATCCATCGCCCATTTTGAAAATCTATCAATTTCTGTAGCCGATTTGGCTGAAATTACTTCAGTTTTATGTTTATCTGCAATATGTTGTCGTAAGATTTTTAAATCACTTGTTAATTGATTCTGATCAATAATATTATCTAATATCTTGTTAGGAGCTAATTTAACAAGAGTTTTTGATAGTGATTTTACAACTTTTTTTCCCATTGATAGTTTTAAAAACATACCTAAAAGTGGTGAGGAAACTAATACTCCTGATAATTTCGGGTGATGTATTGCAAAAATTAGACTTACTAAACCTCCAAAAGAATGACCCATCAAAAATATTTTTTTTTCTCCTGCAATTTCACGGATTAAGTCCATAAAAAGAAGTGTGTCTTTTTGGATATGATCCATGCTCTCTATATGTCCTGGAATATCTCCCTCATTCCTCCAATGCCCTCTTACATCAAATGCATAAATGGCATATCCTTTATCAGTGAAATATTCCGCAAGATTTTTTAATCTATCAGAATGAGTTCCCCATCCATGAATTGCTATGATAAAAGCTTTAATTTCTCCAGAATCAGGCACCCAATATTGATAGAATAATTTTTTCAATTCCCGTCCTTCAAAATATCCGGTTTCATTTTTCATATTTATATCACCTAGACTTATAAATGAGCATTTTTGGGTTAATGATAATTTATAATATCTACAACTTCTTAATATTATTGCTTTAATGAATTGATAATTAAATTTCCATTTAAAAATAATACTCATAATAGAAATTTAAAAAAATTTTTATATTATTGGATAAACATCATAATAAATAATATCTACCTAATTTTCTGGGGTTTTATATTTTGAGTGAAACAGAAAATATTGAAATCACAATCCATGGTAGAGGGGGAATGGGAGTTGTTACATGTGTGGAAATAATTGCAGAAGCTGCTTATTTAAGTGGTAATTTTGTTGATGTACACGCATATCCTTCATTTGGAGCTGAAAGAAGAGGCGCTCCCGTTCAAGCGTATGCTAAACTCTCTAGAACGGATACTATATGGGATAGAGCTCAAATAGAAAACCCAAATGTTTTGATAATATTTGACGAGACAGTTTTAAATCAAGAAATTGCCTCTTCTCTTAGGCAAGATGGATTTTTTATTATTAATTCTGAAAAGGATCCTGAATTTTTTGTCAAGAAATTTGACTTAAGTAGTGATACCAAAATAGTTGCCGCAGATATTAGTAAACTAGCGATAGAGAAAGATCTAACTATTGAGGGAAATCCAGTAATTAATACTCCTATTCTTGGTTTACTTTTAAAAGCAATACCAGATTTAAACTTGGACAATTTAAAAACAGTTGTTGTTAAACGCATGGGAGAAAAATTGGGTGGACTTAACTTTGAATTAATTGAACAAGGCTATAATTTAGCTAAAATCTTGTGATTTCCTTAATTAGAATATGATTAATTAACTGGTAATTTTACAATAAAAGTACTACCCTTATTTCTACCTTCTGATTGTGCTCTAATATTACCTCCATGTAAATCTACTATTTCTTTTGATATAAATAATCCAAGCCCAGAACCTCGAATATCCATATATACTAATTCATTTCCGTACCTTTCAATCTTGCCAAATCTAGTAAAAAGAATCTTCATTTCTTCTTTGGTTAATCCTACACCAGTGTCTGTTATAGTTATAATTGCCTGATTATCATTTTTTTCCAAATTAACCTTGATTATTCCGTTAGGTGGTGTATTTTTTATAGCATTAGATAATAAATTCATTATCACTTGCTCAATTCTAATTTTATCAATATTTAGGTAAAAAGTATCTAGAATGTTTAATTTAAGAGTTATTTTTCTCTCTTTTCCAAAATACTCCATCTCCTTAGAACATTCTCTAAGTAGTTCAGATAAATCAATTTTTTGTTTTTGTAATTTGAATTTGTCATATTCCATCCTCGAAATATTAATTAAATTATCTACTAGATATTTTAATCTATCTCCACCTTTTTCGATTAATTTAATTATTTCTAATTGTTCATTGTCTAGTTTATTTTTATATAGGCTTGAGAAGAGTTCTGCTCCCCCACAAACAGTTGCAATGGGTGTTTTTAATTCATGAGCAACTCTAGATATTAAATTCTTTCTAATCTGGTCAAGCTCCTTCAATTTTGCAATTTCTTCATTAATTAGGGACTCTGCTTGCTTTCGTTTTGTGATATCGCTGAATAACGCTTGTATAAAGTATTCATTTTCTACGCGTATTAAGGATGCTTGTAAATTTACCCAGATTAAACTCCCATCCTTTTTATACATTTGTAAGTCAATTCGATGAACTTTTTCTCCTTTTATAAACTTTTTAAAGAGAGTCATAAGTGTTGCTAAATAATCTGTATGGATTGCTGAAATCTTATGAAATTTTTTACCTTCTAAATCTGCTTTTGTATATCCAAACAAAGTTTCTGTTTGAGGATTACATTCCACAATTTTTCCTTTAGAGTCTATTAGAACAGTAGAAAAAGGTGTGTTTTCATAAAGATAACGATATTTCTTTTCAGATTCTAAAAATTTCCTTTCTGCCTCTACTTTATCAGTAATATCAATAATCGTAATAAAGTCGGCAGATTTTCCTTCATAATTAATAGTTTTTGAAAAAAGTTCTCCATAAATTAATTCTCCTGTCTTTTTAAAACCTCTAAATTGGTAATGATTTATGACATCCATTTCGCCATTCTGCTTTCTTTTTGCCTGCTCAGCAACCATTTGTTTATCTTCAGGATGAACCATATCAAGAAATTCTCCCGGTCCCCAATCTTTCATTTCTTCTGGAGTTCTTCCTCCAATCGCTGCGAATCTTTGATTAACATATTTAAACTTTCCATCTTGTAAAATTCCTATCCCTATTAATGATTGTTCAGCAATATTTCTGAATTTTTCTTCAGACTCTTTTAATTCACGTTCTAAAATGAATTTTTCTGTAATATCAATAAAAGTACCATCAATTCTAATTGGATTTCCCTTTTTATCTCGAATTAAATGAGAGTTTAATTCAACTACAATTTTTCTTCCATCTTTAGTTAATGCTAAACATTCATAATTTTTCATCATATCATTTTTTAATATATGTTTTAAATAAACATCCCTTTGTTCTGGATATTGCCAAAATACTCTAACATTTTTACCTCTCAAATCTTCTGATGGGTCATATCCCATAATTATATTATGTGCTTGATTATGATTGAGCATTTGACCATCTATAGTAACTTGATAAAATCCTACATCCAAATTATCAATTAGATTACGATATTTTAACTCAGATTCTTTTAATTTTTCTTCAAATACTTTTCCTTCAGTAACATCTTCAGTTTGAACTAAAACTAAATCTGGTCCAACATAGCCATAGTTTACTAAAAGATATTTTTCCTCATTAATAAATTCAAATCGATATTTCATCTCTCTCAAGATGCTTGTTTTTTCATTAAAACATTTATGTAAGGCATTTAGAATATCTGGTCTGTCTTTATATTGCTCAGAAGCCTTATGACCTAGCATACTCACAACATTACCATGAGTAAATTTTTCAGCAGCTTTATTAAAATCAATGAACACAAAATCATTACTTATTTTTTTCCATGTATAAGTAGCAGTTGGACCTTCTTTATAGAGCGCTCTAAAAAATTCTTCCGAATCTCTTAATCGTAATTCTGCTTTCTTGCGCTCAGTAATATTTTTGCCAAATCCTAATATTGCATAAACTATATTATTTTTTTTTAATGGAATACCATAAGTCTCAATATATATGAAATTGCCATTTTTTACTTTTACTTTATATTCCTCGCGTTTTGATTGTTTTCCCGTTTTTATTAATTCTTTCACGACTCTATATGCTTTTTCTATATCATCTTCTTCAAGAATATCTAAAAATTTAATATGTGGTATTTCTTCTCTTTCATAACCTAAGGTTAGTAATGTAAGATCATTAGCATCTAGAAAATTTCCAGTTAAATCATTTACATAAATTAGATCTAAAGAACGATCAAACAAATCCTTATAGGTTCCTCGTATTTCATCCCTATTATACGTCATTTAATAATCTCCTTTTAATTATATTTATTTTTATATTTTTATTGGCAATTTTATTGTAAATGTACTACCTTTATCCCTCCCGGCAGATTTTGCCCAAATCTGGCCTTCGTGAAGATCTATTATTTCTTTTGAAATATATAATCCAAGTCCAGTTCCTTGAATATCGATATGTTCTAAACCATTTCCGTATCTCTCTATCTTACCAAATCTAGTAAATAATTTATTTATTTCTTCTTTAGTTAGACCAATTCCATTATCACTTATTATTAATTCTGCACAATTATCTTTTTTTAGAGATTTTACAATAATTTTTCCATTAGGAGGCGTATTTTTTATTGCATTTGACAAAAGATTTAGTATTACTTGTTCAATTCTTATTTTATCAAATTCTAAAAATAAATCATCCATAAGGTCAAGTTCCAAATTTAATTCTCGTTTTTTTAGAAGATACTTCAGTTCTTTCGTACAATCTCTTATTACTTGACTGAAGTCATTTATATCCTTCTTTAATTCTAATTTTTTGTATTCTATTCTTGTAATATCAACCAAATTATCAACTAAGTATTTTAATCTTTTACCTCCTTTTTCGATCATTTCAAGAAGTTCTTTTGTATCACCTTTAAATTCTTCTATATATACATCTAAAAGAAGTTCAGAGGCACCACAAACAGATACGAGAGGAGTTTTCAGTTCATGTGAAACTCTAGATATTAAATCCGTCCTAATCTGATCTAACTCTTTTAATTTTATAATTTCTTCTTCGATAAGAAGATCTGCATTTCTTTGTTCAGTAATGTCAGTTATAATTGTTTGTAGTAAGACATTATCGCCTAATTTGACTAAAGCAGATTGATATCTAATCCAAATTGATTGTCCATCCTTCTTATATAACTCCATCTCCAATGGCGATAGATTCTCACCCTTCAAAACTTTTTGGAATCGATTAAGCAATATGGGTATATATTTCGGATTAATTGCTGGAAGATTTTTGAATTCAATACCAATTAATTCGTCTCTACGATAACCAAGTAACTTTTCAATTGCGGGATTACAATAAATAAGTATTCCTTGTTGGTCAATTAGAACAATTGAAAATGGTACAGATTCAATTAAATTCCGATATCTTTCTTCAGATTCTTTTAATTTTTGCTCTGCAATTTTTCTATTTGTAATATCATTAATGAATGCAAATGAGCCCTTGAACTCTCCATTTTCATTCAAAATTGGAGCAGCATTTATACTTGTGCTTAATAGAGTTCCATCTTTTTTTATAAAATCAAGTTCATATGTATCTTTCAAACCCTTCTCCCGTCTTTCACGATAACTAGATATCAAATCTATCATTGAGTCTTCTAAAAAAAAATATAAATTTTTACCCATTATCTCATCTCGAGTATATCCAAGCATTTCACATATTTTTGGATTAACGAAGATTGTATCATCATTTTCATCCACTGCCCACACACCTTCTTGAGCATTCTCTACTAAGTTCCTGTACTTTTCTTCAGATTCTTTTAATCTCTGCTGCGCTTCTTTTTGTGCTGAAATATCCATTAATATAATTTGTATAAATTCTTTTTTTCCAATTATTATTCTTGAGGCTGTAGCATAACACCATATTATCTCACCTATTGTTCGATGGATTGGAAATTCAAAATTTATTGTTTTTCCATTCTTAATAATTTCAGTAAATATATTGTTAAATAAAGCAATTAGAGGTTTATCTTTCTCATGATAAGACCAAAATTCTCTATAATTTTTTCTAATATAATCTTCCAATGTGTGGGTTGAAAGTAAATTACTTGTAGCACTATTGCAATCAATTAAATTGCCTTCTAAATCAAATAGTCCAATGGGGTAAGGAGCCTTATTAAATAATTGATGGTATTTTTGTTCTGATTCCTTTAACATTTTTTCTGTCAAAATGCGAACTGTAATATCACGAACGATACCTTGTATTAATTGTTTCCCACCCACATCAATTAAACTTGATGATACTTCGGCTAGGAATATTTTCCCATTTTTCCTTTTAAAACTAATTTCAAACCTTATAATTCCTTTTTTTGAAATTTCTTCAAAAGCTCTTTTTGATTTTTCGAGTTCACCTATTGGATAAAGTTCGGAAATTTTTAATTTTAATATCTCTGATCTTGTATACCCAAATTGTTCTAAAGCTTTATGATTAACATCTATAATATTCCCTTCTAAATCATGAAGAAAAATTGCATCATTTGAGTAATGGAAGAGAGCACTATATCTTTCTTCAGATTCCATTAACTTCATTTCCGCTTTTTTACGTTTTGTTATATCTCTTGCTATAATTAGAAATTTTGGTTTTCTATCTTTGTCTTTATAAATTGATCCATTATTTCCTGCCCAAATATAATACCCGTCTTTATGTCTAATTCTCACCTCTGCAAAAGCTTCACCCTTTTCTGTAGCCTCTTTAAATGTCTGAAATACTTTTTCACGATCGTCTGGATGAATAAAATTGATAGCATTTTTCCCTATAAGTTCTTCCTTTTTATATCCCATTATTTTATTATGCACTTTTTCGTTGACATATTCAAAATTCATATTCATATTAATGATCGAAATTAAATCCATAGCATTTTCAGATATGAAACGATACTTTTCTTCAGATTCTCTTAATTCCTGAGTCCTTAGATTCACTAGTTTTCCTAATTCAAGTCTAAATTTTTCTTCCTCTTCTTTTCTCTTAGTAACGTCGCGAAATATCCCATAGAATCCGATTTTATTCCCTTTCGAATCAGATTTTAAATATACAGAAGTTTCACCAATAATTTTTTCTCCAGTTTTATTCTTAAATTGATATTCAAAATCAGTTAAAGGTTCACCCGTTTTGTAAACTGTATTAAAACCTTCAAACACTTTTTTTCTATTTGTTTCATCCGCAATAAATTTATAATTTAAACCAAATAATTCTTCTTTCGAATATCCAGTAATTTTGCATAATGATTCGTTAAAGTATGTAAAATTACCTTTCAAATCGACTTCAAAGTAGCATTCTTTAATGCTCTCAATTACTTGTACAAATTTATCTTTAGAAAACTCCACTTTTGGCTTAACCAGCTATTTTGTTATAATTCCTAAAAAACATTAATCTTCAGAAGGTATGTTAAAACTCTTAAAATGTATTTATTTTTTTTATGAAATTAATGAAATATTAAGTATTTATTTTTTATTTAAAAGTAAATATTATCTTTTACTTAATATTCCTTACTTGGGTTAATATTTTTAATATCATTTTTAATGAACTAAGTGGTATTTACTTTATAGTTTTATTTTTATAAATGATAAGAATTAAAAACTTATCTGCGTTTGATTTCATACAGAATCTGACTTATAACTGTTTTTGATGTATAAATGACAGACTCAAAAAAAGATTATCAAAAAATATTAGGCTCAGTTCAAAAACCAGTAATTGGGGAAGCTGGTGAAACTGGAACTTGGAGTGCAAAAAAACCTATAATCGATTTAAATAAATGCATTCCAGTTAAATCTGGAAAACCTAGCTGCTTTAATTGTTGGCTTTATTGCCCAGAGGCTGTTGTAACGAGAACAATTCCCCCTCGAATTGATTTGGTATATTGTAAGGGATGTGGAATTTGTATGGAAGAATGTCCAGTAAAAGCTATAACAATGGAGGAGGTGAAATCTGAATGACAGTGATTAACGAAAAAAAGAACCTTATTGATGAGAATATAAAGATTTTAACTGGAAATCATGCAGCTGCCCATGCCTTTAGACAAGCTAAAGTTGGAGTTATTTCTGCTTATCCAATTACACCTCAAAGCCCTGTGGTTGAAAAAATTGCTGAATTTATACATGAAGGAAAATTAAAAGCTAATTTTGTAAAAGTAGAGTCTGAACATTCCGCGTTAGCAGTATGTTGTGCTGCTTCAGCTACAGGCTCGAGAGTTGGGACAGCAACATCTTCTCATGGTTTAGAATTAATGTATGAAATGTTACCTTGGGCAGCGGGAAATAGATTACCTATCATAATTAATCTCGCAACAAGATCGCTTGGAGCACCATGGTCAGTCTGGACCGACCATTCTGATTTTATAACAATTAGAGATGTTGGGTGGATTCAATTTATGTGTGAAAATAATCAAGAAATCTATGATACAAATCTTCAAGCATTTAAAATTGCTGAAGATCCTCGTGTATTTCTACCCGTAATAGTTGCTTATGATGGTTATATACTAAGCCATACAATGATGCCTGTTAAATTAGAAAATCAGGAGAAAATTGATGACTTTTTACCACCTCTTAAACACCATATTAATTTATCTGATATATCACAAGTAAAAGGAATTGATCCAGTAACCACACCTCACATTATTAAAAGAGCAGAAGGAATAGTTCCTGGTTATTATGAATATAGATATGCCCTTCAAAAATCATTAGAGAATTCAATTGATATCATTAAAGAGGTTCATGATGAATTTGCTAGAAAATTTGGGAGATCTTATGGAAATGGGATATATAAAACAATTCAAACTCAAGATGCTGATACAATCATTTTTGCTATGGGATCAGTTGCATCTCAAGCTCGAGTTGCTATAAAAAAACTGAGAGCAGAAGGATTAAAGATTGGAGTAGTAAGTCTTAGACTATTTAGACCATATCCATGGGAAGAATTGAGGGAATTTTTCAAAGATAAAAAAAACATCATAGTCTTTGATAGAGATATTGGATATGGATATGAGGGAGTCTTATCTTATGAATTAAAATCTGCGCTTTACGGTATTAAAAATCCTCCAAGAATCAAGGGATTCATTGTTGGTTTAGGTGGTAGAGATGTAAAAACAGAGCATATAATTAATGGTGTTCATAAAGCTTTGGATGAATTCAAAAAAGGTATTTTTACTAATAAAACTGATTTTTTAGGATTGAACTTAGAGGAATTAAGAGATTATGACGAATCAACATATTTTAGAGGAGGATGAGATGATATGGTGAGTGTTATGGATCTTCCCGAAGAAGAATTTATTTTTCCAGGCACTCGTGCTTGTGCGGGTTGCGGGATGGCGTTGATCTATAGAATTGCACTTAAAGCTTTAGGACCTAAAACAATTATAACTGTCCCAGCATCTTGTTTAACAGTATTACATGGTATGCAAGGATTTTGCTCCACGAAAATTTCTGTTTATCACACACCATTCGCAACAACAGGAGCTTCAGCATCTGGAATATTAGCTTCATTAGAAGATAAAGGTTTGGCAGATGAAATTACGGTTCTTGCTTTTGCAGGAGATGGAGGTACAACAGATATAGGTATACAAGCTCTAAGTGGTGCGGCAGAAAGAGAAACTAATTTTATTTATGCATGTTATGATAATGAAGCGTATATGAATACAGGTGTTCAAAGAAGTGGGTCAACTCCACTAGGAGTTCAAACGACAACGACTCCTGAAGGAAAATTAGGTCATAAAAAAAACATGCCGAAAATATTAGAAGCCCATGGAATTCCCTATGTAGCTACAGGTAATGCCGCATACCCACTTGATTTATTTGAGAAATTTAAAAAGGCTAAAGATATAAAGAGAACAAAGTATATTCATATTCTATCACCTTGTCCTCCCGGTTGGGGATATGAGCCAAAAGATACTATTTTAATTGGAAGATTAGCAAATGAAACGGGATTTTGGCCTCTCTATGAAGTTGTTAATGGACTATTTGAATTATCAAAATCAAGTAAAAGATATTTGGACTCATCAAAGCGGAAACCAATATCGGAATATTTGAAAGTTCAAAAAAGATTTAAATCTATTGATGAAAAGACAGTAAAAATATATGAAACTTATATCTCTAATATGTGGAAAGAAATACAAAAAAGACTTAAAACCACTTAAACCTAAAAAGAATTATCAATACTAAATCTATATTTTTCTGAGTTTTTGTATAAGTTATTTTTAGAAAAAAATAAAAACTTATTTTAGATAAGATAATAAGATAAATAATGCTGAGAACATTCATATATGATGACTCTAAATCTCAATGGATTGAAGAAGAAATTCGTCTCTTATCATACGATATCTTTGCAATTTTGGATGAAGAAAAAGAAATCATCTATCTTTGGAGTGGCCCAAAAAGTAATAAAGCTAAATTTCGGAAAGGATATAGTCAAATTAAAGAATTCATATCTAACTTCCCCGCTTTAAAAATCCAGATTGTTATGGCAAAAAAGAATTTTCCCGATGAGATACAAAATAAGCTTGAAGCGTTATTAGAATCTATAAAATTAGGAAAGGATAGAATTTTGAAATTTAGCAGATTTTCAACATTACATATTTACAGCATTTCAATAATTGCTATCATAATTTTACCTATCTTATCTTTTTTAAATTTAATTACATCTTTATTTTGGACAGTATATAATGAAAACTATCAAGTAACTAATACAATATACAATATTTGGATTAATAATTCGAAAATTTTAACAATTATTTCACTCCTTTTCTTTTCTATTAATATAGTATTAGGAGTAGTTGAAAATGAAAGTCAAGTTATTATATTTTCTTTAATTGGTGTAATTATTTCTGTTGGATTAATATTATATTTAAACCAAGGGATTTTTTTATTTTTATTTCAAGTAGGATCAACCTTAACTAATTACTTAATCTCACAAAATGATCTTATCATCTTTTTACTACTAAATTTAAGTGCAATACTGATTTTTGAAATTCCAAATATATATAAACTAATATCTTTTTTCAAAACCTATAGAAAATTCATTTTTTAGCTGAAAAAAGTGTGGAAGTCGCAAAACTTCTTACTAGAATAGATAAGGAAGATCTCAGAATACTTATGGCAATTGAAATTGGAATGAAGAGATCAGAATTTGTAACAGTAAATAATATTAAATTTTATTCAAGGTATAAGATGGAAGAGACACTCTTTCGGCTGAAAAAGGTTCATAAACTTGGTTTAATAATTAGAGATTCCTCCAAGCATGAAATTGCTTATACACTTAATTCTAAGGCATATGATTTACTTGCTTTACATGCCTTAGTTGAAAAAAAAATAATTAGTCAATTGGGGCCTCTAATAGGTAAAGGCAAAGAATCAGATGTATATGGTTGTATGGATGATAATGAAAACGTTTATGCTGCTAAATTTTATCGTATGGGGAGAACAAGCTTTAAAAATATCAAACAATTAAGAGACATTATTGGAGAAAGAGGACACCTCTCTTGGCTTTATGTAAATAGACTTGCTGCCAAAAAAGAGTATGAAGCTCTTGAGAAAATATATGAACTCAAATTGGATACTCCAAAACCAATAGGATATAACAGACATATAATCATTATGTCATATTTGAGAGGAAAAGAATTAATTTACATAAAAAATATTAAAAATCCTTTGAAAATTTTCAAAAGAATTATAAAGCAACTTAAAATAATCTATAAAAAAGCAAAAATGATACATGGAGATTTAGGGGAATTTAATATTGTTTTAGATGAAAAAGGAACCATTCTAATAATTGATTGGTTGCAGTGGGTATCAACAGACCATCCTAATGCTAATTCACTTTTAGAAAGAGATATTGAAAATGTCTGTAACTATTTTCAAAAAAAATTTAATATTGAAAGTAATATAGACGAAATTATTAGTTCTTTTTATAAAAACTGAATTTAATTTAATTGATCTTTTAATAACTTTCCTTGAATTATAAAATCTTCTAGATTTTCTTTTTCTATTACTTCTATTTCTTTAATCTCGGGTTTTAATATTTTTAATAACAGTTCTAATTCTAATTTTTTCTTTAATATTGAAAAATTATAATCAGCATTATTTTTACTTACCCTAAACGATTCTGTGATTCCAATTTGAATATGAGGTAAATTTTGGAAAGAAGTAAGTGAAAAAATTGAATCAAAGATATTCTCTCTGAAAGGTAAATGTTCCATATCTGACAAAATCAAATTTAAAGCATACTTCTTATATTTATAATTAATAACCTTGGATTTGAATCTCAATAACATATTCCAAGAGATATCTACTGCTACGTAATTACCCTTTATTTCTTCTTGCTTCTTTATTGATTTTGTAATATATTCAAAAAATAAACCAGTACCACAACCCATATCTATAATAATTTTACCATTTGCTTTGTAGTTTTTTAATACAATTTCATATTTTTCTTCTTGTATTGCTTTATATCTTTTATCATAAAAATGTGATGATGAGTTGTATTTTTCGATTATGCTTTTCTTTTTATTTTGATTTTTAGAGTGTTCTTCCAACGATGATAACCAAATAAATTTTAACTCTTGTTTTTAATGTCGTAAGGTTTTAATTCAAAAAATTCTATCTTTAAATTATGTTTTTAATAAATACTATAATAATTTTTTTGATATAAGTATTAAAAATGTCAAGTAAAAATAATAATCAACAGAGATCTAAAAATCCTTTACAAATTTTACAAAATAGTCAAGGTTCTATAATTTTGCTTAGATTAAAAGATGGGACTGAATATAGGGGATTATTAAAGGAAATTGACGCTTACATGAACATGATTTTAGAAGACGCAACCGAACTTTTAGAAGGGACGCCTGTAGCTAAATATAACGAGATATTTATTCGAGGTAATAACCTCTTATTTATTAAACCAGACGCTTCTCAAATTACATAGATACTATAAGGTATTTTTGTTAGCTACTCCCTTATATTTAACATTTAATTTCCTAAACTAGTGAATTTATGATCTAGAATAGTATTATTAACTCAATAATTTTGGAATTACTTCATTATTTCTAATTATTGCATAAGATGCCGGATTTGGAGAATAAGATCCTCGATAATTTGCTGATGAAAATATAGATAACAATCTATTATTAAAAAACCATCGATATCCTTCAGGAAAGTATTCATGTGCTCTAATTAGGTACTTAAGATTGTTATATTTCATAAAATTCTCAAAAATATCATTTCCGAAAAATTTAATTCCTGGACCCCTAAAACTGTCAGAAAAACCTTCTAATCCAGATTTAGGGTCATTCCACATAATTTGATAAATCCATTGTCCATTTGAAGTGAATACTTCTCTAAAATCTTTGCATTTTTGACCTTGTAGTTTCTTTAAAATGTCATTATCTTCTGGAATCCCTCCGTGTAAGCATAATACTTCTTTATTAACTAATGCACATATTGGTAATACATTATAAATACTTAAAATTTCCTTGAATTTACTTTGATCATTGAATCTAGAAATAAAATCTTGATAAAACCCGTAGTATTCATTTATTTCTAAATTTTCATGATTTCCTCTTAATAAATAATATTTTGAAGAGAAAAGAATCTTCAACGCTAAAACGATCAATAAACATTCAAATTGCTTTGATCCACGATCGACAAAATCTCCTAAAAAAATGACGATTTTCGGGTTATTATGATTAATAGTTTCAATTAATCTCATTAATGTCTCCAAATTTCCATGTATATCCCCTATTACATAAACTTCCTCAGCAATTTCTTTAAAACTAAATTCTAAGAGTAAATTTTCCTGTTCTAAAATATTTTTAGCCATCTTTAAGATATTTGAAATAATATCAAATTTTAAAGTAGAGATTT
Source organism: uncultured archaeon (assembly GCA_964409945.1). Classification (GTDB taxonomy): domain Archaea; phylum Asgardarchaeota; class Lokiarchaeia; order Sigyniarchaeales; family SOKP01; genus Loki-b32. The sequence continues at coordinate 10,650 of CAYPFJ010000034.1, read as the reverse complement.
TCTGTGGTTGGCTTATTAACTCAGATAAAACTGAATTTTCAATTAAATTCAAAATTGATCTAATTGTTTTCCTTTAATTATATTTTTAATAACTCTATTATTTTTATTATAGTTTCTTTTATTTTTATAAATAAAGGAATTTAAAATATATAGTTAAATTTCAATGAAAGATTCGTTAATTCATAAATTAGTAACTCATATTGAGAAACACATTGAGAGTTTTGAAAATGAAAAATTTCTTGAAAAAAATAAGAGTCGGAATCTTGGAATAATATATACTCCAAACCAAGTTGTAGATTACATAGTATCTAATATCTTTAGAATCTATTTTGAAAGATATGTATCTTTTAATAAAAAAATTAAAGATAAACCAAATTTGAAAGAAAAATTTCTTTCAGTAATTAAAAATCAGAAAACTAAAGAGAATTTAATTAAAATAATTAAAAATATAAGGATACTAGACCCTTCTTGTGGCTCTGGGAGATTTTTACTATCAGTAGCTGAAAAATTATATCAATTGCATAGAATTTTAGAGCCAAATTTCTCTGATTTTGACATAAAAAAAGCAATAATTGAAAAAAATCTTTATGGTATTGAAATTGATCACTCTGCTATTATTATCTCAAAACTAAGGTTAATTAAATGGTTTCTGTCTTCTAATGAAAATGATGTCATATTTGACACTTCTTATTTAGAGAGTATAAATCTTAAAAATGTTGACCAAATCGTTGAGAAATTAGAACTAAATTTCAATTTATTTAACTTAGATTTTCTTTTAGAATTTAGCTCTGATAAATTCGATATAATAATTGGTAATCCCCCTTATGTAGAAAATAAAAAGATAAAAGATATTGAATTTAAAAAAAAGCTAACTAAAAGATTTAATACCGCTTATAGACTATTCGATCTCTCTGTAGTCTTTATAGAAAAATCATTTGAATTATTGAAATCAAATTCTGGATGCCTCTCTATGCTAACAACGAATAAGTTTTTATCAGCAGATTACGGTATTCGAATTAGAAAATTACTTATCAATAATACTACGCTTAAAGAAATCATCAATATCTCATCAATACCCATCTTTAAGAAAACAGCTGCGTATCCAATAATAATATCTTTTAAGAAGGAACAACCAAATGAAAATAATATTATCATAATAAAACATTACATAAAACTAAATGACTTTCTAGAAAATCTTAAAGTTAAATCCAACTTTATACCTCAAAGCTTAATAAAAAAAATTCCTGCACTTGTATTTCCCATTTTTGGCAACTTTAATTTAATAAATTATTTGTATACAAATTTTATACCTTTTTCAAAAACTTTTAAGGATTTAAAATTATATTATCGACCATTTGGGTTCTTAAATTGGGCTAAACATCTTAATAATTTAAAAAATTTTAGGAAGTCTGATAAAGATTTATTGTTAGTAGGAACAGGTAATGTTGGGAGATATTACATAAAATTTGAAAAACCAATTAAAATTGCAGGAAAGAACTTAAAAGTTTCATATTTTCAATTTAACAAAGAATACGAAAAAGTTTGGGTCGTATTGAAGAGTGAGAAATTAATTTTTAGAGAAATTGATAAACATTTAACATGGGTTTATGATCCTGGCTTATTTGCGAATGTAACAGGATTATATCTTGTTCATTTACCCTCAATAAAAAGAGATACACTGTTTTGTATTCTAACAATAATGAATTCAGAATTGATGGATTTAACCTTTAGATCTTTATTTGGAACTCTTCATATGTCTGGTGGTTATTTAAGATATAATGGTAGTTTTATTAAAAGATTACCAATGCCAAATAAATTTCCTGTGTTTCTATCGCAACTGGGAAAAATATTACAACTGATCTCACAATTAAGATATGATTTTAACGCACATAGGTTTGAAATCGTTAATAATCCAGAGTTAGAAGGAATTAAAAATAAGTATTATAAGGACCTAAATAGATATTTTAACTTTTTCAACAGATTAAGTAATTCTTTAGTGAAATTATTATATCTTGATGACTTCTATTTAAAATCTAATTTAGATTATTATATATTAAGAGAAATGTTAGATTTAAAAATAGAACCACAAAAAGTTCCATATAAATTTTTAATTCCCCGATTTGATATAAAAAATTATGAACTATATCAATTAAATGAATTAGATGACATTTTAGCTGAAATAAACAAATTATATAACCAACTTTATAATAATATGGATATATTAAATCAGATAGACGATATAATAAAAAACAATTTGAGCTAAATTGTAATTATTATCTAATTTTTCTTTAACTAAAATCGAATTAAAATTAAATTTTAACAAAGATTATATAATTTAAAATATCAATATGTAAAAATCAATTAAAATTGTGAATGAGAATTATGGCTAAAAAAAAAATTGTTCCGAGCGAAGAAGAGGAAGAGGAATTTGAAGTTCCAAATGGAAAAGCTGATGAAGAGGGAGATGAAGTTTTAGATTTATCCGATTGGAATGATGATTTAGAAAATGATGTTGAGTATGATCTCAGTAAAATTAAAGATGATATGTTAGCAGATGAAACAGAAGAGGAAGAATTCGGTATGGAAGTTGATGATGTTGTTAAGTTGTTGCGAGATGTAAAATGTAAGCCTTGCCCAGGTTTAAGAAGCAAACCAGATTGTAAAGTTGCTCATGATTATGGGTGTCCAAAACCAAAGATGCCATAAAAATTATTATTTTATTTTTTTATTATTTAATCATGTAATTCACTTTTTAATTTTATTTTGAAGTGAAATAAATTGGTTTCAAATACTTTAAAACGCACAGTTTTAATTTTTATTGATTTATTATTTAGCTGGTATATTTGGGAAGTAAATATATGGTTAGGAAATCCATGCTATACAACAGCCTTCTCGAGCTGTTTTATATTATCCGTAACAACATTTTTAATTGTGTATACTCCCTTCGAGATTTATTGGTCTTTTAGAGATCTCTGGTTTGATCGGTGGAGAAAACTTTTTCTCAAGGATTTAGAGGTTTCAAATATCAAAATTAATGTTTCTGATGGATTTTTATCGGCAAATCTGGTAAAAAATCGAGAACAAGCCAAAATTGATTCAAAAAATGCAATAATTATAATTTGTCATGGGTTTTCTGACACAAAGGAAACACTTCAGTATTATTATTTTCCATTGGCTTATCAAGGTTATAATGTATTAACGTACGATGCTAGAGGTACAGGAAAATCTAAAAAAACCGGAAAAAGAAGTGAATTTTTAAAAAGAATTGAAGACTTTAAAAAGATAATTGAATGGGTTAAAAATCAAGAAGAATTTGCCAGTATGAAAATTTGTTGTATCGGTTTTAGCATAGGAGCTATTACAGTCTTAAGTGGAGGGATTTTAGATAAAAAAATTGAAAAAATTATAGCAATTTCTTCAATGTCTTATTATAAACAAAATATTTCTAAATATAATCCTATAATTATGTTAAGTTATTTATTAAAAGGAGTAAAATTATTTCCAAATGAAGAAGAAAACAATCGTTTATCACCTTTTCTAATGATAAAAAATGCAAAAAAAGAGTTGACAATCGAAGAATGGAAAAAACTTTCTAATAAGGTTATGCTAATTCATTGTAAAAATGATAGAGTAATTAAATTCAAAAATTTTAAAGAAAATAAGAGAATCTTAGAATCTCAAGAGAAGAATATACTTATATTAAAGAAAGGTGGGCATTCATTGAAGAAAAACGAATGTATCTTGGTTGGAGCAACTCTTAATTTCTTAAATTTATAATCTTTACTTTTTCTAGTTCATTTAGGATATTATTATACAAAAGCTTTCGATTAGAAATATCTAATAATACCTTTAACGTATTATTATTCATTTTAGGCAATAATTTTATTCCAATCTGAAAAATTGATGATTTTATTATAATTTTTAACTATACATGTAAATAATACACAACCTATGCAAAACATATTTACAAAATCCTCTATAGTTAAATTTAACAGCGTACAGTTTTTTTCTGAGAATCCTATTCCGCGCTCTACTTCAATTTGACCATCATAACCAGACAAATTAACTACAAAATCTTGTTTATTCAATTTTTTTCTATTAATAAATTCTTCTCGGGCAATTCTAGCTAACCCCCCAATAGGGATAACTTCACCCTCTCTTTGAGCTAAATAGATCCGTAAATCAAATGTATGTTTTCCTCCTCGCCAATCTATTAATGAGAAATCAGCCATCTCTTGAATTGTGTATGGGAAAGGGTCACGGTTTTTCATAAATTTAGCAAAAAATTCCTTTTTACTTTCTTCAACAATATTTTTAATATCAAGAGGTTCTTCATCCTCAGAAACGGGAATGACTCCAGCTCCACCAGAACCCCCACTAGGTTTAATAATAAAAGGTTTCTTATATTCATTTATGAGATATATGAGCTTTTTTATTAAATCCTTCTCAGTATAAGCTTTCATAAATAAAAGATATCTAAGATTATACTTTTTGAGAATATCTTTACTCAAAAAGCTTGCTAAATATGTTAAAGATTTATCATCAGTAACTTTGAATATAGGATTCACCAAAATTGAATTTATTTTATGGAAATCATTTTTAATTAATTTTGAGAAATTTTTACTCTTGAAACGTCTTGTAATACCATCTCCTATTAAAACACCGACCTCTTCCCCTTTATATTTAATCCAATTATTAAAAAATGAAAGAGATGTGGATAAATGTCTATAATCAGCGATTAAAAAAACGACTTCGGCTTTAAAGTTTTTATCGTAATTATCTGTATTAAAAATTTTTACAGAATGTCCATTAGCTTTAAGTTTTTTTCTAAAATATTCTATCATTATTACTTTTTCATGAATCAATCCATCATCAACAGTTACTCCAACAAGTACAAGCACTTTATTGATATTTCTCTTATTTCTTTTTAATGCCTGATTAATAGCTTCTAAATATCCATCATATAAAAAAGCTTGTTGTTTTTCGGTAATAATTGAAAGACCTCGGTGAGATCCTCCATTGGTTTCTAAAAGAAAAAATTTTTTCCCTTCAGGTTCATCTGATACCATGAAATCAATACTCCCTGCATAAAATGAGTCAGTACAATTCAAAATATTATCCTTGCTTTTTTTCATCGTTTCTAAAGCTCTATTCCTTACTTCATCAGTAAAGCTATCTTCCTGAGAAGTCCTTAAATCGACAAAAGATACTAAATCTAATCCTAAAGATTTTCCTAAATTGATTAATTCTAAGTCTGAATCTGATATTTCTGAGGACATAAATTTTAGAAACTTTGTGAGAAGATCTTCCTCCATAAATTAAAATAATTATATCACAATTTAAAAAAATTAGTCTTCGAATAATTTAAAAAAACTGAAAATAATTAACTAAATATTCATAAAATTAAAATTAGAGATATAAATATCCTTGATGGTTGCCTTTGGTTGATAATCGTAGACTCCCAAGCAAGATCTTCTTGACTTTGAGTTGTTCTTTGTAGTTAAAGTTTGAAAATAATAAAATATAGTTTTTTTCAATATTTACTGTAAATAGAAGTCCTACTTCTATCAACTCTGATTTTTCAGTCATTAAACCTATTATTACATAATGGTAAGGTAGATTAACTAGATCCTCGATATTTATTTCCTTTTCGATAATTTGAGCTTTTTCTTTATCATATTCTGTTTTGATAAATTTCATATTGTCTAAGGGAATTGATATTTTCCTAAACTCTTCAAATTTTTTAGAAAATTGACTTTGACGTAAAAATCGTCTCTCATCTTTGTCTTTTTCATAGAAATATTTATTCTCCTCTTTAATTAAATACATTTTTCTATCATTTCTTGAACTCGAGGATGTCTTTTCGATGATTTCTAATTCTTCAATTATATCATTATGAAATACTATTAAAACATCTGGATCTAGAGTATTAATAAAAAAATTTTTATAGAGAATCCCTGCTTCGGTTTTTATCCAACCATCTGTATCAATTAATATAAAGTCGACGTCTTTATATTTCGTAATATAATCAGAAATTAAATTCTTGCAGGAAAGAGAGACAATATATTTATTATCTCCTTTAGGGAAAGTGGCGCCAATAAAAATAGTTTTCTCGGAATTAATATTTTCACTTGAAATGATGTAATCATCAATTGTGCCAATATTAATTGTTGTGGGAATATATATAATTTGTTGTCCTAAATCAGAATCAAGATATCCCCCTTTTAGTTCTTCTTTAAGAAAATTATTTGCTAGATATTTGATAAACGTTGTCTTTCCACTACTAGTTCCTAAAACCATTATTTTTAAAGGTTTATTAACATTCTGCTTCATTTCTTTTATTATCAAATCTTTAATTTCAATCCACTTTTGAGAGATCGAATTTTCTTCGATTTCTTTAAGATTATCTTCAAAATTAGTATATATTTCTAATTTTGAAGTATCTATTGCATATAGGGGATAAATTTGAGCACTAGGGATAATTAAAGCATTTTCATCTGTAGAATTTGATGGTGAATTCTTCTTATCTGGAAGAAATATCTTGCCAAACACATCAATTTTTCCTTCTAATAAAGTTATTCTTGCTGGACCTTTTATTAATAAAGTATGACCTTTATTTATATTCTTAATCATAGAATATTCCTCTTTTATCTAAAAGTATTATAAAATCACAATTTCCTTCAATTTCTCTAATAGAATTTCTTGTGCATTCATAAAAATAAAGAGATAATGTCCCGACATTTTATCTAGTAAATATATATCATTCATAATTTTAATTTTTTAAAATTGGTAAAGTCAACTTCTTGATATTTTTAGTAATTTATTTATAAATATATAATTTAAGGACAAATATCTTGAATAAAATTAAAAAGTTCTGAAACGATTTCATTATGATCTGGGCTGTCTAATATTGGATGATCATTATGCATTAACCAAATTTTCTTCTTATTTTTTGCACTGATTTTGCTAAAAATATAATCCATACTATTTTTTTTAATAACAGAATCTAAACGACCTTGAAATAGTAATGCTGGGCAATTTACTTGGGGTAATAATTTTTTCATCTCTTTCAATATATTTTTTATTTTAATCGCAATATTTACAGGAATCTTATCGTAACCAACCCATTTTCCATCTGTATCTTTTCTGAATTGTTCTGAAGTAACGCTGTGATATTTCACAAAAATTTTAAATATTGGAATTAAATTAAAGAGAAATGATTGAATTCCTATTGGTGTACTAATTGTAAAAATTCCATCTAAATTATGATTTGCTGCTAGTATCAAAGTTAAAATACCCCCCATAGAATGGCCTCCTACAATAATCTTATCACATTTATCCTTCAAATTCTTAATTTCTTTTTCTAAAGCAGATTTCCATTCATCAATATGAGTGGTTTTTAAATCTTCAGGGGTAGTGCCAAATCCAGGAAGTAAGGGAACTTTAACAGTATAACCTCCTTTTGTATGCAAATCTTCTGCTAGAGGCTTTAAATCTGCACATGTTCCACCACCACCACCATGTATCATTAGGATTCCAACTTTATTTCCTTCAAAAAGAAAAGGACCAGCACCATCCATTATCATTGGATTTTGATTATCCATCTTGTCACACATCATTATTATATATTAAAAACCAATAAACATTCAGAATCTCCATATTCTAGAAGACCATTTGAGAAATAAACTCTAGAATTTAAAACTTGAAAATATTTTATTTTTATCTATCCTCTTAATTTTTTATAACAAGGAATGCATATATCAGAATTATTATATGTCATAAGTCGACTACTCATGGTGAGTTCTCCACATATCTCACATGGAATAGACTCCTCAATTTGAGCTAATCCTGGAGGATTAAATTCAATTTCATCAATATTAAATATATCTTCTGGTTTTGAGTTTAGCAATAACTGAATTTTCTCATCTCTTGTTAACTTTTTCTCACCAAATTCCCTGCTTTTTATTGCTAATTTTATACCTTTTTGGGTTCTTCTATCATAGAAGTAATAATTATTCTTCCCATAATCTTGATGGACAAGATTCCCCTTCCCATATGTTGTACCCAAAATCACTTGGAGTGCATCAACGCTACAGTTATCATTCTCGACGACAGCAACTAACTCTTCATTTGGAGAATAATTATATCCATGCTCTAAAACATGCTTAGCAGCTAAAACACCAATCGCTAAACCTGGACAAATATGTCCATGAAATCTTGTAGCTTTTTCCATTAACTCCTTAGCTTCCATTTAAACCCATATAGTTTTTATTTTGATTAAATCTCTGTTATATAATTTATTAGATACTTTAAATATATCTATCCTAGCACTCCATAATAAAAGCTTATCATCATAAATATGAAATTTTTAGCCGATGCAATGTTAGGCAAGTTAACACGTTTCCTAAGAATATTTGGTTTTGACACAATTTATGCCAATGATTTAATAGACTATTTTCAACTTGATCCAGTTCCAGATGAAAAATTAATAGAGTATGCTAAAAGAAATGAAAGGATTATTATTACAAAAGACTATGGTTTATATAAGCATTACACAGAGAAGAGTATTTTTCTCAGGGGAGAAGGTATATATAACTACTTAAAGCAACTCAATAGACAGTGTGATTTAAAATTTAAATTTAGTCTTAAACGGGCGAGATGTTCAATCTGTAATTCACAGCTACAAAGAGTGGAAAATAAGAATTCGATAAAAAAGCTTGTTTTAGTAGAAACATATAACAATTATGATGAATTTTATCAATGTTTAAATCTTCAATGTAAAAAAATATTTTGGCAAGGTTCTCATATTGAAGATATTGAGTATAAACTAGGTAATACTTTAGATTTTGATTAGTAGTTTTATTTTTTAAAGTATTTTCCTTTGATTTCTAAGAATCTTTGTTTTGTTTTTTCAGCAAGTTCTGTGTAATTTCCTTTCATGTACATACCATAAGCTTGATTTAATAATTCAAGGCATTTACGATATTCTACGTTTTTAAAATGATTTTCTGAAAGAGATACTAAATAATCCCCCTTTTTTTTATAGAATTCGATAAATTGTTGAGAAGTATCTATTTTTTTATCCATTCTATTTTAACTATCCAAAATATGGTTTTAATTATAAGATATTTTATGAAATTAATAATAATAAATTATCTATATTCTTATTCACTTTTTTATTATTTATTTTTAGTAATTTATTCAAAGAATGTTTGATTTCTTGCGAAATTCATCCATATCAATCACAGTTCCTTTTATTCGAGATTCATTAGCAGCAAAAGCCATTAAATGACTTTCAAGGCATTCTCTTGCATTTGTTAATGGTTGAGTTTTTTCTTTACTGATGAGGGAATCAATGTAAGCGTTTACTAGTTCAAAATCTCCTACACCATGCTCTCCGGATTCACGTGTCAATTTTTTTTTATATACAAGTTTTTCTTTTCCAGAAAAATGATCATAATAAAAGATTTTCTCACCACTTATATGAAATTCTCCTTTTAATGTTGCTTTTGTTCCGTCAATTCTTAAAGTGCGACCCTCTTGTTCACTGAAACCATGCATTGTCAAATTAGCTGTAACTCCATTTTCGAATTCAATATTTACTACTTGATGATCAACCACGTTATTATCGCATTTATATACACATCTGCCGTAGGGACTTTTTTTCAGAATACTAACTTTTACTTCATCTGAATAATCTTCTTTTTGATCTGTATATAGATAATAAATCGGAAAATCTCCATAATACCTTAATTCTTTAAATAGAGGTATTATCTTTGAAATATAGGTTAAAAAATTCACATGATTCTTTCTTAACCTTCCTAATATCTTTAGAAATTTGTTATCACTTTTTTCAATCATCTGAATTTGTGGTATAATGTCAATATATGTTCTAAGGGCATAATATAAACATTTATCTTTAATAGGACAACCATCTAAACAAAATTCTGGAGCTCCTTTCGGTGCGTTTTCTGATTTGAAATGTATTAAATTTCCAAAAGAGCTTATCTTTTTAGGAAGTGAGCCCACCATATAATAAAGTAAATCAAGATCATGGCAACATTTTGTTAAAATCATTGGAGATGATTTATCTACATTCGCCCAAGGACCTCTGACATAACTATGCGCATAGTGGTACCACATCACGTTTTCTCTATGAGTAATATTTATAATATCTCCCAAGAGCCCTTTTTGAATCATTTCATATATTGTCGAGAAAAACCCAGTATATCTTAATACATGGCTCACACCTAAAATCTTTCCAGTCTCTTCTACTTTTTTCACGATTTTTATACAATCTTCTAATCTATGAGCCATGGGTTTTTCTAAAAGCACGTGATAACCTTTTTCTAATGCTAGTAGGCATGGGTCAGTATGCATTTGATCTTGTGTACAAATAAATGCAACATCTGCTAATTTATCCTCTGAAAATAAATCTTCCCAGCTTTTATAGCATCGATTTGAGGGAATTCCGTGTAAATAAGCAAATTTTACACGTCTAGATTTTATTGGTTCTGCAATAGCTACAAAATTTAATTTATTTTTAAATCTTAGAGCGTAGTTTCCATAAATTTGAAGACCTCTTCTCCCTGCTCCTATTAAAACAGCACTAATCGGTAATTCCATTTTAAATACCTAAGAATTTCTCAT
>CAYPFJ010000033.1:33177-34396 GCA_964409945.1 uncultured archaeon | reverse complement strand
TTTTATATAAATTTTTAATGGAATTCATGATTAGTGAATTCATTTTTAAACTATATAAATATTCTCACATTGATATTGATATTCCTAATATGAGAGTTGAATCATAGTTTTCTTTTGTATATTGATTACTTGTAATTATTAAGGATAAATTAATCAAAAAGAAGTTTGAAATATAGACTTATAATCATTCTTATCCTACTCCATGTTTCCCAGCATAGGCGGCGCATCCTAACTGTAAAAAGTATGTAATCCCAGTTAAAGCCCCATACAAAACTCCTAATGTCCACGTTAAACCCCACATTAATATAATACTAATATAATATAGAATTAAATATGGAACTAAAATCCTAATGCTTCGAGGATTTCGAAACTCCGTTTTCTTAACATAATCTACAATTAGTTCAAAAATTATAAAGATTAGAAAAAGTGAAGGAAATACCCAAAACCACCATTCTCGTTGAAAAATGATATTAAGGACTGTTATTATTAAGGTAGGAACGCCAAGTGCCACGTATAAAATACCTAAACCATGTTCCATTCCTAGTTTTTTTACTCGGGTTATAAAAATAATAGAAATGATAATGTTAGCGCTATTTATTATAATAAATAATATTAAATCTAAAAGATAATAACTCATAAAATAATCATAATGAATTCTGTTTTAAATAATACTCTATTATTAGCCGGATTCAATTTTTTTTAAGAAATCATTCCCTAAAGATAATCATACCTTACACTTATTTTAGAGAATAGTATATTGGTTGATAAGCAGAAAAAGAAAAAAATAATTTGATATTTAATTTAAGTATAAAAATAGTCAATATTAAATTCCTATTCTTCTTCAGAAGGAGTTTCACTTTTTTTTTCCGTAATTTCTTCGTTTTCTTCTGGTTTTTCTTCTGGATGGGACTCATACAATGGCGTAGTTTCAGGTTCTGGTTCCGGTTCATATATTGGTTCTGGTTCCGGCTCATATACTGGTTCTGGTTCCGGTTTATATAGTGGTTCTGGTTCCGGTTCATATACTGGTTCTGGTTTATATAGTGGTTCTGGTTCAGGTTCATATAGTGGTTCTGGTTCAGGTTCATATAGTGGTTCTGGTTCAGGTTCATAAACGGGTTCTGGTTTCGGTTCATATAGTGGTTCTGGTTCAGGTTCATATAGTGGTTCTGGTTCCGGTTCATATACTGGTTCTGGCTCTGGTTCATATACTGGTTCT
>CAYPFJ010000033.1:0-33077 GCA_964409945.1 uncultured archaeon | reverse complement strand
GTTCTGGTTCCGGTTCATATACTGGTTCTGGCTCTGGTTCATATACTGGTTCTGGTTCATATTTTGGTTCCGGTTCCAGCTCATATACTGGTTCTGGTTCAGTTTCATAAACGGGTTCTGGTTCCGGTTCATATACTGGTTCTGGCTCTGGTTCATATACTGGTTCTGGCTCATATAGTGGTTCCGGTTCCGGCTCATATACTGGTTCTGGTTCCGGTTCATATACTGGTTCTGGTTCCGGTTCATATATTGGTTCTGGTTCCGGCTCATATACTAGTTCTGGTTCCGGCTCATATATTGGTTCTGGTTCCGGCTCATATATTGGTTCTGGTTCCGGTTCATAAACAGGTTCTGGTTCCGGTTCATATATTGGTTCTGACTCCAGTTCATATATTGGTTCCGGTTCCGGCTCATATACTGGTTTTGGTTCTGGTTCATATACTGGCTCTATAATCTTCTCTTCTATTTTTCTATCAACATCTTTTACTTTTTTCTTCTTTTCTATTTTTATTTCTTTTTGAACAGTAATTTGGATTATAGTAAAAGGATTTTTATCAGGTTGTTCCATTTGAGATCCCAAAAAAATATTTTTAGGTTTGATTTTTTTCTTGTTTATTCTTAGCTCTATTGTAAAATTTCCTGGTGTAAGGAAATCTAATCCATCTAAATCACCTTGTCCGCTAGTATTCCATTCAATGGAATTTTCATTAGTTTGATTTATGGTATCAGCAGTTTCGGCTCTAATCCTTTTTGTTAATTTTAATTTAGATTCACTAATTATCTTTCCTTGAAATATATTTTCTTTTTTACCTTTTGAAGACCATCTCAGATGAAATCCATCTAATTGTTTCCAAAATACATATCCTAAAAATTGACCCAAGCTGAATTCAGGACGCCCTTTAATATTGTTTACATTCATTCTCAATCTATCAAAATTTTATATAAATGTCTATAAATAATTAAACCATATCCTAATATATATTTTCATATTAGCTTTAATTTGAAATTAAAACTAAAGAAAAATTATCATATATTTTTTTTATAAGGGTAGTTTCCTTATAATTTTTAATATTGTTGATATGATGAGGAGGATATATTTAACATAAATCACAAATTGGTGTTGTTAATGCTAAAAGATAAATTTATCTATGGAAAATGTGGAGTTTTTTGTGAAATGTGCCCAACTGGAACAGGAAAAATTGCTCACTTAGCGCAAGAACTCCTTAAATTAACAAAAGAATCATATACATGGGCAGAAAATTCTGTAGATTTTAATTTTGAAGATTTAAGAAAAGGTTTGGAATGGTTAACAAAAGAACAATGCCCAACTTGTTTTAATATAAAGGAACCTTGGTGTGAAGTTTTAAAATGTGAGAAAGCGAAAAACCTTCAAAGTTGTTTATTATGTGAAGATTTTTTAATTTGCTCTCGAACAGAGTAGCATCGCGATAGATATCCATTTGTAATAAAACATTATCAACGAGTAAAAGATATTGGATTAGAAAAACATTTAGAAGAAGAGCGAAAAAAAGCATTAAAAGGAATAACTCTCATTGATATAAGAAGATGGTAACACATATTAAGAATATTTATTCAATAACAATTTAAGAGGTTTTATTTTACATAGATTTCTCTCAAATATTCTTCAGAATTTAAAAAAATTTCACAATCACAAAATCCACCAGATTTTCTACAATTTTCCAAAAATTCTATTTGTTCATTTTTTGGAATATTCATTTCTTCTAATATAATTTCCGCATTAGTTAAATCACGTCCATTGCATCCATTAACTTCTAATAATTCCTCTAACCGATTAAGAAACTTTTCTAATTCTTTTTTCTTCATTTTCAATTTTTTATTTAATTTAGAAAATCTGATTCTATTAAATCTTTTAATCATAAATTTGCTAAAATCCTATCCACTTTTTCCTTTATATCTAACTTAGCATTATTTGGATCTTTTAAAACATGCTTTGTTTCTATAAATATATTTGTACTCAACCGCTTCATTAATTTAAGATCAGGATCTCCCTCAATTATAAAAACGAAATAGATAGACTTTTGATCTCCAAGTAATTCTTTGGTTATAATTGCTATTTCATATTTATCGCCGTAAGATATCGTAGCAATCTCCTCTTTAAATAATTCTTTCCCTATTACTCCAATTGTAGAAATTAAACCACTAAAAATAGTTGGATCTATCTCCCCCATATGTTGATCAAATTTTTTAGCATAGAAGGGATATCCTTGAGAATCACAAACCAAGATTGATTTAATCATAAATATTAGAAATTTCTAATTTTTATCTATTCTATTTTTATGTAATAATATTAATGGTTTTTAATTTTTATCTTTCAGCATATTTTATATTACACACAACGTACTTTTTTTAAATTATTGAACTTCACTAGAAGTATGTATTTTTTTTTTGAAAAAGAGTGCTCTCTGGATATTTTATATTTTTTGCGAAACCTTATTTAAAAAAATGTAAAATTAAAAAAAAATTTGGATTCTCAAATATTTTATGTCTATTTTTTAGAGGAAGCTTACTTCTTAGGTCCTGCCTTTTTAGGGGGAGCCTTTTTCTTAGGTGCTGCTTTTTTAGCGGGAGCCTTCTTCTTAGGTGCTGCTTTTTTTGCCATAATATAATACGTCTCCTTAGTTTTTTTTAAATTTATTTAATGATTAAATTTTTAATAATTATTGTTAGATTTATATTTAAAGCTTTCTAATTTGGATTATTTATAATTCAATAATCCAAACGTATCTTACAGGAAAAAGAGGTTTTATAGTAATTAAGTTTAAATTATAACATGATATCAAATTAAGAGTTTAATATAGAAAAATAAAGCAAAATTATAAGAATTTGAGAACCATAACCTAAGCTCTGGTTTAAAAATTTATCTACTTTAAATATAAATGAAATTTAAATATCAAATTTTTACTGGTTATGCATATCTTTAATTTTTGAAATATTCTGGTATATTAACACCGTCTTTTGAATTGTAAATTTACATGACGTTCCTGATTAATATAAAGGAAAAGAAGATAAAACGCGTTAAAACAAACCCTTTAGTAGACCAAAAAATATCTCTAAAAATTAGTGTTTAATAATAATTACTTCATAATACTTCACTTGATTTTTTTTCCAATAACACCTACATATATTGCTGTTTCATTAATACCATCAATTCCTAATAAATCATTGATCTCATCATCGTAAATAGCACCAATAGTGCACGATCCTAATCCTAACGCCTCTGCAATTAAATAAAAATTCTGACCTATATGACCTGCATCTATATAAATATAACGATAACATCTTTGGAGATATTTCCATCTGGATCTTTCTATAATCGCTGTCCATACAAAGTTTACTGCTGAATTAAATGCCATTCTTTGATCTAAACAGCCTTTTGCAATCTCTAATCGAAAGTCTCCTTTTTTTAATAATTCTAATCTATGTTTTGCTATATTGTAGTGATAAATCCCTTGATTAAGATTTTCAACATTATTTACCACGAGATACACCTCAATAGGATATAATCCTCCCGCTGACGGTACTGTCCTAAAACCAACTTGAGGAAAAATACGAGTTAATCCACTCATCCCAAACAATAAAAGACTAAGTTGTTTGAGCGTTAATGACTCATTTTTAAACTTACGAGTAGACTGCCTATTTAAGATTACTGACCAGAATCTTATTTCTTTATCAAATTCTGGATCGGGTAATTTAATTGTTTTTATCGCATTTATATACGTCTTAAAGGAATTGGGCTTTTTAGCCCAATCTAATTGATGACGTGGTAATTTCTCTCTAATATATTTAGACTTCTGTTGAAAATCATCACCACATGTCCCGAATTGATTATTCATATCATAATGTGATGCAAAAATGTTTAAAAATTATATTTTAATAAAAAATAAATCAGTTTATTCAAGCTTAATTTTAGATAATTTAACCTCTAAATATGTCAAACTTGATCCAATTGATAGAAGAATACTTGCATACGATATCCAAGGCCAACCAATATAAGGATTACTAATAAGCATTGGGATAGCGAAATATAATGTAAAGAAACCTAAAGTGAAAAGTACCAATCCTACGAACAGTAATACATTTTCAACTGGACTTTTTATGCTTTTAAAATAGTCAGACATATAATCACCCTTTTTTAAGTTTTAAATTTATATTATTTTACAAATTATTTTAAAGAAAAAGAATATAAAAAGATCCACCTATCACACTTATTCATAATGTCTTAATAATACTTTATTTATATGTATTTTTTTGTAGCATCTAAATATTTTTTATCCTTGCTATAATCAAAAGATGCTATGTGAGTGGGGTCTATAATGACTTTTACCCATTCAGTTAATTCGGATAATCCTTTCCAATATCCTTCTGCTTCTTCTTGAGACATATATCTACTAAATATGGAATGAGCTGTTTGATCCATATTTTTCTCTTCTATGATTGCTTTCCCATAAACTATAACAGCTCTCGTTGGGGGACCTAATTCATCAATCAATACTGTAACATTATCATTACATTTGATATTTCTTGCCCTACGACTAGCTTTTGGAGTTCCAATAATAATTTTTCCGTTTTCATAATTGTACCATACAGGTACGGCATGAATGGTCCCGTCCTTATTATATGAACAAATTCTTGCAATCTTACCATTCTTTATAAATTCTTCAATTTCATTATCAGTTAGATGAGGAGATTGTGTATATACCATTTAAACCCCCTTTAAAATATAATAACAAAAAGAATCACACTTTATTTAAAAAGATATTTACTTTATTGATATATTTACTCCCATTTTCAAATCTTTTTTATCTTTTTAAATTTTTCTTAATATAATATTGATAGGTTATTTCTTTTCTTTAGTTTTTAACTCTTTTTCTAGCAATCTAATATTTCGGTCGATTTCCTTCGTTTTTACTTTCTTTTCTTTAGAAATTGCTTTACACTGTTCATTTATGTATTTTTCCTTTTCCTTTTTCAAATCATTATATTTTTGTTCTAAATCTTTTACAATAGGAATCATTTCTTTCTTATTTACTTCTAATTCTTCGATACTTTTTACAATTTCATTAAGTATTGCTTGTTCCCTCTGCAGTTTTGATTCGATTTCTTTAATTTTTGGATCAAATTCCTCATTAATTCTATTTTTAAAGTATTCTTCTTTTTGCTTTGCAGTCACTTCAATTTTTTCTATTTCCATTGCTATTTTGTTAATTTGATCCCGAAGTTCTTCATCTGACATTTTGCTTTTCTTTATTTAAATTTACATTCTACCTTTGAGATTAAAAACTTTTAACATTAAAAAATCTGCACAAATTCTAAATATTTGTGATTATCTGAAGTTTCTATAAAAGAGGTTTAAAACACCTAAAGGTCTATGTTTATATTCTATTTTGAAATATAAAAGATCAATAATTGAAAAAAATAAAAGTTCTGAAATGAATGATTATCAAGATAAAGATAAGATTATTAAACTTACGGAAGACCTAGATAATGATTTGGAAATCAAAAATATAAATAAACTGGTTCCATATTTCTCTGAAGACTGTGAGATTGAAATTCTAGGGTTAAATTTAAGAGGTAAAACTAACCTAAAAAAATGGCTTAAGTGGTTTTTTAACTTATTTGATACAATCAAATTTGAACCTATTGTTATTCTAGTTGAAAACAACATCTTTTTTGAGGAATTCATTATACATGTAACCTTTAACCATGGTAAGAAATTGAATGTTAAGATAGCAGAAGTCTTAGAGTATCAAAACTATAAAATTAAAAGTTTGAGATTATATCTTGACCGATTAGAATTCGCAGATATTCTTACAACTGGTTTCCTAAGTAAAAAACTGGTAAAAATGATTATAAAGAGATCTCTTAAAGGTTTAGTTTAAGTAAATGCTTTTAACTTTTTCTTTAGCATCTTAATATTATGAATATAACCAAGATAAAGAGAATTAAAAACACCTTAGAGGATTCTTAATTTTACATTTAGAAAAAATAGGTTAAATATTTCTCGAATAATTCATTTTTTTTAGTATCACAAAAGCAAAATTAGGTGAAGATATATATGGCAAAAAATGTAACTAATGTGAATAAATCTAATTCAAATGAAGTAATTGGGAAATTTTTTATTCTAAATAAAACACAAAGCAATTATATTCAAGGTTGGATTACAATAGGAAAGACATTAAAGCTTTTTATTAAGGATATTAAAGAAGAAATTGAATACGAATTGGATTCTGAAAATGTATTCATTGAACATTATTTACTGTTCTTTATCGATATAAATAATAACAAATTGATAGAGATTAAAGATGATAAAACTTTGAATTTAACAAAAAGGAATGATAAAATCTTTATTGTCTTGTTTGATAAATCGATTAAGTTTAGTAAAATAGAAGACATTCCCTTATTGTATAAATGGTATCTCGATAATCTTGCTAATTATGAATCTTAACCCAATATTTATTTTTTAACATTTTAAATTAGTATTAATAAGACAGTAATTTTTGAAAATGGATGTTTAAAATTAATTTTTAACATATCTTTTTCAAAATGAAAAATAATGCACCTAATTCTCCAGTAATAGGGATATTTTCAGCAATTTTTTCATAATTCTGATTGTAGATTCCTACAATTTCAAATCCACTAGATTTCGAAAATTGCTTAAATTCATCAAATATCCATAATCGAAGCTCATGAGCTTCTTCAACCTCAGTTTTATATCCATTATCATTGATGATCATATGAAAGTCAACATGTCGGATTCTCTGCTCCAGATCATACCAATTTATTGCCCAAGTTAACTCCAGATCAAAATTATCTTCTTTGATATACCATGTATCGTCGAACTTTTTTTCATTCCTAATATCATCACATTTACAACTTATTTCAACAATATAAATCCCACCTGTTTTTAAGGACTCTGCCATAACTTTAAAATGTGAAGAAATGTCTTCTTCACTTCTTAAATATCCTAAACTATTTATACAGATAAAAGCAACGTCGAATTTTTCTTCAAATTTCATGAATTTCATATTTCCTTCAATTACATCAGCTTGATTGACAGTTAAACCAGATCTTTTTAGTTTCTCTTTAGCATATTCGACCATTGCTGGATTTAAATCATATCCTAAAGCAAAATATCCATATTCTGGTAAAATTTCTAAGAACATACCCGGGCCACATGCGGGTTCTAAGACTCGTTTAACTTCTCCATCTGAATATTGTTGAAAACACTTTTTGAAAAAAGATATATCACTCTTTACATCTCTAGTAAAAGCCTTATCATAGTATTTTGGATAGTTGTAGAATTTGTGCAAGGAATTATCATTTAATTTAGGATCTATAGTAAGGTCTTCTAAAATTCTTTTATCAGAAGCAAAGTCATTCTTTTGTGGTGTTATATTAATTTGTTGGTCATTTAGACTCTGAACATACCTAATATTATTTTTTTCAGTATCATTTATCATTTTTATAGCCTCTACCCTTATAATTATATTGTAAACCTAATTATCATTTTTATAATGAACTTTTATTAGCGTAATAAATAAGATGAAAATTTTTCAGAGATTTTTTTAAAATGTAAATTGAATAAGAAGATGATTTATTTTCATAATTTCTAAGTTTAATTTGAATGTAATCAAGTATTTAAACTTTTTTAATACAATTAATGAAAATAAAAAAAATAATATTGTATTTTTTAATTAGTTGAATCATTTAAAATGAATAATAACAACCCTCCTTTTATGGGGATATTATTTAATCTTTAAAATTCGTGATTTAAATTTCAGCTCCAATAGATGATGTTGACGTCTACATTGAAGAGAAACTCAAAAAGAAAACAATGAAGGTCTCGATTGCTGAAGGATCTTTTGGAGTATTTAGTAGTGTTTTAGCAGATAATTATATCGTTCCGTTTTCTCTTAGTCTTAATTCCTCATTATTTCAAACAGGGATAATATCTTCTTTAGGAAATTTAGCATCTCCAATTGGACAAATGATAGGTTCTCGTCAAATTGAAAATAAGTCGCGAAAAAATATTCTAATACGCGGAATTCTGGGACAGGCTCTTATATGGCCTTTATTTATAATTATAGCTTTTTTATATCAATTTAATCTTATTCAGTCATATCTCCCTTGGATATTGATTATAGTATTTTTGATTTATATGTTATTCTCAGGAATCATGACTCCTCCATGGTTTTCACTAATGGGAGATATTGTTCCTGAGAATAATAGGGGTAGATATTTTGCAAAAAGGAATCTAATTACGCAATCGATAGGGATAATTGGAATTATCTTATTATCTTTTGTGTTAGATTGGTTTAAATTTCAGGATTTAGTTTATTATGGATTTATCTTATTATTTACTTTTGGTCTTATCACTCGTTTAATTTCAGCATTTCTTTATACTAAACAGTATTATCCTCCTTTCTTTTTTGAAACAAATGATCATGTAAAAACTAGCCAATTCATTAAAGAAATTCCTAAAAGTAATTTTGGAAACTTTACTTTATTTGTCTCTCTTTTAACATTTGGACAATGGATTGCAAAACCATTCTTCTCCGTTTATATGTTAACCCAATTAAACTTCGGATATTCTCTTTTTATCATTATCAATTTATCATCAACATTGGTAGGACTTATTATTTTTCCTATATTAGGAAGATTTTCTGATAAGTTCGGAAATGTGAAGTTGCTTCGAATTGGAGCAGTTATAATCCCTTTTTTACCCTTTTTCTGGATCTTTTACGTCGCTCCTCTCCAAATCTTCTTAGGTATTCAAATATTCAGTGGAATTGGCTGGACCGCATTCAATTTAGCAGCGTCTAACTTTATTTACGATAATATTCCCTCTAAAAGACGAGGTAAGTATATTGCTATTTATAACTCCTTGATTGGATTAGCTATAATTGGTGGGGGGCTTCTTGGGAGTTCTCTTATTAGCTTTATTAATATCTCTTTTATGAACTCTTATCATTTCATCTTTCTCTTATCTGGAATTTTACGAATCACTGTTGTTCTCGGATTATTGAGAAAAATTAAAGAAGTGAGAGTATCCACTAAACCTATCATGAATATTAAGAGTTTAAGTATCTATAAATGGCTTTATGATATTACAGTTCGAAGTAAACCTAATAGAAAAAAAAATAAAAGTAAACCTAAGGTATAGAATAATGTGGATTTACATTGAAAATCTAGACATAAATCTCTTAAACTCTAAACTTTTGTATAACTAAAGACCGATTGCTAGCATAACATTAGTAGCTTTTATAATTGCTGATACTTCCACTCCTGCTTTTAGTTTTAACTTTTCAGCAGATACCTTTGTAATTATAGAAGCTATTTCAATCCCTCCTGATAATTGGACAATAACCTCAGAGTTTATAGCACCATGAATTACTTTTTTTACTTTACCCTTTAATACATTTCTAGCACTGATTTCTGGCATAAGATTTACTAAGTTAATCATGCATTTAAGGTCTACCAAGCTAATCATGCATTTAAATTACATATATTTTGAATTTAAGGCTTTTATATGTGCAAGAATGTCATTAACTTAGATGATATTAGAGTATTTATTCATTTAGAAAAATAAAAGAATGAGAAATCTATGAAATCCTATCTTTATTAACTATATATATAACTAAGAATAGTAAACTGTCAAATATCACTCAAAGGATAATGTAATTCTCATAGCTAAAGATATCATCACTATTGTAATATATAATAACATTCCTAAGATTCTATATAGAAATTTTAAATATTTTCTTAGTGTATAATCAGCTAGGATCTAAATATTCAAAATAATAATAGATTGAAATCTATATAAATATAGAAAGCTTTATTCTTAATCAAAACAATTAGAAATTCAATTCTTAATTAATTAATTTGGATGATTATGTTTAATAAAGGTTGCTGGAAATGTGGACTAGACCTTGATATTAATAAACAAATTTGCCCCAGTTGTGGATATGACTTCAAATCATCTTCTCATGTAAAACCAAAATGCCCATTTTGTAAAAAAGAACTTCATATTTCTGATTTTTATGCTACTGAGGTAGATAAAAAAGGACGAAAAAAATTTCGAGGATTTAAAGGTGAATATACGAAGCGAAAAAAGATGTGGTATTGTCCCTTTTGTGGAAGTATTCTTGGATTTTCAGAATGGAATACAAACTAAGGGAAAATATAATATCCCTTAAAATCATTCCTGATTATTAGGTTCAAAATCTAATGATATAGAATTAATACAGTATCTACATCCGGTAGTCTTTGGTCCATCATTAAATACATGCCCCAAGTGTCCTCCACATTTACTGCAGAGCACTTCAGTACGGTTCATTCCATAATTTGTATCTAATTTTTCATCAACATTAGCTTCATCAATGGGGGTATCAAAACTAGGCCATCCTGTTCCAGAATCAAATTTTTTCTCAGAAGAGAATAATGGTGCACCACAACCCGCACATTTATAAATACCCTTTTCATGATGATTCCAATACTTCCCCGTAAAGGCGGGTTCAGTTCCTCTCTTACGGAGGATCTTATATTGCTCTTTTGTTAATTTTTTTTTCCATTTATCTTTAGTATTTTCAGACTCCATACTTTTTAGATGGTTTTTCTGTTATTAGAATCCTTGCCTTATATACAATAAAAATATTATTTCTACTTTCTTATAAAAAAAATCCAATTTTCATTCCAAATTTATATAAAATTAGGCTTAGCTTTAACTTTCTGATTTAATTGAATAAGAATATGGAGATTCAAAAAGCTATTTTTGCTGCTGGTTGTTTCTGGGGAGTAGAAGCGAATTATAGAAAATTAGACGGTATTATATCTACTCGTGTGGGATATATCGGTGGCCAATTTTCCAATCCTAATTATAAAGACGTGTGTTCCCATAAAACTGGTCATGCAGAGGCTGTAGAAATTTTATTTGATCCATCTAAAATATCCTATGATGAGTTATTAGACGTATTTTGGTCTACCCATGATCCAACTACCCTGAATCGACAAGGTCCTGATGTTGGGGCACAATATCGTTCAGCAATTTTTTATTTGGATTCAGAACAAAAAGAAAAAGCTGAGAGCTCTAAGGCTAAGCTAGAAGCATCTAATCGATTTAAAAGACCAATAGTAACTCAAATAGTCCCCGCTTCAGATTTTTGGCAAGCAGAGGAGTACCACCAGCAATATGTAGAAAAGAGAAATAAAAAGTATACTCCTTTTCTTTAAAAAGAGACTGTAATGCCTATTATTTAATGATTTTAATAAAAAAGTTAAGTTATTTATTATAAGATATCTTATTCGATGTTACTAAAAATGAAATTCTAATTAAATCAAAATAATTAAGTGATTTTAATTATGAAAAAAAGAAATATACCTCTTTTAATAATGCTGGGATTACTCCTAGTATTGATTTTAACTGCCGTTATAGCCGCAGTTTTTGGTGTTCCTGTAGTAGCAATGAATGAACTAGAACTCTCAATTGCCTCATTTGATTTTTGGTCAATAGGACACTTCCTTTGGGGTGTTTCACTCTTTGTTATGGCTTTCACAATTGGCTGGATAGTTAAAAATAGAACTGATGCTCCAAAAGACCCAATTAACGAACCGGAATTCAAAAGTTTCGTACTCTATTGGGTAATAATCTTAATTATTGCGGGTCTTTGGGAAGTTATAGAAAACACACTACTTCTTCTTGCAGGTATGAAAGTGAGACCCGACGGCCCTGCAAATATAATAACCGACATAATCATATGGGGTATTGGAGGTTGTGTAAGCTGGTACATGACTGATTTAATGTTTTTAAGTGATAAATATCTCCGGGCTTATTATATTTATGGGGTTATGTGCCTTACAATGGGTTTAATTATATTTATCGCATTCGGTTTCGCTTAAATATAATATTAATTTTTTTTTTATATTTTATTTTTTTAAATTCTTGAAAAATAAAGTCTTATGTCCAAAATAGGCCTTTTGGGTTATATAGTATTTACTTATAATGAAGATTTATATAAAATTTTTAAAAAGAAATATTAAAAATTGGTCTATTTCGCTTATTTTCTTTGCATTGTATTATTAAATTTAATAAAACCGTTTTAATTTAAAATTATATTCTAAATAAAATTAAATTTTAAGAAACAATAGAGATATGAAAAAGGAAAAAGAAAGTAATTTTTATTTAAAGAAAAAACGGACTTTATTAAGAACATTTGATGCTGCGTTAACTATTGTTCAAAAAATCTTGATTGAATATTTCGGGGAATCCAAATTTATTGAGATTTCTAAAACTACTCGAAATGAATTTGAAACAATTATCCCTCAAATCCCTTATGTAGGAGGTAATGATAATCATTTAACAGATGATCTTATCAATGCTGCTATTCTATTACCACTACTTAGATTCTTTGAGAAAGAAGGACTCCAATTCAATGAGATTGGCAGGTTGACATATGAACTTTTTGAAGCTTTCTATAAAGTGATACCTCCTGCAGATGATATCTTTGCTAAAGAATTTCTTGTTAAAGAAAAAGAACATGCTAAAAATTCAAAAGTTCGTAAATATCCAGGTGATTGGGTATTGGATTTCGTTGAAAGTGACGGAAAGACTTTTTCTTTTGGAATAGATTATAGTGAATGTGGTGTATATAAGTTTTATAAAAATCAACGAGCAGAGCATTTGATGCCAATAGTATGTATCGCTGATTATGCACAAGCTCAAACATATGGATACGGTTTGAAACGTACCCAAACAATCGGAAATGGTGCACCAATATGTGATTTTCGTTTTATTAAAGATGGCATTACCCCTCGAGCATGGCCACCAGATAACCTTAAAGAATTTAGGAAAAATAAATAAGATTAAAAAGTCATTTTTTATTTCGGGTAACTTCTTCTTCTAAAACACGAATTAATTCTTTTTTACTTTTTTGAATATCAGTGTCTAATTCTTCTTCAGTAGCCAATAAGCCGTTTTCATCTTCAATATCAAGCACAGTCATCTTTTCAATATATCCTTCATATAAATCATCAATAATTTTATTCAATTTAAAAATCGAATTATTGATGTTAGAGTTCGTTTTCAGTGAATGCTTGCTTAAATTGATCTCCCTGCTGATTGTTTTCAACTCTTTTGACATCTCTTCTAAGGATTCAAATATATATCGGTCATTTAATAACAAAGTTATTTTCTCTTCTTCTGATTTTCTTCTGGTATCTCCCATTACTTCCCAATATAAATCTTGTACCCAATCTTTGATTAAGGAATCGTTCTTTATTATACTTTGTTTATCAACTTCATCATAATTATCTAAATCATATATATGGAACCCAGTAAAAATCTCTTCATTCGATTGCATCTTTTTTGAAAATTTTTTACATAATATAGAAATAGTCTCTTCAATTTCAGGTGAAATTTGCTGATTAATAATTATTGAGACCATTACCATTTCCTTCTTACCACGAGCCCAATCTGAGGGTATTTGAAAATAATAGTTCAATAATTTTAAATTTTCGAAAGATTGACTCAAAAATTCTTCCTTGCTCGGTTGATCCATTATATCATATATTCTATCTAATACTTCTCTATCCAACTGAGTTTTTGGAAAAGAATAAAAGATTAATGGTCCGATTTTAGTATGAAAATATGATAATATAACGATCATTCCTATCTACCCCCAATATTTTTCTTTTCTAAGATGTTATAAGAAAATCCCAACATATAAATTTCACATTATTTGTTCCTTTTATACTATAAATTTCTTATTAAATCAATGATTTTGAAACAGAATTTTCAAAAGTTAAGTTAAATGTTTCGATAACGTTTGAAAGAATCTCATACGAGTTATTAGTGATTTTAAAATTAATTTGTTAGTTCGGTGTGGCTCAGATGATAAACTAATTAAGGGAGCTGAAGAACTTAATAATTGGTTTACCATGGATGATAAAACCATTAAAATCTATGATGGATTATATCATGAAGTATATAATGAGCTTGAAAAAGATAGACGAATAGTATTAAATGATCTTAGTAATTGGTTAAATAATCATATTTAAATTATTAGAATTTTCGTTTAAAAAGAAAAGTTAAATACTTGAATTGCTAATAGAATTTTTGAATAAATAAAAAACTCTCTTTTTTTTATTCAAAATATCTGTATGATAAATTACTGTTAACTCCTAAGTGCTAATGTTTAAATAAAAGGTAAGTTGATCTTTTGAATGTAGAAAATAGATTGCTATAATCGAAATCTATAAAAGGTGATCAAATCTGAGTCAACTTATTGTTTTTTTCATTTTAGGAGGTATTATTTTTGTTTTATGTTTTGGAATCATTTATTGGATTATTCTCGAAACTCTGAATTTTTATAGAAGAAAATTTCTCCCTCAAAGAGCAATGAGTTTTAAATGTCTTGATGGACACATCGTAAAATCAAAAGGAGAATTAATAATTGACAATCATCTTCATCACCTTGGCCTTGAGCATGAATATGAAAATATAATAGAAATTCAAGGTAATTCAGTCAAGTATGATTGGTATTTGCCAGAATATGAAGTTTATATAGAATATTGGGGTTATTTTGGAAAAAATTACATGAAGAGAAAAGAAGAAAAGCTTAAATTATATCAAAAAGGAAAGTTGAAGCTAATTTCAATTGAAGATGTAATGCTCAAGGATATTTACTCTAATCTAGAAAACGAATTAGTCAATATTATTAAAGCTGATAAAAATTATCATATTAAAAAGCATTGTCCTGGCTGTGGTATGGAATTGGATGATCGATTTTTATAAATTTTTTAATTAGTAACAATATTGAATTGTAATAAAAAATATAATAGTTTCTAATATGTATTTATTTATATGCCTTTTACACCATATCACCTTGGACCTGGCTTATTTATAGGGCTATTATTTCTTAACTTTATTGATTTCCCCACTTTTCTTATAGCAAGTGTAATCATTGACATTGAACCTTTTTGTGTTTTATTTTTTAATTTAAATTATCCGCTCCATGGTTTTTTCCATAGCTTTTTAGGGGGTACAATAATTGCTCTTGTTCTTACAGTGATAATGACTAAAATCAGAGAATATTTCACTCCACCTATGATATTTTTCAAAATTGAACAAGAAATCTCTTTTAAAAAAATTTTGTTCGCCTCTCTCCTTGGAATTTATATTCATATTTTACTCGATTCTCCTATATACACGGATATTAGACCATTTTTTCCTCTTGATTTTAATCCTTTCTACAGGAGTACTAGTTCAACTGGATCATTAGAAACAATGATCTGTGTTTGGTGTTTCTTAGCAGCTCTAATTGTCTATATAATACGATTAATAATATACACAATAAAGAATCGAAGAAAAAATCATACTTCTGATGAAAATAATAATCTCTTCCAGAACAAACTTTCTCTCAAGTCCAAGGCGTCTTTTTCATTTAGAATACTTGTTAATGGCGTTTCGAATCTTCTCTGCAGCGTTGCATGGATTTTTAGCATGAGTGATTCCGCCTCCTACAATAATAATATCCAAAGGAAAAGCTAATATATTAGGAATATCAGAGACTCTTATACCACCTGCTATTGCTAATCGAGGATGATCTCTTAACCGTGCTATTGATTCTAACTCAAACAATGGAGCTCGTCGTGAAGATTGGCGATCTAAGCCGCTATGCACTAGCGCATAATGTAATTTTGTGTTTTTATACCTAAGATCTATGAGACCCGCTAATGTGATAGTAGGTGATCGAGAAACGATAAGATCTGCCATGATTTCTACGTGAAAATCATATGCGGCGCGTAAAGCTTCCTTGATTGTAGCATCATAAGCATCTGCAAGTATTGTGACAATATCAGCTTTCGCTTTAGCTGCCATCTGTACTTCAAGGTATCCCGCATCTGCAGTTTTTAAATCTGCACAGATCAGCTTGTCAGGATGTACCTCCTTTAACACGTGAATAGCGCGCATTCCTTCGGATTTTATTAAAGGTGTTCCAACTTCTAAAATATCTACAAATGGAGAAACTTTTTCTGCAATCGCCAATGCATCATCTAAAGTTTCAAAATCTAAAGCTACTTGTAATCGCGGAAGTTGTATTTTCTTTTTACTTGTCTTTGACATACCCATCACTACTAATAATCACTATACTCTTATTTTTCAAATTAAAAAACATTATCCTAATAATTGATTAGTATTTGATTATAGATTTTAAAATTTTATATCAGTATTTTTTTTAAGATATCATCGTGATTAATTTAAGGTTCTGGAACCATATTAATCGGAAAAATCTGATTATAAATTAGTATAAAACTAATAATAGTATCTATTAAGCTTAGAACAGTAGCTATTTATGTTGGTAATGTATCTCCAAGTGTTTCTATATGAAATAATAAATCACGAACAAGTATAGTCCCGGTAATCCTTAAACTTGTTAAAAAACCTATACCCAAGCTAATCCAGAATTTTCTATCTTATCCATATCCGGTACACGTATAGCGCAAAATGAGATTAGAAACATCAAGTAAAACACACCTCCAATTACTTAATATCTAGCCCCCTTTGTATATTATTCAATTAGCTTATGATTTTATCCTTTTTTATAAAATCAGTATTAATATTTATTATTATACAGTTATCTCTTCAAAGCAGAATTGATAATGTAGCCTAAAATTCTTCCTTTTATCGAAAAAAATTCATTATAAAGTTTAAAAAGCTCAGAATCAAATGAGGGATTGGCATTTAAATCAAGTATAAAAAAATTAGAATGCTCGTCTAGCAACCAATCAAATCTTACATAATCCATGCAATTGGTAATTGTTTTTAAATCACATAGCTTATTCTCGATTTTCTTTAATAAACTTGAATTTTTAATATCTGGTCTCTTATAGAAATCATCAACAGGAAGGGAGCTATAATTTTTTTGCTCGAAGTCATAAAATTTTTTTGGAGTCACTTGTATTGTAAACGCTTGAACATCATTACACATATCATTACCGATAATTAATGTTGTGTATTCCCGTGCATCTTTAACAAACTCTTGAATAAGGATAACCTCTTTTTGTCCTAAAACCTTTTCTATGTATTCAATTCTATCTATAATTTCTTTATACGAATTACAAATACTATTTTCATCAAGGAGTAAAGAATCTCCCGAAATACCCATTTTTACAATAACCGGGAATCTTAGCATATTAACTTTTTCTTCTAAAAATGGCAGATCAATCCCCTGATAATACATCACTGTATTTGGATAATTGATTCCCAAATAATCGAATACATATAACATGAGATCTTTTCGTTCGAAAAATTCAACATTATTAGCTTGTCGACCTGTATATTTTATCTCTAAAAAATTGAATAATTCAATAAAAAACGCATTTTTAGAAAAATCATTTTCATATCCATTATCTGCTAAATTAACAACTAAGTCGATTTGGTCCTTATTTTGAAAAAAGTAATCGATGCTTTTATTGTGAGCATCTAACATTAAAATTTTGTACCTATCCTTTAATAAATCTAATTCTTTTTGAAAATCTTTAAAATCTGTATAGCCACCTATAGGTAATTTAAAATCATAAATTTTAACATCATTTATCTTGTCATAAAAAAGAACTACAATATTTTTCATTTATTTAATTCAACTTATTTCTCTTAGCAAAATAATTTTTAACTTAATTAATTCTTAAATTTTTATTCGATTTAAAATATCTTTTAATCTTAGACTGATAATAACATTACTAAATTCAACCCACTGGAAACACGAATATTAAGGATCACTTCACACCCTTATCTAAAGATTAAGAGAATAATCTCCAAAATTTTAAATATCCTAAGTTTTATATTTTGATTAAATCTAATTATTAAACAGTTGAAATTTTATGGGAAAAGAAAAGGACAAAGATAAGGATAAAAAGGATAAAGAAAAAGAGAAAGATAAGGACAAAAAGGATAAAGATAAAGAAAAAGAGAAAGATAAGGACAAAAAAGATAAAGATAAAGAAAAAGAGAAAGATAAGGACAAAAGAGATAAAGATAAAGAAAAAGAGAAAGATAAGGACAAAAAAGATAAAGACAAAAAAGAAAAGGACAAAGATAAGGATAAAATATCTGTAGACCAAGAATGGAAATTATCTATAAGTAAGGATCTTGATTCCCTCACGCATGCCTACGAAAAAATTACTAATAAATTTAGAGATATTGATAATTATATATTAAAGGAGGCAATTTCAAAAGAAGATTTCATGGAAAAAGTAAATAAATACGTTGAAGATTTACCTGATGTGTCCAAACAAATATTTATGGCTTTCTTAAATACAATAAAATAATTTTCTTTACTTTTTTTTATATATATGTTCTTCCTCAAAAAGAGTCTAAATTATTTTTATATGTTCAACACATATTAAAACTTAAATAATAGATTATCCCCTTATTTATACAGTAAAATGAGTCCAACAATAGAAATAAATGATATAGTTAAAAAGAAATTAGATGAATTCAAAGAAAAATGCGGAACTGAAACTTATTCTGATGCAATTAATGTTAGCCTAATGCAACTAAATTTACTAGAAGATAATCAAAGAATATTATCTGAAATCCGAGATACTTTAAAGAATTTATCTCCTATCTCTCAGCAAGATACCCAAATGATTGATGTCCTGAGGAATTATGTAAATATCGAGGATAAGGGCGATATTTTGGCAATGTTTGTCAGACTTGTGGATTCAAAAGCCAATTTACATAATCTTTTAGTATCACAAGGTAAATTAAGAGAAGCTGAAAACGTTCATTCCGAATGGAAAGCATTAGTCGAAGTTGCGAATTTACTTGGCATCGAATCTGAACTTGAAATGATAAAAAAAGAAGAATAGCTTTTTCCTTAGATTCAAGAATTTAAAATTTTGGTTAAGAGATTTCTTTCCTTAAACGATGTACTTTAATGCTTAATAGCACTGTGAATATCAAGTTTAAAGGGAGAATATAAATCCATGAGATAATTGATTCTAGATTAGATATTCCTTCTATTTTAAAGCAAAAATCATTTATTAATGAAAGTATTTTCCAATTAAAGGAAAAATATTATAAAATAAAATTAGTGGTCTCTAATAAAGAAGCCAATTCTTCATGTTTTATTAAAAACTGAGGAAGATAATTATTGTGCTAAGTGTTGTAAAACGAGAAACATCATTGAGCGAATTTTTACAGATATACCAGAATTTAAACAAAAAATTGAAGTAAGTTTTGAAGATATTGACTCTGCAGATACTATAAAAAAATATGGGACAGTAATTCCACCAGCAATTATCATTGAAGAACGTATTTTATTTGAAGGTCACGTTCCGATTATGAAAAAATTGGCTCGAGATTTGTATGAATTGATTGGACCAACTAAATAATCTTAATACTTTTGTCTTAAAAAGTAGCTTAAAGTACTAGAGGATCTAAAAAATAATTAATGTATTAACTAAATTGATCAATTATAGTTTTACATTTTTATTTTACTTAATATATCATCGAGATAATGGATATTTTCTTGCTCGAGTTCTTCCCTTAACGCATTAGCTAGCGAGTATCTAAATGCCCATACTTCCACATCTTTTTCTAGTTCTTTTAATTTCCTTACAACTGGAACAAAATCTCCATCTCCAGATATTAAAACTGCCTTATCATACGCATTCTCATACGCAAGAGAAATGATATCAATCGCGATATTGATGTCAACCTTCTTTTCAATGGCGTCGTTTGACACAATCTTATCAAAACTCGTTTTAATTGTATATCCACTTCGAATAGTTAACTCTTTATACCATTTCCTCTTTCCTAGACTTATAGGATATACAGCACCCTCGTATAAAAATATAGCCTGTAATTCACGGCCACTAGTTATTATGTTTTTCAGCTTTTCATAGTCTACTTTGACGTCGTATTTCCTAAAACCCTTGAAAATATTACTATTATCTAAGAAAACTATAATTCGGACCAATTCAAAACTCCTTTTGCCCTTATAAAAGGAAAATTAACTATATAATATTAAAAAAAAGTTCTTTATAATAATAATCTTAACGATTACTATATTTTCGTAAAAAAATCAATAAATATAATTCATTTTATTGATTTTTCGAGGTAGTTTCTCTTACAGAAATAGATTTCTCGAATGCATGTTCATATATCATCTTTGCCCTTTGCATAATTTTTTCTATTGTACGAGTCTTATCACTTTTATAGTTTTTATATCTCTCTAATGCAATTTTTCTCCATTTCTTCTTCCAAGAAGGGAATCCCCTCTTGACGAAACGTTCACGATTTGGAAAGTCCCGACATACCCAATTAAATAAAATAAAATATCTTTGTATACCAGATTCTTTCGTAAGCTTACTAGAAGATATCCCGAATTTTCTAAGATGTTGAATAAATCTGCCTTCTACAGCATTTTGAAGTTCTCCTTCTATAACTGCAGGCTCGTAGTATATATTATTCTTCTCAAAATATTCTCTAACAAGATCGAAACAACTACCCCTACATAAAAGAATTCTATCTCCTTTACGGTGGTTAAGATCTCTTAGTGCTTTGATCACAATCTTTACTATATGCTTTTTCGGGCGATCATTGTCCTTATTTTCTTTATTATAGAGTTCTACAGGAACTGATTTAAATATAATCTTTCCATTTTCTGTGTCTCGAAAGCCAATAAAAGCATCTCCGACGAGATCTCCAGTCCCAGCGTCATCAATTTCTATTGTTCTTCCCTTCCACTCGCTGGGATTATTAGTGGATTGGCACGACTCATTGTCGTTTTTGTCTTTTTTTGTGTTCATTAATTATTCAAATGTTTGGGGTCATAAATAACTTTTGATTTCATTTTTTGGATATTTTTATTTATCTATAGATTGGTACAAGTACTAAACATACCCCTAAACATCAAGCAATTATCAACAAAATGAAATCAAACATTTTCAAAAATCCATCTCAATTTACATTGACGGGAACAAAAAAATCGTTTTATTGGTTTTTGACATATATTAATATGGTGATATTGTTTATTCCACTTAGTACCTACGATGTGCTTACCACAGAATTCGCAATCAGGCATTAACGTCATTCTCTTTTTATTTAACCAACTTAAATTCCTCTCTCTTATCCAGTGCAACGTTTTATTATTCTATAGAAAAATAAAATGTTGATCTCAACTAGAAAGAGTTTGTTAATGATAATGTTAGAAGCCTTTTATAGATAAGTCTAAAAACTCAAAGAAATTTTCTCACTTCAATTGAAAATTTTAGTTTAGTATAATGATTCAGTCAGAAATATGAAAAGATGTGGATAGGAGTATAAAATTCGTTTCTTATATTGTTAGAAAAAGTTCAAGATAAAGTACGCTCTTATCAAAACTCGCTTTATGCACATAGCTAATTTGATTATGAACCACTTTAACTGCCTCTCTTTCTTTAGCCTAATGGTATGCATTATAACTTCATATAAAATTATAATCTTTAATTCAAAGCTACGGATTATGAAGTTTTTCAGCTTTTCTTAATCTTTTTCGATGTTTTACTTCTGAAAAGCTTCGAAAATAAATTGAGCAAGACCTTTGAATTATTAATAATAAATTTAATAGTGATAATGTTATAAAAAATCTAAGACCAATCTTTTATAGAAAAGAAATTTTTAGGATTACGAAATAATCATGATAATAGAAGAAATCAATAAAATTCCTAATTCTTTCATAATGAAAGATGATTTAGATTTTAAGTATTATGTATCTGGTACTTGGAAAAAGTCGTCTTCTGGAAAAACAATAGGTATTAGAAATCCTTATAATGATGAGATAGTAGGAACTGTGCAAGCATGTACCACTGAGGAAGTTAATCAAGTCATAAATGTTGCAAAAGAAAGTTTAGAATGTTGGGAAGAAAAGACTCAGAGAGAACGAGCAGATATATTAAGAACAGCAGCTACTTTAATGAGGGAATGGGCTAATCCCATAGGGTATATAATGATGAAAGAAATCGGTAAACCACTAAAAAGTGCTATATCGGAAATAACCCGAACTGCTGAGTTGTTTGAAGCCACAGCTGAAGCGGGATTGCAACAAGAAGGAGAAGCAATTTATGGAGATACCTTTAAAGGTTTTGGTAAAGATAAAATGTCAATGACATACAGAGTTCCTTTAGGAGTGATCCTATGCATTGGACCCTTTAATTATCCGTTTAATCTTACGGGATCCAAAATCGCTCCTGCATTAATGGCGGGAAATACTGTTGTAGTTAAACCACCTTCCCAAGGAGCTATCAGTCCTTTATTCTTCGGATTAATTTTAGAAAAAGCGGGAGTTCCTCCTGGCGTTTTTAATATAATCACAGGGAAAGGATCTGAAATCGGAGACTATTTAGTACAACATCCCATGGTTAATATGGTGAGTTTCACCGGATCTTCTGAAACGGGCAAACATATTGCAAACATTGTTGAGATGAAACCATTATTGTTAGAATTGGGTGGAAAAGATGCTGCTATCATACTAAACGATGCAAATTTAGAAATTACTGTAGAGGCAATTGTTTCAGGAGCTTTTTCATATAGCGGACAAAGATGTACAGCCGTAAAAAGAGTCCTTCCAATGCCAGAAATTGCTGATAAATTAATAGAATTAGTAAAAAAGAAAACTATGAATTTATCCATTGGAGATCCTGAAAAAAATGCCACTATAGGACCTCTCATAAGTTCAAAGCAATGCGATTATGTTCAAGGATTAATAGACGATGCTTTAGAAAAAGGATGTACCTTACTATGCGGAAATAAAAGAGAAGGAAATATCATGTGGCCAACGTTGTTAGATAATGTTACAACTGAAATGCGAATTGCTTGGGAAGAACCCTTTGGTCCCGTATTACCTTTTATACGAGTTCATAGCGCCGAAGAAGCCATCAAAATATCAAATAAATCGGAATACGGACTTCAAGGCATGATTTTCACTCAAAATATCGATTTAGCTTTTAATATTGCGCAGGAGTTAGAGGTGGGGACAGTTCAAATAAACGGAAAAAGCGAGCGAGGTCCAGATCATTTTCCATTTCTGGGAACTAAATCATCAGGTTTGGGAACCCAAGGAATAAAATATTCAATTGAAGCAATGACTAGACCGAGAGTCATTGTCATGAATTTATCTGAGAAAGGAAAGTTAGTAAAAGAATGCAAATATGATTAATGCTATTAAAAATTATACGATATCTCTAAAAAACGATTTTATCATTTTACATTTTTATTTCACTCAAGGGGATTATCGATTTATTCGATCATTGAACCTTTAAATACTTTAAGATTCAATACTCTATTTGTAGATTTATATAAAATCTAATTCTTATAGTAATATTTGAATAGACTATTGAAGGTGTATAAAATTGGAAGAATTTTCTAAGAAACCTAACTATGTTGATGATGATGAAATGAATGAAGCTATTGGGCGTGTTCTCTGGGGAAAAAATGGTAAAAAATTCTCAATGCGTCGTCTTATATTTGCTTATATGAAAAAAAAAGTCGGGGGTAAGAAGAAAAAATGAGTGTTAAGGATAAACTATTCGAAAGTGTTGTAGAATTAGAAGAACAGAAAGCGTACGAGTTAGTAAGACAATTATTAGAGGAAAAGTCTGACCCAAAAGAAATTATCGATATATTACGTAAAGCTGTAGAAGTTATTGGTGAAAAGTTTAATAAGAAAGAATATTTCCTCACAGAATTAGTTATGGCTGGCGAAATTTTTCAACAATCAGCGAAAATACTTGAACCAGCTCTTAAAAAAGAAGCTATTAAAGAAAAAAGTAAAGGAGTTGTAGTAGTAGGTACTGTGAAAGGTGATGTTCACGATATCGGAAAAAATATATTTGTCACTCTATTACAATCTGCTGGAATTGATGTTTATGATTTAGGTATTGACGTCCCTCCTCAAAATTTCATTGAAAAAGTGAAAGAGACAAATGCCGATGTTATTGGATATTCTGGGCTCTTAACAGTTGCGCTTGAAGCCATGAGAGAAACTACTGAAAAACTTAAAACTGAGGGATTAAGAGACAAAGTGAAAATAATTATTGGTGGATTACCTACTGATGAGATGTGGATGAAAGAAGCTGGTGCTGATGCCTTTACGGATAGTGCATTTGAAGGTGTAAAAATTGTAAAAAAATGGTTAGAGGAGGGATAAATATGGAATTTGAACCTATTGAAGAAGAAGCTATGACCTCAGTTGAGAGGGTATTAACAGCTATGAGATTAAAGGAACCTGATAGGGTTCCTGTATGGCCTTTGATAGATTTTCTCCCAGCACACTACATTGACGTTACCGCTCAAGAAATATTAGAAAACCCCGATAAATCTCAATACGCGTATGAATGGATTTACCATAAACTAGGAGGATATGACATTGCAATGGCAGGAGGAGCAATGTATATGATGTATATAAATCCATTTCCCGATTACTTTTCAGCATATTACGTTGACTGGAGATTACCAGGACGTATGCTCGGAGTAAATGAACCTCCTCAATTAGTAGAGCGGAGTCTTGATAATCCACTCTTAACTGAGAATGACTATGATCGAATAATTAATGAGGGTTTACTGTGGTTAGCTAATTTTGATAGAGCTGGTATGGGTGACATGACCAAATTAGGTAAGATTGGAGCAAAGGTAGAAGAGAATACCATAAAATGGTGGACTTATTACAATGTCCCTACCTTTACTGATGGAGCAGTAATAGTACCTTTTGACCTTTTATCCGTATTTAGAGGATCAACGAATTTTATGAAAGATATTTATCGATACCCCGATAAAATAAAAGAAGTGTCTGATTTCCTAATCGATGATGTGATTTTAATGGGAGAATACGGTGTTTCTAAGATGAAAGGTAAAACACTTTTAGTAGGAGCTGTTCGAGGAAGTGCTGATTTTATCTCAATAAAGCATTTTGAGGATTTGTTTTGGCCCTACTTTAAGAAAATCGTTACTAAATATGTAAATGATGGTTTCATTGTACAACTTCATATGGATACCAATTGGACAGATCGATTACATTATTTATTAGAATTACCTAAAGGAAAAATTTACATGCACATGGATGAACGGACCGATATATTCAAGGCAAAAGAGATACTTGGTGATCATATGTGTATCCAAGGAAATATGAAACCTTCCCTATTCACATTAGGGACTCCAGCGATGGTTGAAAAGCAGACCAAAGAGATTATTGATAAATGCGCTGAGGGTGGTGGATTATTTGTCGGCGCTGAAATTCCAGATAATGCGAAACTTGAAAATCTCAAAGCCATGATAGACGCCTGTAAAACATATGGTGTATATCGAAAATAATTACCCTAAATCTTAATCTATTTTTTTTAATTATTTATTCTTAGCATTAGAGAGGAGATATGCACCAAATATTTAGAAGTGATGTGTGATTTTTATATTACTATATTTATTAATCTCTTAATTCTACCCGAGCTCTCCTGTTAGCTCGTCTCCTTATAAGAATCACGGAAATTATAAGTGCTGCAGCTAATGATGGAAAAAGAATAAAAGGAAGTAGCCTTCCCCAGGGATTATAATAAGAAAAAGAGATATATACGCTATCTACATTAATAACTTCATTTTCCCATTCCCATAGATAACTCTGACCATCTTCAATATCAGAAATCGTACAATTGTATTCGAACTGATCCTCTCTATATTTTGAATATGAATCAGGGTGCTTTCCATACACTTTGAATTCAACTCGTTCTGTTATGGTTCCATTCCATGCCCGAGATGTTCCTACATCATAAAAGATTTGTAATCCATCAATACTTTCATAAATATCTATATACGCATTAAAACTATATTCAATAATTATGGAATCATTTTCAGGAAGAGTCACATTGATAATTATAAATTTCCGGTTTCCCATATAACCCCAATCTAAATAATCCTCCCATGGACTATCTGTAAAATTATACTCAAGAAATCCATAAGAAATTGGGGTATTCTCTATCTTTATCACACTCGATGATTCTAAATTTTTAAAATCTGTTGAAAAAGAAGCTACGAGTGTTGCATTCTTGGCTTCATTAGGATTATATATTGTATAATTTCCATTAAAATTGATATTAATTTTCCTACGATAATATACCGCATCAATGTTAAAAATGACATTTGCATTTGTCATTATTAAAGAAACATTTTCTTCGGGAAGAAAATTCCCTAACCCCTTTCTATGAATCATAACTACATCCGCTTTAGATTCCTTAATATTTATTGGTAAACTTAATACTATAATTAAGATGATGTAAATCCACATTACCAATCTATTTTTTTTCAAAGAAAGACCTCTTATTTCAATTCTTATGAAAATTTAGTGGGATATCCTATTAAATATTGTTTGTTTCTAACCTCTCAAATAATAATAAAAAAAAAATTTTACATCTTGAATTTTTGGCTAACAGATAATCTAACTGCTATTGCTGATTCCTAATATTGTTTTACAATTATTACATATACTTACACAAGTAAACGTACCCGCTGTTTTTCCTGCACCTACATAGCCAGGAGATCTAATATATATATTATAAATACCATCTGTCTCCGGCTGCCTTTTATGACTATAATCCATTATCATTTTAGTTTCACACTTAGGACAAACAATATATTCGGGAGGTTGTATGGTAATTTTTAACTACCTCTTTTTTATTCTTTATTTCTTTAATTTGGATCTCGCCACTTTATAAGATCTTTTTTATACTAGCTTTTTTGTTAGTATGATATATAAAACTATAGTTTTTCTCCATAAAAAGTAATTTTAACTTTTGCTATCCCTAATTAACTTGAACTTTCTCCATCAAATCAAATGCATGTCTTTTTATATATTTTCCGTTCAATATTCATAGATTCTAAATCAATCATAACACAATTTAAAAAATTTTCATGTTGGTGAGATTGTCCAGGTTGAATACATATTGTTTTACCTATTTGAGAACACCATTTACCTGAAACATCAGGAGATTCATGAATGTGCCCATGAAGTGATAGTTTTGGCTGATTTTCTTTAAGAAAAGCATATTCTGCTTTTGACCCTACCTTTCGATTGTCATGAGTTACATCAAGATCAATATTAGCTGGTGGATTATGAAAAATGTAGATTGTATTATCCATATCGGAAGGTTTTACGAGATTTCTAAGCTCATCTTCAATTGTGGGGAGGTTATCCACATACGAGCTCCAATCTTCAACTTTTTTGAATCCATTTGAAGTGGAGAGATATTGCCTCC
Organism: uncultured archaeon; assembly: GCA_964409945.1. GTDB lineage: Archaea > Asgardarchaeota > Lokiarchaeia > Sigyniarchaeales > SOKP01 > Loki-b32. Next base: position 5,756 of record CAYPFJ010000033.1, on the reverse strand, counting down.
CAATTTGTTTTGGAAGCTCAAAATCTTTGGTATCTTTCCGTGACCTATCTTTTAGACCAAACGGGAGGTCTGAAACCCAGTTCATTCCTATAAACTCATATTTACTCCCTTCAATCTGGAATTTTGTTTGAGCAATATTAATTACATAAGAATATTTATCGCAAGTTTTTTGAAATAATTTGTCAAAGATCCCCAAATCATCATTTCCTAATAAACTTAAATAGTATATCTTCAATGATTCAAATCTCGAAAAATACTCATCAAGAAAGCCTATGATATACTTATCTTGATGTAATAAATTTCCTTTAAACGGAAGTATATCCCCTCCATTTATTACTAAATCTACTTTTAATGAACTTGCCATTTCGAGGATTTTATTGTGTTTCCATTCAATTCCGTGGATATCAGTAGCATATAATAATTTCATAATTCTTTCTTTGGTGAGTATTTACAATTAAAACTTATAATCAATTTTTAATTTTAGGATTTATAATAATCGATTAGATCTTTTCTCTCAAGAAATACGAGTTAATTAAACAAATGGCCTTACAATCCCAAAACTATGATATCATCATAATTGGAGCAGGTCCTGGAGGTTCTACTGCTGCTTATTTATTAGCGAGAAACAATTTCAAAGTTTTATTAGTCGATAAAGAAATTTTTCCTCGATACAAACTTTGTGGGGGCTTACTATCCTTGAAAACAATTCAATTAATAAAAAAAATTTATCACGAAAGCCCTGAAGATTTAATTAAGAATAAGATTATTGATTATTATACACCATTTTATAACATTACATATAGAAACAAAAGAATAATATCGAGAAATAGCGGAGATCTTAACTTATTTCTCGTTGATAGAACTATTTATGATAATTATCTCTTAAACAAAGCTAAAAATCTAGGGGTTGAGGTGATGGAGGGCATAAAAATAGACAACATTGACATAGATAATTGCAAAATAGAGTTACAGAACGGAGAAGTGATCGAATCAAAACTCTTAATAGGAGCAGATGGAGCTAATAGTATTGTCAGAAGAGAATTTATCAGAAAAAATATTATAAGGAATAAAGATTGGCAATTTAATCTAGGTACAGGCTTAGAATGTTTTGTAAATCGGCGCGATTTAGAAAAAAGTCAATATGAAAACCTTATACTAACACTTGGATTTGTTAATTATGGATATAACTGGTTATTCCCAAATAAAGACAAAATCATATTAGGGGTTGGAGCTCTTAATAGAAAAAATAAGGGCAAATTTTTAAGTGCACTTAACAATTTTATATCGAGTTTAAATATAAAGACTGAAAAAATCTCTCCAGTAATAGCACACCCCGTCCCTTATGGAAATTTTGCAATTAAACCTGTTTACAAGAATAATGTTGTTCTCTTAGGAGATGCAGCAGGAATAGTTGATCCTTTATGGGGCGAAGGAATCTATTATGCCCAAAAAACTGCGGAATTCGCTGTTCAGGCAATTATTATGTATCTCGAGGATAATTCTATATCTTTAACTTATTATGAAAATTTACTACGAAAATATATTTATTCTGAATTTAAATCTACTTTAAGAAAAAGATGGCTGTTATATAATAAGTTAAACGTATTTCTAAAATATTATCCTGTACAAACATTTTTATTAATTTACAAAAAAATAATGAGTTTTTTAATACATAGAAGCGGATCGCTAAGAGAGCTATCAAAAAAGCAGCATTTATTGATCAGCACAACTCCAGATGATTAAGTTAATCTTCTTTATACTTATCACTAATAGGAATTTAGTATTTATGCGGTGTTATTTTATTAAGTGATTATATATAAATTCAATAAAACTGTATTTATATTTAATTTTGAGATCCATATAACTGGATTATTCACGCACAAAGTTTTTATTTCTCTTTCACAAACTCTGTTTTTTTTTGAAAAGTGAGTTATTTTATATATTTCGCATTGCGGAATTTTGTTTTTTTAGAAAAGAAATCATTATACTAACTTTTCGAAGAAAATAAAATAATAATAATCATCATCTCCTTTAGATTATTAGGATAATTCCTATTATAATTTGAAAAATTTGAGATTAAAAATTGTGTTTTAGAAAGAAAGAATGATGTAAATAATAATGATTAAGAAAAGTTCCAAAAAAAACACTACAAAAAGTCTAATTCTCATAGCAATACTAGACATATCCTCTCTAGAATTATGGAGAAACCTCTTAGGAATAAATCTTTCTTTAATTTACTTTTTATTAATATTTGCAATTTATTTTCTACAATTCGGCCCTTTGATGTTTATTAATTATCTTTTGAAAAAAATAGAGCAACCAAAAAAAGAATTTCGAATTAATCAATTTCTCACATTAAAACTTGAAAACAAAACAACGAATATATATGTAATTGGAAAATTATTTACTCAATGTAAATTTTTGTTGTTAAATATTCCAACTGATAAAATACACGAATTTGATAAAATTGAATCAATTGACGAAGCGGCTGAAAGATTAGATCATGAATTAGAATATCAACCCAAATCTAAAATTAATATTTCTCCTGAAACAGAATTTTGGGGTCACTGCTCTAATTTGCAAGCATGGGTGGAATATTATTATAATCCACGTTTGCTGCATAGCAATTTAGCATTTCCGTTGTTAAAAAAACTAACAGATGTCGGAGATCCAATCGCAAAGAAGGTATTTAAACAAGAAGTTCTATTACGATTTGAAAGTTTTAACCCTTCTACACAACAATATTTAATCAAAAATGGATATTTGAAATACTTTGATAAACAAGAAAAAGAGGAAATCTTTAAATTAATTTTGGATGAAAAAATATGGATAAACTTAGGTAATAACTATTTAAATGCTAAGAAAATGAAGAAAGCACTTCACTCATTTCTCCAAGCAAGAAATATTAATCCTATAAATCTAAAGACTTTATTTGATATTTTACAAATTTATGTAAAATTAAAGGATCATGACAGAGCTTCAAAAATTGCTAATGAAATCTTAGAATATTCTCCTCTAAATTTTAAAGCTATAAGTCGAAAGGATATTACTCCTCAAGAAATAAAAAAGAATTAATTATTTGTGTTTTATCAAATTACTATATCTTTAAAGAACTACCCTGTACAAAAATACATGTCAATTTATAGAAAAATAATGAGTTTTTTTATCGATGAATAGAGATTGTTTAGAAAGTTGCTGAAAAACAGCATTTCTTGATCGGCTTAAACTCAAATAAAGCATCTTAAACCATATTATCGATCCGAAATATCCATATCATATAACGATATCCTTACTCACAGTCCTTAATTCGAATTCAATCTATAAAAATAGTGTATATGAATATAATGGACTAATTTATCTTTAATAAAGTGAATTTAACAAAAAATACTTTAATTTTTTTATAATATTTTAAGCTTTAATTTCTATTCTCTTAAATATATTATTAAATTCATTATCTTCCATTAATAGGAGATGCTTGTAATCATTTATATGTGCTTTTTCAAAGATAGCTTTTTTTATGATAGGTTTTACAATTTTTTTATTGACCTGCTTTCCTAAAATCAAGGCTCCTAAAAGTTGATCATTTTCAAAAATAAATTTCCTACATAAACCTTTTTCAAATGAAATCCAAGATATTTCATCAAAATTTTTCTTTGAATGAGTAATACCTACAGCAATGGCTGTAAATCCAAAAATTTTAATAGTCTGAATTGGAACTGTTCCCTCATATTTTATGTTATCTCCTACCATATTTCTTGCTGCTATTTTTCCCTGTTTCTTAGCATTTCCCCATGTAGGATGAAGAATTGGCATATTATAAAGAGGATCATAGATTTGGGCAACATCACCAGCAGCATAGATACTAGGGATATTTGTCCGCATATATGAGTCTACTATTATTCCTTTTTCTACATTAACACCACTATTAATAAGAAAGTCGATGTTAGGCTTCATACCAATTGTAATAACAGCTAAGTCAGTGTGAATTTCTCGTCCACTTTTTAATATTACAGAGGTTAACTTTCCATTCTCCCCTTTAAATTCAACAATTTCTTCGTTCAAATAAATACGAATTCCATTTTCTGTAATCTTCTTTTCCACAATTCGTGCAATTTTTCTATCAAACCCAATCGGCCATAAATGAGAAGATTTTTCAATAATCGAAATATCTAATCCAATTTTTTTAAAGTTTTGAATAACTTTCATTGCAATAGCTCCTCCTCCTATTATAACCACTCGTTCCGCATTACATATATACTTCGCAACTTTTTTTGCATCATCAAGATTATATAAAGTATATATCCCTTCAAGTTCGACACCTTTCCATGGTAATAAAACCGGACTTCCTCCAGAGGCTATTAAAAGATAATCGTAATAAATTTCATTTCCACTTTTTAATAATATTTGTTGTTTTTCGGGAATCACTCTCTCAACACGATCATTTATAAATCTAATCTTATTTTCATCATATATGTTTTTCCCCTTTAAAAAAAGATCATCCTCAGAACAACTGGCTGAAATTAGATTAATTATTTTACTTCTCTTATAGAATTGATAATTCTCATCAGATAAAATGATAATCTCTCCTTTTACATCATGTTTCCTTAATTCTAATGCAGCTGTAGCTCCTGCAGGTCCTCCCCCAATAATAATATATCTCATAATTTTATAATCCTTATAGTAAGTAATTATTTAATATCAATTTCAGATTACTATCAAATTTTTAAAATTAAAATGTAGAGATTAAAAAATATTTGAATATATTAAAAAGGAATTTCAAAACTAATACGGATTAAAGAAAATTTATTTGAAATATAAATTACTTAAATAATTTAAGCTTAAATTCTATTCTTATAATTCTTTAAATTAAATATTAAAAATGTAAGAAAATTTAATTATAAATAAGCTGGATTATTAGAATAAACTCAGATTGGGTAAAATTATGAATATTATCTTTCTAGGAACTAACGGTTGGTATGCTACAAATCTAGGAAATACTACTTCTACTCTTATTTGTTCTGAAAATTTTTATATTATCTTCGATGCGGGCGATGGAATTTATAAAATTGATCAATATATTGACGATGAAAAACCTATCATTCTATTTCTTAGCCATCTTCATTTAGATCATATAATAGGGCTTCACACTTTTGCTAAGTTCCCATTAAATCAAGAATTCAAGATTTACGGTTATAAAGGAACAAAAAAACGGATAAACCAAATCATTAATCATCCTTATTCCTCTCCATTCACTGATATACCTTTAAAAGTGCAAATGAATGATTTAAATGAAGGAAAACATAATATAGGTTTTCCATTCACATGTAGGCTTCTTTTTCATGCAGATCCATGTCTAGGATATAGATTAGTACTAGATAATAAAATCATTACATATTGTACAGATACTGGTTTATGCTCAAATTTATTTGAACTTGCAGAAGATGCTGATTTTTTTATTACAGAATGTTCTTATAAGCCTGGTCAAGAAGAATGGGGATGGCCACATCTAAAACCTGAAGAAGCAGCGGAAGTCGCAGTGAAATCTAAGGTAAAAAAATTAATTTTAACTCATTTCGATGCTAGTACTTATAAAACTATACAGGATAGGAAAAAAGCAGAAGAAAAAGCTAAATTAATATTTCCAGAAACAATAGCAGCTTTCGATGGTTTAGACCTAACCATTGATTGACATTTTTATGTTTTTTAGTATGATTAAAATTTACTTTTATTAATTTTTTTTAAATCATTCAAAATAT
>CAYPFJ010000032.1:0-34417 GCA_964409945.1 uncultured archaeon | reverse complement strand
TTCTTCAGTGAGTTTGTCTATGTTTACACCCATTGATTGAAGTTTCAAAAGCCCTACTTTATCGTCAATATCAACTGGTACATCAACCATTCCGGGTTTGAGTTTTTCCTTATTTTTGACAATATATTCAGACATTAAAGCTTGGAGTCCAAATGACATATCCATGACTTCACTAGGATGACCCTCAGAAAGTACTAGATTAGCTAGTCGTCCTTTAGCTAAGAGATAAACTTTTTTACCACTAGGAAAAATTAACTCTTCAACATCCTTACGAACTGGATTGATTTCCTTGGCATATTCGTAAAGTTCCTTGGTTGGGACCTCGATGTCGAAATGGCCTAAATTTCCTAATATAACCCCATCCTTTAATAATCTAAACATTTCCTTGGTAGGGAGAATGACATGCTTACATCCAGTAGCAGTTAGAACGATGTCAGCATTAGGAAGAGCTTCTGCTATCGGCATTACGTTGTACCCACTAAATTTAGCTTGTAGTGCTTTTATTGGATCGACTTCCGTTACAGTAACGTTAGCACCTAATCCTCTTGCTCTTAAAGCCATTCCAGAGGAACAATGTCCGAATCCTGCTACGATCACATTTTTCCCAGCAAATAAGACGTGCATTCCATATATTGCTGCAATAATTCCTTGTCCAGTTCCTAATTCATTATCAAACTGATTTTTACAACGGGCATCATTAACAGGAAAAAGTGGCACTTTTAGAACTCCTTTTTTATCCATAGCTTTAAATCTCTTAACACCTGTGGTAGTTTCTTCTTGGCAAGCGATTATAGATCCAGAGGATATAAGATCTGGATATTCCTGATGTGCGGTTACAATCATATCACCACCATCATCAATTAAGATGTTTGGTTTAGCATCTAAACATTGTCTTATACACCAATAGAATTCCTCATCAGTATTGCCATGCCATGCAAAAACATTAATTCCTTCCTGTATCAATGCTGCTGTTACATCATCTTGAGTTGATAATGGATTACTCCCACAGAGATATACTTCAGCCCTTCCAGCTTTCAAAGTTCGAGCAAGAATCCCAGTTTCTTTTGTTACGTGTAAACAACCGGCGATCGTTATATTTTTTAACGGTTTCTCTTTTTCAAATCTTTTACGAATAACTTTAGCAGTTACAGGCATTTTATTTTCAGCTATATATAGGGCTTCTTTACCTTTTTCTGCTAAACTTTCATCAGCTATTTTATAATTTACCATATAAAATTTCACAATTGTTTATAATAATATTAATTTTAGTAATAATTAATTTATTAATCTTTTTTTCATTAAATATGCAAATATTTAAATCTTTATTTAACATTTAATTTATTATATTTATTAACAAATAATAAATTGTAATGAAATGATTAATTCTAATGATAGAACAGCAGCTCTTCAATTAATTAGAATGTTTAGCGGGAGATCGAAATTTTATGTTTCAAAAAATGTAAATGCTTTAGGACTTACACGACAAACAGTTCATAATAAGATTAAGCTCTTAAGAAAACAAGAGATAATTGATAATATTACAATTAATATTCATCCTTACATCCAGCCAGATAATCTAAAATATGTTATTCTAGAAATTAAAACCAACCCTAGAGAACCTCAAATACTGGAAAAACTGTTAAAAATTTCACATTTAAAAATGCTTGATGGAATCTTAGGGGAATTCTCTTTAATAGCTCTATTCGTTTTTAGATCAACTAAAGACTATCATGAAGGCCTGGAAAAAATTGATAATATCATGGCTAAATCTTATTTTAAGAAGTATCAGATACTTGAGACAATAAGAGCGTTTAAGATTAATGGCATCAAGATAGATGAGGTGGAGTTAAATTCTGATTTTAAAATGGACAGAAATGATTCCTTGATATTAAAAATATTGCAAGAAGAACAAAAGAAGAGACCAATATCTACATACGAGATTCGCGATAAAATGAAAAATCAATATAATATTGAATTATCTCAATCAACAATATATAATAGAATAAAAAAACTTGAGGTAAATGGTATTATACTCAATTATTCTATTAATTTTTCTCCTAAAAAAGTAGGTTATAAAGGAAAATATCTTGTTCGTATTAAACCTAAAGATCCTTCAAAATATAATGAAATTGCATTGAATTTAGAAAAAAACCAGTTTATTACAGATTTATTTAGGATAGGAGAACAATATGGATTATTTGCAATTGTGAGAGTAAAGAGGATTGAAGATTATGCTATTTTTATTAGGGACCTATACACTTCTGAAGAGATAGAAGATACATATACTAATTTTGTTTTAGATGAGTTAAAACCCTATACAAATTTCTTTATTTTTTAGTTTAAATTATTTGCAACCATTAAATTAACCCTAAAAAGTAAAAAATTTCAAGAATAATAATGACTTCAATTGTCTAAATTCTTAATAATTTTGAGAAATATCTTAATTTATAGTGAAATAATTTATACAAAAAAATAATACCTTTTATTGAAAATAATGAAATATTTCTTTGAAGTATTATCTAGTAAGATTGGTTATTCTAGAATTGGGCGGATGATCTTTTCTAAAGAACGCAAATTATTTATTACAACTCCTAATATAATTATTCCTATAAAAAGCTCCTTAATGAAACAATTTAGCTTTATTCAAGAATTTGAGAATCATGATTTATTTACAATTTCTAAAGAATTTTTCTTGAAAATTGGTTTTATACGGGAGAAATTCAGAAATACTGGATTTATATTTACATATCCTGGTACACTACAAAAATTTCAAGAAATATTAATAAATAATAGCAATGTATTTTCCAAAGATAATATAATATCACTTATTCCATTCAATATTCCCACTACTAGTATTACTAAAGAATTTGCTACAAAAGAAGTAAAAAATTATCTTTTAAATACAGAAGGAATATTGAATAATCATCCACATCTAAATTTTGGTTTAACTATAAAAATATTTGATTATGTTGATTTATTAGATCTTTATATTCCAATTGTTAAACAATTTGAAAATATAAAAATTGTTAATTTAGCTGATGTTTTTGATAATATCAGCAATTATCGAAATATTTTGAAAATTATAATTAAAATAAAACTAGAATTGGATAATAATGTAATTATTATGGCTTCTGGAAGAATAATTCCGAAATATTATCCATTATTAATTTACCTAGGAATAGATCTAATTGATTCTTCATATTTATTGTTTTTATCTGCTGAGAATTTCTATGATACGATAGAGTATCTATTACCGATATATAAAATAAAATATTTTCCATGTTCATGCATAGCGTGTAAAGGTAATTTGATTAACATATCATATAATAAGCATTCTTCTGAAAAGATTGATTTATTGAGCTTACATAATCTAATTACGGCAAATAATTATATGAATAAAACCAAGCAATACCTGAATTACGAAGATTTTCGAGCATTTGTGGAAAAGTCTTCTTTTGATGATACTAACTTAATTTCGATGTTAAAGATTTTAGATAAAGAATATTTTGATATTATTAAATATGAAACTCCGATAAGGCAAAAAAGTAAAAAAATAAGATCAATCGGGCCATTGTCATATAATAGACCAGATTTCAAGCAGTTTAGGGAAAGAACAATCAAAAATTTTGAACCTGAACCTTGGACAACATTAATTATTTTACTACCATGTTCAGCTAAGAAACCATATTCAGAATCCAAATCTCATAAGAAGTTTTATAATATTACTAGAAAATTTCCAGAATTTCCTACTTTTCAAGAAATGATCTTAACCTCTCCTCTTGGGTGTATTCCTAGACAGTTAGAAAATGTTTATCCAGTTAATTCTTATGATATTTCTGTTACTGGGGAATGGGATAGTGAAGAAATAAATATTGCATCAGAAATGCTTATTAAATTAATAGAAAAATATGACCCAAATATACCTATTATTTGCCATTTAAAAAATGAATATCTCGAAATCGTAAACAGCGCTTCTTCTAAATTACCCCATAATTTTCTTTTCTCTGAAATCTCTGATAAAACAACTTCTATTAAATCACTTCAATCTTTAGAGAGCTTAATTATGAATTTTAAGGATAAATTTCAACCTAAAAAAAATCATTTAGAAAGAGAGAGTTACTCAAAAACATGGATTAGGAAATTTATGAAAATCCTAGATTATCAATTTGGTACAAATACGGGTATTAATATTATTACTAATGGCCTAAAACCGATTCGAATTAGATTTAATGATCAGATTGATTTGAAGGACCTAAAAACTAATGAAAAGTTAGGAGTTTTTAAACACTCAACAGGGCAAATAGAATTAACACTTAATGGACTTAAAAGGTTATTTAAATCTTATAGTTCTATAAACTCAAACTATATTGTCTTTGACGGCGAAGAATTACAAGGAAATACATTATTTCGAGCAGGAGTGTTAGATTATAGTTTAGATCTCATTCCTAATAATCAAGTCGTCATATTAGATAAAGGAAAGAAAAAAATTTTAGGAAGTGGAATGTTAATAGTTGGCTCCAATTTTATAAAAAATTCTAAAAGTGGGAGAATTGTAAAAATAAATGAATGGAAATAATACTCTTTTTAAAGATAATAAGTCAATTGTTGAGAAGATTAACTCTATTAGACAGGAAGCTTTAAAAAAGAGAATCAAATATGGATTAGAGGTAATAGAGCGTCCAATTAGTTTTTGGATAAAAGAAGATAGACTTAGAGATGAAATCGGAAAAGAATTTACGATCATATTACGATCAAAGGGATGCAGTTGGGGTGCTAGTGAAAATGGAGGATGCTCCATGTGTGGATATTATTTAGATGCTATAAATGAAGAGGTTTCGACAACCCAACTTATTAATCAATTTGATTATGCTTATAATAATAAGATAAATGAAATTAAGCAAGACCCTCATAACTATGTTTTTAAAATCTACAATTCTGGAAGCTTCTTGGATGAAAATGAAATACCTCAAGAAGCTAGAAACTATATCTATGAAAAAATCTCAAAAGTAGAAAAATTTAAGGAGTTTGTTATAGAATCACGGTTAGAATACATAACAGTAGAAAAATTAGAAGAAATTAGAGAATTTTTTGATAAAAAATACTTAGAAATTGCTATAGGACTTGAAACTGCAGATGATTATATTAGAAATAATTATATTAATAAAGGAATTTTATTTAAAAATTTTGTAGGCACATTGAACCTATTAAAAGAATATAATATTGGAGTAAGAGTTTATCTATTACTGAAACCTCCATTCATAAATGAACAAGCAGCGATTGATGATTGTTCAAATTCTATAAAAATATTAGCAGATCTGAACGTAAATTCAATATCAATTAATCCACTAAATATACAAAAGGGAACCCTAGTAGAATATTTATGGTTTCAAAATCGATATAGACCTCCATGGTTTTATTCATTATTTAAGTGTTTAAAAAAGTCTTTAGCTCAAGAAAATTTAATTAATATGCGTGTGTTATCTGATCCCTCTGGAACTGGAACAAAAAGAGGAATTCATAATTGTTTAAAGAAAGAATGTGAGATTTCGGCAAAAGAAAGACTGAAACGTTTTGTTCTCTCTCAAAATTTGAGCGAGTTAGATCATATTGGATATGAATGTGAGTGTAAAAAAAAATATCAATTACAAAAAAATTACTTATAAGTAAATTTTTTTAGGGTATTTTTATATAAAATTCTTTTTAGCTTATTAATCCCTTAATTTACCTTTTTATATCGGTGGGAAATAAAAACCATTATATTTAAATATTAACAACCATCATTTATTTTAAATTTCATCCACTTAGTTAGGGGATCTCTTGAAAAACTGGGTTAAATTGAACTTTTTCTATATTGGACGATCAACTAAGAACCATCACATCTTTAGAGCGAAAGAGTGGAATAATAAATTAGAACAAATTATTAAGAAGTCGATCTACAACGAGAAATATGTGAAGATCGCTTACGTTAGAGATGTTTTTGGTCCCATAAAGTCCCCTTTCATCTCAATTAAAGCATTACCGAATCAACCATTTAACCCTAATGATAAATTTTTCACTAGGATAACCTAGCATTTTAAATGATCTTTTAAGAAAGAAGAATTTTTTTAAAAAAAGGTGTGTTTTATTTCAAATTGGAAAGAAGTGAAAGCAGAATCAGAAGATTTTTCTCATACAGAAAATAATATATGTACAGAATGCGGACAATACATGTTTTTTGATGAAAATAGAGGATTAATAGTTTGTGAAGAATGTGGTTTAGTTCATTCAGAAAAATACATTGATCGCGGACCAGAATGGAGAGCTTTCGATGCTGATCAGAAAAAGAAGAGAACAAGAACGGGAGCGCCTATGACTTATATGATACACGATAAAGGGCTTAGTACTATGATTGACTGGAAAAATAGAGATATTTTTGGGAAAGAGATACCTGCTAAATTGAGGGGTCAAATTTATAGACTTCGCAAATGGCAAAGTCGTATAAGAGTATCTGATGCTACTGAACGAAACCTTACATTTGCATTAAGTGAACTTGACCGAATGGCTTCAAACTTGGATCTTCAAAAGAATTTACGAGAATGTTCAGCTAAAATATACCGAGATGCGGTTGAAGCGCATTTAATAAGGGGTAGAAGTATTGAGGGCGTGGCCGCTGCAAGTCTATATGCCGCGTGTAGAATGTATAAGGTTCCACGCACCTTAAATGAGATAGCTGAAGTAGCGAGAGTAGATAAGAAAGAAATTGGTCGCTCTTTCAGATTCATATCAAAAGAATTAGAATTGAATTTAAATCCAACTAAGCCTATAGATTTTCTTGTAAGATTTATTTCAGAATTAGAATTGACTACAGAATGCCAGAAAAGGGCAAAATTTATAATTAGGATTGCCGAGGAACGTGGTTTAACCTCTGGAAGAGGTCCAACGGGTGTTTGTGCTGCAGCAATTTATGCTGCATGTATTTTAACCAATGAACGAAGAACTCAAAGAAAAATTGCTAAAGTTAGTTGTGTAACTGAAGTTACCGTTCGAAACCGCTTTAGCGAACTTGTAGAAAATCTTAACCTTGGAATATCATTAAAGAAAAACCACAAATAACCATATTTTCCTTTTTGTAAGCACTAAATAAATAGGATTGAAATAAATTTTAAAACTAATAATGCTATATTTGATAGAAAAATGATATTATCTCCATATTATAGCATTTAATGAAATTATTCTATCAATAAGATCATATTGATAGAATAGGTGTTCTAATATTGGATAATCTTATTAACGAAAGTGAGGTTAAGTATTTCTTATATAGAATAGAAAAAAACTTTCCAAATTTTGTTGCTGGAATAATTACAGATAAGCATGGATTTCCTGTAGCATCAAAGATTTCAAAGAAATTATGGATACTTGAGAATACATTAGCCTTATCTGCGATTGCTAAAAATAGAGAATTCATAGAAGATTCTAAATTGGTACAAATAAAAAAAGATTTAGATAAGTCAAAAAACTACAAATTATTGATATTATTAGAAAAGTCAAAAGATTATAAAAGTCGATTGAAGCCATTAAAAACTTTAATTAAAGCGCAGGATCTTTTCTAAGAATTAAATTTACTGAAAAGAATATAATATTATTTTTTATTCTAAACCGTTGAAAAAACACTGAGTTTACTTAAATTTTTATATTTAAAATTTCTTCATTAAATAAGTAGGTGTAAGGTAAAAATATAAAGATAAGTTTAAATAAGTATTTTTTAACCTTAAAGAAACTGAATTAGAAGATGATATAAATAATAGGTTGACAAATATTTGAGTTATTCCGAGGATGAGCTTAGATTAAAAAAGATTTTAATTTCAATTATCAATAGTGCGCCGGGATTAAAATATGCTCTTCTAACCGATGATACAGGAATAACTATTTTGAGTCAAGCTAAATTTAAATTCTCAAGTCATAATGGAATTTCTGTAGAGAAGATTGGTGCTATTGGAGGCGCTGTTTTTGTAGCTGGTGAGGAACAAGGACATATTTTAGGATATGGTTCCATTAACCTTCAAATAACTGAATATCTTGAGGGTATGATTTTTTCAATGAAAGTTGGGAAAGGAGTATTGTGTATAGTTGCTGATAAAAATGTTCAAATTGGATTTATCAGAGCCACAATGAAAAAATGGGCACCACACATATCGTTGATACTACATAGATATTTAAAGGCTGATCAAGCAGAAATTTCTAAAGAAGTAAAGGAACTCTTTAGATCTGATACTTTTGGTATGCTTTAAATCCCTTAATAATTTTTTCCTTGATAGAATTTTATTTTGAAACCTTTTTCAGAATCCTTTATTAGGGGTAACATTATAATAAAACTTTTATTTTTAATACTCTATTATGTTACTGGGAAAATGATGATGGAACACTGAGCATTATCGAGGGCTCATACGACTAAAAAATGAATATGGTGCGCAAAAAAATGCTTATATCCTGAATTTAATAATCAGAAAATGCAAAAACTAATACGGGCTCTTTACAGAGCAATGGTATAAACCACCGCAATGAAAGTAGAGTCAGCAACCCAGATTTGCGACATGATTATGTCCCAACTTTGCAAAAGCCTGGCATGAGAGAACGCCTTAGATTTAAAGGGTATAATTCCTTAAAATGAAAAAGATCGTGTTAGTGTTTCAGGCGACAAAAAAATTTAACGAAAAACAAAATCACTATTACATCACAGCATTACAAATTCATCAACTTTTCCTTGGATTTTGTTATACTTTAAAACATATGCTGAATAACGAAAGCACCTTTTTCATTAAGTTAATTTTAAATTTACTAACTTCATGTTTTAATAAAACTTGGAATAATGGGATTTTTTATATAATTAATTAAAATTCTGGTGATTCTGTCAATGCATTTAGTCTTAACATATTTTTACCAAATTCAAGGACCAAACATATTAATATCATATCCTGATGAAAAATTAGAGGAAAATCTCATAAATAAGCTCAAAAAGTTTTTTGATTTAGAAATCGATGAAAACTTTTTTGAAATCATTCTTATAACAAAAAAGAAGAAGATCGTCAATTTTCATTTTGAAGTTCCTTCTGACTGAGCACGCGGTAAAAAAGAATTTGCTATGATCTCACTGATAATGAAAATAGATTATAAAAGCGACGATTTTTATGCATTTATTGTTGACAGCAGCTACAAAATCCTAAAAACAGAGAATGTTTATAAAGCCTTTTATAAAGGGGACGATTTTCGTAATGGTACGGATATAGAAATTGATGTTGCTTATGAACAGATTAGAAAGATACTTTTTAACTGTTTGACAAGTCTAATAACTAGAATTGAGGATAAGATTAAGGGAGTAAATAAAAAAGATCCTTTTCCTTTTTCTTAAAATTTAAAATTAGATAAAATATTTAATTTGAAAAAATTTAGAAAGGGATTTAAAGATCTCTGAAGTATTCGTATATATAGTTTTTAATTTCAGATTTCTGTACTGCAATTCATTTCGATCTTATCCATTATTGACTACTCAGTATGCATTCACAAAATCGAATGCTAATATTGCTTTCTCCTGTTATATTTCTACAAGTATTTCATTAGCGGTTATATTAAGCTTAGTTGCACTCATCGAAGAAATTATACTTTCCCAAGTTTTTGGAATAATAATTGTGATATTTGTAGTAATTTTTGTCTCAAAATTTAATTAAGAAGTTAAAAGAGAAGGTTAATCTCTCTCTATTATAATTTCACTAAAAATATTCTATTTTTTAACAATAACGATTTCTTTTTTCCATAATTTAAATCAAAATTAATTTTTAATTAATTCTTTAATTTTATCGTAAGAGCTTAGCAATTCTTTAACTTGAGAATTTCTTAATCCCTCAATAGGCTCTCCTTTAAATATAATTCGCCCACTATCAAGGACAATAAGTTTTTCAGCCCAATGCTCAACGAAAAACAAATTATGAGACGTGAAGATAATTGTTATTTCATTTTCTTTTCTTAGTTTTTCTAAAATGCTAAGATGATTGTAAATTGATTTAAAATCAAGATTTGCGAACGGTTCATCCAAAATTAGCAATTTAGGTTTCATTGCAAGCAAACCAGCTAAAGCTGCTCTTTTTCTTTGACCCCACGAAAGATTAAATGGCGAATATGCTTTAAATTCTGATAAACCAACAGCCTTTAAAGCCCAATTGACCCGATTTTTGACTTCTTCCTCATCAAGTTTTAAGTTCCTTGCTCCAAAGCTAATGTCCTCTTCAATAGTAGGAGCAAATAGTTGGTCATCAGGATTTTGGAATAAAAAACCGATTGATTTTCTAATCTCCCATAATTCTTGTTTATCTCTTGTAAGTGTATTATTAAAAATCTTGATTTTTCCTGATTGAGGCTTTAATAATCCGACTAATAATCTTAACAAAGTTGTTTTTCCAGAACCATTATTTCCAGTAAGTCCGCAAATGACTTTTTCCTCTAATTTAAACGATATATCTTGAACATTAAAACCCGAATTATAGCGAAAATTCAGATCTTCTACTTCTACGGCAAAATTAATGTAAAAACACCTTGATAAATTGATTTTAAATTTATAATAAAAATAAAACTAATAACCATTAATGAGAATAATGCTAATAGTACCACATCAATCATTTTTATTTTTTTTGGAGCAAATGTAATTTTACCAGAAAAACCTCGCATTTTTAGACTTTCATATAATCTTTCACTTCTTTCCATATTCATTACAATAGCCTTACCCATAATATAAGCATGAGCCTTTAATTTTTGCCAATAAGACGTAATTTTTTTTCCTCTCATTTCTTGTGCTTCTAGTATCTTTTTGTTAGAGCCTGCTAGGATTGGAATATAATGTAGCATTATTATTAAAGATCCTACCAAAACTGGAGGTAATTGTAATTTGGTTAAGGCATCTATAAATTCTGAGTAAGTTAAAGTCGAAAAAAATGACATAAATATGAATAGAGCTCCAAAAACTCTTAAAAAAATAAGAGAAGCTAGATATAACCCTTCTTTATAGATTATTATTGGAATTCCAATATTGAACCTATATACCACAGTCTCCCCAACATAAAATGGAATAAAGATCGTAATTAAAAAAACAAATGGGATAACCACTTTCAATCTTGTAAGAATTTTTATAATATTTAACCGAAGTATTAAATCAGTGGTTAAAGAAACAAATAAAATTGAAAATATAAGATAAAAATCTTCTATAACAAGAAAAGGTACTACTAAAATAAATGGTAAAATTAAGCGAATTAAGGGATTAATCTTCTTTAAATAAATCTTTTCATTCTCATGCCTAAAAGGTAAGGTTGTTCTCAAGAATTTATCAGCTATTTAACTTAATTATAAAATTCATACTTTTTTTTTAAAAAGTAATATTTTATATATTTCATACTCTTTTATAATATAGTAACATTTTAATTATTCATTATAAAAAAAATTAACCTTAATATTTTAAAAATGCATATACCAGATGGATTACTTGATCCTGCAACTCTAATTATCCTATGGATTGTTGCAATTATAGTAATGATTTTAGGATATTTTAAAATGGGAAAAATTTTTGAGAAAGAAGATTCTGAGAAATTGATACCTTACATAGGTGTCTTGGCTGCTACGATTTTTGCATTTCAGTTTGTTAATTATCCCGTTCCTGGTGGTACTTCTGGCCATTTAATTGGAGGTACCTTAGTAGCTGTTATATTAGGACCATGGGCTTCAGTAATTATACTTTTTTTGGTATTAGTTGTACAAAGTTTATTCGGAGATGGAGGCATTCTGGCATTAGGAGCAAATACTTTCAATATGGGAATAATAAGTGGATTTATTGGATTTTATATTGTAGTATTTATAGTAAAAATTCTAAATAAAACATCTATTAAGAAGGAAATGAAAGTTACAATTGCTACTGCCATTGGTTCCTATATTGCTATCATTTTGGCCTCTTTTATGTGTGGAATTGAATTAGGTCTTGCAGGGGCAATTCCCATAGGGATTGCCATCCCTGCAATGGTTTACTGGCACGTTTTAATAGGTATTGGGGAAGCTATTATTTCTGCTTTAATTGTGTTCTATATATATAGAGTAAAACCAGATTTAATCACAACAGAATCATATATGGAAAACAAAGTGATATTGTTTAATCTTACTAAGTATAAAAAACCAATAATTTCAATTGTTGTAGTAGTTGGAGGTTTATTGTTGATGATAGCAGTTGGATTTACAATAGGATTTCTATCTGATGCTCCAGATGGATTAGAACGTGTACTAATTGACCAAAATGGTGAATCATGGTTAGAAAATTTAGTATCTCCTTGGATTCCACTGTTTAGTTGGATAACTAGTGATTATGGGGCAGCAATTTTAGGTATTGTTTTGTCTGTCACTCTGATGTCTTCTGCTTTCTATTTAATCATTCGTTATAAGAAAAAGAATTCAATAAATATTACTG
This sequence comes from uncultured archaeon, assembly GCA_964409945.1. Lineage (GTDB taxonomy): Archaea > Asgardarchaeota > Lokiarchaeia > Sigyniarchaeales > SOKP01 > Loki-b32. The sequence goes on along the minus strand of CAYPFJ010000032.1, from coordinate 21,945 downwards.
AATAAAAAATGACTGATTATTTTTAGAAATTTAAATAAAAATAAATAACCACTTTTTTTTCTATTTATTTCCAAATTTGTCGAATAATTGTATGCCGATAATTACAATTATAATGCTAACAATCGAAACAACACCAAAATCGATTAATATGTTAGCACTGAGTAATGAATCTCCATTAAAAATTGAAGTTAAAGCATCTGTTACATAATAACTTGGAAGAAAGATTGCTATTACTCGAGTATTACTAGTTATTGGTATAAAAGTTCCCAAGAACATTTGAGGCAGTATAAAGAGAAAAGATAAGCCTGTTGCTACACCGGCACTTTTAGATATCGTAGCAGTAATTAGTCCAAGTCCTACAGAACTAAGAGAAAAAATTGCCATTAGTATAATTGCCAATAAAATGCCTAAAATATCGGTCTGTGGCTTAAAGTCAAAGAGTTGAGCTAAAATGAAAACAATGAGAACTTGCAACATAGCGATTATCATATTTGATAAAATCTGACTTCCCATGAAATCAGAAGCCTTCATAGGTGTAATGCTTAATCTCCTTAATAATCCTTGTTCTCTTTCATCAGAAAAAGATTGTGCTACAATCATTATTATGAAAATACACGCATAAGCAAATAAACCGGGTGCCATTGCACTAAATGGCATTCCTAGTTCTGGATCACTAAAGGTAAACCCAAAAATTATTGTAAGAACAGCGGGAAATAGAAACATTAAAAATACATAGGCTGGTTCTCTTATAATTTTTTTCAACTCCATCTTTAATAACGCAAAGAGTCTTTGTGTATTCATCTACATTCCCTCCATAATTTTTCTTCCTGTAATATTCATAAAGACACCTTCTAAATTATCTGATTCATATTTTTTCATTAAATCTTTTGGTGAACCAATATCAAGCAATTCACCATAATCAATAATAGCAACTCTATCACATAGAGCTTCAGCTTCTTCAATATAGTGAGTTGTAAGCAACACGGTTTTTCGCTCATTTTTAAAATTGCCAATAAATTCCCATGTCTTTCTTCGTGCTCGTGGGTCCATTCCAACTGTTGGTTCGTCTAAGAATATGATTTTGGGATCATTTACAATAGAGATGATTAAATTTAATTGACTTAACATGCCTCCACTATAACCTTTCGTTTTATGTTTACTCGCATTTGAAAAATTTAATTTGTCTATTAATTCATCTGTTCTCTTTTTTATTTTATCTTTAGGCATCGAATATAAGTTACCAAAGAGTTCTATATTTTCCCTCCCCGATAAAAATTTAAATACAGCATGCTCCTGGGGGCAAACTCCTATTAATTCTTTAGCCTTTGAAATATGATCTTGTATATCATAGCCATAAATAGTAGCTGATCCATCAGTTGGTTTAATTAACCCTATTAATATATTGATTGTTGTGGTTTTTCCTGCTCCATTTGGTCCTAATAATCCAAAAATCTCTCCGGATTTAACATTGAAAGAAATATCATCTACAGCTTTAACAATTTCTAATTTTGTTTTAAAATATTTCTTCAAATTTCTTACTTCAATTGCGATGTTATTTTGCTCCATATTATTTCATCAATTAAAAAATAAGTTTAAACTAATTTGTACTTTTCATCTTATTAAATTTAAATTACATTTAAATTAAATTTAGACCAATTTTTTATTTTTTTTATCATAAAATATAAAAACTTCAAAGAATGATTATATGAACTTACTTTTTTTCATTAAATCTAAGACTATAGATATAAATAATTATACTATAAAGGATATACCCGGATCTTCTGGCCGATTAGATGTAATTTCACGATGTATTCTTTCAGCAATACTAAGTAATAATGATTTTGAAAGAAATATTCAGATATGGGTATTTTTGGATCGTTATGGCACTTTTATTTTTAATCCTGAGTTTTTCAATTATGAAATTTTTCCAAAGAATGAATTGTGTTTTACAGATTATTTTGTTAAATTCCTTCAAAAATATAATACTACAAGAGATCAATCTCTCAATCTATTGAGTTCAATTAAAGATTCAAAAATGAATATAATAGAAGCAATAAATCATTTTAAACAATTAAATTATGATCTGTACATTTTATATGAGCAAGGTCAAGATTTTTTTAAGTTATTAAGTAGTATTCAAGAAAAAGAAAACATAGTTTTCATAATAGGGAGCCAAGAAGACGATTATATATACTCAAAAGAATTATCAGCATTAAATCTTCCAATGATAAGTATTGGAAATCAATCGTATTTAGCTTCATCAGTTATTCGATTATTGAAATTACACTTGTTAGCATTATAATAAATTTTTTATTATAATAAAATTTTAAAAATAATAATCTAAATTATTGGATATCAGGAATTATAAATCAATTGAATGAGATAGAAGATAATAAAAAAAGAGCTCGACAGAAGGAAATTTCAATTAGATATATAGATCGCCCTGTAGAATTTTTAATTAAGCATAATTTTACGCCTAATAAGATTTCTTATATAGGGTTTATATGTACATTAGTTGGCTCTTTAATAATTGCGTTGCGTGGGTTATATTTTTCTATATGGCTTTCGTGGGTAATACCTTTTATTTTGGGAATAGCAGGTGCTTTTGATTTATTTGATGGGGAAGTGGCGAGAAGAACAGGAAATGAAACTCAAGCTGGTGCATTTCTAGATTCAAATTTAGATAGACTTTCTGATGCTATACTCATATTAGGATTAATCTTTGGAGGTTTAGTGGATTATATGTTAGGTTATATTATTTTGTTTTTAGTTATCATGATCTCTTATATACGTTCAAGAGCTGAAAATGAAGGCGTTAATATGAGAGGTATCGGTTTTATGGAACGAGCTGAACGAGTTTTGTTTTTACTTTTTGCTATTATTATAGAACTAATATTTTATTTTGTAACATTACTAATATTACATAAACCTATAACAATTTCTGTTCCATTTATCACAAGAGTACCAGTCACACCAATTTTTCTTATTAGTATTATAATTTATACTTTAACATTGATTTACACGGTTCTCCAAAGATTAAAGTTTGCTTTTAAAACTTTAAAAAACCTCCCTGCAAATTTAAAATAAAATTAGCTAACTCTATAAATTATGTTTTAATTTTTTATTTTTGCAGTTTTTTATGCTTAAGGATAAATTTTTTAAGTTTTAAACAATTTAAATTGTGTATAAATCTAAAGATCAACAAGAAAAAATTAAAAATAGCTGATTTTTATTCCAAAAAAGAGAAAAAGTGGGGGTAGAAGCGGATCTAGTAAAGGACAGTATGCTAAAGTTCAGTGTGCTAAGTGTGGTCGAACTGTTGCTCGTAGCAAAGCTAAAGCTGTAACAAGAAGAGTTTCTCTAGTTGATTCCCGGATGTATACTGAATTAAAGAAATCAGGAACGATAATTCAAACCCCAAGTAAGACAAAGTACTACTGTATTTCATGTGCCATCCACAGCCATCAAATCTCACAACGAGATAAAAGTTTGAGGAAAGAATAGCCGTTCTTTTACTGTATTGTATTACAGATTTAATTGTTTAAAGAAAGATGGAAGAGTATAATTAATTTGAACTGTATCTATCGTTGTTATTTCGATAATTGCGCGGATTAAAAAAGCATCTTTTAAATCTTCATCAGGTTCATATATTTTAACTTTCGCATTTGGTTTTATCTTAAGATTATAATTTTCAGCAATTCCAGTTACATTTTCACTTGTTTTCAATTTAATACCTAACAAACCTAGTTCATAATGAGAAACAATAAAAAGAATTTGATCTTGAGTTTCTTTTAATTTTTCGAAATATACCACTTCCAAGTAATCATCTTTAAGTTCTTTCGGTAATGTTGAGTATGGGATAATTTTTTTTTTTCCTGTAATATACGGGAATGGAGTATAAAATAAGAGATTAAAGCTTGATATTTTTTTAATTTGCTCATTATATTTTTCAACATCCTTGATAGAGTACGCCTTATCTAATAAAAGATCCAATTTATCAACAGCATCTTCTGCTGAATAACCAGCTATTACGGTTGCGATATATGATCTTTTTAATTTCTCTATTAAAATTTCACTTTTGAATGATAATTTATAGTCAATCGAGATTTCTAAGGCTTGATTATAAAGATTTGTTGCAATTTGAGAATGTCCTAAAGCTAGAAAATAATCTCCTAACTCACTAAAAACTATTATTGCATCAAGGAAATTCTTGTCTAAGTCCATATTTGAAATTTCTTCCATGATATTTAACGCGGTATTCCTATCTTCACCTTGAATATAAAGTGCTATGGCCTTACCTATCAAACATTTTAGTCTTAGCTTATCATCTCCATAAATGTCAGCTAATTCTTCAGAAAAATTGTATTGTTTAATTGCTTCTGTATAAAGCCCGTGGAATAAATAAATTAAAGCTTTTACATAATTTAAAGTTAAACAAGTTTTATAATTATGAATTATAACCGAAAATAATGCCGCTCTTTCAAGTGAATCAATTGCTGTATTAATACGGCCAAGAGAAACTAATAAAAATGCTCGTAAGAATTCCATCTTACTAATTTCAGAACATATTAACTGCTCAACAATATCATAATCCTTCACACTTGTCAATTGTCCAGATGCAACTTGAAGTAAAGATACTAAAAATCCATTTCCCTTTTTTAAGAACTTAACTGCATCCTTTGGGATACTTTTTATTATTGCCTCTCGGGCTCGAATTATGTACTCCCTTGAAATTTTTAGATTTTCTAGGAATTTTATAATCCCAAATATTTTTTCCTCTTCGGTTTGGGAAAGATCTTGATTTTCAATATATTTTTCAGCAATAGTTATTTCAACTGCATATTTAGAAGCTCCAATTTCAAATTTCACACCAGTATCGGGGTTCTCTAACTCAATATCTTGTGTTAGGATTGACGTTTCTGTAACCGCTATTGCTTTTTCAATCAACCAAGTAATCTTTTGTTCAGCGGGATAGATTTTAGAACGTTCAATCATATAAGATAATGTATAATTCAAACTTCTCCTCCAAATATCTTTAAAATAACTTCTCATCTGAGCATCGGCAATTGTTCTTTGAATTTTTAGAAGAAAGCTTGATAGTGATAATATGTTGATTTTAGCTTTATATAATAAATTTGTATTCTTTGCTAGTTTAAAGTCATCAGTCACAAGATGGACAGGAAAGGTGTCATTTTTGCTCAATAATCTATTTCCGATGCAAACAAGCGTGAGATCTGGATCTTGAGCAGGAAACCTTATGTTAAATTGACGTAGTTTATCTTTAATGGCATCAATTTGATTTGGTAATATTTCTATTACATTTACGAAACTTTTTAATTTATCTTTATAAGTATGAGGCGCTTTTATTTCATCAAATACTACTTGAGAGATATAATATTCATATCCTAAATCCTCGGCAGCTTTATCTAAATTTCCTAAAATATTACGTGCTTTAATTTGCAACATACAAATGAAGAAGTTAGCGTCAAATATGATCCTTTCTTTTTTAGCAGGCATTAATTTTCAAAGATATTTTGATTTCTAGAGAAAAATCTTATTTAAATAAATATTAATTAGTAAAATAATATATTTTTTTTCCATTAAAATAAATGAAAATAGAAAAAGAATCCAAAATAAATTACAATATGAATTTTAATATTATTTCTGTCATTGGATATTCCGGCTCTGGAAAGACAAATTTCATTATCACAGCTATGAAATTATTAAAAAAAAAACTTAATTATAATATTGCTGTGATAAAGAATGTAAAACACCATCCAGTTGATAAGAAAGGAAAAGATTCTTATAAATTCACTGAAGCTGGAGCTATTTACTCTGTGATTCAAAATAATAATAATGAGACTGCAATTTTTTTAAAAAAGGAAGAAATTAGACTGGAAGTACTTTTAAAGTTCTTAAAAAATGGACCTTTTAAAATAGATATAGTATTTACAGAAGGATTTAGGAATTTAAATAACCCTACAGTATTATGTATATCCAATCTAAATGAAGTCGAAGAACAATTAACTAAAGACGTTAAAATGGTTTCTGGAGTAATATGTGTCAAAGATTTAAATAATAAAAATATCTCAGATTTACCAATAGTAGATATAGAGAGTCAATTTTCGAGATTTTTAGAAATATTTAATATTACGTAAAAAATGATATTAAAATTACTCAACATTTTTCCAAAACGGGGCAAATTGTTGACATAAGAATTTAAAATCCTTAACAATTTGCTCATCTTTTATATTTAATAGAAAGTATTCACTTAATTTTTCATATACATCAAGTTCTTTTGCGGGATCTCCTACTGAACTTCGAATATTTTGAATTAAATCATTAAGTGGAATGATAATCTCATGTATTAACCATTCTTCGAAATAAGGTTGATCAGAAAAAGATTGACTATTATAGGTTACCTCAACTGAGTAGAAATATTTGTCAGGAATTTCTATATTAAACTTACTTAACTCATTCTTAATGGGTTCTTTGTTTAAACTGATAATATAATCCGGCCACACATCATCAGAATAATTTATATCTTGAAAAACAAAAAGTTCTAACACTCTTAAAGCAATATTTTTTCCAATATATCGACTACGTGGATCAATGAAATTGTTAGACGCAATATCTGGTGAGGATCTCATAAAAATTTTATCAATCAACACATAGAGAATTCTGCATATATGATCAACAATAATATTAAATGTAAATGGTATATTCTGTGGATCTTCACATAGAATTTCATTTTCTTTAGCTAAGTTCTGAGAAAAATTTGAATTTAAACTTTTTAAAAATGTTCTAAAAAAGCCATAATTTAATTGAGAAATATTTTTCTTAAAGATCTTTTGAAAAAAGAGATTAATATTTTTAGTATTTGACAAAACTGACAGGAAATTTATAAATTCTTTAATATTGTTGATAGAATTAGCTCCAATCACATCCTCTACAGTTTTATTATATTGATTTAATGTTGTTTTAAAAATTTCAGGTAAAAATAATAAACCCCCTACTTCTAAAGCCTCGAGTCCACTACCAAAGTAATATGTCATATATAATAAAAATAGATTTAATTGCGATTTTGGAGATGGCAAATTATTTGCTTGAAAGGTCGAATATAGGGTTGATGTTTTATCAAGATAATCAAAGAATTTGACAATAGCATTTTTTTTCTCCATAGAATAATCAAGGTTAATTAGGAATTCTTTCTTAATAATATCCACTTTAGAAAAAACAGAATCCTCTACTCTTGCTCCTACAAAATTAAAAAAGTCTAACAAGGGTGAGAAACTCTGTAATAAATTACATTTTTTATAAAAATAATACAGTAAATCAACCAATTTTTCTTTTGAAAGATAATATTCGCTTAAAGCTATCTTGTATAATTTTTCTCTTCCTTCTAACAATTTCTCATAATATTCTTCAGGAATCCCTTTAATTTGTCTTAAGAAATAATATAAAACCATTTTATAATAATAATTGAAAATTTCATCCTTACTATCTTTAATGATTATCATAAAATTCAAATTTTTATTTGCCTCTCCGTCTTTAACTATAACTGCATCAAGTAAAATAAAGATTTTTTTCTGAATTGTATTTCTAATAACAATTCCTAACAGGCGAACAAGAAAATAAAGATATCCTGTAGTAACAGAAAATCCATACAATACATCTACTTGAAATTCCGCTGAACTTTTAACAATTGAGTCCTCTTCATTAGGATTAAGAGTATAGTTAAAATCAAAAAATATTATTTTATCAGATATTTTTTCTTTACTAATTAGCTTTAAGGAATTTTTATCAAAACCAAAAAACATATTTAAAAAATAACTAAATAGCTCATGAAAATTTTCATAGAAAAATGAAGTAAATGTTTTCTTAATTACTCGATTTCTATTTTTTTTTTCAAATTCTTCCCATTTTAATCGGATATCATTTTTAAATTCTTCAAATTTAGTACTATTCTTCTCTAAAATTTCAAATAACAAGCGGTTTACAGACTTTATGCTAAAATCTTGCTTATTGACTCTGTCTTGAAGATTTTTAATAATGTATTTTAATTCTTTATAAGCCACCTTTGATCAAATATTTAATAAGTCTATTGTTTTTTAGGTTTTAAACAACTCTAAGAAATTGATTCTATATATTATAAAATAAAATTTTGAAAATAAAAATTTTAGTTAAATTGGGAATAATATGTTTGGCTTGATAAAAAATCAAAATTAATTTGCTATTTTTAAGGAGTATCAGATAATTTTGGTTATTTCGTCTGTTTCTGAGTATTTAAGTGGTTCCTTTTTTCCATTTTCTTTTTTAACCAATAATCCTTTATCTTTAGAAGTAAATTTACCTATTTGTTCGGCAAATATTTTATTTCTTCTTAAAAGCTCTATTAAATCAGAGGATGCTTCTTGATTCACAGCAACTAATAAGGATCCAGATGATATCGTATTGTATGGATCAAGATCAAATATTTCACTTAAAATTTTCGATTCTGGTAAAATTTTAATTTTACTTTCTTCAATTACCATCCCTGTATTTGAAGCAATGGTCATTTCAGCTATAGCTGTATAAACACCTCCTTCGGTTGGGTCGTGCATGGATTTTATTTCAAAATGGTTATTTACCAAGAGAGCTTCTTTAAAAACGCAAATCCCAGGATTGAAAAGATAATCCTGACATCTTTTTATAAATTCATGACCCAACTCATGATTTAATAGTTCCTTTTCTTTCTCTCGCCCTATAATCGACGTACCTTCTATAAATATCCCTTTTGTTAATATAAGTGCGTCCTCTGGTTTTGCTCCGGAAGTGAGTACAAGTTTATCCTTGGGAACTTCTCCTATCAAGGATCCAATTACAATTGGCCTCTCAAGCCCGGGAGTAATTTCTGTATGCCCTCCAACAACAGTTATATCCATCGATTTACATGTATCATGGATATTTTTAAATATCTTATTAATCATCCTACTCGTAGCAAGTTTTTCGGGTAATAATATTGTGGATTGAAACCATTTAGGTTTAGCTCCAGTGCATACAAGATCATTAACATTCACGATTACTGAATAATAGCCAATCTCATCAGTTGCAAAGGTAATTGGGTCTGTTTTAGCTACTAAATAATTAGGTCCTGGTATATCTATAACTGCTGCATCTTCACCTATTTTAGATCCCATAATTACCCTATTATCATTTATTTCAATATTTGAGAGCAACTGAGCTAAAAACTTGTGTTTAAGCTTTCCAAGAGTAAATTTTTCATTAACTCTATTCATTGTTATAGTCTTGTTAGGATTTCATGATTTATTAAAATTTTCAGCAAATCTTCTCTTAAATCTATCTTTACAATATTTTGATTGATTGAAGGTAAAATTATCATTTAATTTAGCAGAAATTAAAGATGATACTAAATTCTATCTATTATTATCTAAGAGGAAAGTAAAAAGATTTAAAATTCAATTGAAATTTATCCTAAAATTTAAAATTAATCTCTTCCTTGAAGATAATAAGATATAATAGTATATATATAAAAAAGAGTCTGACAGAAATGGCATTTGGTAAAGCATTTTTATTGAGTTTAGTAGCATTTGTAGGGTTAAACTTTGTCTTTGCAATTCTTTCTTTAGCATTTGGTCTTGGAATTGGTGTTTTACTTGATATATTCAATCCGGCTTCGCCTAATTATGCTCCTTTAATGCTTATATTTTATCTATTTGGTTCAATTGCTAGTACACCGACTTTAATTTTTAATTACATAATATTTCAACCATTGTTAGGAAGTTTTGTTTTGGAAATCTTCCTATTTTGGTTAGGATATTTAATTACTCCAATTATAGCAGCGATTCTTGCTGGAAGGTTTGGTGAAAGTAAAATTCAATGTTTTGGGGCATGGGCTTTAATAGCAGTTATAAGTACAGTGACAGTAATTATCGCAGCTTTGTTGAGCCCTTTTACTCAAACTATATTATTGAATTTGTACTTTCTGGCATCTTTTGAGCAGCTTCTTATATTTGCTATTGTAAGTTGTTTAATAAATATCTTATTTTACGGGTTCTTCGCTTTACTTCTTTCAAAAATAGAATATTACTAAATAAAGATTGAAGTTTTAAGATTTCATTTTTTTTCTATATTTCATAAAAAAGACAAAGTTTTCATAATTCCTAAATTTCTATCTTTGACTAATCAAAATTTTGTTCCATTTTAATAGTTTAAACCATATTGTTAATTAGGAAGGGAAACAAAATTTTCAATCTTATATTGGATTTCGCCTTTAATAATCTCTTTTTATATTTAATTTGAATTTTGTTATCCTTATCCTCTCCTTTTTATGATAAATTCGGGAATTTTTAATTTTAATAATTATGCTAATGTATTAATGGGTTAATAGTATCCCTACTCTGAAATTAATATAAGTAAAATAATAGTATTAGTAAAATTTATGGTAAACGGAATGAGTTCAGGAAAATTAGAAGGAACTTATCTTAAAAATGTTGAAAGTAGTCTTAGATTTGATGAATCTGCTATTTTAACTAATTATAATTTACAAAAAAGTAATTATTTTAAACATAAATTAGACAAAAATAACTTAATAAAAAAGAATGAAAGTGTCCTTAAGCAGATAAATGAGACTATTATAGATAATCATTTTGAAATGATTAAAGAAATACATTATATTTTAAAGAATTCTAAAGATCTTAGTCAAAAACAGAAATTTGCTTATTGTAATAGTCAAAGATTTTTTATGACATTATATTTAGAAAGAATTTCTAAAGAAAAATAGATAAAAAACTGATTTATTTTTTAGTTTACTGTTAATTCGAGATTTTATGAGATTTTAGAAAGTCTATATAGTCACATAAAAATGAGATACTTTTTGCTGCGTCTCTCAAAGATAAGAAATAGAGAACTCGTTTCTTATGTAATAACTTTTTAGCTGTATTAAACCTTTTTGCGAGAGTAATATCATCGGCAATATTTGGTAAACAAAACGCAAAAGGTTTTGAAGTTGATTCAAAACATTTAATCATTCTATTAAAAACGTGCCGATAAATGTGGTCGGGCCAAAGTGGTATTATAATTATATCAATATTTGGATCATTAACCACAATATTTATACAATCTGTAAAGGGATTTAAGATAAACCCTGATGCACCCAAATCAACAGGATTTTTAATATTTACATTTACATATGGCAGTACTTTAGCAATTTTAGCCTGTGATTTAGCAGTTAAATTTGGTATCTTAAGGTTTTGAGATGCGAATAAATCAGTTATATTAACAGAAGAACCCCCTCCAGGAGTTATTATTCCCACATTTCGTCCTTTAGGCCGATATTGTGGATATAATAGTTCAAAAGTTTTTATTGTACTCCAAAATTCATCATTATCTTTAACAAGAGTAGTACCCGTTTGGTTGGCCATTGATTTCCATAAAATGTCATTTGAAGCTATTGCACCAGTATGAGAAAAAGCAGCACTAGATCCATCTTTAGTATATCCTCCCTTCCATAAAATTACTGGTTTGATTTTGGTTGCTTTTCTAAGTTCTAAAAATAATTCATGCCCTGAAGCTGAACCAGAAGATTCTAAATAAGCAGCTATAAGATTTGTTTGTGAATTTTGACTATAATATCTTATAAAATCCACGCAATTTAAATCAATTTGATTACCAAAACTAATACCATAACGGAATCTAATATCCCGTTCATATCCAACGTTAACTAATTGAGTTAGATGTCCTCCAGATTGGGACATAAAAGATACGCTCCCATATTTTCCTTGAGATGCAAATGAGAATGCCATTCCATTTTCTGCGTTTAATGGACCTAAGCAATTTGGTCCAATTATCCTTGTATTAGACCCTTTAATAATTCTTAAGAGTTCTACTTCTAATTGTTTTCCTTCAGAAGCTCCCGTTTCAGAAAACCCTGACGCAAAAATTATTACCCATTTTATTCCTTTTTCCACACATTCTTTCAGAGCTCCTGAGATAAATTTAGTCTTCAATGAGATGTAAGCTGTATCGACAGGATATGGAACATTTAAAACAGAAGGATAACATTTCCAACCCATTATTTCATTATATTTTGGATTTATGGGATAAAAAGTTTCGGACCATATAGAATCCTTAAAAGCTGGTAAATATAACATTGAACCCAATCTAGAGCTTTCTGATGCTCCAATAAATGCAATATGTTTAGGGTAAAATAAAGAATTAAGATCTTCAAAAAATTTTTGATCGTTAACCATTAACTAAGTAAATTTAAAAATTTTTTAATAATTTTCTAATATCTTATTTTAGAAATTGAATCAAAATAAAAGGAGTAAAAGGTATAATAGTTTTAAAAAAACCAAATTTTTAATTAAATTTACAATTAGAGTACCCATACTTAGTGAATATTTACTACAGATCAAAAAAGAATTTGGAGAAAATGAAATGGCTAGACCAAGTCCGTTAGAGATTTATGCCCTTTTGGACAAATCGAATTGTAAAGATTGCGGATATGAGACGTGTATGGCTTTTGCAACAGACACATTAGAAAGGAAGGTAAAACCTCAAGATTGTACCCATTTGATGCAAGATCCAAAACAAGCTAAAAATAGAGAGAAGCTTATTACACTTTTAACTCCTCCTCAAAAACCTGTCACAATTGGAATAGGAGATAGAGCAGTTATTGTAGGTGGAGAAGAAGTTTTGATGAGGCATCAATTAACATTTTATAATCAAACAGCTCTCTTTGTTGAAATAGCAGATGATGATATAGAATTGGAAGAATTTGTCAAATACCTTTCAGACCTCAAAATTGAAAGGATTGGAGATGTTCTAACTCTTGATGGTATTGCCTTAAGAAATGTTTCTGGAGATAAAGATCAATTTAAATTAGCAGCTAAAAAGGTAACCGAACTCTCAAATCTACCTATTATGTTGTGTAGTTTTAATACTGAAATATTATTAGCTGCTGCTGAAGAAATCAAGGATAAAAAACCTTTACTCTATGCTGTTACAAAAGATACTTGGGAGGAAATCGGTAAATTTGCAGTACAAAATAACTTACCCATTGTAATTACTTCTAGTAATTTAGATGAGTTAGTATCTTTGAGTGCTACCCTACAGAAATTAGGAGTGAAAGAGATTATATTAGATCCAGGAACTTATTTTGGACCAGGTAATCTTTCTGTAACTTATGATAGGATTATGCAATTAAGGACAGGAGCAATAAATAAAGAAGATAAAAATGCTTGTTGGCCAGTTATGGGTGTACCCGCAGCTTATTGGAGCCAAGTAAAGATAGGAGATGATAAAGAACTATGGGAACATCAATATCAAGAAGTGATAATGGGCGCTATAATGGAATCTATAGATGCAAATATGCTAGTATTGCACACCGGTCAGAAGAAGGAAGAGATCTGGGCACTTTTAGCCTTGATGACTTTACGACAAAGTGTTTTCTCTGACCCAAGAATTTACCCTTCAGTAGATCCTGGTCTTTATAAAATTGGAGAACCTGAAGATATGGCTCCAATATTTGTCACTAGTAATTATAGAATGACTAAAATCCCAGTTGAACAAGATTTGAAGGGTGCAAATATGAATTGCTGGCTCTTAGTCGTTGATAGTGAGGGGATCGGAATTGAAAGTGCTGTTGCCGGGGGTCAATTTAATGCGGGCTCAATAGCTGAAGCTGTGAAAGAATTTGGAGCTTTTGACAAAGTTAAACATAGAATTCTCATTCTTCCTGGTATGGCTGCTCGTTTAAGTGGAGCCTTAGAAGATGAAGCAGATGCTTATGTAGTTGTAGGACCGAGAGACAGTTCTGGAATCCTAAAGTATATGAATACTCAATGGAAGCCAGAAGAATTTATGAAAGAATATGAATCTTGGTCAAAAGAATAAAGTTTTGTTATAAATAATTACTTTTTTTCTCTTTTTTATACTAACTATCTGAAAACAGAATACAGTTTTAAATTAAAGATAATATTAAATCATTAGTTAAATCACTAACTGATTTTATTATTAGTACTTTTCCTTTTTTAATTTCTTTTAATTGCTCGGATGAATGGTGCCCCGTTAAAACCCCAATAAAGGGACAATTTAAATTATTAGAAAGCATAACATCTTTAGGATGATCCCCAATGATTACAATATTATGTTCAGGGTAGGTTTTTTCTATAAGTTCTTTTAGTTTTGGATCTAATTTTCCCAATTCTTTTGTTTCTTCTGTTTCTCCTATCACATAGTCAAAGTATTTCTGAATTTTTAATATTTCAATGACTCTCTTTGCCATTTCTTGCTTTTTGGATGTTATTATACCCAAGGTATATGATAAATCAAATAATTCTTTTAATTTAGATTTAACACCAGGTAAAAGACTTGCTTGATAAATACCTTTACTCCCATAATATTCTCTAAAAGCATAAACTAATTTTGAAGAGTCGAAGTTTGAAACACTATCAAACATCTCATTTAAAGGTGTTCCAATCATATATTCAATTTCTGTTTTCTCCAATATTGGCAAGTTATATTTATTTAACGCATAATTAAATGAAGCAACAATTCCATCCCTGTTATTGATTAAAGTATTATCAAGGTCAAAACTTAGAACGACATTTTTACTTGTCTTATCATTCATTTTTTTTTAGAACTTTATAATTAATAAAGTGTAAAAAATAAAGAAAAGAAGGTTTATTAAAATTTATATTTAAAACTTGCTTTATTTTATAATTTCTAAGTCATATCTATTGTTAATAATGGATCTCCAAAAAATTTCAAACCATATACTTCTTCCCAATGATTAAATGTGATAATTTCAGGGTTATTAAACCAATCTTTAAAAGCTTCTCCGAAAATCTTTCCATTTTTTAATGAATCATAGAATGGTTGATAGAGACACATCCCACCTGATCTTGAACACCCAATTACATTTAAAGCTTGACCATCAAAAAGGTAGTGTGTAGCGATATTATTTGGTATCATATATATTTTAAGATGATTTGAAGATAAATTTTTAATATTAACATAGGAGAATTAGATTAAATATTTATGCTTAGTAAATCACCCAATAAAACTATACAAAATTGTAGATTTACGTAATTTTAAATCCTTTAAATAATTTCAATAAGAATGTTATTTCTTCAGAGCTTTCTATTAACCTTCTTAAATTATAGGGGAAAACATCTAATGCTACTTCTTTCCCTTCGGAAACTTGTTCAATCATTATTCTTATAATTTCTTTGTATTTTCTAACTGTGTTTCCTTCAGTTTCAATTTCAGAGATAACTTCCCATGCTTTTTCTAATTTTCCGTTTAATATACAGGAGATAGAAGCGAGGACATAGCTTTGAACTATATGAGAATGACCAATTTTTTTAAGGTTAGCAGCTCTATAATAGTAGCGATAAAGATTATTAACCATTTCTCTCAAAAGAAAATCCTTGGCTATATCCAATTGTTCATAAAATTTTATGCTTTCTAAAATAAGAGTTGCAGCAGTAAAAAATTGCTTATTTTTTAATCCTTCTTTAGCAATTTTATTTAATCCTCTAATTATTTGATTAAAAATCCCAAATCTATTAAATTCTAATTCACCTTCGATAGCGATATCATATGCGTTTAAATAACTCTCTGTGGACTCGTTTATACTCCCAATTTTCCAAAAATTATCTCCTGCTTTAACATAATGTTTATAAGCCATTTCAAAGTTTTTCAATTCTTTAAATACGTTAGCAGCATCAACAAGATTTATCGCAGCTTGGTTAAAATCCTCAATTTTTTCTGAAAAATTTCCAGCTAATATAAAACAAGAAGCACATTCAATTAAATTATTTTGAATGTCTTGATAACATAACCCGGCACCTCGGTAATATCGCGCAATTTTATGATAGTTTTCTTTATTTTTTTCTATAGTTTCTGCTAAATCTATATATGCTCCAGCTTCTTTCTTGGAGAAAATAGTATATTGATCTGCTTTATCCAAAATGCTATAGAGATTCTTTAATATCTGATATATTTGAGCTAAAGTTAAACCATCGCTTTTTTCTTCATATTGAGTTGCTAAATTTGAGAAATGTTCTACACCATCCAAAATAATATCTTGAGATTTGTTATAATCATCGATTTCCTCATAACAAGATCCTATTTGTTGATAAGAGAAGGAAAGCATATCAAAATAATTATGAAGTTTTGAAATTTTGATAACTTTCTCATAGTATTTTATAGCATTCATATAATCTGAAAATTTTAAAAATAATTCTGCTATATTTTGATAATTCTGGGCAAGTTTTCTGGTTTCATTGAACTCCTTTAAAAGTTTACTTTCCTGTTTTAGAAATTTTATACTATTCAATATATTTTTTTTTTCAGAATGTAAATCTACTATTTTCTCATGATAAATGTCTGCTATTCGTAAGTATAACTCAGCAATCTCATGTAATTTCGCTTGAAGCTTATAATCAATAATTAATTTTTTATAGAGTTCAATAATTTGCTTATATAATTTGAGTGCTTCTGAAAAATCAAGACTTTCCATTATTTCAGCGACAGAGAAAAGAAATTCACCTGCTTCAAAATATTCTCCAGATTCAACAATTTCTTTAGAGAAATTAATAGCCCCTGAGACCATTTCTTTAATTTTCTTTTCTTTCTCTATTGGATCAGTTAATTGCTTAATTTTAGATTCATATTTTCTTATTTTATCTAAATACTCTGTATAATCTATGAATTCCTCTTCTTCAATAATTTTAAAATCTCCTCAAATTAAATAAAACCTATTTATAGAAATTAATGTAAAAATAAAAAAAATTGGTTTTTGTTTAAAATCCATAATTTTTCTATTCAGTTTTCTTTAAAATGAAAATCTATTTAGAAAAACTAAAATAAATGCAATAAGTGCTTCAAAAACAAGAATTCACAGCATTCTGAAACGATTAATTATAAAGGAATAATATTAAATAGTATAACGTGTATATTATTAATAATAAAAAAATGTAGGTGATTGTTGTAAAACAAATTTCTGAATTATTAGATACTGGCCTGTATGAAATGTTCAAACCAGAAAAAACAATGACCGTAGCTGACCTACTACAAGAGCTTAACTTGGAGAACAAATTTTTTGGAATTCTAGTGGATGGAAAGAAGGCTACACCAGATACCGTTATTACTGAACAGTCAGAAGTAGTTATCCTCCCCCATAGCTTCGCTTAATTAAAGCGGAGCGGGGAAATCGCTGGAGGATAACCTCAAATATAGTTTTTTTGTACTTTTTATTTTTCTAATAAAAATCGTCTAAGAAATTTTCTAGATGTTCCCACCAAGGTCTATATTTAATATTATGTTGGTTCCAAGCATTTGGAGGAAGGTATCGGCCAGTAAATATTAACCTAGCTGTTATTTCATCTAATCTATTATTATCCCCCCAATCGAACATTTTCTTGAAGTATTCTTGCTTATCCTTAAACCTCCCTTCACTGCCAGGAATATATCCTAACATTTTTAAAATTGTGTCCCCATCGACATCCAACATAAATAATGGTATAGCTAAATCTCTTTTAACCAATTTTCTCAAATTTTCAAGACCACTCGTATACCTAAAACCTGATCTGAAACTTGTAGAAGATGGTACTTTATGCCCATAAATTATATCCATCCAATATCGAACTTGAGCTTCATCCATTCCTGGAATGAATTCAGCTATATCCGCATAAGATAATTCACCTTTTAAATTAAATTTTCTTACCAACGGAGAAAATACTGAGTCTAAGAGTTCAATTTTTAATTGGTTAAAACTCTTCCCGAATATTCTATAACACCATCGGTTTAATGTATTTACTCCAGAACCTTCTTCATGAGTTTTTATACCAAATTGTCTAGCTACTTCCCATTGCTCCCAGAAACCCATCTTCATCAGTAAAATTATTCTACGACCGATATAGAGTTCTCTAATCTCTGAAAAGGTCAAGGGTCTATGATCAAAATATGAGTTAAATATATAATCAAACTCTTCTATTCCCTCACCCAAAATTGTCTTCGTTCGAGACTCAGACTTAAATAATGTTTGTATTAATGCGTCTAATTCAATATTTGCTAAGCCTAAACTATTTGCGACATATTCTTTTGCACCACCTGATCCATAGACAAAGGATTGTTCCAGAGATTCAGTAAGTACTCTATCAATATCAGCCCATTTTAGATTGTATAAACGCATAAGAAATATTCCTTCGGTAAGTTGCCTGACTCGTCTTTGACCACCTCTTTCAATATTATATCCATATTCTGGAAAACGAGCTTTATAAAAATAAATCCAAAATCTTTCAGCAGCATCAACCTCCTGCCAAGAATTACAAATGTGCAATATGTCCACTTTTATTAGGTTTCTCGCATCGCTTTTAGCCTTCTTTATAATATCTATATTTGATTCATACTCTTTCATCCCAACTAAAGCACGTAAATCCATTGAAAAAGAATTTTTATCTCTTTTATATGGATCTAATGCGAATGCTTTAGCAAAGTATTTATCAATTCGTTCCTTTATAGTATATGTTCTTCCCTCCCAATGATTTCTTGCTTGTCCAATTCGGAGTTTCGAAGTAAACGGCCTTTCAAAAAATTTGAATAATCCTTCATACGGGTCGCCAAACATCATATCAGTTTTAAATATACCAGGAGTTTTAAGTGATATCCGATATATTACATAATGGGCTTTTTTTGATTGTATCAATTTTTCATGAGCTCTTTTTAAATTAATAATTTTTTCAACAGCTATACTTTTCTCGAAGTCTAAATATCTTATATCTGAAGAGTATCTATAAGATCTTTTAATCCTATTAAAATATTCCATAGCAGCATTGATTATTGATCGTTCCATGTAAGAACTTTTTAAATTCACACTTTCTGATTTAATCTTTGAAGTAAGTCTATCTGTATCTCTAACTAGAACCAATTTTCTTCTAAATAGCTCATAAAATTTATTAAACTCAGGAGAGAATGAAGTTAAGGAGCACACTTTATGACTTATTCTATTATTAATGCTATTAGTAAATATACCAAGAGTAGTTTGGTCATTAGATTTAGCTGTCAAGGTTAATTCTATAATTTCTTTTACCAATGAAACTTCAGTTCCTATAATGATCATCACATTTCCTAGAATTGAAGCTGTAGTTGTACCAAAGAAGCCACCAGATAGGGCTCCAGCAAATAGCAATATAGAAGATACAACAGTTTCTACGATTTCTCCTCTCGAATTTTGTTTATCTTTTTGCATTCTGAAATCTTCTTTCATTTCTTGAAGATTTAATATTGACTCTTGCGGGGTTAATTGAAGAGTCTGTGAGATCTGATTTTGAGCTTGTGTATTGATTAAATTTAAACCTTGACCAAGGATTTGAGTTACTTGACTTACACCAGATTCTCTCGTGCTCTCCCAGAAACTGCTCCATAGAATTTGTTCCCATGCATCACCACCAGCTTTTCGAACTTCATTTGAAACATAAGCTTCAATCCATGGGTCAATATACAATTCCTCCATTGTCTCTGAAAATACTGCAGTGGAGACTCTAAATAGATTTATTCCAAGCCCCCCCTTTATGCTTCCCGTGAACCCTTTAAATCCATACGATATACCTAAGGTTAAAAAAGTACTTACAATTGTGATGAAGGAAGTATATGCAATTTCTGAGAGTCTTTCTTGTGTTTTCTTGGCAATCGTAAATTGGTATAAATACTCAAGTATGCCCGCTTGGACAGTTTGCATAGTAGCAATCTCGTGTACCTTATCAACAGAAAGATTTCTTGTATCGTTAATTGATCGATATTTCTCAATATTAAATTCGAAAACAAAATATGCATCAGAACCATACTTTTCCCTTAGTTCACTAAGTTTATTACAGAAAATCTGAAAAATTTCAACATCGAGAGTTAAAACTCCCGTTTTTTTATTAAAAATAAAGCAATTACTATAATTTCCAATGAATTCTTCATTACCATAAACATCTGCCATATATACGTAAAATGAAACAATATCTGATTCAAACATATGAATATTCTCTTCGGGAATCAGTTGAACTTCTTGCGAAGCGCCATCAAATATTTTGAAAATTTTATGATATTCATATTTTAACGATTTGAACTTATCTTGACTAACAAAAATGGGATAATCTTCATAAAATTCAGGAAGTGGGACATTTCCTTCTGAATCTGCAAATTGCAGAGTAGGCTCTATTGAAACCATATACGGAATTATTCTATCATAATGTTTATCCTCATTTGATGTTGTTGTACTATGAATTTCATTTTCTAAATACATTATCGTGTTTCTCATATAGAGGGTAGATGGCATCTTTATTTCACTTAACTCGACTCCAAAAACATTTATAGTCTCGGTAAAAAAGGAAATTAGACGAGGGTCATCAAAGTCAGAATATAATAAATAATTCCGCGTCTGTTGAGAAAAATCTAATAATATATGATTAAATCCAGTACCAAAGTTGGAAGTCTTTTCAATCCCACTAGGTGCTAAAATTATTTGCCCTTCATAAGAATATTTATCGGTTTCTACTTTTACTGGAGTATATACTCCACTCTTGCTTCCTTGAAGCGTATTTGGCATGATATTACCGAAATATTCATCCTGCCACCACTTTTCTGATAAGGTTTGAGAGCTCTCAAAATGAATATTATGAAAAGTTTGAGAATGAATATAGTAATCAAGTTCTCTTTGCTTAGTATAAGCGTTAAGAGAATTAATTATCCAATATGTAAAGAAATACCCAACAGCAAAACCAATCACAGTACCAAAACCGGGAAGGGCTGAACCTGCAGAAGTGAATACTCCAATGAGAGCACTAACTCCTGCACCTAATAGTTTACCAGCAATCCATGCCATCGTTTGTGCTTCTACCTGCCATAAAATATCTTCTGCAATTTTAAGTGGAGAAAGCGATTGAATAAACATATCAGAAGTGATCGCCTTGACTTCTTGCATTAATTTACTTGATCCTCCCACGTAATTTGTCTTCCAGATATCAAACAACGAATCTCTAAAAGTGGGTTCTGCAAACCATCCCTCATATTTATCAGATTCTTCATAATGAATTAAATCGAAATTAATATAATCTAATACAAGATAATCCATACGAAATTCATTGTTTTTACTATCATAATATGTTTTCTGCCACCCAGAAGGCTCATTATAGATTATATGTTTCTCAACAGGCTGTAATTTATTTGGCTGGAAGTGTGAATCTGAGTCATAATCAAAACCTACTCCTTGAACTTCACCTTTTGAATCCACAATAAAAATAGTTGAATATATGCCATCATTGTTTTCATCAAAATACCAGTAAGAATACTCTTTTAGCCTCTCTGGGCTATAACCTTCGAAATTATCATAATATACCCCATCTTGCGGAATGATTTCTATAACATCAATAAGGATCTTTTGTTCAGTCATATAATCGGAGATCCCACTTTCTAGATTATAAGAACCAGGAACTGAGAGTACCTTCTTAGTTGCAAGTAAGTTTTCTACTTCAAAATCTTGATTTTCGATTATTATCCTACGATCAAAAATAGCAGGAACTCCATCATAAGGATGTGTGAGCCCTATTAATTGTTCTAATGCCGGAACTTCTATATCAATATCATTTCTCGAATCATAATCATTTAAATCATTAATAGCTATTGTTAAATAATTGTCTGGATCATATTTTTCTGTTATTTCATTTGGAAAAATATCATCATAATATCTTATGCTCGATACTTGGTTATCCTCAAAATCTTTGAATGCAAAAGAAAATGATGAATCAAAAACGGAGTACGTTGAGTTTCTGTATTCTGTTAAATAACCATCCTGTTCTTTGCCAGAGGGATTATTGACTGTAGGTTTAAAATGAATATGAGTGATTTCTTTTGTACAACTTATTACTTGCGTTGTATAAAACCTACTTTCAA
>CAYPFJ010000031.1:0-34979 GCA_964409945.1 uncultured archaeon | reverse complement strand
AAACTCAGCAATAAGAAAGTGTGTACGTATCCAATTGAAAAAAAATGGAAAAGGTGTGACGGCCTTCCTCCCGGGAGATGGGGCGCTTAACTTCATAGAAGAGCATGATAGAGTAATAGTTGAAGGAATTGGAGGCGCTAAAGGACGATCTATCGGAGATCTCCCTGGAGTGCGTTATAGGGTCGTTAAAGTTAATGGTGTAAGTTTAGAAGCTCTTTTATCAGGGAAGAAAGAAAAGCCGTTGCGGTAAAGAGGTTAAAAGTTATGAGTAAGGTAAAGAGAGAAGTAAAACTATTTAATAATTGGTCTTTTTCGGACATACATATAAGTGATAGAACTCTTGAAAATTATATTAATTTGAAACCAATTATCATACCTCATTCTGCTGGCAGACATGAACATAAAAGATTCTGGAAAACCTCAAAAGTCTCAGTTATTGAACGTTTTTCCAATAGATTACTCTCTCCCGGTTTCATCGGTAGTAAGATTAGAGGTCATAAGAGTTCCTATCATTCTGGCAAGAAAGCTAAACTTCTGAAAAGTATAAAAAATGCTTTTGTATTAATAGAATTAACCACCGAGCAAAATCCAGTCCAAGTTTTGGTAGATGCGATTTGTAATTCTGCACCTCGAGAAGAAACTACTAAGATTGCGATGGGAGGTATTTCATACGCGTCAGCAGTGGATATCGCACCACAACGTCGAGTAGATTTGGCTATCAAGTATCTCGTTCAGGCAATTGGTGCTCGATCACATGCAAATGAAAAGATGTTTGAAGAAAATGTAGCTCAAGAACTTATACTAGCAGCAAGTAACAATCAAGAATCTAGAGCTGTAAAGCGCAAGGATGAGATCGAGAGAATTGCGGTCTCAGCAAGGTAAACATTTTTAAAATTTTTTAAAAAATCACTTTTCATAAAAAATTAATCCTATTATCATTGAGTATATCCCAATTCTCCATTTTATTAAGATTTTTAATTTCTAATTTTTATATAAACTATAATTGAAAGATTTAATACTTCAAAAATTTACTATTTTCTTTTAAATAACATTTAAGGATGATAAGAATATAGGGTTATGATAGTTCTATTTCTATACAATTTGTTGCTATGTTTAATCTAACTCAAGGAGGTTATGCAAAATAAAGGCTTATAAAAAACGTGAGAATGGTTAATTAAAAATGAAAAAAATCAAGAAATGAGCCCAAAACAATATTATAAAGAGCGATTTAAAAAAAATTTGAAATTGAAATTAAATCTTTTAAATTGAAGTTTAATATCACCCACATATTATTCAAATTCATTGACGGATTAGAAAAATCCTAAATTTTTATATAATTGATACGTATATTATTTAGTTAAGCAGAATTAAAGAAACCGCACAGGGTCAATAAGGAAAGTGGATGCCGACAAAAACCAAAATACTTTAGAAAAGCAACTGAAAACGTTAGGTCAGAAGGTTAGGATTGATATTTTAAAAAAACTAAAACATGCTCATACTCCATTATCATTTTCAAAGCTTCAAAAAGAGATTTTTGGAAATGATCTTACTTCTGTAAATTTATCTTTCCATCTAAATACATTAAAGAAGAGTGATTTAATTTTGTCGTCGGATAATGGATATTCAATTACGCTTTTAGGGGAGCAAATAATAGAAAAGATTTTATCTATTGAACAAATTTTAAATAAACAAAATAAAACCTTAATGATCCGAACTTCGAAATACTCTAAAGAAGTATTTGATATAAATAAGATTGAGGAATATTTAGTGAAGGAAGGTGAATTGGAAAGATATTTAGCAAGGCAAGTAGCCCATGAGGTAGAAGAGCGTTTATTAAAAACAAATATAGAATATATGACTGCTCCATTAATACGAGAGTATATTAATGCAATATTATTAGAGAATGGTTTAGAAGAAGTAAGGCACAAGTTAACTCGACTAGGAACACCTCCATTTGAGGTATTTAAACTATTCAATTCAAATAATGTTGAAATAACACCAGAAAAATTTATTAAAAAGTTAGGCTCTGACGTTTCAGAGCAATTTTTGCTTTTAAACCTCCTACCAAAAAATTTAGCAGACTTATATTTATCGGGAGAAATTGCCTTACTTCATTTAAATTACTGGGGATTAAGACCATTAAGTTTGTATATAAATACAAAAACAATAATCAATTATCTCTTCAGTATTGATTCAAATATTTCGGTGAGAGATAAAAATACTACAGGATATACGAGTTTTATTATTAATTTTATAGATCTTCTACAGAGGCTAAAACAATTTTATTCTGAAGATTTAATTCTAGGCAATTTTAACAATGAATTAATTTCTTATTTAGAATTACCAAAAATAAAATCATCCAATTTTAATTTCTTTATTTCTCAAATTTGTAAATTTAATACACTTATTAATAATAGTAAATCTTATTTATCTTTAGAATTTAATTACAATGGAAAAACAAAGGAACAATTTTCAAATCAGATCCAAAATGATACAAATTTTCTAAATTCCTTGGACATACAATGTAAAGATTGCATAAAACCATTCCTTATTTTTGAAGGCTCTAAGATTTTTACATCAGATCTAGGAAATGGGATTATAAAAAATTTTATTAAAGGATCTAATAAAAATAATCTAATTTTTTACAATCAAGATTATTCAAATTTATTGAATTCATCTCTTATTCAAATACCAGATCCTAAGGAGGATACAATTATTTTAGATAAGATTTTAATAAATTTACATATGATTTCTGCAGAAGCGAATCAAAATGACGACTTATTTTTCGATTTATTACAAGATAAATTAATTTCTGTTTTTGAATTGTTTAATTTTAAGGAGAAATTAGTACAAATAAAGTTAAATTCTCTTAAGCAATGGGATTCTATAGTCACACGGGTTTTTAACAAAAATAAGAGTAAAATATTTAAAAACTCTGTAAAATCTATTAGTTTTTTCGGATTAAATCACGCCATTTTAAACCATTGCGGGATAGAGCTTGATAGAACCGAAAATAGCGAAGAATTTGCTCTAAAAATCTTGATATTAATGAAAAAAATTATTGACGAAAAAAATGAAGCAAAAAATGACACTTTTATTCTAAGCTCACCTCATAGAGATTCATACTTAAGAAATTCTTGGTATAATGGCATTGTACAACACACACACGACATAAATGAATATTCTGCAAGACTAATTAGAGGAACATCATACCTCTCTTTGAGTAAGAAAATCACATTATTCAAAAAATTTCAAAAAATCATTGGTGGTGGGTGTTTATTTATGGAACAAAAACCAAATGATATGTCAAGTCAAAAATTTTTAAAGCTTTTGTTTCAATCCAAAATTGGTACAATATCTTTAAGAGATTGCACATTCTAAGAAATAAAAAATAGAAGAATAAGCATTTTAAAAATTAATCAGTCATTAATTCTGCTAAGAGTGCTTTTCTCATAGGGATTCCATAATAAGTTTGTTTAAAGTAAATTGCTTTTTCTGAATTATCAACTTCTGGAGAAATTTCTGTAATTCTAGGAAGTGGGTGCAATAATCTAAAATTGTTTTTTGTTTGCATAAGATCTTCTTGTTGGAATATGTAAAATCCTTTAATTCTTTCATATTCTTCCGAATCAACAAACCTTTCTTTTTGGACTCTAGTCATATAAAGAACATCTAAAATATTTAAGATTTTTCGGTAATCTGTAATTTCTTTATATTTAACTTGGCGTTGTTGAAGAAAATCTTTATCACGGTTTCTCATTTTTAATTCTAAAGGGCTTATGAAATAAACATTTACATTAAAATTCGATAACAAAATTGAGAGTGAATGTACTGTTCTTCCATATTTGAGATCACCCATTAAACCTATATTCAACCCATCTAAAGGGCCTACCTCTTCGTTTATTGTCAATAAATCTAATAATGCTTGAGTGGGATGTTCTCCACTTCCAGAACCAGCATTAATAATTGGAATTTTAGCAAATTTTGCAGCTAATATAGCAGCTCCTTCAAGTGAATGCCTTATTACTATACAATCACTATAATTTTCAACGGTTCTTATTGTATCTGCGAGGCTCTCTCCTTTTTTGATGGATGACACATCTCCAGAATGGAACCCGATAACACTCCCCCCTAATCTATACATAGCTGATTCAAAACTAAGACGGGTTCGAGTAGAAGGCTCAAAAAATAATGTAGCTAAGATTTTACCTTGAAGATTATTTGAGTTCTTGATTTCAATCATTTCTTTAGCTTTCTTTATAATATATTCAATATCTTCTCTATCAAACTGCTTAGCGCTTATTACTCCTTCACTAAATTTCTCTTTAAACATTCAAAATCTCATTCAATATGTTTTTATTAACATTATGTAAATAAGATTTAAATTATTTTTTATTACACTATGATTTTTCAAAAAGAACCATCAGAACTAATAAAATTTAAAATTTATAAATAATTACTATATTTATTCTTAATATTAACGGTCTCTGATAAATGAAGTACCCTAGAACTATTAACCGCTATTGTCCAACTTGTGGATCACATCAGAAGCATACAGTCTCTCTTTATAAAAAAGGGAAGGAAAGGATGCTTAACCAAGGAAGGAGAAGAGTAGAAAGGAAAAAAAGAGGTTATGGCTCATTCCCTAAGGAGATTTTTCATAAAAATGCAAAATTAAATAAGAGGACCACCCCATTATTAGAATGTACTGAATGTGGGAAAAAACAATATGCCAAATCATATCGTGTTAAACGACTCGAAATACAAGAAGTATAAAAGTGTGAATGCTTATGACAAATAAAAAAGAAAAAGAACTTATTCCACAGCCAAAAAGCAGGTTTTTACGCGTAAAATGTTTGAATTGCGGAAATCAACAAATCATTTTTGGTTGTTCTGCCACAGATGTGGAATGTTTAGTGTGCGGAAAAATGTTACTTCAATCTACTGGCGGTAAAGCAAGAATTCTTACTAAGATTATAGAAGTTCTTTCTTAAACTCTCTCCTTAGTAAAATATAACTAAATATTGAAGAACTTCAATTTAGTAATTTTTTAGAAATCTATACCTTTATTTACTCTTATATCACATTTTTAAATATTTTAAGGTGTTAATTATGAATCAAGAAAAAAGTTCAAAGAATTATAAATTAATTGTTATTGGTGCAGGAATGGCTGGATTAAGCGCAGGTATAACATGGGCTATAAATAATGATTTAGATAAAGATCCCGTTCTTCTTATTGAAAAACAACTAAAAACAGGAGGTTTTGTCACATCTTATGAGAGAGAAGGATTTGTATTTGATACTTGCCAAGTGATTCCGGATATCTCTGAAATACTTGAGTATTTAGGAGTTGAAATTGAGCTTAAGAAATTTAAAGGTTATTATATGAGAATTTTTGTGGTTAATCCTGAGACTAATGAAGTTAAAGTTCTTGAGTTGCCATCTGGATTAGAAACTTTTAAAAAAAAACTAATGGACCAATATCCTGATAAGGCGTTGCAAATAGAAAAATTCTTAGATTATTCACGAGATATGTATTTAGAATTATTTAACCTTAAGGTTGAACCTAAGTTTATTGACATTCTGAAATTGCTTTTTACATGTCCAAAAATAGTCAAAAATGCATCAAAAACTTTTAAACAATACTTTGATCAATTTGGAATCACAGAACTAGATGTTCTTGAAATTTTTAACATTTTTGCGGATTTTAGTGCTCTTCCTTCTGAACAAGTTACTGCACTTGTTCCAATTTCCGCTATGAATTCTCTACTTGATGGGGCATATCGAACTAAAGTTGGCTTTATTGATTTTCCAAATAAATTACAAGAACGTTATTTGAATTTGGGAGGGGATTTATTATTAAATAAAGAAGTAATAAAAATATTAGTGGAAGATAATCAAGTAAAAGGCGTTCGACTTAAAAATGGTGAAGAATTCTACTCTGATTTTGTTGTAACAACGGTTGATACAATGTTAGCTATGAAACAATTAGTTGGTTTGGAAAAAATTCGAAGTATTAATAAGAAATACGCTGATAAAATTGAAAGTATAAAAATGTCTACTTCTTCAATTAATATTAGCTTAGGCTTAGATGATAAATTAGACCTTGCTGGTTTAGGTATGGATTGTGGATATAACGTAATTACGACTGGAGGGGACACATATGATCGCCTTTTCGATGCATATGAAGCAGGAGAAATTGGTTTTTCAGATAAAAGATTTCAAGTTGGTGTTATTTGTCCATCCCTTACAACTGGAGGACAACCCAATATAACAATTAGAGTTTCTCCAATGGGGTTGGGAGATTGGGCAAAATTAAGAGAAACTGATAGACCTAAATATAAAGAAGAGAAAAACAAGTGGGGAGATTTCTTTATTAATATTGTTGAGAAATATCTTATTCCCGATTTGAAAAAACATATTCTAATTACAGACATATCAACACCCGCAACTTATGCCCGATACTCCAGCTCTCCTACGGGTTCAATTTTTGATATGGCGCCATACACAAACAATTTTGGTAGAACGCGTTTAAAAATGAGAACACCAATTAAAGGCTTATTCCAACCTAAATTTGTACATGGAGTATTTGGTTCCTTACTTGCTGGTATTCAAGTCAATGATATGATCCTTAATCGCAAAATAATGAATGGAAACGCGAGATTGAAAAAGACCTAAATTTAATTTTTTATTTTTAAAAATTCGTGAAACTGTTCTTTCACGTTAAATCTTCTATATCTCTGTAATATAAAATCAGAAGTTAATGTAAATTATTGTTCACGCCAGGTATATTTACATTTAGTGCATTTAAAAAAGTGAGTGCTTGGTTCATCAGAGCTCCTTATTTGCACCTGCCATGTTTCTGCTTCAAGATTCCCACATTTTGGGCATTCTTTTCTGGTCTTAGGATTTGCTGAGATCTTATCTTCTTCAGAAAGTACAATAAAGTTCTTTTTTAAAGCTTTTTTCTTCTTTTCGAGACTTTTTTCAATTTTATTCTTATCAAGCTTCAATTCCCTTTCATAACCACACTTACATGCTAAAAATGACTTTTCATTCACTTTTTTTTTACGTAAGAGATTTGAGCATTCGGGGCAAAATTCAACCATATCAATTACTCTAATATTAAATATTAAATATATAGATTAAAAATAATAATATTTAAAAAATCTTATCTTATCTATTAATGCACACATAAAAGTGAATTATTTGAAATAATCAATAACGTAAAAATGAATTTTATGAGGTTTAAGGAATTTATTACTTTTTTGGGAACAAAGGATCTTGATAAAATATCACATTTTTATCAACATATCTTAGGAATGACTATATATAAACATCAAGATGTTTGCTTAATCTTTAATATTATTAATCAGAATAAAATAAGTTTTTGCGAACATTTGGCAGTTGTTCACGAAGATAAAAGTCTAATCCTTACTTTTGTGACAGAAAAGGTTGATGAACCCGATAACAAATTAATTAAATTTAGAATAGATTATGTAGAACAACCTAAAATTAATGAAAAATTTAATAATAATCACTTTTTCTTTAAAGATCCTAATGGGTATACAATTGAGATACAACAATTTTTAGATAAAAAGAAGGAAATTAAAAATTAGATTATTACGTCTAATCTAAATCTTTTTTCAGTTGATATAATTTTTGATAATATTTAAAATTCAATTTATTCATATCTTGGATTATATCTGCATTAATCCGTTTTTCTCCAGAAGATTGAAACTCTAGATCTCCAATTACATTAATTAAATCATTCTCTTCGAAATTGAAATCATCAATTCTAATGATGTTAACATTAATTTGGTCTGTTTGATCATCTAAAACAATAAGTTCATCATTAATTCTACTTTTTATGTATCCTGTAACTTGGATTCGCTCATCATCGATAGTGATATCCTTTATCATTCTTTGTTTTGCGTGTGGAAATGACATTTTTTTTTTTAAATAAGAATTTTTTAATTATTTAGTACAAATTTGAAAATTTAAGATAAGTATAAATAATTAATTTAAAACCTAAAATTGATATTATTAAAAGACTAATATCAATCATTATTAATAATGCGAATTACACAATATTATCTTATTTATAATTGAATAACTTTACTGAAAGAATATGAGCTTTAAATTAAAATTAGAAAATAGTCGGATATTGAAAGGAATTATTGAAACTCTTTCAAGTATTATTGATGAAACGGAGTTTCGAGTCACTCCTAAAGAGTTTACAATTTCAGCGATGGATCCTAGTAGAATTTGTCTATTAAAATTATCTGTTAAAAAGGATAATTTTGATGAATATCAATGTTCCAAAGAATCAAAAGTTGGACTAAATTTAGATGATTTAGATAAAATTTTAAAAAGATCCGCGGCGAATGATTCTGTTGAAATTGATTTTAATGAAGCTGATCAGAAAATAAAAATCAAAATGCAGCGTGAGGGTATAACCCGCACCAGAACATTTAGCTTAGCATTATTAGATATTGATATTGAAGAAATTCCCATGGATAATTTATTAAAGATTGAATATCCTTCAAAGTGGGTTATTGAGCCAGACTTTTTAGTTGAGGCAATAAAGGATGCTGAAATTTATTCCGAAATCCTTAACATAACTTCGACAGAAGGACAAGGATTAATTTTTAGTTCAACAGGGCAAATTGGTGAAATGGAATATAATCTTAGTGAAGATGATTTAATAGAAACAAGTCTTAATGGAACTAGTAGTGGTGCATATTCCTTAACATTTTTAAAAGCAATTTTAAAAATAGCTTCAATCACAGAAAAGCTAGAAATATCTTTAAAAACAGATCATCCATTAAAAATGATATTTAATCTTCTTGAAGGTGGGGAATTAAGTTATTTCTTAGCACCCAGAGTCGAAGAAGCTGAATTTGAAGAAGATGAAGATATGGACGAATTTTAATCAACTAAATCTTTACTAATTATTTATTAGTTTATTAATAGATTTATTAAAATTATCAGTAAATTAATTTACTCTTAATCTATTAAAGTTTAGATCCATCATTTTTTTTAACTTTAATTATTTAGATTTAAAAGAAGAGAATTTCTGGGCAATGAGCGATATCTATGACATAATAAAAAAATATCCATGGCTCCCTTCTTTAAAAGATTATTATTCGGAAATAGCTTTAAAGGATCCATCTGAATTTATTTCTGAAGCATTCTCAGAACAGTTTGGAAATGAACTTAAAGAACGAATTCTAGAATTATTTTATGCGGCATTTGATAATTTGGAAGAAATTTCTGAATATAAGACTGATAGTTTAAACATTTACACTTATTTCTTATTAAAAATCTTACTTTATGCTTTAGATAATCAAATGATTACTAATAGAGTTGCGAATCTTTATTCAAAAATAACTTATAATAAGCTAATTAAAGAAAAAAATCATTCAACTATTTATGA
The DNA here is from genome assembly GCA_964409945.1 of uncultured archaeon. Taxonomy (GTDB): domain Archaea; phylum Asgardarchaeota; class Lokiarchaeia; order Sigyniarchaeales; family SOKP01; genus Loki-b32. The sequence continues at coordinate 25,540 of CAYPFJ010000031.1, read as the reverse complement.
TATTTGTCAAAATTTAGGACTAAGAATAAAGTATTATAATCCACCTGTCAATTATGGTAAGATTATTATAAAAGATCAACATCAAAATCTGGTAACTAATTTTATGGTTCATTTTATTGATTATTTGAAACTTACTTCAAATTTGAGAGATGAATATAGAAAATTAGTCCATAATTCTCTTTCCGAGGGATTTGTATTCATTCGAAATAAGAGATTAATACGTTTAATACAAGAATACGTAAGATCTAAACTTCTTATTAAAGAAACAGATGATAAGGCTTCATTAAATGTATTTTTAGAAAAGGTATCAAAGATAAAAGAATTTAAAGAAATATTTGATAAAATTTTAACTGTTTGGACTGAACGTAAAGAAGAATTCGAATATGTATTTAAAATAGATTTCGAAGATAAGGAAGATATTATTACACTTTATCCTCCATGTGTAAAAGAAATTCTTAGGAAAACACAAGAAGGTCAAAACTTAATTCATAATGAAAGACTTTTTATTGTTTGGTTTTTACTTGCTCTTGATTATCCTGTAGAGAAAGTTGTAGATTTGTTTTCTACGTTGCCTGATTTTGACAGAGAAAAAACATTTTATCAAGTCAATTTCGCGAAGAAAAAGCATTATACTCCATATAAATGTTTAACTTTGAAATCTTTAAATTTGTGTATGGCGGTGAGTTATAAAGATGAACTATGTTTGACAGGTTATGGAGCAGAAGAACCAAGTGAAAGGAAAAAACTAGCTCATCCATTAGCATATACTCAAATAAAGCAATATCGAATGACCAAATGGAAGAACTATATGATAAAGGGATCGGAAAAAGAAGATGAGTAATGTAGCATATTTAAAACGGTTATTTCAAGCATATTATAAGGAAAAAGGAAAAGAAATCCCTATAGTCAGTTTATTTGATAAACGAGAATTTGGCTTTATTCCATGGGATAAGCAATTTGTTATGAAGAGACATATAAGTTTTAGTAATTTTGACAGTTTAGCAAAATATATAATAAATGAAGGACCTAGACATATCTATTCAAGTGGAACAATATATTTACAGCCAGATAATACGGATATGAATAATAAAGAATATCAAGGCTGCGATTTGATTTTTGATATTGATGTAGACCATTTTTATACTCCCTGTAAAAATGATCATGATATTTGGTATTGTATTGAATGTGGTAATACTGGGACAGGTATGGTAAAGAAATGCCCAAAATGTAAAAAACTAAAATTAAAACAACTAACTTGGATTTGTGATAAATGTTTAAAAATTGCTAAAAAAGAGTTAATGAAGTTGATTTACAATTTTCTGATTCCTGATTTTGGAATTCCACTGAATCAAATGAAACTTGCTTTTTCAGGACATCGTGGATATCATTTAAAAATAGAAAATGCAGAAGTGAGAACTTTATCTGGCGAAGAAAGAAGAGAAATTGCTGCGTATGTATCAGGCAATAATATCTCTCTTGAGATTTTAGGTTTAAGAAAATTAAACAACGTTATTTATGGTTTATTAAGAGAAAATATTGGTTGGTCTCAAAAAATTATAAATAAAATTGATAAGATATTGCATAATTACACTGATGATAAAATCCGAAGATTATTAATTACTTTTGGATTGAAAGCCGATGCAATTAGAAGTTTTTTAAATTCCAAGGATGATTTTTTACAATCTATCTCACAAAATGATAATAATATATGGAATATCGAAGGTTTTGGACTTAAAACTTGGTCTACATTCTTAGAGGGGATTATTAGTATGATTGGGACAGAGATTGATGAACCCGTATCTATTGATATTCATAGACTTATTCGTTATCCTGGTTCATTGCATGGAAAAACAGGTTTTAAAGTCCAAGAACTTTACCCCGATGATCTCGATAATTTTAATCCCTTAAATGAGTGGAATGAAAAGTTAGATCCCATTGTATTTGAAAGCAAAAAAAAGATCACCCAAAAGATAGAAATTATTGAAGCTAAAATACCAGCAACAAAAATTAAGGGGGAAACATTTGGACCTTACACCCAAGGAGAGAAAATTGAAGTTCCTCATCATATTGCTGTTTTTTTACTATGTAAAGGAGTAGCTAAAACCATTTAAGTTAAAAAATTTAAACTCACAACACTTTTTTATTATATAACTCTTAAAAATTCGATATTTATGGAATTGCAAAAAGAATATGAAAAACTCTATCAACATTGGCTTAAAGAGTTCCAAAATACAGATCTAACTGAATTAAGTAAAGATACTTTCAATAACTACATAAAGATTTTAGATTTTATTAATGAGCATCAAGAAAAAGAAACGGATGCCATAAAGCAGCGTATATTTGATTCCTACAAAGATAATATAAATTATTTATTTAATGATCTATTGAAGATTAGAGAAATCAAGATAATAAACTCAGCATTAGCTCTACATGAAATTTATATCGATAATGTTATTGAATCTGAGAAATTGCTTTATGAAAATTTGGTAAGTTCTATTAAAGGATATCAAAAAGTATTAGCTATATCACTATTTAAAGAAGATCAAGTTCCATCAGACATCTTGATTGAACCAAAAGCACAAGCAAAATCTGTTGTTGAAGATGAACCAATATTGAAAGAGGAAAGACCTTCTATTATTCTTGATTATAAAAATAAAGGTGATCAAGAAAAAATTAATTATACACTTATAAGATTTTTAAGAGCCACCCCGCCTTTAGTAGGTGTTGATCTTATAAATTATGGACCTTTCGAAGAAGAAGATATTGCAAATCTCCCCCAGGAAAACGTTAAAATTCTAATAATTGAAAAATTTGCTGAAAAAATAGAGCTTCCTTGACTTTATTTAAACTTCTTATCAAAATCTTCTTTAAAATATTCTAATCGATACTTACCATATTTATCTATTAAAGAAAACTTTGGAGGTCTTGGATTCATTAACATCCCTCCACAATAACGACACTTTGATCCAGGATTCTGTAATCCATATTTATTACAATTATTACATTTTTGGAGGTATTTTGTCATTGTTAATACTGCTTTCATATTATAAATTTTTAATCTCTAATAAACTCAAACATCCCATTATTTTTTTCTGCATTATGTTCAATAATTTCTAATGCATCAGATAAAATATTTTCTGCATCAAGATAATCTTTTGAAACTATTTCTAATCGATAAAATGGTGCTGCAATATAATTGATTGTAATATTTCTTGTTTCCTTTGGTTCTATAATTTTTAATGCTTCTATTAAAGAATCTTTAATATGCTCTATCCCGTTTTCTGAAGTAAATGAAAGTTTTATCTTACCGGATATGTTTACAGTAGAAATACTTACATTTTCACTAATGATTCTTAATAAGGCTTTCTTTGCATCCTCTGTAATTCCATTTAAGTCAGATAAAAGTTCCATTCCATTTTCTTTAAGGTTTTCAATAGCTTCTTGATATGTCTCGAAACGATCTAAAACTGGAAAACCAATTAATTCATACGCTTCGTCCAGAGTCATATTAATACCTTCTGTTTCTGTTAGGAATTGTAGTAAATTTTCAAACTTTAAGGCATATTTCCATTCCTTCATTCGAATCTCTTTTTGAGCTGAATTGACTCTTCGCAAGGATAAGTCCACATGCCCTTTATCTACATCTACTCTTAATACTCGCAGAACCACTCTTTGACCAATACGAACAAAATTACGTATATTTTTAATCCACCGAGAGCTTATTTCAGAAATATGGATCATACCTCTAGCACACTCCTCAGAATCCAAACCCTCGAAGTCAATTAAATCAACGTAAACGTATTGGTTTTCTACCTCCGTTACTTTAGCAATTACAAATTTACCTTCCTTTGGGAACTTTGTTTTACTTTTTACCATTATTTTGACAAAACTCTAGTTAATTATTTAATTTTTATGAATTCTTAATTTTATTTAATGAACTATAATTTTTTATTTTTATTATCTTTCAAGAAAAAAAGTATATAAAGAGTGATTAACAAATTCCTAATTGGTTTATTCATAATAAGTGGGCTAAAAAAGCGGGAATTAAAAAAAATATTTCAGATTTGGTGAATAGAGCCGTTGATTATGGATTTAATTGGGCTTTTTATAAACAAGATGAAATAGCTTTTGAAGCTAACAATGATAATATAATTTTTCGTCAACTAAGGTATTTTTATGAGAAAGATAAAAATAAAAAAGGCTATATTAAAGCGCTTTATCTACATCATCTTTTAGATTTCTTTAAGGAAACACATGTTAATATTTATGATCTCAATTTAGTTTTTGAAAAATTTCTACAAAATAAAGTTATACTTGAAATTTCTGATGTTGAAGGTAAGAAAATAAACTTCCAAGAAGATCTGCAAGAAGTATTCAAATTATTAAAAGATAATAAAAAAGAATTGTATGAGGATTTAAAAGGAGAATATTTGGGTTGATTTATAAATTGGTAAAATCATAAAATAATGGATTCTAAAGATATTGTGAAACCCAATCTATATCTAATTCTCCTAATTTTGATTTTGTTGGGATTCCCTCATCATCCCAACCCATCATTTTATAATAATTAATTATCGCATTTTTAAGTTCATCTGGTTTAATTGCTGTTTCTGAGAGGGCTCCTGATGTATGAGGTTGGAAAAATCTATTAGGTAACCAATCATCCTTTTTTGTAAATCCTTCTCTTATATTAAAAGCTCTTGCCATAGTTGTGATCCTCTCTCCTACTTTCATTAATTCCCAAGTTGAAGTATACCATCCAGTCACAGCTCTTACAATTTCAGGTATATCCACATAATCCCACGGTACGAAATAGCACATTAATAAAGCATTTAACAAGTTCTGCCAATTAGTATAATAAACCAATGCTCGAACCTTCTTTATTCCTAAATCATCGATCTTGAGAGGTTCTAGAATCCCAATAGCACTATGAACAGCTATCGCTGTTTTACTTGCAATTGACGTATCATGCATATTTGCCATGTGTTCTGCTCCTGTAGGTGAAACTGTATATCCTACCCCTAATCCCTGCTTTAAGCGAGGTTCGTGCATCGGGATTTCTTGGCCTTTAACATGCATAGCAAACTTATCTGCTCCATTTTTTATCTTTTCAGCAGCTCTTTTAACACCCTCTGCCAAAATATTACCTAAACCTTCACGTTTAGCAATCATTTCAACCATCTTAACTACGGCTTCAGCATTTCCAAAATTTAATTTTATTCCATTTGTATCCTTATCAGTGAAGATTCCATTTTCATAACATTCCATCGCAAACCCAATTGAAACACCAGCAGATATGACATCTATCGAATATTTATTACAAAGTTCATTTGCTTTACACACAGCTTTTAAATCATCTACGCCACAATTTGAACCAAACGCACCAATTGACTCATATTCCGGTCCCCCATATATTGGATCGACATTCCAAGGTTCTCCAATTTCCACAACCTTTTTACACCGAATTGAACAAGCATAACAAGCTTCCATTTTAAGTCCAATTTCTTCTTTCATTATCCCGGGATCTAACACCGTTGCACCCTTAAAATCACCATCTCTAAAATTTCGTGTTGGAAGATTTCCAGATGTAGCAAATTGTTCCATTATACCATATCCCGTGCCATACTTAAAATAGCCCGAATAAGATTTATAAGCAACTTCGTTAAATTCTTTCATTTTCGTTCTTAATTTTTCTTTATTACTTACCTCTAGTTTTTTATGGCCTCTAACAGCAATAGCTTTTAAATTCTTGGATCCCATGACAGCACCCATCCCAGTACGACCAGCAGCATTTCTTAAATCATTTATTATACAAGCATAACGTACTAAGTGTTCTCCTCCAGGTCCAATTTGAGCTACTCGGATAAGCTTATCTCCCAATTCTTTTTTAATAATTGCCTCCGCTTCGCCTGTAACCTTGCCCCAAAGATGACTCGCATCCTTTATTTCTGCCTTACCATCATTTATCCAAAGATAAACAGAATTTTTAGCTTTTCCTTCTATTATTATTGCGTCAAATCCTGCATGCTTTAACTCGGCTCCCCAATGACCACCAACTTCAGCTTCACCAAAACCCCCAGTTAAAGGGGATTTAGCACCAACACTATTTCTCCCGGTCCCAGGTATCGCAAACCCGGTTAATGGACCTGTGGCAAAAATTAAAATATTTTCAGGCTTTAATGGGTCAATACCCGCTTTTAATTCCTTTAAGAGGTAATAGGCTACAAAACCCTCACCTCCAATGTATCGACGGCAGAAAAGTTCTTCAGGATTTTCTATTGAGGTTTTTTCTTTTGTTAAATCAACTCTAAGGATATTTCCAGTATATCCATTTACCATATGAATCCCCTAATTTTTAAATAATTTAAATTATTCTTTAATTAAATTTTATGTCATTTATATTTATTATTTGATTCAAATTTCTGTTTTCTAAATATTGTCCAAAATGATATTGGGTAATTTTACAGCTATGGAGAAAAAAAATATAAACTCAATAAGCTTTATAATTAATTTTGGTCTAAATCTGCAAATACATTATCAAATTAATTAATTAGGTTTACATTCTCTTTTAAAATATCATAATGAATTTTGCTAATTTATAGTTTGAAATTTTGAACTTCACTGGAAGTCCAAATTTAATTCGAACTAATGCAAATTTTAGTTATCTTTTTTTGATTCAATTAAATATTATACTCTAATTGATTATATTCAATTAATTATTCGGCGACCAAAAAAGAGGGTGTAAGTGATGTAAAGTTTTCCGATCCTGAAATTGATCCATATGAAGGATTAAATAAGGATATGAGTCCATCAATGGTCCATTACTTCGATTCAAAGCTCTTTGATCCAACGAGCGATCCAGATAGACCAAGCCAAGAATTAGACCAGATCCCCTACAACGAAGAATTACATGCAAAAGTAAGAGATTTCTTACGAGGCAAGAAGTATAAAGGGTTTGATATCATCGTGGATGATAATGTTAAACAGGAAGTCGCTGCATTGCTTGAACAAAAGCGGAAGAATGGTGATGAGATGACTCAGTTAGAAAGAGTAATTAACGATGTTGCAGTTTTCTATATGGGAGGTAAACATTATGAAGAAAGAGTATCTCCATTGGGAAGAGATGATGTGCTTTCGACTGAGAAATTTATTGATAAGCTTTTAGAAGAAATTAAGAAGTTAGAGCCAGAATTTCGGGAATTATCATTATCCCAGTTAAGAATTGAAGTTAGTAAAATTATAAAAGGATCTAGTTATTTCTTGAAACATATTCTAGCTCGTCTTAAGAATTCAAATAACCTTAATACATATAATCCAAAGTATACATTTTCAGAGGAGCTTTTAGATTTATTCAGAGAGGGATTAGAAGAGAGATATGGTGATAGAGCAGAGAATTGCTTCGATTTAATTGAAGAATATAAAGAGACTAATGATTTAAAGGTATACTCAAAGCAACAATATCACTACCATAATCCTAGTCTTGATGGTCAATTTTTCAGTAGATTGAATACAGAAGAAAAAGGGTACTGGTTTGGGTTCATGTTAGCTGATGGATCAATCACACTTGGAGGTGATGATAAAATTCGGTACCAAATAGCAATTGAATTATCCATTAAAGACAAAGACCAATTAGTGAGATTCTGTCGTTCTGTAGGATTGGATGCAGCGAAAATTGGTAAGAGAACCAGAGAGATAGATGGAGTAGAGTATGAATTGGTCTATATACAATTTACATGTAAAGAAATGGTTCAAGATTTAAGAAATCTCGGATATTTTGAATTTAAGGAAGGTGGCAGATTACCATCATTTGAAGGATTCCCTTCTAGTGTTCAAAAAGCAATTGTATTAGGTGTTTTTGATGGAGATGGAATTCAAGGAATAAGTAGAATTTGTACTTCTAATGCTCAGTTTTTATACCAACTAAAAGAGTATTATAATATCAAGTACGAAGTAAGGATTAAAGTTGATATTGATGCTGATTATATTAATAATAATCCTATAAAACCTACTAAAAATGTATATGGTTTAGCTCTTGGTGCTTCCTTATTTAATGATCTACTTGACAATTACAAAGATAGTATGGGAAGGAAAAGAATTGTTTTGGATGAATATCGTGATAAATATGAACATTTGAAAGAAGCAATTGGCAGCAAGAAACATTTACAGAATATGATCGACAATTTTCCTCAGAGCTGGCTAGCACGACATTTCGATTGTGATGTTAAGACTTTGCATAAACTTTGTCTAGAATGGGGCATCGAATTACAAAATAATGGTTTCTGGACTTTTCAGAGATTAGAAGAAGCTCGTGATAAATTCAATAAGTTAAATAAATAAGTTTTAATAAAATATTCTTTTTTAATATAGAAAGAAATATAAATCTGTTAGTATTAAAAATCAATATCTAAAAAAACTATTTGAAATTATTTATTTTAAATTAATAATTTTTTGTGAACAGAAATGAGTTCAAAACAGAAAGAGCATTTAAATTTGGTTATAATCGGGCACATCGATCATGGAAAGGGTTAGTTTACTTCAAACTTCATCCCATAGAGTCAACCATGATGGGCGCGATGCTTATTGAAACTGGAGCAGTTACTGATAGAGAAGCCCGTGAATTAGATAAACTCGCAAAGGAATATGATAGAGATTCTTGGTCTTATGCCTTTGTTTTTGACAGATTAAAAGAGGAGAGACAGAGAGGTATTACAATTGACTTAGCATTTAGAAAATTTGAGACTAAATCAAAGTATTTCACTATTATTGATGCACCTGGCCATGCTGATTTCGTAAAAAATATGATTACTGGTGCATCTCAAGCTGATGCTGCTATTTTAGTAGTTTCTGGCAAGAAAGGTGAAATGGAAGTTGGGATTGCCGCTAATGGACAAACTCGTGAACATGCTTACTTAGCACAAACCTTAGGTGTAAAACAACTTGTTGTCGCAATCAATAAGGCAGATGTTTATGAGTATTCTGAGGCAAGATTTAATGAATGTAAGGAAGCAGTTGGAGATCTTCTGAAAAACATCGGTTTTAAGCTCAAAGATGTACCCTTTGTTCCTACTTCTGGCATGCAAATGGAAAACCTTTCAAAGAAAAGCGATAAGATGCCTTGGTATAATGGTCCAACCTTGATTGAAGCTATTGATCAATTTGTCCTTCCAGAAAAACCAACTGGTAAGCCATTAAGACTTCCTATACAAGATTGCTATAAAATTAAGGGAACTGGTGTAGTCCCTGTTGGTAGAGTAGAGACTGGAATATTAAAGAAAGGAGATAAAATTATTATTATGCCAACTGGATTTCAAGGTGAAATCCGAAGTATCGAAATGCATCATGAAGAAATTCCACAAGCTATCCCTGGAGATAACATAGGATTTAGTATTAGGGGCATTACATTGGCAGATGCAAGCAGAGGAGATTGTTTAGGACATCCTAGTGATCCACCAACTGTAGTTACTCCAAAGGGAAAATGGACGGGACAGATTATTGTTATTTGGCATCCTACAGCAATAGCTCAAGGTTACACTCCGGTAATTCATGCACATACAGCACAAGTAGCTGCAAAGTTTTTAAGTTTAGTTAAAAAATTAGATCAGAAAACTGGGGCTGTAATTGAGGACTCACCTAAGTTTCTTAAAAAGAATGAAGCTGCCATCGTAGAGTTAGCCCCGATTAAGAAAATGTGTCTTGAAAAGTATGAAGTATTTCCAGAAATGGGCCGATTCGCAGTACGTGATATGGGCCGTACTGTGTGTGTAGGGATTGTGAAGGATATAGTTACAGGCGAATAATACGTCTATAGTTTTTGATTTTTTTTCATTATAATTTATATCTTTATTTGTTTTTTTAAATACTCTATTTTCATTTAGAATCAATTTAATTCAAAACTAAAATTTCCTTTATATTCTATTAAGATATTCCCATAATACACGAATAATATTTTCTTTTTTGAAGTTTAATTTGCCTTTTCTACTTAAGAAGGTTCTATTTAGAAAAGGTTGATTTAAAGTTCTTTCGACTAAAACAAAAATTTGTGTATTAGGGTTGAGCAGTGTTGGAAAATCATCACTCTTAAGTTTACTCCAAGGTCGTGAAATAACGAAAGAAACAAATCCAACAGTAGGATTAGAAATCGAGGATTCAATTCTTAATGGTAAAAAGGTTAATATATGGGATTTTGGAGGACAAGAACGGTTTAGATTCATGTGGGAGGATTTTCTGAGAGGAGCAGGCTTAACTGTTTTGGTATGTGATTCTACAGAAGATAACATAATAAAAACAAAAGAAATTTACAATAAATTTTCACGTTATATGAATACAAAAATTATTGCCATAGCAAATAAACAAGATCTTCCTAGTGCTTTAAGTGCAAAGAAAGTCCAAAAGAAGTTAGGTATTCAAACATATGGAATGTCTGCGATAAGGTCAGATTTACGAGATAGAATTCGTGAAATTTTAGAATATGAAATTGAAACAGAGTAAAAAGAAATTTAAAATCTTAAAATAATTTTCCAATTAAATGTGCTAATCTTACAGATTCTGGTAATTTAGAATCTATACAGATTTTTTTTAAGAGAGATTCCACTTCCTTAATTTCAATACCTTTACAATGGAAATATAATTTTGACATTCCCCCTGCAGTATCAATCTCCGTTTCATATAAATTTCCCGCACCAATAATATATTTCAATTTGTTTTTATAGGTATTTGGGAATTTATTGATAAGAGCTTTCTTTACAGAGTCAAAATCTACTTCTCTCTCCGTTATAGCAATAATAGGTTTATAGATTTCTGAATAGATTTTATCTAAATTTACTAAATTAAACCCACCAAAAGTTATTGAATGAGTGATAACATATTGTACTTGTTGTTCGTTTTCTTTAACTAATTTTATTAATTTTTCAGTAGCATCCTCACCGTCTATCATGATTTTATCTCGAATAACACCTACCATTCTTGTTCCTTGACAAATGACCCCAATTAATTGGGTATGCTTTATCTCTGAGTGTAATTCAAAAGCAGCATCATCGAATCCAATTGTTATAGGGTTATCTTTCATCTTTTTATTTTTCTGGTAAAAATTTTTTAATATAATTTAGAAGATTAGTAAATGCAATAGTTGCATTTTTAATTTCTTCGTTTCTATTGTACAAATCACCAGAAAGATTATCTGCTAAAAAATCAACCAAATCTTTTAAAGTCATTTTATTACTAAACCATACATAAGCTACTAGTGCTTCAACAGTATCCGCAAGATCATGAGCATCAGCTCTAGTTTTTGCGAAATTTTTCATATGTGCATTTTTTAAGGCTGTTTCTAAGATTGTTTTACTTACTTTTTTACCGGTTCTAATAATTTTTTCATTAAGATTATTTTTCGTTAAAAAAATAGATTTTGCAACGGAATAAGCTAAGTTTACGATACCATCTCCAATTTTAGCTAAACCTTTATCGGTTCCGATAATTTTTTGTGATTTATTAAGATTTAAATCTGAAATTAAAAACTCGTAATTCATTAAGATAAGTTGAATTAAGGATTCTTATAAAGTTTTATAAAAAAGAGAATAATCTTAAGTTAGTTTTTTGAATAATTTTTGAACTTTTACTACTTCTTCTCTTAATAATTCAATTCCTTTATGTAAAATATCTTTAATTTTGTAATCTTTTTCAAGACGGATGTATATAGTTGCGGGTTCTAATTTAGTATATTTGTATGCCGCTATATTAACACCCTCAATAGTTAATAAATGCTTTACAAGTATATTGCATAATCCATGTGATTGGCCTTCAATAAATAATTCATAATCATTTATACCCCGCCCTTTTTTTATTTCGACGTTGAGATATTTATAGTCGGGATATCGAGCTTCTTCTTCAAGTTCAAACTCAAATTCTTCCTCTTCTATAGGTTCTTCAAGCAATATGGGTTTTGTTTCTGTTTCATTTTTTTCTTTTAATTTAGGATAGATGCTCTCAATTTCACCATCTTCTAAAAAATCATCCCCAAAATCATCGATATCATCTTCATCTTTTTCTTCTGTTTTGACCGCTTTTTTTTTTGCCATTATTATTATTCCTACTGCTAAGGATTTGATGACCTTAATAAAGAATATACAAAATATAATAAATTTTTTATGGTTTTATAAAAAAATTAATTTCTTATAAATATTGATTTGCTAAATCTTTTAATCTTTCAGATGCTAATTGTTGAAGGTCTTTTGAGCCGAAAAGTGTGACTTTTATGCTTTTTCCTTCAACAGAGACATTTAAATTAAGATAATTCACTTTTTTCTGAATGTTTTCAAGAAATTTAACTACATTATCCAGTGAACCACTATCATTATAGAAATGAATTATTTTTTTCGCGACTTTTCTCACTAATAAACACTTAAATTTGTCTAAATAAAAAATACTTTTAAAATCTTAGATTATTAGTTACATTTCCATAATCATTGGCGAGTTTTCTGCTCTCTACGTTTCCACATCGTTCACATTTTAATTTATTATATCCTATTTTTGTGAGGGAATTTCCACAGATTACACAATCTGCATAAATAACACCAAGATTTTTCCCAGTAGTGCTTAATTTATATTCATTATACTCTTGTTCTACAACACGAGCGCGAACGATGTCTGTTATTTGAAAAGCATCATGTATCTTTTCAACATACTTGTCTGAAATCTGTGATACATGGATGTTTCCAAAATAATTTGAATTAAAATGAATTTTTTTATTTATTGTATAAAAACTAATCCCAACGGAATACAGGCGTAAAAAAAGAATAGCTCCAATAACAGTATCTCCAATTTTAACAACTTTACGATCTTTTTCTTGATGAGTGCTTATTTCAATTTTCTTTTCTTTGTTATTAACAGTAATCAAACCAGTTTTGGTTGCAAAAATTTTTCCATCTTTAATAAATGTAGATTGTTTATCAGGGAGGAATTCCTCCACCACTCCGAGATATTGACCAGTTAAGACAATATCTTCATCATCTAAAGATTTTTTACTCAATAATATCAACAATAGTTTTTTAATTTCTCAAACTCTTTCTAACTTAAATATATATTATTAAAAAAGATAAATAAATTTAATGTATTAATTTTAAAAGAGTAAACATTTTTTCGGATGAAATTTAACAAAAAAAATTTGATTTCTGTAATTCAAGGCACCGAATCATATAATAATCCTAAAATCGAATTAGAACAATATTGTATCGATGCATCTAGTGCCGTGGACATTATTTATTATGCAGGATTTGAATATAATGATATCAGTAATGCATTTATTATTGATTTAGGTGCCGGAACAGGAAGATTATCCATTGCAAGCGCTTTTTTCAATGCTAGTTATGTTCTAAGTGTTGATATTGATATTAAAGCGTTAAAAATTTTAAAAAAAAATGTCCTTACTCTTAATTTGAATCAGATTGTTTTTCCTATATGTGCTGATATTGAATACTTCGAAATTTCACCCAAAAACCTACCCAAGAGAATGAAAGTAACAACAATAATGAATCCTCCATTTGGAGTACAAACTAAATTTGCAGATAGACCTTTTTTGGATAGAGCCTTTAATTTTTCAGATATTGTATATTCCATTCATCTAGCAAATGAGAAAATTCAAAATTTTATTTCAGATTACATCAAGAAATATCATTGGAAAATAGATAATATAATTCCCTTCAGCATGGTTCTAGAAAGAAGTTTTCCTTTTCACAGTCAAAAGACTAAAAAAATCAATGTTCATGTGTATAGATTTATTAAAAAATAATAAAAGAAATTGAAAAATTAGAATTAGATAAAGTTTTTCCACGAATCTAAATTTATAGGATATTTGGCATTATCTCCTAAAATCTCTTCAATTCTGAGTAACTGATTGAACTTACAAGTTCGATCTGATCTACATGTAGCACCAGTCTTAAGTTGACCTGTACATAACCCAACAGCTAAGTCTGCGATAAAAGTATCTTCTGTCTCACCAGAGCGATGCGAAACCATAACATTAAAACCATTATCAAATGACATTTTAGCAGCTTTAATGGCTTCAGTCAAAGAGCCGATTTGATTCACCTTTAACAATAAAGCATTTCCTGCTTTTTCATTTATAGCTTTTTGAAGAATTTTAATATTTGTTACTGTCAGATCATCATCAACAATTTGAATAGATTTATCAACTTTAGCAGATAAATTCGAAAAGTTCCGAAAATCTTTTTCATCAAATGGGTCCTCGATGGATTTGAAAGGATATTCATGGATTAGATCCATATAATATTCTAATAATTCTTCTTCAGATAGCTTTTTGCCATCAATGTTATAAGACCCATCTTCAAAAAACTCACTCGCAGCAGCATCCATTCCCAATACAAAGTCTGTACCTACAAGAAATCCTGCGGTTTCAATTGCTTCAATTATTATTTCCACCGCTTCAGAAGTTAAAGATAAATTTGGAGCAAATCCTCCCTCATCACCCACATTTATCGAAGAAGGACCATATTTCTTTCTAAGCAATTTCTTTAATGTTTGATATACTTCAGCAACATTTTGTATTGCTTGAGAAAAAGAATTAGCACCTACGGGTAAGACCATAAATTCTTGGATTGATAAATTGTTCCCTGCATGCTCACCTCCATTTATGATGTTACAACAAGGAAGAGGAAGTAAATAATCTTCTCTAGTTTTATTATATGCTAAATTATAGAGATGTTCAAATAAGGGAACTTCAGATAATTGAGAAGCTAATTTTGCTACTGCTAATGAAACAGATAAAATTGCATTAGCGCCTAAATTGCTTTTATTTTCTGTACCATCAATAGAAATCATTTCTTCATCAATTTTTGTCTGTTCTCTCACATCAAATCCTAATAATTTTTTTCCCAATATTTCGTTTACATTAGCTACAGCTTTTAATACATGTTTTCCCATGAATGCTTTTCCACCATCTCGTAGTTCAAGTGCCTCTAAAACACCTGTTGATGCCCCAGAAGGAACAGCTGCTCTGGAATAGCCTTTTTCCGCAAATACATCAGATTCAACAGTAGGGTTTCCTCTTGAATCTAAAATCCATCTAGATTTTATTTTAGTAATTTTATAATCAGTCATATAAATCTTAATCTTTTTTATTAGATATGAATATTAATAAAGAATTAAGAAAATTTAATTCTTAATATAATTATTTAAAATTTAAATCACACCTAAAAAATATGCCTTTTGAGAATAGGCCTTGGGTGGAGAAATATCGACCAAGGGTATTAGCTGAAGTTATAAATCAGAATGGAATTATAGGACGTTTAAAACAATTTGTAAACGATAAGTCTATGCCTCATCTCATCTTCGCGGGTCCCGCAGGAACAGGAAAAACAACTTCAGCGTTAGCAATGGTTAGAGAATTATACGGGCGAAATATGGCGGTTAATAGAACATATTTAGAATTAAATGCTAGTGATGCTAGGGGTATTGATGTTATTCGAACATATATAAAAGATTTTGCAAAAGCACGCCCTCCCTTAGATGTTAACTTCAAGGTATTGATTTTAGATGAAGCTGATAATATGACGGCACCTGCTCAACAAGCTTTAAGGAGAACTATGGAAAAATATACTAAAAACTGTAGAATGATTTTAATTTGCAATTATTCTAATAAGATAATCCCTCCAATTCAATCAAGATGTGTAGTATTTAGATTTGCTTTTCTAAATAGTGATGATATAAAAAGTAGAGTAAAATATGTAGCACAGCAAGAGGATATTAGTTTAACTCCTGGAGGATTAAACGCAATAGTAGATATTTCTCGTGGGGATTGTAGAAGAGCGATCAATTATTTACAATCATGTGGCACAATTTCAAAAAAAATTGATCAAGAGATTGTTTTTCGCGTTGCTGGAGAAGTTCCTCCTGACAAGATAAAAGATGTTTTAAATACGGCAATTAAAGGTCAATTGCAATTATCTATCAAGCTTTTAGATGACTTAATTATAGAATATGGTCTTTCTGGGCAAAATATTATCAAGAATTTGCATCGAGAGATCTATGATCTTAAAGTTCCTGAAGAAATTAAAATTGAATTATCGAAATTATTAGCTGAATTTGAATATAGATTAAGCCAAGGGGGAACAGAGATAATTCAACTTCAAGCTTTATTAGCTAAAATTGTTTTGCTGCAAAGTTCTGAATAATTGATATCTCAGACCATAATCAAGCTCTTTTGTTAGGAAAAAATTATTTCTTCTTTCTTTAGCTTTTGGATCTTCTATAAACTTAATTTTATCATCATATCTTACATCCCATAAAATTAATCCTTTAGGATCTGCCGGTTGATAGGAAATTACTTTTGATTTATCAAATAGATCCAAAAAATCGTCATAACTGATTTCATTTTTTCCTAACTCTAAAATCTTTTTAACCATCCGTCTGACCTGTTGTCTAAGAAACGATCTACTTTTAAATTGGAAAATTAAATAATCGCCTTGTGTTGATAGTGTTGCAGAATCCATATCTCTTATCGATTTTATCAAATTCCCTTCTCTTTTAAAGAAATTTACAAAATCATGGCGACCTTCTATCTGTTTGCACGCTTTCTTCATTATGTCTACGTTTATATCAGATGTTTTTTGAAGATAAGACATTGGAGTAGAAACTATATATATATAATAACGAAAAATAGCATTATACCTTGAAGAAAACTCTAATGGCACTTCAGTATATGCCCAAATACCTATTTCTTTAGGTAAAATACTATTTATTTCCATTAATATTGGTTCCTTTTGAGTTATACAAGTAAAACAAGCACCTCTTGCTGAAACAAATCGATCTGTTCGACTGGCAAATTCGAAATCACCATCTTTAAGTTTTTGAATGTAATTCCTATTTTCTAACGCTTTTAAAATAGTATTCTCGATTGTTAAAATATTCCCTTGCCGTTGAGATCCATAATACTTTTGGGTTCCAATATAATAGAATTTAAAGAGAAATTTTGATTTTGTCATACATACGTCTGTTTTTTTGTTCATATCCAATTTTTACTATCTTTTTTCATATTATTTTGAATTTTACAAAATGTTAGATTAAATTATAATTAAATTTTAATCTTAAGGATTTTTTTTATTAACAAAATTAAATTATGGTTATTAAATTAGTTCGTAATTAAATTTTGATTGAAAAATTATGGTTAAGATCCTCACCTCAATAAGAAATTTCCGTGATCGTCTCAGAACATCAATATCTGTGAAAGTAAGTAATATTTTATTTTTTCTGGCAATTTTTTTACTTGTAACTCTAGCCATAATTATTAGATGTAGCCCTCTCATCAGAGGGGTAACTCTGATAAAAGCTTTTGATCCATGGATTCAATGGTATAATGCAGAATATTTAAATACTCATTCTATTTATGAATATTTTAATTGGATCGATTATAAAAGTTGGTATCCTCAAGGAATTCCTCGTGGGGGTTTACGACCAGGATTAACTTTTGCTGTTGTAATACTCTATAATATTTTTCACTTTTTTGGGATACCTATCTCATTATATAATATATGCTTTTTTTTCCCTGCATTTATGGGAGGGATAACAGTATTAGTTATATATTTTCTGGGAAAAGAAATCGATAGTCGCGCAACTGGCTTATTTGCAGCCTTTTTTCTAGCATTCAATCCTGGCTACTTACAACGAACCACCGCAGGATTTTTTGATAATGAAACTATTGGTGTTTTTGCAACTTTAATGGCATTCTTATTCTTTTTAAAAGCAATAAAGACGGGAAAATTTTCACATTCTGTAATTGGTGGAATTTTCCTTGGTTATTTGTCTCTCAGCTGGGGGGGATATCAATTTGTTTTCTTCTTAATCCCTCTTATTAGCGTTGTTTTAATTTTAACTAAAAAATATAATGAAAATATATTAATGTCTTATGCAGGGGTTGAAGGAACTGGTTTATTGATATTTTCTTTATATTTGAAATTTAACTATCAAAACTTCTTCTCCGAATTAGATTTAGGGGGGATTTTTCTTTTTACAATTATTTTAATAGTTTTCCATATAATTCATACAAAAAAGGGTGAGCACCCCAACCTTTATAATAATTTGATAAATTTTATAAAGTGGGGTTTTATTCCAACTGTTTTAATAGTTGCTGTAATAATATGGGTCGCTCCTGAAATTATACCCTTTGGTTTTGGTTTACGATTTTGGACAATTCTAAATCCTTTACTTCGTGGACAAGTAGCTCTTGTTGCTTCAGTAGCCGAACAGATGCCCAGTGCATGGAGTGTTTTTTATTATAATACATTAATCCCGTTAGTCCTTGTACCCTTAGGCATATATTTCTGTTTTAAGAGATTAAATGCTGCAGATATTTTTGTAATTTTGTTTATTATTCTAATGTACTATTTTACAGGAAGTATGATTCGTATAATTTTAATTTTTGCTCCAGCAGCAGCATTAGCGGGAGCTTATGGATTAGTTAGTGTGTTAAAAATTTTCGGTAGTTTCATAGGGGAAAAAAAAGCTGGAGTAAGTAGAAAAAGACAAAGACAGTTAAAAGGAACATTAGGAAGTTCAGAATCTTTTGCTGTGTATCTTATTGTTGGGGTTTTGTGTATTGCCCAAGTCAGTCATACTAGTCAGATTGCTATTACACAGATGTCATTTGCACAAATGGCGCCTGGTGGCTTTATTCATGATTGGGAGGAAGCTTTAACTTGGATGAAATATAATTTAAAAGGAACAGATGTAGTGGTTTCATGGTGGGATTACGGTTATTGGCTTACTCCAGTGGGGAATGTCACAACAGTAAATGATAATAATACTAAGAATGCAACAAGGATAGGGTTGACAGGAATGGCGATGATGCAGTCTAATGAGATTTATAGTGCTAAAGCATTTCGCGCTTTAAAGGCCGATTATGTATTAGTCTATTTTGGATTTCTTTATACAGGATTAGGTGGTGATGAAGGAAAGTGGACTTGGATGGTAGATATTTGCAACGATCATTATGCTGATTATCTTCATAAGGGAATGGAAGAAGATAATTGGGCAGAAGATGCTGTTTTTGATATTAATGAATATCATAATACAACCACTGGATATATGGGAGACAAATGGTTTGAAAGTCAATTGGTTAAGTTCATGTTTTGGGGCGAAACTACCTCAACTTCAACAGATTTAAACGATCTTGAAAAAAATTATGCCGATCAGATAAATAAAAGAACTGATGATGATGGAGACTTATGGGTAACTCATATTCCTGAAAACGGTGCGTACGATTCTATCGTATTTATTCCACAATACTTCTCTTTACTACATTTAGTCAAGCTATATAAAATAGATTATACTGCACTAGATTCTCATTTTGTAATTAAAAATTCAGAGGTTTTTGAGAATGGATATGCTACATTTAAATTAGTAAACACGGGAACAAAGGATTTGCTCATCAATAAAGTAGATATCAATGGAGTGGATTATCCATTTGTTATGGGTACTGAAGATAATACAGTTGAGCAGGGGAGTGAAAAATTAGTCTGGGTAGATATGACAGACGCAAATTTAGAAAAAGATGATGTTGCTAACATAACTGTAACCGCTCAATCAGAAGCTTTATATGCAAGAACTTTTGAATTTACAAATTCGACTAGTAACTTTTTTGTTAAAGAAGCAGTGGAAGGTGCTATTAATATAAATAAGGAAAATAGTATTGTTATTCAAAAAGACTCATCTAGCGTCGATATATACCTTGAAGTGGAAAATATTGGTGATTCAGTTGAAGTACTAGATAGATTTTACGCAACCGAAGATACCATAGATAATAGATTTAATCAAGAGACAATCACATATTTAGAAGGTTCCTCCGTTCTTGGACCAACGGAGAAAGCTTATGTTAAGATAGAAAATGCAGATATAGATTTTTTCCCGATTAAAAAATATAATAAGATAGGTGTGGCTACTCAACATAATATATCTGACGAAGTTTTATTCACTTCAAATAAAGAAAGCTTTTCTCTATCAATATTAAGTGAGGAAAGGATTATATCACCTGAAGTGTTAGCGGCTCTTAATAGTAATTATAGGAAAAATATTCCAATTGATTTTGATAACTCGTATGCTTATACGTATGATAATGGAAGTACAATTTTAACTGTAAGAATAAAAAATACTGGGGATATTATTTTTGGTTTGGATTCAATATATTTAACAGAATCTTTAATTGATGTTAATATAAATGATTTTTATACTCAAAGTGGAAAATTAAATTTAGAAAGCAATAAAGAAGATGTAATTATTATAGATGCCACTGATTATGTATCTGGAGAAGTTAATGAAGAAATACTAATATGTGTTACTGGAAGTTTCGGAACAACAGTTGCTTCGGACATTGGATATATTCATACCATAAGAGATCAGGAGGATATTCAAATTATTGAAAGTATTGATGGAACGGCAGTTTCATACATTAACGCAAATGAAACAGGCACACTACTAATCAAAAACACAGGAGATACACCTGTAACTTTAGAAAATGTCATTATTAATAGTACTATTACACTTGATTGCTCAAATCTTAATGAAATTGAATTTTTATATGGGGATGCCTCACTAGATATACAAGAATGTGCCTTGATTACTTTTAATATTCCAACTTTGCAAATAAATAAATCAGATGATGTTGTAGTTAAAATAACAACTACTTCCACGGCAGAGTATGAAACAACATTTAGTGCAATAGTTGATAATGAATATTTCAATATCACAATTAATCCTGACGTAACTAGAATCGATCTTAGCGACAATGAAGTCACAATAAAAATAATAAATAATGGAAAGTTGAATATGACGGTTGATTCAATTTATATAAATGAGACATATATTCCTCTTAATATCTATTTCAGTTTTGAAGATGGAACATCTTATGAAATTGCTCGCCTAGGAGGTTCCATTACAATTACAATGACGGTCAATGATCTAAAACTATTAATTGGTGTTGATCCTCTTAATGTGGATGATAACCTAATCATTTTAGTTCGTACAATAGAAGGTGCTGAAGACATTCAAGAAGAACTTGTAAAGAATTAACTTTCTAATTTTTTATTTATTTATTAATAAAAATCATAAGGTATGGAACATTAGAATATCATAAGTCTTATCTCTAATAAATTAACTATATTTTTATGTTGAATAAGTGTAAAATAAATCATCTAAATTTATGATTGTTGAATTCAAATTAGAATCCAAATTTCTCCCAGCAGGGGACCAACCAGAAGCTATAAAAACTCTATCTAATAATATATCTAAAGGTAAACGCTTTCAAACATTATTAGGAGCGACTGGAACGGGAAAAACTTTTTCTATTGCCAATATAATTCAAGAAATTCAGAAACCAACTTTAGTGATGGCTCCTAATAAAACATTAGCCGCTCAATTATATAATGAATTAAAAGAGCTTTTTCCTCATAACTCGGTTCATTATTTTGTATCTTATTATGACTATTACCAGCCAGAAGCATACATGCCAATTTCAAGTTTGTATATTGAAAAAGATTTTAGTGTTAATGAAGAAATTGAGCGATTAAGACTCGCAGCAGCTCATGCTGTAAGAACTCGGAGAGACGTTATTATTGTTGCTTCAGTCTCATGTATTTATGGATTGGGAAACCCTGATCT
Source organism: uncultured archaeon (assembly GCA_964409945.1). GTDB lineage: Archaea > Asgardarchaeota > Lokiarchaeia > Sigyniarchaeales > SOKP01 > Loki-b32. Next base: position 3,883 of record CAYPFJ010000031.1, on the reverse strand, counting down.
TTGGACAAAGATTGCTCTCTATGTAGAGAAAGGATTGCAAATAAAACGGTCTGAGATTATAAAGAAATTAATAAAAATCAATTATGAACGTAATGATATTGAATTTAAACCTGGAATTGTAAGAGTAAAAGGAGATATAATCGATATATATCCAGCATATCTAAATAATGGTGTAAGAATTTCTTTGTTTGGGGATGAAATTGAGTCAATAACAGAAATCCATCCTCTAACTAATAATCCAATAAAAGAAGTACCGAACTATAGAGTATTCCCTGCTACACATTTTATAATTCCAGATGAAAATAAGGTGAAAGCTTTAGAATATATAAGTGAGGAACTGGAAGAACGCATTAAATATTTTAAAAATCAGAAAAGGTATGCGGAAGCACAAAATATTGAGAGGATAGTTAAATTCGATATAGAAATGATGAAGGAAATGGGTTGGTGTAAAGGTATAGAGAATTACTCTAGACCTTTGGATGGCAGACCGGAAGGAACACCTCCTATGACGTTAGTAGACTATTTTCCAGATGATTTTTTAATAGTTGTTGATGAATCTCATGTAACAATACCACAAATCCATGGAATGATTGGCGGAGATCGATCTCGTAAAAAAAATCTTGTAGATTATGGATGGCGTTTACCAAGCGCTTATGATAATAGACCTCTTACATTTGATGAATGGGAATCTAAAATAAAATATGTAATTCTAATGAGTGCCACCCCTGGTGATTGGGAATTAAAGAAATCTGGAGGGGTTTCTGCAGAGCAGATAATTCGACCTACTGGTCTCGTTGATCCGATGGTAGAGGTAAGGCCCGCAAAAAATCAAATTGATGATTTATTAGGAGAAATCCGAAAAGTAATTGAAAATAACGGTAGAATTCTTATAACAACTCTTACTAAAAGAATGGCTGAAGATATTGCAGAATATTATAATGAATTAGGATTGAAAATTACTTATTTGCATTCAGAAGTAGATACTGTGGAAAGATTTGAAATTTTACGTCAATTGAGAGATGGAACTTTTGATATTTTAGTAGGTATTAATCTTTTAAGAGAAGGTTTAGATTTGCCAGAAGTACAATTAGTTGCAATTTTGGATGCTGATAAATTGGGATTTTTAAGAGATACTCGTTCTTTAATTCAAACTATTGGTAGGGCTTCGAGAAATGTTGAAGGGAAAGCAATTTTATATGGAGATAGGATGTCTCCAGCCATGAAAGCAGCGATTGATGAAACCAATAGAAGAAGAAATAAGCAAATTATATATAATGAAGAGAATGGTATCACTCCTCAAACCATTAAAAAAAACATATTAAAATCTCTATCAGAGGAACAGGAGTTTAAAGATAGAGAAGTTAAAAAGCTTAAACAAAAAGTAAAAGATAAAATTAAAGAATTGGAAGAAGAAGGAGATCTTGACATTGTTATTCAGTATCTGGAAAGTAAAATGTTTTTGGCAGCAAAAGAATTAAGATTTGAAGATGCTGCTTATCTAAGAGATAAAATCAAGGACATTAAAAAGGATTATGAAATAGAATCATGAAATTCTTCCTTTATAAATAGTTAAAAATGTTAGTTATATAAAGGAATCTGAAAAATCTAAATCTTTTCAACATCCAATTGTCCTGAAATGATTGAGGTTGTTCCGCTAATAGTATAAGCTATTACTGTTGTTATTCCAGCAGGAATAAATAATATTGGAACCCAAGTCATTTCTACAATTATGAAGATAGCTGCAATAGGATTATTTGTTGCTGCCCCTAAAGTAGCAGAAACTCCTAACATTACGAATAGTTCAGCATTTTCAGGATAAACTAATACGCCAAATAAACCTCCATTAATTGCACCAACAATCATTAAAGGCATAATAATCCCAGCACTATTCATTGTTCCAATTGAAAGAATAATAGCAATTATTATTACAATTAAAAAGATAAGTAAATGATTCCAAGGAATATTCTGGATAAAATTTGTGAGTACACTCAAAAAGGTTACATCTGGATGGATCAGCTCATTGCTATAATTAAAATTTATGAAAGGAATTATTACAAATAAAAAAATCCCATATCCAATTCCTCCCAGAAAAGGGAGAATCCATAAACCTATTTTTTTTTTAAATTGTTTTTTAAATTGATTAGTAATGATTTTTAATATACCTATGTAAAATATGACGAAAATTCCAATGTAAACTCCGAAAACAATAAATATTGGAAATAGAAGAATATAATTGATACTCTTAGGAGTTGCAGAAGAAAGTTGTGTCGTTATTAGAGGAGTAAATCCAAAAACTAAACAAAAAATAATATAGGCGATAGTTGATGAAATAATTGAGGGTATCAACGACTTATAATGAATATGGTTATAATACGGAAGTTCAGCGCAAAATAGGGCACCACTTATAGGGGCTTTTAATAACGCTGCCGTACAAGCACTTGCACCAATAAAAGAATATATATTTTTATCTATCTTTTTTTTTTTTGATAACTGTGAACCTAAAGTTGCTCCGATTAAAAGACCTGGACCTTCTCTTCCACAAATCATCCCTGACCCAAATGTCCAAGATGTTGCAAAAGCTTTAGCAATTAAATTTGCTATTTTCTTATATTCTGGATTTGATAAGGTAACTTCTTTTATAAATTGGTCTGACCCAGTACCCATTATTCTATTATATTTCCCATATTTTACTAATAAACTTGTTGAAAGCCCCGCTATAATTGGTGCTACAAAATAAGGTACATATGAAAAACCAAATTTGAAAAATTCTAAAAGATAATTGAACAAAATTATTATTAAACCACATAATACTCCAAAAAAGATTGCTATAAAGAAATACTGATAAAAATTTTTACCTAGAGCTAATTTGGACACAATAATCCGTTTCATTTTTTTAAGAAAATTATTCATATTTATGCCAAAATCAGTTTAATAGTATTTAATTATATGATTGGTAGTTTTTAAAGTTGAGAAAGCATTTTTTCTTGATTCCGATATTATTATTGAGTAATAATAATAATTTCAGATAATGCATATTATTCTTTTGTTATCTGAGAAAAACAATGATATAGCTGGTAATAATTCATAAATTGTATACCCAGATTCTGTATATTTTTTTTTAATTGTTAATATCAGTATAAGGTTTTATAGTATCTTAGAAAAACTTTTTTGATTTCCAGAATTAAAAAGAAATAGTAGAACATGAATGAATTTATTGTCATTAAAGGTGCCAGAGAGAACAATTTAAAAGATATTGATGTGAAAATACCACGTAATAAGCTTGTGGTTGTAACTGGCATTAGTGGGAGCGGAAAAAGTTCCCTAGTAATTAATACCTTATTTGCCGAAGGACAGCGAAGATTCTTAGAATCATTATCGAGTTATGCTAGACAATTCTTAGGAGAAATGGATAAACCTGATGTAGATTCAATAGAAGGATTATCTCCTGCGATAGCAATTGAGCAAAAACCACTTTCAAAAAATCCAAGAAGTACGGTTGGTACTGTAACTGAAATATATGATTACTATCGATTATTATTTGCTAATATTGGTATCCCTCATTGTCCTAATTGTGGTAAAGAGATAAAACCACAAACACCACAACAAATTATTCAGCAAGTATTAGATTCAATTGAAGAGAATAAAAAATTTATGGTTAAAGCTCCCGTTATACGAGATAGAAAAGGAGAATACAAAGAGCTTTTACAAGATTTAAAGAAGCAAGGATATGTAAGAGTTGAAGTTGATGGGATTCAATATACTTTAGATGAAGATATCTCGATGGAAAAAAATGTGAAACACAATATCAATGTTATAATTGACAGGTTAGTAATGCGTAAGGATATTAAGACAAGACTAGCTGATTCTATTGAAATTGCATTAG
>CAYPFJ010000030.1:0-35032 GCA_964409945.1 uncultured archaeon | reverse complement strand
TAAAGGCCAACGTGGATTTACTATGAAAGATATCTGGTTTATTCGATCTCCAGAAGCGGCTAAAGCTCATATAAATGAAGAAATATTAAATGCTAAGATGAGAGTTTTAATTGTTGCCCCAAATCTTTCAGATATAGACATTGAAACAATTAAAACCCGACCTTCACGTGTTAACTTTAGAATCGCAACTTATATTGACCCAACTATCCCGGAACATGAAGCTATTATGCAAGAGATGGATAATATGGATAATGTGGATTATAGAAATCGAGTTCTGCAAAATCTTTGGGGAATTAATAAAGATTATGAAGAAGTAATCCTCTGTGTTCTTTCAAAAACGGAATTTAGAGGAGAATCTGTTACTGAAATAGCTGGTATAGGAAGCATAATTGAAGAACATATCAAAATATTTGTTCCTATACTTGAGGATGCTTGGGTTGGAGCACGAAAGGAAGTTATGCGAGGAATAAAAAAGCCAATCTCATTAGAAACAAAGCCCATATTAGAAGAACCTTTAAAAGAAGAACCTATTATCGCTAAACCTGCAATAACAATCCAATCGGAAGAACCTAAAGCTGTAGTGAAAGAAACAGCTGAAATTCCAAAAGACACTTTCTTATCAAAACAGTTCCATGATGTTTTAAATAATCTTGAAAATATGACCGGACGAGAAGTTTCAGAAGCATTTGAAAGATTTCAAAATGAATATGTTAAAATGAAAGGATATAACAGTGTATTAAAAAACATTCATAATGCCGGCACCGAACTTAACGATAAAACAGAGATATTAAGTCGTCCTGAAAGGGAAGACCTAATACTTTCAATGAAAATATGGAAGCAAAAACTAAATCTTTAAGAAAATACTTTTTTTAATTATTTTAATCTTTTAAATCTAGTAAACTGCTGATTTTTTATAATAAAATACTTATTATAGTATTTATAATTACATTTTTTATGGATAAAGAGGTTATTACTTTAAAATCTGGGAAAATTAATGAATATCTCCATCACATTGATATGAAAGCATATGGAACAACAAGGATGCTATCAGTTTTCCTAGCAAAATTCGATGATTGTTCAATTCTCTTTGATTGTGGTTCTTCTTTGGATATTAGAAAAGGATTAAGATATTTTAAAAAAAATCATATCCCATTATCATCATTCAAATACCTAATAACATCACATCATCATTTTGATCATAATGGTGGAATGTGGAAATTGTATGAGGAAATAAAAAAGTTTAATCCACAAGTAAAAATTCTTACAAACTCCCTCACAAAAACGCTTTTAAATGATTATGAACATCATTTAAATCGTGGAAGAAGTACGTATGGAAATCTAGTTGGTGAGATGAAGCCTATTGAAGATAATGCGTTTAAAATTATAGAACCAAGTAGAAAATTCAAGAAAAATGCTGATGAATTAGATGTGATTGAGAAATTTACTTTCAAAGGGTTAGAGATAAAACTAGCCATATTAGAGACACCAGGCCATACTCCAGATCACCAAACTCCTGTTTTGATAAAAGATGATTTAATTGATTTCATTTTTCTTGGAGAAGCTGCTGGTACAATTAACCATTACTCAAAATTATTAACTATGCCAACATCTATGCCAATTTATTACAATCATGAAGTTTATATGAATTCTTTAGAAAACCTAAAACAACTCTGTCCATTAAAAGCGGGATTCGGGCATTTTGGAGTAGTAAATGGAAAAGATAATGTTCGTAACATTCTTTTAGAGCATGAATCCTTTATGAAGAAGTATAAATCTTTAATTATCAAATATTACAATGAAAAAGCTGAAACTAAGTATATTCTTGAAAAGATTTTACCAACCTTGCTCCCTAGAACTGATCTATCTATTGAAAATTTTCCTATTTTTAAGAATATAGCGTTAGGGATTGTGTATGGAATGATGATCTCTCTGGGATTTCGATCAATCCCTCAAGAAGAAATGAAATATATATAGTAAAAAATTTAATAGATTCCTTCCGTAAACTTCTAATTATTGATTATCATTAGATTTTATAATGGATAGAGAACTTGCTATATTTGATATATGTATTGTTGGGGGTAGTATTGCGGGTAATTATTTGAGCTATCTATTATCCAAAACAAATTTAACAATATTAGTTATAGAGGAACATGACCAAGTAGGGTTACCTCTTCAATGTGCTGGTATTGTTTCTCAAAAGCTGAATAGATTAATTGATTTACCTCCCGAACTCATTTTAAATCGAGTAAATACGGCTAAAATTGTATCACCATCAGGAATATATATTAAACTAGCTGGAAATGAAAAACCATATATAATTAATAGGATTGGCTTAGACCGTTTATTTTATGAAAAGATAAAACATAATAATAATATCCAATATAGTTTTGGAGAGAAATTTAGAAATTTCCAAATTATAAAACATCGTAAGGAACAATTATTATTAATTGAGACTAATAAAAGAAAAATAAAAACTAATATTTTGATTGGCTGTGATGGACCTTTATCATCCGTAGGAAGGATTTTAGGGGTAAAAAATAATAATTTATTTGCTACTCAGATTCGAATTGAGGGTCAATTTGATGAAAATGAAGCAGTAATGTTTTTTGATCCCCGATGGAGAGAATTATTTGGTTGGATTGTTCCAGAAGGGAACAACATATATCGTATTGGTATAGCAAGCTCTAAAAGCATAATAAAAAATTTTCATATTTTTCTAAATAGACTAAAAGTAAATGAAGACAGAAAAATTGATCAACAAGGGGGATTAATACCATATGGTTTAATGAATAAACTTGCTTTTAATAATGTTTTATTAATAGGAGATTCAGCCTGTCATGTGAAAGCTACCACAGGAGGTGGCATTATAATGCTTTTAACAGCTGCAAAATATGCGGCCAACTGTATTAAAAAGTGTTTTAAACTAAAAAAGTTTTCAAGAAGAATAATCAAAAAATATTATGAAAATCCATGTAAAATTGAAATTGGGCGAGAATTGAAAATCCACTATTTAATTCGAGCATTTTTAGAGAAATTTTCTGAAAGAGATTTTGAAAAAGTATTTCAAATAATAAAAACAAGTGAAATTGATAATTTAATTTCTATTTATGGAGACATGGATTTTCCAAAATCATTTATCTATAAATTATTAAAAAATCCATTAGTAATTCCCTTTGTTATAAAATTCGTTTTAAAAAACCCCCATATAATTGCTGATCTTGTCAGAATCCTTTGTTTTTAAGAAGGAGGAATCATAGTAAAGAAAGCAATTTGACCAAAGAGAAAATACCAAAACAGCATAAACAAAACTATTACTAGGGTTGATACTAATCCAAAACCTTTAACACCTCTTGGAATACCGAGACCCTCTTCATTTTTTCTTTGAATAAAGGCTCTTATCATTGCTACAATGTATATTAAAACGACTATTATTGCAACAATCCATAAAAATAACATAAATAGTGATAAAGTATATACAGGAAAACTATTTAACCACACCCAAAACCTTATTATTAAGTAAGTGGGAATTGTGGAATAGATAATTGCTGTAAAAAAGAATACAATTCCCCACGCTATTCCTTTAAATGCCATTTTCACTACTTTAAATTATTATTTAAGGTTGAATGCTTTGCTTTTTTTATTTATTATATTTATGATAATTTAAAAGATTTGCTGGAGGTTTAATTTAATGAAAAGACGTCTTAATTATTGTCTTTATAATTGAATTTGATATTACACTATTTTTCGTATTAACCATCTTATAGCGGTCATAACTTTTTCATCTTCTTTTAAAATGTTTATAGGAGCATACTTTACCTTGACACCAAGTTCCCTTAATTCATTAATTTCAAACGTTTCATTAATAAATTCTTGGTCAAATTCTTGCTTACCATGAAATTTATTTCCGATTATTAGAATTGGCACTAATTCTGTTTCAATTTCTAATCGTGTATTATCAACTATTTTGAAAAGTTCTTTTGTTTGAATAATTGAGTCTTTATCTGATAAATTAAAGATAAGTATAAATCCTTGCGCAAAATTCACGCAATTCTCTAAATTCTCGAAATCTTTATATTCGAATTCTCTTATCTGATTATCATATTTTAAAATTTCGAGGTTCTCAATAACAACCTCATAAATCCTACTTGGTAAATCATTTCTTTTAATATTTAAGAATTGTATTAATTCAATATTCTTTAGAAACGTTGTTTTACCCGCTCTTGGAGCACCTATGATAAATATTTTCTTTATAAGACGTTTGTTCCTTATAGGGGTTTCTAATGGGTATTTAGGTGCTAACTCTTTAAAATATTTGTTGAAAATATCCAAGAATCTACGTTTTAATTCCTCATTGGCTAATTCTAAAGGGTATACACTAGAAATAGAACTCTTCTTTGTATGCAGAATTGATGCTAATTCATATTTTAATTTGCCAATCTCAGAAGCAAATTCTTCTAAAACTGGTGCTTTAGAGTCCAAATATTTGAATACATCTACAATTTCATCCTTAAAGATTGCTGCTTTGATCATGTAAGTAATCATCATTAATTCTTGACCGCCCCGTGCTAATTCAGAATCAATATGAAAGATATGATTAACAGTTTGAAATTTCCTGTAAGCAAAAATGAAAGTGCCTTCCTCCTCATTGAAATCAAGAATTCGATTAATATCTGGTGTATCTGAGTTTTTAACTAATGGTTCGCTTGAATATAAAGTACTAGGACCGATAACTTGATCAAAATAAGTTATACAAAGAATTTGAGAATTTGACATACTTTCTAAGAAAAATCTTATTTTATTACTGAAATTTCTATTAGAAAAATAAGAGTCATTAGAATATAAAATTTATAATTTCATATTAAAAGAAAATAAAAATGGTTACTGGTCATAATTTAATAAAGTTAATTTTTTTGGAATATGGAAAATCTAGAAAAAATTTAAAGATAGCAATTTTCACAATATTTTAATAGAAATAGTATAATGTGATTCAAATGGGAGATTTTAAAAAGATGGAGCAAGCTTATAAAGCTTCTTCTAAATTACTGGAAAAAAGAATGGAAAAAGAGCGTCCGATGGATCTCGACATATTGAGAAAGGTGAAAGAATCATCGATTATTATAGTTGCTGGTTCTTATGATAAAATTGAGTTAGTATTAGAACTGATAAAAGTTCCATACATTTTAATTCAACCTCATGAAGTCAGTCAAATTGAATTAAGACCAGATCAAATCCTAATTATTAATTGTCCGGGAAATGTATATGATGATGCTCTAGGGAAGATAAAAGAATTTGTCAAAAGTGGAGGATTTCTCTTTACTACTGATTGGGCTTTGCTAAATATTCTTGAGAAAATATTTCCCTATTATTTAAAATACAATCAAAGACCAACCGCAGATGACTGTGTTAAAGTAGAAGTATTAGATAAAAGTAATAAGTTTTTAGAGGGATTATTTGATGAAAATGCTGATCCAATTTGGTGGTTAGAGAGTTCTTCATATCCAATTCAAATATTAGATAGAACTCGAGTTAAACTTTTAATTGTAAGCAAAGAAATGCAAGAAAAATATGGTGAAGCTCCAATTGTAATTACATTTGATTATGGTGATGGTACAGTTCTGCATATGACTTCCCATTACTACTTGCAAAGAGCGGAGCTTCGCACAAAAAGACATAAAATGAGTGCCAAAGAATATGCTATGAAAGAGATTGGATTATCGGAAGATGAAGCCGAAATGGACGAATTAAAAGGTCTAAGTCTCGGGGAGGCGGAATCTGCATATTCCACTACCCAATTTATCAGTAATGTGATTGTAGAGCAGCAAAAAAAAGTTGAAAAGAGGAAAAAGGAGAAGGAGGATAAATAACAATTTTTTTTTAACTAAATTCTTAAGAAATATAATTCTACTCCTTTTGAAATCGATAATTTAATTTGTAATAAATTAATTATTTTATCATGGTTGAGAGCCCACGGGAATTGCATGGAAAGCGACTCATAGGATATGCCTTAGGTAACTTTGGTTTAATTTTGACAAATATGTTCATTGGAGTATTTCTTTTTCAATATTATGTTTATACCATCAATTTGGACTCAATCCTTACATCGGTTGGAATTTCTTTACAACTTATTTTTTCAGCAATTTCTTCAATAATTTTTGGAATCCTTGCGGATAATAAAAAACCAACAAAATTTGGAAAGCGTCGACCTTTTCTCCTTTATGGATTGCCAACATGGGTTTTAACTAGTATTATCCTCTGGTTGCCACCTAAATGTCCTCAAAACAATTCACTGTTTATTCCTACCGTAGCTTTTTTATGGAGCATATTAATCATTCAATCAATATCTGGATCATCAATGATGACAGTTCATTTTTCTATGCTTACAGAACAATCACAAACGCATCAAAATAGAGAGAAAATTGCTGCTGTTATAACCTTCTTTCAAATAATTGCTTCTATTTTAGCATTGATGTTGCCTCTAATCATTGAAAGTATTTTACCAAATCCTGAGAATGTAAAATGGTGGGAACCTTCAGGGCAAATAGTTTTTTCTTATATGCCTTGGATAGGAACCTCATTTACATCATTTGGAGTTATTAGTATTCTAATAACATTTTTCTCAGTAGATGAGAGCTTCCATAAAACAACAACTCCTAAAATTAGCCAAAAAAAAGCTGCATTGAGATCTTTTATTCATCAAATGAAAACACCATTGTGGGACAAAAAATATCGAAATTATTTATCCGTAAGGTTATTTACTAGCATATCGGGAAAAATATTGGGTATAATAGTGATACCTTTTCTGACGTATGCACTATTGTTTACTGGGAATAAGTATTATATTTATGTAGGTGTCTCGATTATAAGTAAAATGATGGGGTTTTATATCTGGCGGAAATTACTTAAAAAGAATTCAATTCTTAAAACATACATGATATGTATAATATCTTCTATAATTGCTTGCTTCCTTGAACTAATATTTTTAATTGAGTTCCTTTCTGCTGAATTTGAAATTATTTTCTTCATTTGTACCATGGGTACAATTTTGGGTTCTATGTATGGATTAGGATTATTTGAACCGCCTTTAGCGAGTGCTTTAGTTTATGAAGCTGCTGATAAAATTGAAGATTTCGATTTAAATCAAGCAGTTTCAAACATTTCTGGAGCTTATTTTGGATTGAGTTCTTTTATCATGGCAGCGGGACAGTCAATAGCTTCTTTTATAATAGGAATAATTCTTACTGGACATAATGCTGAGAATTCTACAATAATTACATTTACTTTGGCTTCAATGGGGATTTTTTATTTGATTAGTCTATTCTTCCTGAAGCGAATAAAATTAGAAAAGAAATTCATAAGTAAAGAGATTTTAAGCTCAGGAGTTTCTGAAGAAGATTTCTTTCTTAAGAAATAATTATATATTAGCGGGATTCCGTATAAAAGCTTCAATTAACTGGATAGTTTTATAAATGTCATCAAGCTTTAATAATGATGTTGGTGAATGAATGTATCTACAAGGGACAGATACTACGGTACTTGGAACACCACTACGACTAAATTGAATTTTTCCAGCATCGGTTCCTCCATACCTAGGTTTTTTAAATTGATATTGAATGTTTTCATGTTCCGCATTTTTAATCAATCTTTTATTCACTTTAGGATTTGAAATTACTGACATGTCAGCTACTGTAATTGCTGGCCCTTTTCCTATACTTGCTGGGTTTTCAGAATCTTTTATCCCTGGTACATCAGCAGCAGTTGTATTTTCAAGTGCAATTGCCATTGTAGGTTTAAGTCTATAAGCACCAGTTATCGCACCATACCCTCCTACTTCTTCTTGTACAGCAAAATTGAAAAGAACCGTGTCAGAATGTTCTTTTTCTTTTAAAAGCATCATAGTATGGAGTAGAACATTACAACCTGTACGATCATCAAAAGCCTTGCCACGAATCATTCCGTTAGGAAACTCTACAAAAGGGCTAAATAATGTGCCTACAATGCCAATATTGATATTGTTATTAAGTACTTCATCTTCCGATGCCATACCAATATCAATATACATGTTAGGAATGTCAACAGTTTTCTTTCGTTCTTCTATTGTGGTAATATGAGGTGGTTTCGATCCAATAATTCCATGAAAGATTTGCCCTTCTCCTGATTTTAAAATAATAGACTGTCCTAAAAGAGTTCTGTTATCCCACCCACCAATTGAGACAAAACGTAAAAAACCATTCTTATCAATATGAGAGATCATAAATCCAATTTCATCTATATGAGCATCTAATAAAATTCTATTTTGTCCGCTTATTCCTTCTTTTATAGCTAATACATTTCCAAGTGGGTCTATCCATGCCTTATCAGCTAAGTTGTTTTTTTCAATTTCATCAAGAATAAAATTTCTAACCTCTTCTTCATGTCCAGATACACCAAGTAAGGCTGATAATTTTTGTTGTAATTCTTTAATACTCTCAATATTCAAATTAATTCTACTCATGAGAAAAATTCAATTAAATTAATAATTATGAAAATAATAATTAAAATAAATAGTTTAACAAAATTAAAAAAAATTAATTAAAATAGACAACCTCTTTAAAGAAAATAATCTAAAAGAATAGGGCTTAAAATATATTAATAAAATTATTTTTTTCGCTTTTTTAACTCAGCTATTGATTTTTCAGCTAAGATCAAAGCATTATCGTATTTTGATTTATATTTTTTAACCTGTGCGTCTAATTCTATGATTCTATTATTCAAATCTAATACCATTCCGCTGTCTTCACTTAAGGGGACCATATCTTCTCCACCTTTCTCTGCCATTTCTTTTAAAAAGTTGTATTTCTCTTTCCATACATTTATTTCTGTTTGTAATTCTTCTATAGTCTCATCAGTAGCAACAAGTGGTATATTTTTTCCTTCTTTTACATCAGCTACTTTTTGTTTTAAACGATTAACTTCATCCTCTAATTCTTTAATTCTCACTTTTAATGTAGAAATTTCATCTAAATAATCAGCAGCTCCTTTTGGCTCAAGCATTTCTTCAAACATAAATTTTCCAGTTTCTAATTCATCAGCAGATTTTCCTCCTAAAAGCCTCTCTTTTCGCCTCTTTAATTCTTCAACTGTTTGATCTGAAAGGAAATCTAACGGATTAAAGCTGACACCCCCATGTTTTGTTCGCCTTTTTCTAATTTTCACAAAGAGAGGAATGCCCTTAACAGCTTCACCGCATATTATTGCTTGCCCTTTATCCAGTCCAGAAATATCTGATTTATTTTCATTACTTAAATCTTCAGCACTAGAAATTGTAATTCCAATATCTCTTATATCTGATAAGTTATGAATAACCCAAGTCCCTGCTTGAGCTCTTATTGTAGTATCTAATAATTGTGGACGTTGTGTTCCTATAACAATATTTGCACCAAATTTTCTTCCCTCTTGAGCAAATAATTTAACAACTTCACAAGTTTCTGTCTGCTTCTTTCCAGCAAATAAGTGAGCTTCATCTAAAAATAAGTAGAATGGAGGTATTCCTCTAGTTGTGCTAGCTTCGTATAATTTTTTTAGTAATTTACCAGCTATGGCTTCTTGAACTTCTAAAGCCAAACCATTTAAATTTACTATAGTACAAAGATTCGGCGCAACAATATCTGAAGGTTTTAATGAAAATAGGTATTCTATATCAACATCTCCCCCCCTATTTTTCTTTAAATCAGAAAATTCGATTATACCATCAACAAATTCACTTTCTCCTTGAGGTAAATCTTCACCAGCAACCTTTAAACTACCATATTCTCCATGTCTATCCAAAATTACAAGAGGAATTCCCTTCTTAAGAAATTCCTCACATAATACTCCCATTGTATAAGATTTACCAGAACCAGATTTTCCAGTAATGAAAATCCTACCAAAATTTTTAATTAATAAATACACTTCATACGGATATCCAATTAAATTCCCTAGAGAAAGTGATTCTTCCGGTGGATTAAATATACCTAAAATTTTTGCGATTTGTTGTTCTTTTGCCATATAAACATCTAGCCCTATTTCAAATGGTCTTTTTGGTCGTTCGCCTAATACCGCTAATTTTGCCATGCGTCCCTTATCTTCGGTCCACATATCAGTAATATAAAGCACAAAATATTCTCTATTTCCTTTTTCATCTCTCTCTCCATAAATAGTTAAATAATTATTTCTTTCAACTGGAGGACCTTCAAATACAACGGTTACTGTATGAGTTGTTGTCTTCCCCGTTAACCTACCGACGGGTTTCTCTTCTTGTGAACTACTATTTTCTTCATCTGTCATAAAGATCACACTTAAATTGATATTTTAGCATTATATGTAAATTCAAATATATTAATAAGATCTAACTATTTTTTACAATTTAAAAAGAATATATAAATATTCATAAATCCATTAGCTACTTTTATTGGTTTTTAATGGATGCTCTTTTGTAAACATCAGTAGCACTTGGAAGAAGCTTTATTTATTCTTTCATATGATACACTATACTCTTCTTGGTCATTCTTATTGGTTTATAAGACTCTTTTGCTCTTCTTAGCCCTTCAATCCCTAAATCTTGTTCTCTATTAACATAAATAGCATCTACATAGCAATTTTTTAAGAAGAAATTATTGATTGCTTGATAAGCCCCCTCATACTCCATATGAGCCTTCTCAATATGAATCACTAAAGTCTTATCATTTAACATTTCACCAAACGTGTAAGCAGCACATCTATCATCCACGCATAATAACCCGCCATTAAAACCAAGTGCATCAAAATTATTTAAAGCTTCATATATTGCTTCTTGTTCTGCTTCTAAACTTTCATCTTCGGTACAAGCTCTTATTATACACCATTCTAATTGGAGTTCTTTGCATTTTTCAATAAGATTTTTCGTTAATAGTTGAAAATCATAATTATAGTTGTCTAAGAACTTTTGTAGCCATCTTCTATTTTGCCTGTATTTGTTTCCCGCTAAATTTATGATCTCTTTCTTGTTATGTATATAATCCCAATTATTAGGATCTTCAAGACAATCCAAATTTAATTCAGAAAATTTCTCGTTTTCTTTTAAACTAATACAGATATCCTCTGGAACTCTATGAACTTCTAGATTCTCATGATTTTCAAATAATTCAATGATGATTTTGTCAGGCTTAGGACCAATTGGAGGAAAGAAGTAAATAAAATCTCTAGAGGAGGTATTAATTGGTTTTCTCCTTTTTTTTAAATAATCATTAGAAAATAAGATTAAATGCTCCTTAAATTCTATAAATAGGAAATTATAATAATTCCTCCACATAAAAAGGTTAGTAAATGTAAATTCAGAAATTTCAGGAGGATATTTTTGAAAGTACTCATCAAATAACGTTTTATGAGTTATTTCAATTGCTTTTCCCGTGCTAAGATCCATGGTTTATTTATTATTTAAAGAACTTTAAAAGGATTATCCTTTTAAATTAGATGAGAGACTTGAAATAAATCGATTTTTATCGACATTTTAAAAAAGAATTAGTTTTAAATCTATATGATATACATAAAAAAATTATATTTCATTCAATGATATACCATTTCATAATTATATTTATAATTTTGAAAACTACTTATTAAATTGAGTTACAAATTTTTTTCTCTTAAGAAATTTTATTTAAGGATGGATTAATATCAATAGTCTCGGATATGAAGAGTATTCCACAAGTTAAATTAAGGAAAAATGAAAAAGATAAATATAAAGTTTTAAAGGCACTTACTTTAGCTGTCTTAATTCTTGCTTCTATCGAAGGAACCATTTGGATTCTTGAGGAAAATCAATTATTAGAGGAACCATATTTATGGGGAAGTCGACAAGAAGTTGCTTATAAAATTAACTCTTGTAAAGAACTTTTTTCTCAACCAGAGAATGCACATAAATTAAAAGTTCTTGCAATTGGGGATTCTTTTTGTGCTACAAGCGTTAATCCATATGAGTTTGACAAGTATTTTAATCAGAGTACAATAACTTATAATTTCGGCATAGAGGGGACTGGTATATGGGCACATTCTTTTCTCATTGAAAAAGTCATTATCCCACGTATTACTCCTGATGCTATTATTTGGATGATAAGTACACCCTCTGACTTTGACAAGCATGATCCGTTTAATCATGATGGAACAATTTTGAATTCACCAATGGGTCGGTATTATAGAGGTGATATGAATAATATGACTTTAGAAGAACTCTTTGATATGTCTTTCTTAAAAATTTCTCGATTATATAAATATCGCGGAATATTTATACCTACATGGTTTAATTCTGAATTGAAAGCAGAAACCGAAAAATTTAATAATAGATATTCCAGAGGATATATATTTGCTTATAGAATTATTAAAAATGATCCTCCTAATTTTCGTATATATATAAACAATCTAGAATTTGATACTTTAGCAGGAAATAAATTTATAGATACTGTAAATCTCCTTGAGGATAAAAAAATTAAATATCTTGTTGTAAGCAACCCACATTATTATGCTTTTATCTACTATAATTATACTGCTCAATTATTCCAGCAACTCCCAAAGAAAAGTTTTTTAGATTTAAATAATTTAGACTCAACCTTTTGTAATAAATATTTATTTAATGATATAATACATCTAAATGTTTATGGCGCTCTGCTTTTTACTAATATTGTAGCAGAAAAGTTTGATGTATGTTTATTTGACTAATATAAAAAGAATTCAAATTTAAAAATTTGATATTAGTCTAATCCATAAACTACTTTTTAATTATTAGAATTTTTTAATAGTTAAAATATATTATTTTATAAAATACAACATCTCCTAATTTGCTTTGTCACTAACTTTCACTGATTTTGGTTTCTTAATTATACTTTTTACAGGTGTATTAATCTATTGGGCTTTTAGTAAATACATAAAGATTCAAAACACAATTTTATTAGTGTTATGTTACTTTATTTATGGTTTTGGAAGTTATTGGCTATTAATTATAATATTTTCATCAACAATTTTTAATTATTTTAGTGGTATTCTTTTAGGAAAAGAGTATAATAATAAAATAAAAAAAACCATTATAATTCTAATCATATTGATAAATCTATCGGCCCTTTTTATATTTAAATATTTTAACTTTTTTTCTGAAAGCATTGCTCACCTATTAAATATTTTCGGATTAAATATTGAACCTTTATTGTTAAATATTATTTTACCTCTAGGAATCTCTTTCTTCACTTTACAGGTGATAGCTTATAATATTGATGTGTATAGAGAGGATATTCCCCCTATTAAAAAGTTTATTGATTTAGCCATTTTTATTGCTTATTTTCCAAAACTAACATCTGGTCCAATCGAACACCCTAAAATTTTTATTCCTGAAATTGAAAAAAGAAAAAAACTTTCAAATTGCGATTTTTCTGGAGCAATTCAATTGATCCTATTTGGCTATTTTGGTAAAATTGTCATAGCAGATTTGATTTCTTATCACATAAGTGATTTTTATTTAAATCCTACTGTTTTTAACTCTACAGATGCTTTAATAATTACTTTTTTATATACTATTCAAATTTATGCAGATTTTTCTGCTTATACTAATATTGCTCGAGGCGTAAGTAAGTTATTTGATATAAACTTAATGATCAATTTTAATCAGCCATATTTATCAACAAATATTCGAACTTTTTGGCGAAATTGGCATATCTCATTAACAGAGTGGCTTCGAGATTATCTTTACAAACCTCTAGGTGGTGATCGAAAAGGTTCAAAAAGATTAATATTAAACATTATGGTAGTGTTTGTGATAAGCGGTCTGTGGCATGGCGCTGGTTTAACTTTCATAATGTGGGGACTCATTCATGGAATCTTTATTATTGTCTATAGACTTAATTATATTACTTTAAATAAATGGAATAAGAATCCTATAAACTTAATTGAAAATTTAAGTGGAAGTAAGAAAAAAATATCTTATGGTTGTTACAAATTTTTAGGCCTTATTATTACTTTTCAGTTTGTGAACTTTGCTTGGATATTCTTTCGCTCAGATGATCTAAATACTGCCTTTTTAATTATTAGACAAGCATATTCGTTTGATCGTCTTTTTGTTGAACATATCATTCAAAATTATTTCCTCTATATATTGTTATTTTCTTATTTTTTCATTTTCTTAATTGATATATCTCAATTTAAATTGAAAAGGCACGATATTATCACAAATCTACATTGGTCACTTCAAGGAATAATTTATGCTTTCTTAATTTTTATGATAATTATTTTTACAAACAGTTTTGTAAAGTATACTCCTTTTATATATGCTGGATTTTAAAAAATTAATAATATTACAAAATTTGTAAATATTATGATCTTGTTTGGAAATTGGTTTATTTATTAGTTAAATTTTAAAAAAAGGGAAATTTAAACATGAAAATTAACGGATTAAAATTACACAGGAAAATATCTTGGTTGGTTGCTTTTTTTTCTTTAGTCGTGCTAATTATAGTGAGTTCACATAGATTTCTTGAAATTTATGATTTCTATCCTATTATTCAATTGGGTCTTGAATGGTCTTTAATGGGATTACTTATAATACATTGCATTCTTTCACAAAAATACTTGAAACTTTGGTTCCCACGTATCTTTAAAGGGTTAAAAAATGAGAGAGCTCGCCCTATATACATTTTTAGATTGATACAACTAATTACGAATAGATTAATAATTATTTTAGCTACCCTAGTAGTGATATCTGGTTTAGGATACTATGGGTGGTATGCTAAAAGCATTGGAATTATAATACCATTTAGTTTGCATGTATATTATGATTTTTCTATGATGGTATGCATTATAATCCATATTGCGGTTGGATTTAAATTCATGTTTATAAGAAGAAGAATAAAACATTGGAGTTCTAATCTATTTATAATTCTTTTAAGTAGCATCTTAATAATTATGATTACTCTTCTAAACTTTATACTATAGAAAAAAATAAAAAAGGATTAAATAAATTAAATATTTATAATTTTTTAATAATCAATTCAGCCATTCGGTTAGAGAAGCCCCATTCATTATCATACCAACTCAACACAAAAACTTCATCCTCTACTACCTTAGTCCAAAGACCATTGAATACTGAGCTGTGTGAATTACCAATAACATCACTACTTACAATAGGGTCATCAACATACTCTAAGATGCCCTTTAAACTATCATTAGAAGCTTCCTTCATCTTAGAGTTTATTTCCTCAGCGGTACATCTATTTTCAACAATCACTTTTAAATCGACTACACTACCATCAATTGTTGGTACTCTTATAGCAATACCATCTAATTTTCCTTTTAGCTCAGGAAAAACTAATCCAATTGCTTTCGCAGCACCAGTAGATGTAGGAATCATATTTTGGGCAGCTGCTCTTCCACGGATCATTTTATCAGGATTACCTGATCTTGCGATATCTCCTGTTGTTTGATCGTTAGTATAAGAGTGGATTGTTGTCATAAGACCATATTTGATCTTAAAATTTTCGTTTAAAACTTTAACAACTGGAGCTAAACAATTGGTAGTACAAGATGCATTTGAGATGATTTTATGATCACTTGTTATTTTATCATCATTACATCCCAATACAACTGTAATATCGGGATCTGTAGCCGGAGCACTAATTAGGACTCTTTTTGCGCCAGCAATTAAATGTTTGCTAGCCCCTTCTCTATTAACAAATCGGCCAGTACATTCAACTGCAACATCTATATTATTGCTAGCATGTGGTAAATTCGCAGGATCTCTCTCAGCAGTAATTGGTATATTTTTACCATCGATAATTAATGAGTTTTCAGTAGATTCTACTTTTCCTTTAAATCTTCCGAAGACAGAATCATATTTTAAAGAATAAGCCAAATATTTTGGCTCAAAAAGATCATTAATAGAGACAATATCAATATCGTTCCAGTAATTATCATATACAGCTCTGAAGAATAATCGACCAATCCTTCCAAAACCATTAATTGCGACTCTTTTTGCCATCTTTATCACTTTTTTTGAATTTAGTTAGAAATTACAATCTAAATATGTGGTAGATAGTTTTTTAATTTTTTAGTTTTTATATTTTTCCACATGTAAAAATTGTATATAGGAAATTATATGGCAATAGAAATGAAATGGAAGAGATAGAAAAAATAGTTCTAAAAAGTTTAACATAAGTATTTTAAAAGACTTTTAAAGAAAGAAAAATAAAGATTTTTCATTTTACATTTTTTCCTTCGCATTTTCAATATTTCTCAAAATAGTTTGTGCTAGTGGACTTTCACTTAAACCTATTTGTTGTAGAATCTGTAGTGCTTCTTCATATTTTTGTATCGCATCATCATAATTTTTTTTATAAAAGTCGATAGTTCCAATATTATGAATAATTTCTGCCATTCCTACAGGATCACCTATTTGTTTATATAGTGCGAGGGCATTTTCATACATCATAAGGGCTTCAGATAAATTTCTCTGGTCCTCTAAAATCATCCCAATATCCTCTAAACATTTTGCTTGTAAATTTGGTTGATTCATCTTAGCACTTAATTCTGAAGCCTCTTCGAATGCTTTTAAAGCCTTTTTAAGATTTCCTTTTTCACGATATACCTTACCTAAATTTATAAGTGTATTTGCCTTTCCAAGTTGATATCCCACACGTTCGAAAATCTTTAAAGTCCCTTCCCAAACTTTCATTGCCTTTGATTGATTTCCTTGATAAAAATATACTAATCCTTCATTACTGAGGGTTGTACCTTCAAGTAAGGGATCATTTAATGTATCTCCTAATTTTAAAGCCTCTTCAAAATAGTTCAGTGCTTCAGTAAAGTTGCTAAGGTTTGTATATATTAACCCAATGTTATTAAGTGTGGATACCCTTTTTGATAAAGATCCTATTCTTATTGAGATATCAAGTGCTTGATTGAAATATTCGAGTGCTTCATAAAATCTGCCAATAGCCCTAAATAATTCACCAATTGTATTTAAACATGCAACTTTACCGTCAAGATCAGATAGAAGATCATTTATATGAAGTGATTCTTCATAACTCTTATAAGCAGCATCCACATTGCCTAAACTTAATTGAATCATCCCTATAATCATAAACATATCTGCTTTATCAGATAGTTTTCCTAATTGATCAAAAATATGAAGCGCTTCTGTAGCTTTTTCTAAAGCCTCTACATTGTTTCCCATATTTTTAATAATTGAACTGATATTTCTAAGAGTTATAGCCTTGGAAAAATAATCATTTGATTGTTCAAATAATGGAAGTGCTTCCTTAAAATAATTTAACGCATCAGAATATTTCCCCCATGCATTATAAATATTTGCAATATTATTATAACAAGCAGCTTTCCATTCTTTAGGTTCTATTTTTTCTGCAGACTTTAATGCTTGATTATATAATTCTAAAGCTTCAGAATAGTTTCCTTTCTCATAATGAATTTTACCGATTAAATTAAGAGATTTTATAATCATAACGTCATCTTTAATTTTTTCTGAAATCTGAAGTAATTCTTGCGCACATCGGAGTGAATCATCCATTAAATTAAAATCAAAATATATTGTTTGTGGAATAAAGTATCTCATTAGCTCATTTGGTGGTGTTATATTTTCTTTTAGCCATTCTAAGGGTGAAATTGAAAAGTTATCTTGACTTAAGTTTGGGGAACCATTTAATAATTTATTGGCTAATCTTGATGTATTCACATCGACCCTATAAACATTCTTTACATTATTCATTTGTTTGATTTCTGTAAGAATTTGATCTACTTTTTCCATACTTTTTGACGTCTCTATATCATTATCAGTGGATTCAATTTCATAGATTATCTCCTTTCCCTTGTCATCCCATACAAAATTAATCCATACAAGATTCTCGATATTATGTAATTTCTTTAAAGTAGGAACAACATCAAAATCATCACTCCCAGAATACCCCATGACAATTAATGAGCGCCCACTTGAGATATTATCAAATAAAGGTTTTTTAAAAGGCTCCACTTGAAAGACACTCATTCCCTCCTTATTAGAACCAAAAGCTTGTATAGTCGCTACTAAAGTATCTCTTGTATTTTCATTGGTAATAAAATTTTTTGTAGAACCGTGAATTTTATAAACTGTCTTTATTCCATTCAAAAACAGTTTGGAAGGATTTGCATAATTTTCAAAGTCTTTTCGAGTAATAATAATTTTAATTTGCTCCTTGGGTATATTTGACTGGAGTAGGGCATGTTCTATTAAAAAATCAAAATTAGTGGTCATGACGAAGTGTCCTTGATTTACTTTCTCAGCAAGATAGAAATGTTGAGTGTTTGGCTTATTGCAGAGTCCATAATAATCAATTATTTTTAGGTTTGGATCCAAATTATCCCTGATAATTTCTACCAATCCTTCAAACCTAAGTTCCTTTATATTTAGGATTTTTTCTACTTCTGATTCTGCACATGTAAACTTTATTAAAGCTTCCATCATTGATCGTCCAGCTGGTTGAGAAGAGGGTACATCAACAGAGCACCCTGCACCAACTAAAAATGTTAATTTCTGGTCATTTCCTAAAAGATCTTCTATTTTTAAATTAGCTTTTTTCATGTTAATCATTTAAACTTCTTCTGTTATTTAAGATTTTTTACGTAAAAACCCGAATTATTTCTTGAGAATTGATAACGTAAAAAGCACAAAATAAAGCATAACAAAAAATTGAATAATCTAAAGTAATCGATGAGATGTTAATTATAAAAATAGTATAAAAATAATTTTTCTTTAAGCTTCCTCTTCTTCTTCAAATTCCTTACCCATTAATCGCATTACCGCATCAGCCAGTTTATTTTGACTTCGACTCATAATCCCTTTCACTTTTCCTTCTTTTCCAAGGACTCTTAACATGATACCATTCCAGATAGAAGAGGGCTCACCTTTTATGTTCTTAAATCTATCTCGATGTACCTCAACACTTATGTTATCATAATTCTTAGCAGCTTCAGTACATTTGAAACATAAAATACACTTGTCTCTATCTACTTGTATTTCCTTACCTTTTCTTTCCATAGCGCTAACAGCACACTCATCACAAAAAGCGTCGAGTACTTTTGCATCTTTTTCACTACAAGTAATGGTAATAGAACCTTCTACAACCTTACGTACTTTTTGCCCATTATCTAATGTTCTTACTTCTTCTTCGAATTCGGGAAGTGAACCGTTTTCAACTACTAAGAGCTTCTTTTCTCCATTTATAAACAATTCGAGAGTGTAGCCTGGGCAAATCCAGGAACAACTTCCACAAAAACTGCATTTTTCAACATCTACGACAATCTTCTTCTCTGATTCTATACCCATTTCTTTAGGGGTTCCTATAGCTGTCTTTTTTAGTGGTTCATCGTAAATAGAGACGGTAACAGGACATACGCGATGACAAAATCCACATTCAATACATTTATCTTCGTGGTATCGGAGTTGCATAACATGATTTAACATTTTGAACTCGTAATCTACTGTATTCTCATCCACTTGAATAGCTTTTTTTGATGGTAGACTCATTCTCTCTCTTATTCGTTATGAATTTTAGATTAATTATTTATAATTCATATAAGATAATAAACGTTTCAATTAGGTATCTTGTATTCGATTTGACAATAAATTGAACTAAGAATATATTTATATAAGATTATCTTTTTTTTCAATAATTCAATAATATTTGCGAATCCAAATATGAGTCTGAGCATTTTTAAAATAACAATATTTTGCAGTTATATTTTGATTATTCATTTCGTTACTCTTTCTATATTCAGTAATTCCATATTTAGGGGAATAGATAATGTTCAAGCGAATCAACTATCAAATTCCGGTTATAACGATGAAATTGAATTAGAGTATGGAATTCCAACCCAATTATCAGAGATATCTATTCCATTTAGTACTACATTTGAAGTATGGGGTATTATGCAATTTTATCTCAGTGCTAACTATTCATATAATAATGGTTCAATTTGGATAAATGATCAGAATGAAAATAGAATATGGGAACATGATCTTAATGAAGCTTTCGAAGTTAATATAAATTTAAACGGTTCATCTATGAGATATTATAGTTTATGGGTCAACTCATCAACTTTAGGGAATAATACATTGTATTATACTTTCATACCTCGTATTTTTCATGAAGGAAATATTGGTTTAATAATTATTATCATTACGGTATTTATAATGCCTATTTTAATTATTATTCTGATTGCTAGAGAGAAAGGGAGAAAAAAAGAATCGCGTTCTGTAAGATTTGCTAAAAAAATAGGTGAAAGAATGGCATTAAGATTTGAAAATAAATATCAAGAAAAAGTTAAAGATGTTTCTAGAGAAAGAAGAAGCGAGAATTATTTAAACTTGTGCCCTAAATGTGGAATTAAAATCCAAAATCATACGGACATTTTTTGTAGGGAATGTGGGTTTAAATTAAGATAAGAATTATTAAAAAAAATGGAAATATCCACGATGGTTCTTGTCTTCCAAAATGCTAACCACCTTCTAGTTGTCACGATGATCCATGAGATACATTGATAAATATTTGCTCTGCTTCAAGGAGAAAAAAACCAAATTCAATAAGAGTTATTCTAACAATAGGAGAAAGAATGGCACTCAAATTTGAAGATAATTATAAAAAGAAAAAGAGTCGGTAATGTCCTGCATGTTGAATTGAATTAATTAATCAATTAGATAAATTTTGTTCAAATTGTTGTTCCAAATTAGGAAAACAACCCAAAAATAAAAAAAAAAGAATAGATTAGACTTTTTTCATTGTTTCTCCACAGCAAGCAAAACCCATATCAGAACAGGCACTTTCATCTGCACAATCACAACTCTTCGTAACTGTAAATTCAAGCCCACACTCTTCACAAACGTATTTATCTCCTTTTTTCATTTCATGACAATGAACCATATTTTATCACTTATATTACTCTGTTTTAATATGAAATTGATATCCTTTAGTATAAAAATATTTTCTTTATAGTTTATTATATTCAGTAAAACACTAAAGATATAGCTACGTGTAATATAAATAACAGATAGGTTGAGCTTAAAATTTGAAAATAAATATCAACAAAAATTAGCGAAGAAAGACAGTATATTCTGTCCTAAATGCGGATTAAAGGTTCAAGATGATGGTGATAATTTCTGCAAAAAATGTGGTTTTAAATTAAGAGAGTAAATAAAAAAAAATATAAAAATTAAATGTGGAAGTGGATTTACCCTAAAACATTAGAGATACTGCAATATCTATGATAAAATATAATGCAAGGATAAATAAAGCTGTCCAGTATATGATTCGAAAATATTTCCATATTGTCCATTTATTCTCTTTTATTGATTCCCATAATTCTTTACGATTCATTTTTTTAGACCTCCGTTTAAATGAAGAAATGATATTTCCATAATATAAATGGAACAATAACGAGAAGACCCACAATTATCATGATAATAAGTTCGATGATAAATTTTTGAATTTGAGTTAATTCTTTTTCCTTTACTTTTTCTTCAGTCATATTAACTACCTCCAAATTGATTTGCATATTGAATTAATCCAGTAGCACTAAATCTAGCCATCCTTATCTCCGTTGCTGTAAATAGCATTATCCCAACAATCCATGGATAGTCGTGATTGATAGGACATGTATAGTAGCTAACATAAATATCATCACCTCTTATGACTACTCCTGTATATGCGGTGTCACCATTGCTAGGGAGGTCAAAAAGATGAATCAGTCGATCTTGTTTAATTTCATAAATTGAAGTTCGTTTTTTACTTATGTGATTGCCAAGATCGATACTTGGACCGAGGTGATTACGTCCTGCAGCAAAAATCCTTTTTCCATCTTCCAATGCGAAAAGGGTTGCCCCATCTAATCGTGTTTGGAAATCTGCAGCATATGACCAGTTTAAGAGGTTGTTATATGATGTAGCTATGATGGTACAAGCATGAGGTGTCCCAAATAAATAATCTTCCCAACTACTCACAGAACTCACGCGTAAGGTTGCAATTAATTCACCATTTGGTAAGAACATCAAGCAAGGTTCATCACTAAAATAAGTATCGTAAACTACAGATACTTCTGTCCAATTTACACCGTCATTAGTTTCTAATAAAATTGTTTCGGGGTTGTCTTCTTCTTCATTGCTAGCCATAACATACCAAGTATTATTATCATTGGTTATTGGTTCTTGTCTTCCTAAATGCCACCCACCTTCCAGTTGCCATAATGTTCCATGAGAAACGTTGACAAATATTTGTTCTGAAACTGACCAAGTTTCACCATCTATACTTGAGCAATAAAAAGTCCAATTTGGACTAGGATCAAACTCAAAATTAGGTAAGAAGTATAAAAATAGTGTTCCATTAATCTCCGTTAATAATGGATCTCTTACATCATTTTGTCCAGGACCTTTAATAGTAGCTACTGTCTGCCAACTTCCAGCAGAAGCATCAGAAGATTTAGCTACGACTAATTCACCATTTAGATCCTGAAGGTGCCACTTAGAAGACTGATAAACTAAATAAAATTCATCATTCCAATAGAATAGTTCAGTATTAGATTTATGATGCTTTTCTAAATTATTACCCGAAGGGATTGCTGTCCAAGTTTCCAATTGGAGAATAGGATCTACATTAAAGGAAGGAGGAAGACGAAGAGAATAATATGTAAGCATAGCTCCAAATAATGAAACAAGCGATATCATTAAAGTGAATAAAACAACGATACATTTTTTACCACTATTTAGAACTTTATCTTTAAATTGTCTTGTTTCTTTTTTGATAAAAAATACATCTGTAAGAACAAGATATATAGTTTCAAAAATCCCAATAAATAAGAAAATTGCTATAACGATTCCAAAGAAGAAAGTGAAATTCCTTGTTCCTCTCCCAAATGGTTCTAATGTTCCAATCGTACCAATTATAATCATCAATACCACAGCGATTAATATTGAATATAATGGGATTTTAACTTTTGTAGTTAGTTTAAATTTTAATTTCAGCATTATTTTTTCTCTTTTTTCTCGATTTTATATTGATTTATGAATAGATTTTAATTAATATTTATCTAAAACTAATATTTAAAGATTACATACATAGATTTTACATTCATTATCTTAAATGTAGGCAATTAATTGATTATTAATTAGTGAACTTGGCAAATCTTTTCAATCAACCATAAAATAGTTGATATAACTCCTTATAAAGTTCAGCAAGTCGAGAGATTCTATATTGGTCATTTTGTTGTAAAATGTAGGAGATATAACCCGCTAGTCCTGTAGGATTATTAATCCATTGCAAAAAACCTTCAGCTTCTGCTTTAAGATACGGATCAATCTTAGGTTGAGTTGATGCAACTTGGTTCGCTACAGCTTGCTCTGATGAATTCTCAGATGCTATCTCTTCCTTACTGTCGGTCGGTAATTCAATCTTAGATTCAATAAATTCAGATTTTATCCCTTTTTTCAACATAGCTGCTGCTCTTGCTACAGCAGGATATGCCATATGAAACCAACCTTTGGCTTTAGGTTTAATATGAGCCAACATATATTTATCTCCATCTGGAGTCGCAGCACCAATTAAATGTCCTTTCTTATGACGATTTGTGCTTATAAAACGTTCAGGTTCCATCTGTAAAATGGAGTACTTAATTCCATTAAGAGTGACAAATTGTGCATTCCCGCTAGACCATTTAGCTAAAATTTCATTTATATCTTTCTTAATATCCCATTTACCTGTAGAAAATAAAACTTTTCCTCTTTTATCCACTAATGCTACATCTGATGCATCAGGATAGTGTTTTTGCAATTTACTCACAACAGATTTGATACTAACCATGATTAGGAAAGCTTTTGTTATTTTTTTCAATCACTAAATTTTTGTTTGGTTATCTTAATCCAATTATCAATGTCTCTTAAAAGTTCCACCTTCTCTTTCGAACTTAAACCTATATTAGGTTCGGCTCGTTGATAAACATTTATATATTTACTGAGCTCCCATAAATAATTTACATGGAGAATTTTTTGCTTGATATTATTTCTTACTATTTCAAAAGCTCTTCCAATTGTTTGGATATCATAATTTTCTTCAATTATTTTTCTTAATGTTATAAGTGATTCTAAAGGATTTTCATGTGGAATATAGGGAAGTGGTTTAATTTCGATAAAAGGGCGTTTCATAGTCCTCAATTCAAAGTCTTCTTCTTTTTTAATAAGTTTCATAACAGCGGGTTTTTCAAGTGTCTCAGGTTGTTGAGGCTGATAAAGTCTATTTTTCTTTTCTATACCTGCGTTCTCTAATTCTTTTTTTGTCTGTCTTTTAAATTCTACTGACCATTCTTTGAAAGAGTTCATTCTATCCTCAGCAGAAATGAAAATAGACTCTTTAGGCATTTTTTTATACATTTGATCACCCTCTTGATTAGAAGTAAACGGTTTACCAGATCTAAGGAAGGGAGCAGATTTTTCAATTATAGAAAATAGGAACATTGGATCATATTGAATAGTAGAGTAGACATTTTTCAATCTTAGGATAGTCTTATTAATATTTTGCAACTCTGTGCTGGTAAAATTCTCAGTGAGATGTTTATCACTACCTAACGTAATTCCAAACAATCCTGCCGTAGCTTCTAAGTATTTTGTTTTAGCTTCATATTCAATATCTCCTGATATCATTATCTTATTGTAGGAATCTCTAGAAGTACTTAATAGCATATGCCCATTTTTTTCTATATGAAAAGATTTTGGATCTCGTAAGACTTCTATAAACTCTAGAAAAATATCTTTATAAGGAATAAATAAATTTCTCATAAGTGTCCCTCGTATAAAGGTTAACTTATTTTCTGATTTAAATGACATGTCAATTGGCACCTTAAATAATTTTTCACCAATAATTACATCTCTATCATTTTCTAATGTAATATTAATTGATGTTGCTAAATGGTCATATACATAATCAGCTAAAATTAAACCTGTTAATTGTCGATTATCTGTGATATATCTTCCAGATTGTAATTCAAATTTAACATAATAATATCCTAATCCAAATAAATAATATAATGTACCCATTTCACTTGATATAGCGCATTCAGTGCCCCCTAAAAATATAACCAGATCTTGAGAAATTTTGGAAACATTATGATGAGCATATTTACCCAATGTTGGATAACCAAGTAAATCTCCCCAACTTGGGATAATAAAAAGAATATAATGAGGAACTAGTTTGCCATTGATAATATTAGTTGACATATTTTTTTTAAAAAAAAAGTGAATTCCTATTTTAAAATGTTAGTTTCTACTATTTAATTTTTTCTTTAAACTAGACTTCATGCATATTAATGTTTATAAAAGGAAATCAATAGTAAGTAAATTTCTTAGTGTATTATTCTAGTTTTTTCATTTGTTTTTAGTGGAATGGCATTAACTTCTATGCAATTCTCAGTATTGGACATGATATAACAAAATATATCAAGGTAGCGCAAAATTTAAAAGAGAATCTGAAGAAAAATACAGAGTAATCACTGAACAGTCATTTATGAGTATTTTAATTATACAAGATGGAGTTTTAAAATATTTTAATGAAAGATTGCCAAAAAGATTAGGATTTTCTGCAGAGGAAATAAAAAATTGGAAACCATATAATCAAAAATTTAATTTGAATCAACAGAATCACGCTGTATCCATACGGTCATTTGACTTTTACCACGATTAGCCCAAGCATAATAAGGGATAAGATGTATTTTTTCTAAATTCTTATCATTATTATGAATAGAACCTGTAATAATAACAATCCCATTAAGTAAATCACTATGAAGTTTCTCTTCGAGTAATGTATTATCATTTAATTTTATATTAAATATTGATTTAACTTCATTATCAATACTTTCAATACAATAAACAATGGGACCTCGTTCAATTGCCACCTTATCGATATTTTCTTTAACCTTTGGATTACTTAATACTCTTCTAATGGGCATTGGTATGCTTAATTCAATAGTGTCATTATCTTTCCAAGTTCTCTGAATTCTAACAAATCCATTTTTTATATGAAATTCTATTAATTCATCGTTGATTTTTATACTTAATTCCAGATTATTCGGTGTCAAGTAATAATATAAATCACTTGGAACTGGTTTGTTGTGTGCCCAGCCAGGAATTCGAATTGCTATTGTAAATTCTTTCATTTGAGTGAGAGAGATTGTAATTTTCACATCTCCGCTCCATGGGTAATTTGTTTCTTGAATAAGTGACACTTCGGTGTCTTGAAGTTCAATCGAAGCAAAGCTCCCAATAAAAAGGTTAGCAAAAATACAATCATCTTCTAGCGCATAAATATAACTCGGAATCTGGGGTATAAAGCGTACAATATTAGTAGGACAACAAGGACATCTATACCAAGATCTTCTACTTATATTTCCTTTTGAAGAGAGAGGGTTAGTATAGAAAAATCCTTTTCCGTTTAATGAAATTCCCGAAAGGAACCCATTATATAAAGTACGTTCCAAAACATCAATATATTTAGCATCACTATACAATAAAAAAAGACGGAAATTCCAAAACATATTGGCAATAGCAGCACATGTTTCAGCATAAGCTTCAAAATTAGGCAATTTATATTCATCTCCAAAGCTTTCTCCTTCTGAACGAGCACCAATCCCCCCAGTTATATATAATTTTTTAGAAACTATATTATCCCAAATACGATTTATAGCTGTTTTGTATTCAGAAATATTGTAGATAGACACGATATCTGTTATTGCTGAATACATATAAGCCGCTCGAACAGCATGTCCAACTGCTTCATATTGCTCAATAACTTTTTTATGAGATTGGTTATATTCCGGAGATCTTGCATCTTCAAAATAAATTTTAAATTTACTCAAATAATCTTCAAAATCAAATACTTTAGTAGAACCACGAAGGTCTAAGAAAAATTTTGCTAAATCTAAATATTTTGTACTATTTGTAATTCTAAATAGCCGAATCAAAGCAATTTCAATTTCTTGGTGTCCCGGAATTCTCTCTATTTTTCCTGGACCAAATTCATTATATATTAAATCTGCACTTTTAATCGCCACATTTAACAATTTTTGTTTACCTGTAGCTTGGAAATAACCAATTGCAGCCTCAATAAGATGCCCCATATTGTATAATTCATGACTTAAGATTGAAACTAATTCCCAACGTTTTTTGCCGGCCCATACATGAGGTTTTTCTGGATTTATTGTCCGTGTAGTATATAAATATCCATCATCTTCTTGAGCCGCTGCTATTTTCTCAATTAAATCATCAACATAATCTTCGAGTTTAGAATCAGGTTTTATAATTAATGAATATGCTGCCCCCTCAATGACTTTAAAAACATCCGAATCATCAAAAGGAAAGATCGGTTTTTTTCCGTCATTTAATAATCCTGCGGCTCTAGAAAAATTGGCAATACGTCCAGTCTTCTCGCAATTTTTAAATGCATGAGGAATTGTTATTTTATGATTAATTTCTATTCTCGGAGACCAAAATCTATCATTTATCTTTACTTTATCAAGTGAAATTGGTCGAATTACTTTACCTGAAAAATCCAAATTATCTACCTTACAAAAAATTAATATTTCTCAAGATGTTTTCTTAAAATTCTAGGTAGATTAAAAATATAAAATTTAATAAAATTATGATTATGATTATCTAAATACCATTTAAGATAATCAATACAGATAAAATCATGATATTATGAATAATTGGATCTATCAAGCATTCCCTAAAAAAAACAAGAAAAATTTATCAATTTTATAGATTTTACATTCTTTTATTTGGTTAAGAAAGTGTGATATGTCTTGAAAGAAAAGAATTTTTCAAAATTTCTCTCAAAGAGCAATGTGGGTAAAGAACAAGCAGCAATTTTTATTACTAGATTAAATAAATTCGATAAATATCTTAAAAAAAAGAATTATAATATTGATTCAATTCCTAAAGGAGAAATCCTCAAATATACAGAATATTTAATAGCAAATAATAATGGCACAGTGTTAGATTTATTAAGAGCTTTAATCAATTACGCTAATTTCATAAAAAATTATGATTATATAGTTGAGATTATCGACATCTCAGAATCTTATAATGCAATGGATAATCTTTATGAAAGGATTGCTGAACAATATGGGGAACAACTGCGAGATGAAATTTTTAACAATATTAAAATTCCACCATTGGGAGTTGATCCTGAAAATAAACCTGAATTTACTAAAAAAATTATGAAAAGATTGGAGGAAAAAATAGGTGAAGAAAAAACAATAGAACTCTTGAAACCATGTTTACATGGTCGCCCTGGTTCTATTGAAAAAGATCGGGAAGACTTTTTAAAATTAAATGATATTGATGATTTTTTAAAACTAAAAAAACAAGAATTAATTGATCGACTTCAAAAACATCAAAAAGAGGGGACTCTGGAATTTGCACAATATATCGATGAAGAAGTAATCGAATTTATAAAGAAAACACCCTCAATTAACCCTGGAATAAGAATAGGGGATAAAATCATTGAAACAAAAATACCTTATCAAACTAAGAAACATATACAAGCAAAGGATAAGAGAATAAAAGGATTTTATAGTTGTTATTGTCCTTGGATACGAGGTGCTATTAAAAATGGTACTGACTATGAACTTTTCTCTCAATTCTGCCATTGTAGTGCTGGATATACAAAGAAATACTGGGATGTAATATTCGATCAATCAACCACTGTAGAACCAATCGAAACACCTCTTACAGGAGGATTATTATGCAAGTTTGCTGTTCATATTCCAAAAGAATTTCAAAAATAAGAATACATCCGTTTCAAATTTAAAGTTATAAATAGGACAGATTCTAACCCAGATTTTAAATTTCTTTAATTTTCAGTTCAATAAGTTCAATTTCACAAAGTCTAATCGCTATATTGGTGGGAAATGACCTGAGAAATAAATGAAACTCATAAAAGCGATAGAAATTAATGTAAAAACTATTATAATAAGTATAAATCGAATATCATCATTAAGTTTTCTGATTCTGTCAAGTTTTTTTACAATTTCTTTTAATTGATTTTGGGTATTTTCATCATTCATAATAATACTCTAAATTTGGGATTTCAACTTAATATTATAAGATAAAGAGATATTTATAATTTTACTATGGATTTACTATATGAATTAACTCTCTCCTAATAATGATAATTTTAAATTTTTTTTCTAAAAAAAATGTTAATTAGTATCTATAAATCAAAATCAATAATAAAATAAAGAATATAAAAAAATTAGGTCTATGTTTTTTCTAATTTCATCTGGGAAATTGCTTTTCCAGATCGGAATGGAATATCTTCAAGAGACATGCCTGCCTCATATTTAAACTTCTTCTTAAAGGCTTCATTTAATGATTGAAAATATAGCGACAAGGGTAAGTTTTGAGGACAGTTATTATCACAGTTTCCGCATTCTACACATCTATCCGCATCATGAGCTATACGTGTTAATTGATATGTTGCTTTATCAATATTTTTATCTTTTCTCTTTTTCTGTAATATACAATCTACGCAATAACAAACGGGACAACCTCGAATGCATGTATTGCACATAGTACATTTAAGTAATTCCGCAATTTTATCTTCTTGTGAAAGTTTCTCCCATTCTTCTAGATCTTTCGCTCGCTTTTCTTTAGCTTTTTCGATTATTTCACTATATTTATCTGAATGTGCTTTTTTCTCCTTATCTGGAAGTGATTTTTTCTTGATTCCTGATTTATCCAATATATCACTTCCATTATCTGAATACACTTTTAAGATAATCTCATCTGAATCAACTGGAATTCCAAGATCGCTTACAGTTAAATCAGCGACTACTGGAATTTTTCGATAGCATCTCAAACAATTCTCAGCAACAGTAAGATTAAGTTCTTTTGTGCTTCCATCTTCCATCTTCACGATAAGACCGTTGTCTCCTACCTTTTCTTTTACAATTTTAGTTGGATCAACATCTTTAATCGCTCTCATTTCTCGTCCTGCTTTTGGAAGTATCCCTCTATCTTCAATACCAATTATAAAGAGATTATCAAGATTTATTTGTTTGATCTTTGCAAGTTCTATTAGTGCTCTCGTATCGCAAGGACGAGCAACTAGTCCTACTTTTTCATTCATTGCACCTGCAACAGATTTATGCAGATATTTTGAAGCAGTGTCTGTTCTTGCATAGCCAAATGCAATTAAAGGAGTTAATGGAAAATCCTTCACATCTTCTTCTTTTTCTGCTAATGTAGGTTGAACAGTAAACCTGTCTATAGTCCCGGATTTCTTATCAACTCTCAATTCAGCACCGATAATTTTATCTACTGCTTTTTCTTTTAATAAAGTCGCTAAGATTTTAGAAAAATCTTCAATCTTTATCAAATATTCTGCCATTGCTTCCATGTAATCCCAACTCTAACTATTTACTAAACTATAATTTTTTTTTAAATTTCCCAAATTTTTTGAAATAAATTATAAATATTTTTATTAAATTTTATTAAACTATATGTATGTGTTATATGGTGCACCCATTTCTTCAACTGAGTTCTCACTTTTTTAACTCAATCTCATCAGTAAACACATTAAATTTTTTAAGCTTTCGCTTTCGCTTTTTCTTTTTTAGGTGTGCTTTTTGTACGTAGAGGGTTTGGCCCTAATTTACGGACTGTTTTATCGATTTCTATAGCTTCATTTTGAAATTTCTGGCCTTCAGCTGCAGTACAATAGATTATTTTTATTCTATCTGGACTTATTCCAACTACTTTTAATATTTCTTTAATATATTCGACTTGTCTATATGCGTGGTAATTTCCCGTTTCATAATCGCATTCACCAGGGTATCAAGCATTAATTACTACACCATCTGCGCCTCTTCCAAATGCTCGCATTATTAAGTCAGATCCTACACGCCCAGAGCAGGGTACTAAAACATTTCTAATCGAATCCGGATATTGGGCTCGAATAGTACCTGCCATATCAGCTGAACCGTATCCTCATTTCCAGCAAGCATAAACAATTATTTTGATATCATTTTCTTCTGTCATTTTTCTTACATCTCTACTCCTCTATTGGTAGTAATACATCTATGAATGCCATATATTGGTCGTCTCTAAAATATGTCAATTCAATTGCTTTTGAAGGGCATAAGGATGCGCAAGTTCCACAACCTCGACAATTAATTAGATCTACTACGAGATTTCCTTTTTCATTTACAGATATAGCATTATATGGACAAGCTTCTATACATTTATAGCATTTTGCGCAACGTTCATCTGAGGGTGTCGCTCTTATTAATTCCATCGTATATTCTCCCTTGCCCATAGGAATTCCCGCTACTGATGCGGCTCCTCTTGCTTGACTTACTGTTTTATCAATCTCTTTCTGTCCTTGAGCTGAACCGCAGATATATATACCAGGTACTTTAGTGCTAATTGGATCAAGCCGTGCATGATATTCTTTTAAGAAACCATCAGAGCTTTTCTCCATGTTTAGTACTTTAGCAATTTCTATCGTACCTTGGGATGGAAGTGAAGCAGATGATAATATAACCATATGAGCTTCCATTTTAACAACAGAATCAGTTCCAACTGGTTCAAATTGTACTAAAAGATTCTTCGTTAAAGGATCTTCTTCAATTTTTCCAACCATTCCTTTTACAAAGATAGTTCCAGCATCACGGGATCTTCTATAATATTCTTCATAATCCTTCCCAGCGCACCTCATATCTATATAACAACAGACGATTTGTGAATCAGGATATTCTGATTTAATTAATTTAGAGTTTTTAAGCGAAAGGTTGCAACATATAACACTACAATGAGCATTTTTATTTACATCTCTTGATCCTACACAATTTATAAATATAATTTTAGTAGGACGCTTTCCATCAGAAGGACGCTTTAAATGTCCATATGTAGGACCATTTGGAGCGAGGATCCTTTCTAATTCTATCTGATTGATTACGTTATCATAAGTCCCATATCCATAATCATT
This sequence comes from uncultured archaeon, assembly GCA_964409945.1. Classification (GTDB taxonomy): domain Archaea; phylum Asgardarchaeota; class Lokiarchaeia; order Sigyniarchaeales; family SOKP01; genus Loki-b32. The sequence goes on along the minus strand of CAYPFJ010000030.1, from coordinate 2,990 downwards.
ACCTTGATAGAGATCCCAACCGGTAGCTACAATTATTGTACCAACTTTAAGTTCTACAATCTTATCCTTTTGACTAAAATCTATCGCTTCTTGTTCACACGCATCCACACATGCGAAGCATTCAATGCATACTTTTCTCTCAAGTTGTGACACTGCAGGTACTGCTTGAGCAAAAGCAATATCAATGACTTTTCTTGCTGATAAGTGCTCATCAAAATAGTTACTCGTGTAAACTGGGCATACGTCTCGACAGGTTCCACATCCAGTGCATTTTGTTTCATCAACAAACCGGGCTTTTCTATTGACTTTAACTTCAAAATTGCCAATATATCCATCTATTTCCATGACTTCGCTGTAAGATAAGATTTCTATATTTGGGTGGCGATTAGCTTCTAGCATTTTCGGTCCTAAGATTCATATAGAACAATCGTCTGTTGGGAAGGTTCTATCGAGTTGGGACATACGTCCACCAATTGTTGTATTTTTTTCAACTAAATATACCTTATATCCAGCATCACCTAAATCGATAGCGGCAGATAAACCTGCAATTCCACCACCTACTACTAGAGCCGCGGGTTCTACTGATACGGTTTTAGTAGGCACCTCTTCCAATAATTTCGCTCGAGCAATACCAGCTTTGATTAATTCAATGGCTTTTAAGGTAGCTTTCTCGTGCACCTCTGGTGCTTGATGTACAAAAGAACAATGTTCTCGAATATTTACAAATTCTAAATATCTTGGAGGTAAACCCATCTCTTTTAATATTGCGTGAAAAACAGGTTGATGAGTCTTTGGAGTACAAGCAGCAACTAAAACCCTATTAAATTTAACTTCTTCATGTTTCTCCTTGATAACAGTAGATCCACCTTCAGTACATAAAGATAAGTACGGATAAGCCCAAACATTATCTAATTTATTGATTTCTTCGACTATTTTAGGGATATCTAATATACCCGCAATATTAATACCTCAATGACACACGAACACACCTATTCTTATTTGATCTTCGTCATTATTTTCATTGGTCTGTTTATCAGACATCTTTTTCACCTTTAGCTAGCTTAACCTCCTAACTTTTAAGGATCGATTATCTCTTAGATTTTTTCGAAATAGTAATCCAAGAAATGCTAATGATAATGTAAATTCTCCTTATTATTAAAATTAAATTATTATAAAATTTCGCCCTTAAAATCTGATCATTCAGTTTTAAAACAGTTTTTTCGATTTATTCAACCTTTGCATTTAATTAGGAGGTGTTAGGTATGATTGTAAAGGCGAAATTTAACTGAAATTTTAAAAATTTAGAATAAAAAATAAAGGAAATTGAAAATAAAAAATTTAAGCTTCAGTTTCTTTTAGTATATCCCCAAAAAGCCGTTTTACCGCATCAATTCGTTTTTCTTCACCAATTTGTTCCACATCTTTTAAAGATATGGCTTCTTTTGGACAGACATCAATGCACGCAGGATATCTTTCTCCTCTCTCAGGATCTATATAATCATCCTTCATTGTTTCACAAAGATCACAAATTAAAGCCTTCTGAGATTGAATATGTAAACTTAGAACACCGAAATCACACGCACGGATACAGAAAGCGCATCCATTACATTTATCATCATCAACTATAATTGATCCTGTCTGTTTATCTTGCTCTAGAGCTTTTTCTGGACAACTTCGGACACATGGTGCATCATCACATTTTTGACAGGCTAACGCGACATTTAAAATAGGTTCAATCCGTACTCTATGAATTCTAGTGTTAATCGGGTTAAATTCACCATCATGTACAAAAGAACACACAGATTCACAAGTTTCACAACCAGTACATAAGTTTGGATCGACAATAATAAATTGGTGTACAACCCCACCTCTCTTTTTTATACCACTTTTCGACATCTATTTCTTACCTCCAGCAGGCTTTAGTTTGCCAATAACAAAATCTAATCCAAGAGATTTTAAAGTTTCATCAGTTGGAATTCCTGTTTTAATATCCCAACCTCGAGCTTCATAATAGCCACTTAGTAATTGTTGATATCCGTCTTCCTTTAAAACAACTCCTTTAGCTGGTCCTCTTGTGTGCGATTCCTTAAAGAACCTCTCAGGAGGGTGATCATCATCTCTTGTCCATCCTTCTCGAATATTAAAGCATTTTGAAAGATTAACAATAGCATCTCCTCTTTTTTGTATAAATTTATCAGTTACCGGAATTCCAGTCACTAATTCAAAAACTTTAGCCATTTCAGCGTCATTTTCGTAAATTCCTCGAGTAAATTTACACACGATATATGAATCAATAATAGCATAGATGTCTTCTAATTCCTTAATTGCTTTTCCTCTTTCAAGGGGTTTATCATAGGAAAATCTATCAAATGTTCCTTTTGCATCTAATCCATAGGCTCCATTTCTTAAATGGCATGCCCCTCTAATTGAAACACTTTCTCCAACGGCAAATGAGTTCATTCCATGAAGATCAAATGCAGGCAGTTCCAACCCTTTAATTTGCATACCGTAATAGCTAGCATTTTTTATTCCTTTTTCCTCTAATCTGATGCCTGCTTGTTTGGTACCATCACCAAATATTTCCCCCGCAAAGCCCTTACCAAGTATCATTTCTTCTGTGAATTTCACGAGATTTACCGTTGATCCAAAGGGTAATTCATAGCCCAAATCCTTTTTAGTAATTAAACCGAGATCATATAATTCACAGGCCATTGCGGCACTAACTCCTCCTGAAATTGCGTCAATCCCTAAATCATCACATAATTGAACACACTTAAATATCGTTGGCCAATCAGAATTTCCTGTAGCAGTACCGAACCCATAACAAAGCTCTACATCTATACTGGCATATAAGTTAGGCCAATGAGGATGTGTTTTTGGAATTTTAGCAATATGATCACACGCAATTGAACATTGAGAACATGCAACCTTTTTGACTACCCAGTCATTATTAAGTGTATCTCCCGTAAAAGTTCCATCATCAATTTTTT
>CAYPFJ010000029.1:26670-36521 GCA_964409945.1 uncultured archaeon | reverse complement strand
CCTTTGAACTTTCTGAGCCTCAACTTCGAGTAGTTTTTCATGTTTCTCTAATTTCTCTTGATAAATTTTAATCTGATTAGTATATACTTCTGCCTGGTCCTTCCATCCCCTCGCATAGACTTTTTCTCGTATTTCTTTATATATTTCTATTATCTTTAGATGGGGGGTTTGTTCTATTATTTTCCCTTTTTTAATAGCTTTTTTCATAACTGTATCAAATTCTCTTTCAAGTTTCTCTGCTTTGTTGACCTCTTCTGTAATATATTTTTGAAATTCTTTTTCTTCTTTTTTTCTATCAAGAGCTCCTAGATTTTTATGGTCAACTTCAACTTCCTTTTCTACTTTATGCATTTCTTCGATATCTTTTTCCCTTTGAACTTTCTGAGCCTCAACTTCGAATAGTTTTTGATGTTTCTCTAATTTCTCTTGATAAATTTTAATCTGATTAGCATATACTTCTGCTTGGTCCTTCCATCCCCTCGCATAGACTTTTTCTCGTATTTCTTTATATATTTCAATAACAGCAGAATATGGTGTATTCTTTATTATTTCTCCTTTTCTATAAGCCTTTCTCATATCCATTTCATAGTCACGTACCATTTTTTCGGCATTATTGACATTATCAGAAATAAATTTTTCAAAATCTTCCTCTTCTTTTTTCCTTTCTATAGTTTTTAATCTTTCCTCATCTACTCCAATGTGTTTACCCATTTTATGCATTTCTTCAATTGATTTTTCTCTATAGGCTTTTTCAGCTTCTACCTCTCGTAATTTATTATCATGCTCTAATTTTTCGGAGTAAAAATTTATTTGGGTACCATATGCTGCCGCTTCTTCTTCACGTCCATTCTCAAGCAACATTCGCTTAACTTTTTCATATATCCCAATAATCTTCAAAAATGGAGGATTTTCTGCTAATTTACCCTTTTTTATGGCTTTTTTCATTTCAGAATTATATTCTCGAGCCATTTTTTCAGTTTGATTTACCATTATATCGATGGTAGAATCAAAATCTTCTTTTTCTTCTTCTGCTTTTTTTTGCTTTTCAAGTGATTTTAATTTTTCAATGTCTAATCCTACAAAAGGCTCCTCTTTTTTAACTTTAAACGTTTCTTCAATCTCTTCTTGTTTTTTAGCTTTATCACCTTCAATTTGTCTTAATCGATTATCTTTTTCCAGCTTTTGTTTATAAGAATATATCTGACTTGAAAAGATTGTCACATCTGTATCCCAACCTCTTTCTAATGCCATTTGTCGAGCTTTTTCAAAAAGATTGATAATTTCAGAATAAGGACATTTTAATTCGAATTTACCTTTTCTTAACGCTACCTCATACTCTCTCGCTAAACGCTCTGCTCTTTTAATCATCTCCTCAATTTGATTTCGTATATTCTGAATTTCTATTGCTTTTTGACTTTGCTCTTTTATAGCACGTTGTTGTTCTTCGCTAATATGAACTTCTATACCTTGTTCCTGAACTTTTAGTAGTTCTTCGGTTTCTTTCTGTTTTTTGATCTTATCAGCTTCGATTTGTCTTATTTTTTTATCCTTTTCAAATTTTTGAATATAGATATCTATTGTATCATCATATATCGCTGCTTCCTTATTCCAACCCTTATCAATAAGTAAATCCTTTATGTTTTTATAAATTTCAATAACTTTAGGATAAATACATTCCTCCACTATTTTTCCATCTTTTATAGCTCTCTGCATTTCTATTTCATACTCATGTGCCATTCTAGCTGCATCTGATACCATATTGTCAATTTGTGCTTTAAAGAACTCTTGTTCCATTTTTTGAAATTCAATTCCTTTTAATCTTTCTATTTGTGCAAGTTTTTCCTGTTCAATTACCTCTTTGGCATAGTGATCAATCAGTTTTTCTTTTTCTAACTCGGTTTCAATTTTTTGCTCCATCTCTACTCTTTCTTTCTCAAGATCTTTAAGATGTCTAAGCTTTTCTTTTTCTAATTGCTCTATAGTATCTCGAATTCGTTTAACTTCATATGTCCAATTTAGTTCTTCAAATAAACTTATACCTTCCATATATAATTTTATAGCTTGATCGTATTCTTGCAATTTAGCCCTTTCTACTGCTTGATCCAATATTTCATATGCTCGAGTTGAAATCTCCTCCTCTCTCTTTTTAGTTTCAAGAAATTGTTCTAATTTTTGTTCTTTTATCTGCTCTTCACTTAGTTGTGCTTCTTTTTCCATACCAACATCTAGTTCTTCTTTTTTAACATTACGTAAATATTCCGCTTTTTTATTATAGCATTCTTCAATCAATGAAAATAATCTTTCTATCTCCTCAGTTTTATTAAGATCGTCAAGGATATTTTCAGCTGCATCATATTTATCGAGAGCTTCCTCAAATTCACAGGAGTTAGTTAATTGGTGGGCTTCCACAATTAATTGGTCTGCTCTACTGATCAAATCAGCCTCATTCCTAGTCTCTTCGATTAATTCAGCTTCTTTACTCACTTCCACTTCTTCAATTTCTTCGATCACTTCGGGTTCCTCAATCACTTCAGCTTCCTCAAAAACTTCTACTTCTCTTTCTGGTTCAGCTTCGATTTCTCGGAATGATTTTTCTTTAAGGATATAAACTTCTGAAATTTTATCATTAATAGCTTTAATTTCTTCTTCTCTATTAATCTGTGTATATAATCCGATTGCTTGACGTAAAATTTCAATACCATCATCATAATAATGACCCCCTATCAGATTAATAGCATGTTCAACTAATTCATAAGCCTCAGAAGCGATTTCTTCTTCCGCATTTATCATATCAGAAAAAAATGCTTCTTTTGTGGGATCAAATCCGTTCTCATCGAATTCCTGGTCGAAATCTTCCTCTTCTTTCTCTGCCATATATCTCAACTATTTTTTAGGAGAATTAAGAATGAAAATATTAAACAAAAATCTCTCTACAATATTTCTATAATAAATTAGTCTTAATTTAAAAATTATTAAACGAAAATAAATATTTAATCGATCACAATTCAATTTTTCCTAGATTCTTATTAAGATAATCATCACAGATTTTCCCCCCTTCAATGGTTAAACTCCACCCATTAGCGTCTCTTTTTACAAGATTTAGATTTTCTGTGCTAGCTAAAATTATATGTACTTCATCCTCACTTTTACGTATATTAAAATCAACTCTTAAACTAAATATAATTTCATCAATCGGCACAGGACCTCCAAGTTCATCTTCCATTACACCTAATGCAGCAATAATTTGATTTTGCTCTACCATACCCGCATCCATAGTATTTGAGACTTCATCAAGAAGCCAAGGATTCTTATCTAACATCTTTTTTATTGCTTTTTCATCACCATTCTTAAAAAATTTATCAAACTCTTCTCTAATCTTCTTCTTAGCCATAAAACTCGCTTATTTTTTCGTTGTGTAAGTAAAATTCTAGATATTATATTAATATCTATAATATAGATTGAGAAAATAAAATCTTTTATGATGATTTTAAAATAAGAATTATGTTAATTTCGTCAAAAATTCTTCTACTTCTTGTTTAGTACACATATGAAACTGTTTGGTTTCACCTTTAATATATGCCATTCGGATATTCTCTTTTGTTGCTTCTTCATCTATCGAGTCTTTTAGAGCATTTAACGCTAAATTAATGATTTTTTCAAATGGCAATTCTTCTTTATAATTTTCAATTAAATATTCTCGAGCGGATGCCTCCCCAGTCCCGATAGCATATGCTTTGAATGAACGGTAAATTCCACTTGGTGATGTTGTGAAAATTTGTGTCCCTCCAGCATCTATTCCGATGAAGAAAAGAGCGCAGCCAAATGGCCTCACACCTCCGAACTGTGTAAACTGCTGTTTCATATCTGCAATTGACTTTGCTAGCATGTTCAGGCGAACAGGCTCATCATATGTTAATCTAAATGATTGTGCTTGAACTCTTGCATAATTTATAAGAGCACGGGAATCAGCATGAAGACCAGAAATTGCTACTCCAATATGTTCATCTACTTGAAAAAGTTTGTCAATTGAATCAGCATCCATCAATATTGATGGTATTTTTATTTGAGCTGCAAGGCACACATCTTCTTTAGATTTTATTGCAACCGCAAGAGTTCCTCGCCTCACTGCCTCTAAAGCATATTCTACCTGAAAAAGACGCCCTTCTGGGGAAAAGACAGTAAGGGCACGGTCATATTTTGGGGCTGCTCCAAACATTTAATTTACCTATTATTATTTTATTTTATGTTTTTAAAATTTACAACTAAATTTTAATTTATGGTTTATAACTAATAAAAAGTTAGATCTTTTGAGTCTTCTCTAAAATAGCAAGTGTTATATCTTTGAACACAGGAGAAACTCTAAGATCATTCTTGGCACTTGTTTCATAATATGCTATTGCGTTAAGCTCTTCCTTTAATGCTTCACCTTCCCCTTCTCCGACTTCTCTGCCCCATTGTTCTGCCAAATCAGTTTTATTTCCTACTAAAATACTTGGTTTGCCATCCCCGATTACTTTTTCCACTTCTGCTTTCCAATTTAAGATATTCTGAAATGAACTTCTTCGTGTAAGGTCGAATGTATATACAGTAGCACTACTCCCTCTATAAAAAGGAGGCCTTACAAAACTAAAATGTTTCTGTCCTGCGAGATCCCATAGTTGGAGTCGAATTAGATAGTTCGGATATTCTTCTAAATTTACTTTTTTTGTTGAAAAGTTGGATCCAATCGTCATAATATAATTTTCTTTGAACGTGTTTTCACAGTAGCGTAGGACCATAGATGTTTTACCTACGCCGCCATCTCCTACAACACATATCTTGTAAATGAAGCTTTTTGCAGCAGCCATTTGTTCTTGCACCAAATTGTGTAAAAAGAATTATAAAACTAAATTATTGTTAACTAATAACTTAAGATATTAAGTGAAATATTGACCTTTCTTAAATTCTTATATTTTTTTTATATTATTATAGTATATTGAATAAATAAAAATAATCGTTATTAATCTTTTTTTTTAGATTCACTTTTTAGGGATAATATAGAAATGAGTGATTTAGACTAAAAAAAAAAAAATTTTATGTAACAGAAATCCCAAATTAAAAATCATTGTTGAGTATTCCTATGATTTAATAAAGATATATGAACTTATTTTCCAATAAAAGTTGGATCCCTTTTTTCCTTTAAAGCTTTTAAAGACTCTCCAAAATCTTTACTTTGGATTGACTTGGTCCACATCTTATTTTCCAAATCTAATTGTGATTCTAAAATTTCCCTAAAATAGGTATGTATGGTTTTCTTCATTAATTTAATTGAGAGAGAGGGTCCCTTAGGGGGAATAAGCCTTAAGGCTTGGTTTCTTGCATAAGGCATTAATTTCTCTTTAGGTAATATTCTATTAACGAGACCTAATCTTTCCGCGTCATGTGCAGTCATCTGATCGCCAAAATAAAACAGTTCTTTAGCTTTATTCATACCTATCATGAAAGGTAAAAGAATTGTGGTGGCAAAATCAGGTATAACCGCTCTTTTTACAAAAAATAATGCCCACCATGCGTCTTCAGCCATATAGACTAAATCTGAACAAATTACCGGAAGGGTAAAACCCCCACCCACAGCAAAACCATTAATCACTGATATCACTGGTTTTGGAAAATCCCAAAACTTAAGACATAACTTTTTTGATGCCATATCTCTTAAATTGATTTCTGTTCTATACTTTTCCGGTATATCTTTCAACATTTCATTTGAAAAATAACCTCCTGAAGAAAAAGCGCCTGCTTCCTCACACCCTGTTAATATCATAACTTTAACTTGTTTATCCTTTTCACCATGATCCACAGCATACCAGAGTTCTAAAAGTCCTAATGGTGAAAGAGCATTTTTTTTTTCGGGCCAGTTTAGGGTAACAGTTAGAATTCCATTTTCTTCTTTATTATATTTAATCTGTTTAAATTCTTCTACAAGCATTAATACAATAAAATCATAAGACAATAAAATATTTTATAAACTAATTTAATCATTAAACTTTTTTGACTTATATACCCAGAAATATTAATAGATGATGTCTTTAGAAGAAAAAATTGAAATATTAGCAAATTTAATCCTTAACTCGAACAATATAGTAGCACTAACAGGGGCAGGGATGTCTACTGAAAGTGGAATTGCTGATTTCCGAACACCGGATACTGGCTTATGGGAAAAAGTAGATCCGTATGAATTCGCATCGATTCACTCTTATGTAGCTAATACGAGTAAAAATTTAGAATTTATGATAGAAACAGGAAGAAATATTTTTAGAGCGAGACCAAATAAAGGGCATAAAGCATTAACAAAGCTTCAAAAATTTGGAAAATTAAAAGGAGTCCTTACTCAAAATATTGATAGATTACATCATAAAGCTAAGACAAAAAACATTGTAGAGTTTCATGGAAATGCCTATGAAGCAAAATGTATGACTTGCGGCCAAGTTTACGAGATAACTTTTATGGTTAATCAGGTAATGAAAGGGAATTATTCGCCTTCTTGTGAAAAATGCAGAGGAATGTTAAAACCAAACGCTATATTTTTCGGGGAACCACTTGAGTCAGAAACACTCGAAGCAGCAGATAAAATGATTGCTGAATGCGATTTACTATTAGTACTTGGTTCTTCCCTTGTAGTTTATCCAGTTGCATTTTATCCTCATAAAGCTCTATCACTTGGAGCAAAATTAGCGATTATAAATATTCAAGAAACTGATATGGATTCAGCAGCTGAGGTTGTTATCCATGAAAAAATAGGGGATATACTTCCAGAAGTAGTTTCTATTGTAGAAAATCAAATCACAAATAATAAATAAAATAAGAAAAAATAAGTAATTAAAATAAAGGATCAACCAGATCTTAGAATTTTCTTGTCTATTTTTCCTACTACCGTTAATGGTAATTCTTCTGAAAATTCTACTAACTTGGGAACTTCATATGGCGCTAAGTTGTCTTTAGAAAATTTTATTATATCTTCCATTAATGCTTCCTTATTTCCATCAAATTCAAAATCTGGGTTGATTTGGACAAATGCTTTAACGATTTCAGATCCGGGTCTATCTGGGTTAGGGAGCCCGATTAATGCAACCATTCCAATTGCAGGATGGTTTGCTAATGTATCTTCAACTTTCGCTGAAAAAACTTTATATCCTCCAACGATAATCATATCTTTTGTACGATCGACTATTCGAACATAACCATCTTCATCCATGATACCAACATCGCCAGTGTGCATATAACCGTCTTTATCTATAGCTTTAGCAGTTTCTTCTGGTTTATTATAATATCCTAGCATAACTAATGGCCCGTTTACGCAAATTTCTCCTGGTTCTCCTAATGGAACTACCTCATTGGTTTCAGGATCGACGATTTTCAAACCTACATTTAAAAATGGTAAACCAACCGTTCCTAATTTTTTTATTCCAATAGATGGATTCATTGTAGCTACCGGTGATAATTCAGTCATTCCATAAAGCTCTAATAATTTACCTTCACCTACTACGCTTTCTAAAGCTTCCTGAGATTCTTTTGGAAATGGAGCAGCTGCAGAAATACATAATCTTAAATCAGAGTGATCTAACCTTTTAAACTTACGAAAATTAATTAAAATTTGATATAATGAAGGTACATTTACAAGCATTGTGGGTCTATATTTTTTCATTTCATTACAAATTTGTAATGCATCACGAGGATTAGCAATTATAATTTGGCTCATACCGTTATAAAGAGCACCTTGGCACACAGTTAAACCAGCAACATGAAACATAGGAAATCCTGATAGTAATACTCCTTTTCCTTCTTCCCATTGAAGCCAGGATATAATACCTTTCATATTTGAAACGTAATTTCTATGACTTAACATTGCTCCTTTCGGAGGACCTGTTGTTCCACCTGTATATTGAATCCAGCCAATATCATCGGGAGATATGTCAACTTTTGGTAAATCAGTTGAAAATTTTGTCAAAACATCATCTTGGAAATTATAGACAATCTTTCCCTCTAATGGAGTGACTTCGCCAGAGGGGATTTCTCTAACAGCTTTAATTTTTGCTTGATCCTCTTTAGAAAATGAACCGATTACACTTGTTACTACCACAATTTTAAGCTGCGGTAATTTATCAGCAATTTTAGTCAATCTATGTTGAAAAATAGCATCAAGAGTGACTAACGCAACATTTTTACCTCCTTTTCCGAGATCATCTAATTGATAATGCATTTGGACATCAGATAGTAGAGGACTAACACCTGAAACAATACATCCCGCTTTAAGTGTACCTAAAACAGAATATACGTATTCTGGAATATTCGCCAAATTAATTCCTACTACATCTCCTTTTTGAAATCCGTTTTCAATCAACATGTTAGCAAATTGATTTGAATATTTATCTACCTCACTAAAGCTGATTTCTAAACCCTGATAAGCAAGAGCCATTTTATCAGGAAATTTTTCAAATATTTTTCTTATAATTGCTGGATAATTAGTTTCAAATTCTTTTGGGTCAATATCTTCCATTCCAGGATCCCAATTTTTCTTCCAAAATCTACTTTCATACGGATTTGACATTATATAATTTCACGTTTTTTATTTATTAAGTACAATTCAAAATCGAATTGTGATATTAAATAAGCTATATTTTATTAAAAAAGTTTATTAAATTTACCCTAATTTTTCAATCTCAATAAAAATTATAGAAAAACGTGATTATATCTAGAGGAAAGAGTACATAGATATTAACTTATAATGAAATTCAAAATAATAGTAAATAAAATTTTAAAAAAAATAATCTTCTTAACGCTAGACTTTATTACATTAATCTTGATTATGATTTTCTTAATAACTTCTTGTCTACTTTTCCAACCACCGTAAGTGGTAGCTCCTCAGTAAATTCAATGATTTTTGGGACTTCATATGGAGAGCAATTTTCTGTTGCAAATGCAGTTATTTTTTCTTTTAATGCTTTCTCGTCTCCATCGAAATCGTAATCTGGTGATATCTGTATAATAGCTTTTACAATTTCGGAACCTGGTCTATCTGGATTTGGAACGCCGATAGTAGCTACCATTTCAATAGCGGGATGCTTGGTTAAAGTATCTTCCAATTTTGCAGAAAATACCTTGAATCCTCCTACTATAATCATATCTTTGGTTCGATCGGCGATTCTTACATAGCCTTCTTCATCCATTATTCCAACGTCTCCAGTATGCATGAACCCATCAGAATCAATAGCTTTTTTCGTTTCTTCTGGTTTATTATGATAACCTTCCATAACCATTGGTCCTTTTACACAGATTTCTCCTGCCTCACCTATAGGTACTACTTTTCCTGTATCTGGATCCACTAATTTGAAATCTACATTAGGGAAGGGTAAACCAATATGTCCCAATTTCTTCTTTCCCCTTGAAGGATTACCCACTGTTAATGGTGAGGTTTCAGTCATCCCATATAGCTCTATTATTTTTCCTTTACCAATAACTCCTTCAAATATCTCCTGTGATTCTTTTGGAAATGGAGCCGCAGCCGAAATTGCATAGTTAATCATATCTTTATCAATTTTTTTGAATTTAGAGTCCTTTATTATCAGTTGATACAATGTCGGCACGTTCGCCAAGACTGTGGGTCTATATTTTAACATTTCTTTTATCATATGGGTAGTATCTCTTGGATTTGGTATTAAAATCTGACTCCAACCTAACATTATTACATTCGAGCAAGTAAATAATCCTGCTATATGGAAGAATGGAAATCCTGATAATGCAAAACCCGCTCCAAATTCCCAACTAAGCCAATGCTGGAATATTTTTATATCCGCAACGAAATTTCTATGACTTAA
>CAYPFJ010000029.1:0-26570 GCA_964409945.1 uncultured archaeon | reverse complement strand
TCCGTTCCATAAAAACCAAAAGCTAATTTATCAGGAAGTTCTTCAAAAGTTCTCCTTATTGCTTGAGTGAACGACGTTTCGAACTCTTGGGGATTTAGATCTTTAACATGGGAGTCCCAGTTTGCTTTCCAAGGCTTATCTTTATAGTTTTTTGACATTTTAATACATTGGTTTTTTTTAATTTTTATAATTTAAATGATTGATAATAAATTATTTTGTAACACTTGTTATAAAGTTTGATTTTAGTTATCCTCCATATTTCTAAATATGGACAAATATATTTTCTCATTTTTGTCGCCCCCTAAACATATTCAGAAATTTATTATACTTTATTTTTACTTTTAATCTCCCCTCCCTGTCTCCATGAAACAATGTTTCTTTTAAAAGAACACTTTTTCCTGAAAATAGAAATGATATTTCTATACTATGGAGAAATTGCATGCATTTTAGAAAATTGTCGGTGTATCTTTGTTTTATTTTGAAGAATCCTTACTCCATATAATGACGTTCGAAGAATCGTTACGCTCATATGATGATGGATTTAAGGTGTTTAAAAGAAACAATCACTTACCATTCATTTCAAGTGGGGATCACACGCTAGACAAGTTGCTTTCTGGGGGATTTCACCGAGATTTAGTGTATTTACTCTATGGAGATAAGAAGTTAACAACCAATATTTTGCTAACAACGGCGGTTATTGCCCAAAAAGCTTTTAATAATGGAGGATTTGGAGAAAGTATTAGGGTTGCCTTCATCGATGGAAACAATCGGTTTAACCCCTATAATGTAAGTAAGTTTGCGGTTTCACAGAATTTATCTCCTCGGAAAGTATTAGAAAACATTCTTATTTCACGAGCGTTTACTTGGGATCAAATGGTTGAAATTTTGGAGAACAGGCTTTCCATGCTTGAAGATGTGAAAGTTGTATTAATCTCAGGGATTACAACAATGTTTGAGGGCTATAAAAAGCGGACTTTCGAAGATCTGCTAAGAACAATAGATGGAATTAAACAAATACTCTGTAAAACAAAACCTCTCATTATTATAACGGCACCTTTACACGAACATTCCCTTTTCAGGCCGAAAGGCGGAAAAATTCTTTCTCATTTTGGAAATGTGTTAGTGATGATGAATAACGATGAAAGATTTGATGAATATGTTTTAGTACAACACCCTTACTTGCCTGAAAATAGGTTGCGAAAGTGGAAAACCCGTACACCTAAGAAAAAAGTTCCTTTAAAGAATGCGACGATAGATTACTGGTTTTAGATATATCACCAAAAGGCTTTTTCAAATTTATCTATGGTGTCCTGTAAACTATCTTTAATATGATTTCCAAAATCAGCAAAGATACTTACATCATTATTCCAATTTTTAAACATTTCATTTGGATATAAAGTAAAGAATTTGTCTACAATACTTTTAATTTCTTCATTTACTTTTTTCTCCTTAATTTTTTTCGAAGAATTTACAATAAATAATATTCCGTGGTGTTTTGTAATAATATACTTTTTATCTTTTAGCTCAAAATTAGATAAACCTCCTCTTTCTAATTCTTCTGCTAATAGATTCAGTGCAGACATTAATGCTCCAAATAATTGTTCATCTACTTTTTTATCAAAAACACGGTGATATAAGACAGCTCCAGCATCATTTAATATCCAAATATCTTGTATTACTTTTTCCATAGAAATCACATTTCAATATGTACTTATTAACTTTAAAGTTAATTAAGAAAGAATAAATATAAAATATTTAATGTATAGTTTTTAAAAAACTAATATTTATTATTCACTAGATTTTGGTCTAATATATCCATAATATGCTCCAAATATTCCAACTATGGCAGAAATCCACGCCAGATAATAAAACACTGTAAAACCAGGGCTCCCTAAAAAGATAAATGCTCTATCGATTGCAAAATTGAGAAATATCAACATAAAACTAATTGACATAATTGCTAATGATAAAAATGCTTGTTTATAGATTTTCTCTTCTACTGATCGATAAGATTCTATTGACCTTCTTAAAAATGGGGCGTAGACCATAACCATATATATAAAAACGATTAAGAATGCAATAATATCTAACAAAGTATTACCGTTTTCATAGATGAATAAAACATACACACAAGCGAATATTCCATAGAGTATTGTGATATATTTTTGTAGAATGTTATATCCTTTTTCAAAAACATTTACTTTTAATATATATGACAAGAAAATGGCAATAGTCACAAAGAATTCGCTTAATCTAAAGTCGGAAATTATATTATATATCCAAACAATTATAGAACCCTCTTGTACCACATTTAACTGTAAAACCACAAAAACTTTTGAAATCCAAGAAAAGAGAATTGCTATAAAATAGTTAATGAAAATTATTAAAAGCAATCGAGTGAGTTTATGATGCTTAATAAAGTACTTTTTTAATATAAGTATTAATAATACAGCGGCAAATATGATTATAAAAAGTTCAAAGATCATACCAATAAAATTTAGAAGAATGATTAATTCAACCATGATAAATAAATATAAAATTCTGTCAATATAAAATTTTATTTTAAGATATTTGGATTCGCTTTATTAATAATCTAAAACCCCCCAAGTTTTCTTTATCATTTTTATATCTTATAGCTTATCAAGTTATTAATATCTGTATTAATATAGAAATGCAGATTTTCGAAGATCTGCTAAGAACAATAGATGGAATCAAACAAATTCTCTGTAAAATAAAACCTCTCATTATTATTACAACATCTTTACACGAACATTCTCTTTTCTCAGACCGAAAGGTGGAAAAATCCTTTCTCATTTTGGAAATGTATTAGTGATGATAAATGACAATGAAAGATTTGATGAATATGTTTTAGTACAACACCCTTACTTACCTGAAAATAGGTTGCGAAAGTGGAAAACCCGTACACATAAGAAAAAAGTTCCTTTAAAGAATGCGACGATAGATTACTGGTTTTAGATATATCATCAAAAGGTTTTTTCAAAATTTATCTATGGTGTCCTGAAAACTATCTTTAATACGGTTTTCGAAATCAGCAAAGATACGTACACCGATTAAATTAAGAATAATATTTAATTCCACCATGATATAGAAATATGAATTCCTTTCAATATGAAAAATTATATTTTAAGAAATATAGAATAACTTTATTAGTAATCTAAAATCCCGAGTTTTCCTTATCATTCTATACCTTATGATTTGCCAAGTTATTATTATCTGCATTAAAATCGAAATAATTCAATATTTAAATGTGAATAGCTTTTAAGTAATGCGAAATATTGTCATATAATCTATAAAAAAAAAGAATTATCATAGACGTGAAGAATTATGGACATGAAGGTTTTTAAAAAAACTTTTAAATTTATCTGTGGTGAATGTGGTAATTTTTCGACAACACAAACGGAATTTTGTGAGAAATGCGGAGCAAATGCAGTGAGGCACGCAACAAACGAAGATTATTCAAAACATGAAAAAGAGGAGAAGGCTGGGAGAACTGAGAGGAGAACTGAGATGAGAGCTGAGGATAAAGCTGAGAAAGCTGAGGATAAAGCTGAGAAAGCTGAGGATAAAGCTGAGAAAGCTGAGAAGAAAGCTGAGGATAAAGCTGAGAAAGCTGAGAAGAGAGCTGAGGATAAAGCTGAGAAAGCTGAGAAGAGAGCAGAAGAGAACGCTGAGAATGTAGAGAAGAAAGCAGAAGAAACTTAGTTTTTTTGATATCACATTTAAATTTATTTTTTCTATGATCAGTAATAGTGCTATTCCTCTAATCCCAACTTTTATATCATAACAGAATTTAACACTTTAGAATTATGAGGTTTAAAGATTTCAAAATTTACAATTGGTTGCAACATTTCGCAAGGGAAATCAGCACATTCATAGCAAAATTCGTATCCTTTACCCGTGGCATATTTATAAGTCTTAAAAACTGGAAACTTAAGAATTTGACTTTTTAATTCTCGGCATCCTTTATATCCAAAAGATTCTACACCAGAGCATCTCTTACAATAAATTCCACAAGGGGCATGCCAATTTTTTAAATCTTCAGTCATATTTAATTCCCGTTCATAAGTAGTGTTAACATTGGATTAAAAAGCATAAGAATTATTTAATTTTTCTTTTACAATTTGATTTGATTTGTTTTCAGATTTCAGCCTTTTTCAAAACATTTAAATAGATAGATTATTAATATATTCTTGGAGTTCCTAAATTTCAAATTATATGAAATTAATATAATCAAATAATTTCTTCCCAAAGTAGGTGATATTAAAAGTGAGTTATTTTTTATATCCTAAGGGAGATGTAAAAAAATGCAAATTTTGCGAAGGCAATGGTAGAATATATGTTTGGAGGAGTGATTTAGAAGATTTTGATGAGATAATATGTCCAGAATGTACCGATAATGAAAAATAATCCATACAATTATATTTACTTTTTATTAAAAAATCTAACTGCATTACTATAGAGCCATTTTTCCTTTACTTTTTCCTTTAAGGGAAGTTTTATGACTTCATCTGCAAGTTGTTTTATTGATAATCCCATAAAGAGCCAAGTGGAGCCAAAAAGGATCTTATCTTGCAAAACCGTATTACCATAATGCATTAGAGGTTCCCATCCTGTTCCTTGCATACCTAGGTATTTAGGTAAATAAGAAGCAATATCAATATAAATATTGGGATTACGCCACGCAACAGCAACCATTTCATTTACCCAAGGCCATCCTCCATGTCCAGCGATTATCTTTAATTCAGGAAATTTTTGAGCAACAACATCAAGATAAATTGGGCGTTCAACCTCCATAGTATTTGTTGAATAATTAATGGACATATGAAACCATATGGGAATATCTAATTCCACACAAGTAGAATATATCGGATACATTCTTTTATCAGTTGGTCGTATCTGAAACATAAAAGGTCTAATTGCAATCCCTCTAAGACCTATCTCATATGATCTCTGAATTTCTTGAACAACCTTCTTTTTTTTCAAGGGATCAATCCCAGCAATCCCTATGAATTTATCAGGAAATTGATTTACAATTTTTGCATAGTAATCATTTGGAAGTCCAACAATACCACTAGGAGTTTCTTCATCTAAATTAAAGATTACTGCTTTTTCTACTCCCATTTCGTTGAGTTTTTCAACAAAATCTTCAATAGACATTGTTAATTTCTTTATTTTAGGCAAAAATGGCTTAATTGCTTCCTTGAGTTCAGATGTATTAAGAGTTGATTTCATTTTATAAAGTACTTCTGGTGTAGTACCTAAGATAGGAGCTACTCTTGGACCAAAAATATCTTTAAGATATCTTGCCATTTGCGGAGGTAAAGAGATTAAAAGATCTATAAACACTTCTTCAGTAGGAACATAACAAAGAGAATCAAAGATTTTATAACTCATTAATATCCCGCTTTTATTGTTCTATACAATTATTAGAAATAATAATTAAGGATTGTATTTATTTAGAATGAATAAATCAAATGAAATAGAACGTCTCAGAAATTAGAAAATTTGTAATGTATTCTCCTTTTAATGTGCCGAAATACTTACTTTCTGGGATTCTAACAGAATCGGATGTGAAATAATGGGTAGAACTGTACCTTCTTTTAGACCTGCATTGGAACATGAAATCGAAAGCTGGAAGAACTTCAAAAGGGCATTGCGTCCTGAAGAACAGAAGATATTTGATAAATTGATGAATTTTGCTCGAATACACGCAGATGCTGGTAGTATGAGTGCTCGTCCAATGCTATCAGACGTATTATTCATCTCCTTTGCAGTTGAACAAGAAAAAAAAATCGAAGCGTTAGAAGAGAAGGTAAAAAAATTAGAAAAAATGATAAAAGGGAAAGGTTAAAGCGTGGATTTTCGAGATCAATTTGACGGCTGGCTTTTAGATGTTTCTACTTATAGGAATGGAGTAATTCTTTGGGTGAAAACAGTAAAAGAGCAAAAGGTTGTAAAAATTTTCCATGATTTCCACCCCAAATTTTTTGCCGTGCCAAAACGACATGTTGGTAAAGATTTCAAGAGATTAAAACAGATTCTCAAATCCCATCATAATATAAAAGGTGTAAGAATCTGTGAAAAATATGTGAAGCTAGAGGACCATGAAAAAACAAAAATATTTGGAGTTTCTGTAATAAAACCTTTAGTTTTTAAGAAGACAATTAAAGAAATTGATGAAATTGATCTTTTTACTTTGTATAATACCGATCTTCCAATCTCTCAGATGTATTTTTATGAAAATGACTTGTTTCCAATGTCTTTATGTGGTTTTAAGATCAAACTTGAAAAGAAGAAAAAAGCTAATGGACACTCGATGCGTTTAATATCATTAGAAATAAAGGATGACAACGAAGAATTATTTTATGATCTTCCTCCTCTAAAAGCTGTATGGTTGGACATTAAAATACAGCAGCGTGGGATGAGATCATATTACAATGATCCTCTGCTATATGCTGAAATTAGTATTGTTGAAAAAGATGAGAAAGCCAACATTCCGAGGGCAGATGGACAAAGAAAAAGAAAGATTCTGATCGATAAAGCTGATGAAGCTGAAACTATCAAAACAATTAGTAAGGTGATTGAGCAATTGGATCCTGACATTATATTAACTCAAGGTGGAGATGAATTTGTATTTCCTTACTTAGCTGCTCGAGCATCAGTGAATCAAGTATCCAACGATCTATATTTTTCTCGCACTAGAACGCCACTTAGAAATTGCATCTTTAATCTTTCAGGAAACTTAGATCATTATATGTCTTATGGGATTATAATGCGACGTTCCAAAACACAAGTTTACTTTACGGGACGTTTTCATTTAGACACGACTACTTACGGGAGTTTGCACTTTAGTGAGGGAAATATACCTGGTGTTATTGAAGTCGCGAGAATCTCTCGGGTACCAATGCAAAGATTATGTAGAGTAACAATAGGAGGTGCTCTTCAATCTATTCAATATTATAATGCATATAAACTAGATCATCTTATCCCACCTTTCAAGAAGAGCCCAGAAGATTTTCGAAGCGGTATGAATTTAATCATAAATGATCGAGGAGGACATATATTCGAACCCTTAATTGGAGTCTTCGATCAAGTTGTAGAATTAGACTTTTCAAGCATGTACCCCTCTCTAATGGCCAACTTTAATATTTCATCGGAAACGATTAATTGTAAGTGTTGTAAGGATGATGGAACAGGAATCAAAGTGCCTGGCACAAATTTCCATATATGTACAAAAAGAGAAGGAATCATATCAAAATCAATTAGCCTACCACTAAGAAAGCGTCTTAAGTATAAAGAATACAATAAAACCCATAATGATCTTCGGTACAAATTCACTGATATTGCATTAAAATGGGTACTTGTTGTAAGTTTTGGATATTTAGGATTCAAAAATGCTCGTTTTGGCAAAATTGAGGCTCATCAAACAGTTTGTGCTTTTGCTCGTGAATTTCTATTGAGATCCGCTGAGATTGCCAAAAATTATGATTGTAAAGTTATTCATGGAATTGTCGATTCAATGTGGCTCCAAGACACGAAAGGAAGAACTTCAAAAGAGTTTGAAGAGCTAACAAAGAAAATCGCTGAGGACATCTCCGAAAGTACTGGTATTCCTATGAGTTGGGATGGTCGGTTCAATAATATCGTTTTTTTGCCTTCTCGAGCAGAACCAGATGTTCCTGCGCTTAACCATTATTGGGGTATCAAAAGCAATGGTGAAGTGAAAGTGAGAGGTATTGAAGTGAGACGGAGAGATATGCCAAAAATAGTAAAAGATGCTCAATATGCATTCATTGATATTTTTCAAGGAGCAATGACCGTTAATGAGTTTATTGAAAGAATTCCAAAAGCAAAGAAAAAACTCTATGAATATGCAGAAAGAGTCTATTCAGGAAAGATAACGAGAGAAGAACTTACGATTCGCCAAAGAATATCTCGCAGACCAAATCAATATAAAGTTAACAGCTTTCAAGCAGTTGCTGCTAGACAATTAGAACGATCTGGTGTAATAGCGTCTGCAGGGAAGAACGTGAAATATATTATCCTTAATTCTGAAGCAGATCCGAATTTTCCTGAAAAAAAGGTGATCCTTTCAGATTTATATGATGAAAAGAAACATGAGTACGACAGAAAAAAATATGTTGGCCTGCTAAAAAGAGCGTTTGAAAATATTTTTCCTTTTAAATTCCCTGAGCTTGAGGAATTGCTGACATTAGATTATAATAAGAAATCTCTTCAAAAAGATCTTTCTTGTTATATTTAAATAAATATAAAATTCTCTTATTTCCTTTTTGAACTCTGACCCTAGAATAGAAAATCTCTCAATATATCCTTGTAGGGTTTCCATCCTCTGGATAATGTCTACTATTGAATTTTCTAAATGCTCTTCTTTTTCAAGTGCAGTGAGTGCCTAATGGGTATTAATTCTACCAATATAGTATGAATAGAATAATAGAATACAATTTAGTTCCAAATTCATGAATATTGCAAGGATTCTATAGTTCTACCTGTTAATCTCCATGTTATTTAATAGAATTGGAATTTTTGATATTGTTTAAGTAAGATTTTTGGGTTTTTTAAGAAAGTATATACTTTTTATATAAAACTTGTAGTATCATGGAGATTTTATGTATAAATAATGATAATAATGAAAGATTTAAATATATAAAAGGAGTATTTAGGCTTATAAATTCCATTTTCTATGTAGAACTATGGGACTCGGTTCAGTAAAGGTTCAGGGCAAAAAATTTAATGTAGAAGAGTTTTTCGGCCAATTAAGATTAGAAATATATAATATGAATATTTCGGATATATCGGAGATAAAAGGTTTAGAAAAGCTCAAAAAGATTACGTCATTAGATCTTTCGAATAATAAGCTCACGGAAATCAATGGATTAGATTTTTTACCTAATCTCAAGCAGTTATTTCTTAATGATAATCAACTTACAAAGTTAAAGGGACTTAATTCATTAGCTAATCTTGATCGGGTATTTCTGACTAAGAATCAGATTGCAGATCTCAAGAATTTAGAGATGCCGACCAATCTTCTATGGTTAGATCTCAAAAAAAACAAGATTACAGAGATTAAGGGACTGGATTCTCTGACTAGCCTAATACTATTAGAATTTCAAGAGAATCAAATAACAGAAATAAAAGGGTTAGAAACTTTGACTGAGCTACAGACATTAGATCTTAATCGTAATGAGATAACTGAAATCAAAGGATTAGATAAATTAACTAAGCTCCATTCTTTACGTCTTGGTTATAATAAAATAAAGGAAATAAAGGGACTGGAAGCATTAACTAACCTTTCTAATCTGACACTTAATAACAATCAAATAACAGAGATAAAAGGTTTGGATACTCTAACCAAACTTGAAACTTTGTATCTTGAATGGAACCAAATAACGGAGATAAAGGGATTGGAAAGACTTGATAATTTAAGGCTATTATTCCTAGGGTTAAATCCCATAGAGGGTGGAGGAGAAAACGAATTTGCACAAGACACTATGGGGGAAGATAATATAAAAAAGTTTTTACGATCCTACGATGAATGGAAAAAAGGATGAGTTCTGGAAACCAAATTCATCTTGTTTTATTCGAATTAAATAAAAAAAAGTTTAGGGAATTAAGAGTATTTGAAAAAAGTCCAGAATTATTATTACTAAAAAGATTAGTTCTAATAATATCCAGAGATTACGCTTTAAACTTCTTAATGCGCTTAGTGGTTTACCGAAGTAATTTATTAAGTTATAAATGAAGATTACTATCCAGGCAGTGACTAGAAATGTAATTGGAAGTAATAATGTCACCAATTCGCGACCAACATAGTTTAATAAATATTCGTACTCAAGTATTGTAAATCCTATTATTATAAGTGTGAATCCAAGTCCAAATGAATATTCAGCAAAAGATACAAAGCGATTAACACGTTCTTCAGAAACATTACCTAAATTCGCTTCAATTGAGCTTTAGAATTAGCCGATACAGAATTAACAATAAAAATAAATGAGACTATGAGTAAAAATGTTGCGGCAACTATCCCATTAGGAGGTGGAACTTGCCAAATTAAAGCAAGAATCGTTAGAACTGCACCAATCATGACAGTGCTTAATGTAATCCAGTCTCTAACATTGATTTTCTGTTCTTGATTACTCATTTTCTTATATATGTAAATAGTATGTGATTAAAATTACTAAAATCACAGTATTTAAAAATTTTAATATTAATTAATGAAAAATGAAATCATAATAAGAATAAAAAAGTAATTAGAAAGGTTGCCTTATGATTGTCTTCATATTTTCTGGTTTCGTTCTTCGAGGATCACTGAGATAAATCTCATGATGTTTTTTATCATGACCATCAAAAGATCACTCTTAAATATCTTTATTAAATTAATTTTTTTGTGCTTTTGGCATGTATTATAGAATATAAAACTTAAATCTAAATAGACAAATTTGTATTATTTTGATGGATATTAGAAAACTGATACACTGTATTAATTTATTTTCATAAAATACAAGTATAAAATTATGTCAAAAGCACTTTCCTATTATGATTGGGAATTATCATTCAAGATTAAAAATGAACCTAAAAAGAATTTGAAAAATGATAATTTCAATGCTATTGGTATATCTGATATTAGTTTTAAAGATTTTATGAATAAATGGAAAAAAGTGAATCTTTCATAAATTTCAAGCTTATTTTTTAGAGATTTTACTTATCGATTTATTAATTGAAAATGATATTTTGCTATATTTTAATTAATTCTATTCAATTATATCGTATCGGTTAAAAAGTTTAACGATTAGCTTAACAAACCAAAAATATTTCTTTGAAATTTTACTAATTAATGTATTTAAAAATGGCATACCATCATCAGCATTAGATGGAAGATTTTTTTCAAAATCAGGCCAATTTAGCCCACCAGTTGCTTTAGGAGGTTTACCAAAACTTTTTACATTTTTCCAGTCATTTTTATTAGTTTCTGACCCTAACCATGTTTTATCTGTTTTAACAAAAATTAATTTTTCTGATTTTAATTTTATAATTCCAAATACATTAATCGGTCCAATCCCTCCAATATAATCAAAATTTTCAATAATAATCAAATTCTCACCTTTTCTAATAAAATCTTTAATGTTAAAAATCTGAATATTCTTTTCAATACCAATAAAGTTTAATGTTCTTCTTGTAATTACATGACCAATATATTCATTATTTATATAAATTTTAGCGAAACACCCTGCGATTACTTGTAAATAAGCCTGATCGATTTCTTCGTCAATATACATGTCTTTTTTATAATAGGTTTTATGCACCTCATGGATCTTATTCGAATCTAGATAAATTAGTTCACTAGGGATGTTAGGATCTTCCCATTGACTATTAGTTCTAAGTTCATTTAATTTGTCATCATAAAACTTTAATAACCATAAATATTTCTGCTTAATTGAATTAAATCCCTCTTTCCTAGAGCAATTTAGCCATAAAATTTCATACTCATTTAATAAATCTGTTAAATATTCCTTCAAATCTTCAATTTCTTTTATCAATCGATCTTTACGATTTTCATCTTTTTTAAAAATATATTCAATAGACGTTTTTGAATTAATCCTTTTTTTACAATAAAATTTTAAATGCTTGGCAATAAAAGCAAGATTTCTAATATTTACATTATTTTTAAGGATGATTTTTTCCAGATTTTCGCATTTTTCAATTATAGCTTCCAAATCAGAAATTAATTTTTCATAACCCTTAGTTTTTATACTTTTCTTGTATTTAGAGGTTTTTTTATTAAAAGGATGAGCGAAAAAATGATTGTAATACCCCGAAGGTCTTGTATGCAATAAATTTTTATCTTGTATTAATCTAAATTTGCTAAATATTTCTACTAATCGGTGATCATCTATTCCAAAGAAATGAATGAATAATCCTTTCCAAAATTTAAATTTATTAATTTCTTTAATCGGATTCCAACCTACCATAGCAGAGAAAATAAAACCATAAATTCTATTCTCTCGAATTTCTTTGTTTCTATAATCACCCCAACTTGATGTAATTTCGCCAATTGCTCCTTTCTCATAACCATATTTAATTAAATAAGAAATATTTTGTTCATATTTATCAATTGATGGAAAAATTCGATTAAAATCCATTATTGAAGGGCTAACGATTATTGGAAAATCAAATTTTTTAATTTTATCCAAAATAGGATATGTTTTCTTTACATTATACTTCCAGTATAATATAATCATATCTTTAGGTAAATTTTCGAGTACCTCCTTAAATTTATAAAGAACATCATGATAGATAATAACTTTTTGATATCCATGCTTTTTTACAATTTCATATACTTTTTTATAATGCTTTAGGTAAGCATTTCCAAGACCGACCTCATCAATATACGACTTTGAATTTACTTTACCAACATCTTCACTTTCATCAGCTCCTATATGAAAATATTCAGAAGCAAAAACTTCACTTAATTCACCAATCATTTTATCTAACATTTCATAAATTTCTTCATTTGCAATATTTAGGCTATTTGAACCTTGAAATTCTCCATACTTCCAATAATTAGGATTTTGCAACGTATTATCCCAGTGACCTATAGTTTGGAAAACAGGAATTACTTCAATACACCACTTTTTTGCAAAATCAATTAATTCTCTTATCTCTTCTTTAGAATATGCTCCTCTATCTTTCCCGATATCGGGATAGTTTTCAAACTTAAACATATCTAGCATATAAACCAAATAATATTGATTTATCTTATAATGACTTAAGATTTTAATGAATTTCTTTAAATTTTCAATTTTAGGTGCTTGACCTCTTGAAATATCATCAGAAATACCACGAATTTGTAAAGAAGGAAAATCTAATATTCCCAAATTATTTATTGAAAGTTTATCTTGAGCTGAGTTTAATAATTGAATAAAAGTCTGCACTCCATAGAAAATCCCTTGTAATGAATTAGCTTCTATAATTACTTTAGAATCTCTAGAGATTAAAAGATATCCTTGATCTTTATAAATCTTATTCGTTTTAACTTTATTATAGAGTGATTCTGGAAAAACAGATATACTATTTTTTAGAAATGATTTTATTTCTAGATATTTCTCATGATCTTGGACTTCAACAACATCTATATTCTTCTTTAAACCAGAAGATCTTAACGAGCTGTGTATCTGTTCAATAAAATAATTACTTTTTTCTGTTAAATCTGTATAAAATTTTGAAAATTCATTAATTTTCATTCTTTGAGAATTAATTATTTTAAGGTATTGAGGGGAAGGAATTAACAATAATTCTTCCTGCGTTCCTTGAGTTTGAATTAAATTATCTAAATAAAGAAACATAATACTAATTAAATAGGATAAAAAAAAAAACTTAGCGAAAAATTGAAAATTTAGATGAAATTTGAATTTATACTTCTTCTCCTCTTCTTTTAGCTTCGATCTCTTTTAAATCTTTTCTTTGCACTTTACCTACTAAAGTTTCTGGAAGTTCTTTTCTGAATTCTATGAATTTTGGAACTTTATAGGGTGCTACAGTTTGTCGTAGGAACTCTTTTATTTCATTCTTTGTTTCATCCGTCTCCTGATATCCATCTTTTAATACAATATATGCCTTAACTTTTTCACTACCGGGAAGTTCAGGATCTGGAATCCCTATAATAGCCGCTTTTTCAATCGGTTCATATTCAAATAAAACATCTTCTATTTCTCTTGGATACACTTTAAATCCACTTACATCAATCATATCTTTCTTTCTATCGACAATATAGAAATATCCATCTTCATCCATTTTTCCAATATCTCCAGTCAATAACCAACCATCTTTTAATTGATTTTCTGTTTCTTCTGGCTTATTCCAATATCCTTTCATAATCTGAGGACCTTTCATCATTATTTCTCCTGCTTCTCCTTGAGGTAATATTTTCGTATAATCATCAATATCAACAATTCTAACTTCTGTATCGGGAATAGGCATGCCAACTGAACCTACTTTTCTAGTACCTGAAAATGGATTGCTATGTGTTACTGGTGAGGATTCTGTCAATCCAAATCCCTCAAGTATTATACCACCTGTTCGCCCCTCAAAATCTTTCTGAACTTCAGGTGGCATTGGAGCTGCCCCTGTATTGCAAACTCTAATAGATTTCAAATCTTTAGCATAATCTTCGAGATCATCTCTTTCTAATAGACGCATATACATTGTAGGTACTCCGGGAAACATTGTAGGATGTGTAGCTTTTATTATTTCGAATAATGACTTCTGATCTCGAGGATCGGGATTTAAAGCTATTGTTGATGCCATATAAATATGTAAGTTCATACATACTGTTTGACCATAAATATGAAATAAAGGTAAATTCGTAAGTATGGTCTCTTTTCCTCTTCTAAATTCGTCACCTGCCCATGTTGTCACTGCAATACAATTGGAGACAATATTATAGTGGGTAAGCATCGCCGCTTTAGGTAATCCTGTTGTCCCTCCAGTATATTGAAGACACACTAAATCTTCCTTTGCATTAATTTCAAATTTAGGTGGATTTGGTTTTGTTTTATTGATCAAATTAATAAATTGCATAGTTCCTGCAATTTCTGGTGGATTTCTTGGGGCCATTGGGGTGTAATCCAATACGTTGGTTATTATTATATGTCTTAGACGAGTTCTATCTTTAATTTTATTGATTTTTTCAATTTGATTATCCCAAGCAATAATTATTTCAGCTCCACAGTCATTTAATTGATAAGCAAGTTCATGCTCTGTGTGTAAAACTGAACAAGCAGTTACAATTCCACCTGCTTTCAAAATTCCATAATAACTCATAATAAACTGAGGAAAATTTGCGATCATTATTGCAACGACGTCCCCTCTTTTAAGTCCTAAATCAACTAAGGCAGTTGCCAATCGGTCTGCAATATCCTTTAAACTTTTATAAGATATTTTGTTTTTCATAAACCAAATCGCTGTTCGACTACCAAAATCTTTTGCTGCATTATCAAGAAATTCATAAACATTAATTTCCGGATAATCAATAGTACCAGGAACTCCTTTATCATAGTTTTTAATCCAAATTTTCTCTGCATACGGATCTTCAATCATTCATTTCTTACCTTTTTTTTATGTTTTTATTAATTATTTTTAAAAAAATTAGATTTTTTAATAATATTTTTGTTCTTCTTTTCTCCAAATTTTAATTTTCAATAGTTTATGATAATTAAAATCTTATCATTTTTTCCAGTACTTTTTTCTTATAAACCAGATCTCATTAAACTTCAAATAGAATATTGATATCACTTATTGGTTACTCTTCTGTCAAATTATCTATTGCTAATATAGCAGATTCGCAAACATAATCGCATTTATCATGAATTAAAATATTTAAATTCGAAATAACTTCTTCTGTATTTACTCCAATAATTCCTAAAGCTTCAGAAGATCTCCATCTAACATCTCGGTTCTCATCTTTCAGAGCTATTAATAGTGAAGGAATTGCATTTCTAGCGGATGATCCCAATTTTCCTATAGAAAGTGCGGCTTCACGCCGTACAATACTTCTGGGATCATTTAAAGCAAGTTCAAGAGTATGAAGTGCATCTTCTGATTCCCTTCCAATATTTCCTAATGCTCTTGCTGCTTCTACTCTAATCGAAGTTTTCTTTTTTAGTGGATCTTTTAAAAAATTCAAGATTGCTCTTTTCATCTTATTTATAAAAGAAGGGATAAATTCTACTTCCTGTTCGGGTATCTTTAAAAAATTAATAATAGTTGGAATAGCTTCTTCAGCTTCAGTACCAATTCCTCCCAAAGCAGAAAAAACAATAATTTTCATTTTTGTATTCAACTTTTCAAATGCTGATATTAAATTTGGAACAGCGGGTTTACCAATATTTCTAAGTGCATCGGCTGCTTTTCCTCTAACATTTTCAACTTTATCGTGTAATAACTCTGAGATGTTACCAATTATTTTTGGATCAGAAATCTTAAATTCTCCTAAAGCATCAACTGTTTCTTTTCTTACAATCTTATTTTTGCTTTTTAAGACTTCTAATAGACTTGGAATAGCTGAATCTCCAATTTCAGCAAAAGTATTTATAACTCTATAACGTACTCTCCAATCTTGGTCTCCAAGAGCCTTTATTAAACTAGGAATTGCGTTTACAGATCCTTTTCCAATTAGACTAATTGATTGAGCCGAAGCAGTTCTTACTGTCCAACTTATGTCTTTAAGAGCTTTCATTAAATGGGGAATAGCTTCATAAGCATTCACTCCAATTTCTCCTAACGCTGTTACTACTTCAGTTCTAACATCCTCATTCTCATCATCCAATGCTTTTATTAAAGAAGAAATTGATTCAGGAGTAGTATTTCCAATTTTACCAAGGGCAATTGCTGCTTCTTTTCTGATTGTTACCTCTTTATCTTCTAATAGCATCGATAATTTTTGTACTGCTTCTTTTGCAATATTACCAATTTTTCCTAATGATCGAGCAGCTTCTCGACATATGCTCCAATCTTCATCTTCTAAGCAATCAACTATTTTTGGAACTGCATTTATTGATTTTTGGCCAATTTCTCCTAATACATGAATTGAATTAAATTTAATTGATCTACTATTGCTGTTTAGATATTTAATTACGTCATCTATTACGGATTCATCTTTCTCGATTCTAGATAAAACAAGATCGATTCTAGCATCTCTTAATAATTTCTCTAAGGGTGCTGACATTTATATCACCTTAAATTCCTAAATATACTTGTTTAATTCGAGGTTCTTTTTCTAACTCTTCCTTAGTCCCTCTCATTTCAATTTTCCCATCCTCAAGAACATGAACATATTCAGCGATATTCATCGCTAAAACCGCATCTTGTTCAACTAATAAAGTAGTAGTGCCTTCTTGTTTTATTTTCTTAATTGCTTCAAATATAATTGTTTTTATTTTTGGAGCTAAACCTAATGAAGGTTCATCCATTAAAAGAAGTTGAGGATTAGCCATAAGTGAACGCGCAATAGCAAGCATCTGTTGTTCACCACCACTTAAAGTTCCAGCGCGCTGATTTTTTCTTTCTCTAAGACGTGGAAAGATCTCAAAAACATTTTTCCTTAATTTTCGAAATTTACTACGATCTTTCAATACATAAGCCCCCATATCTAAATTTTCAGATACACTCATATCATAAAATAGTTTACGTCGTTCTGGGCAATGAGAGATCCCTTTTCTAGCAATCTTATGAGCTTTTAGTCCATCAATTCTTTCACCACGGAATTCTATTTTTCCTCTATCAGGTTCTTCTAAACCAGATATTACTCTGAGGAGTGTAGACTTTCCAGCTCCATTGGGTCCAATAACTGCCTCAAGAGATTTCTCTTTTAAGCTCAAATTTATTTCTTCGAGAGCTCTTGCCTTTCCATAATAATGATATATTTTTTTTAAATCAAGCATATTCGTCACCTTTTCCTAAATAAGCTTCAAGTAAAATTTTATTATTGGCAACCTCTTTTGGAGGACCATCAGCAATAAATTTACCTTGATGCATAGCAATTACTCGTGGTACTAATGTCATAAGTTCACGAAGTACATGACCAGTCATAAAAATAGTAACCCCATCATCATGTAATTTTTTAATTAATTCAGTTAGTACTGCACTTTCTTCATGAGTAAGTCCGCTATATGGTTCATCTAATAAAAGTAATTCTGGGTTAGTTCCAAGAGCTTTAGCAATTTGTAATTTTCTTAAATCACCATGAGGTAAAATGATTGGTGGAATTCTCGCTTTATCCACAAGACCTACTGAAGCAAGAATTGAACTTGCATATTCTTCAGCACCTACTTTTTTTGAAACTTCTTTTCCTCTTTTTGATAAGCAGGGCACTATTACATTATCAAGTAAGGTTAAGAATTTAAACGATCTCACCAATTGAAAAGTTCGAGCAATTCCATAATTCACTATTTTATACGGTCTCATTCCTGTTATATCAATTCCATCGAATCTAATTTTTCCAGAACTAGGTTTTTCAAATCCACTAATTAAATTAAATACTGTTGTCTTACCAGCACCGTTTGGACCAATTAATCCTACAAAATCTCCTCGTTTAATCTCAAAACTAAAATCATTTACAGCAGTTAATCCACCAAATTTTTTTGTAAGGTTTTTCACTTCTAAAATAACTCCCATTTTTTAACTCCTTAAAAGTAAAAATTATTTTTCAATTTTTTAACGTCCTAATAATACATCCCAAAAATCTTTTAAATGTTCTATTATCGGCCTTAAAATTCCATGCTCCGCAAATCGAACAACTAATATTAAAATTATCGCGAAAATTAACTGTACATACGCATCAACACCCATTTCAATAAGAATGTATTCAAGAAAAATAAAGAAAAATGCTCCCAAAGATGATCCAGATATAGTTGTTAATCCCCCTAATGATGCCATTAAAATCGCAAAAAAAGAAATAACCGTTCCAAAATTACCAACGGGATTTACAGAAGTATTATATAATGCATAGAAACAACCTGCTATTCCAGCAAAGAAAGAACTAATCATAAAAGCATACACTTTGTATCTCGTTGTATTTATTCCTGATGCATCTGCTCCCGTCTCATCATCGCGAATTGATTTTAAAATCGTTCCAAATTTCGATTTAACAATCTGAAATATTATTATAAAGGATATTATCAAAGTAATAAAAACAATAAAATATTCTATTAAAGCATTAGAAGATAATCTCGTTAGAGGATAAGGGCCGGTATTATAAGATATTCCTTCAGAACCAAAAAGAATATTTGAGAGTGACCCTAATAAAAACAACTTTAGTAGAATTAAACTAAAAGCAAGAGTCCCTAATGCTAAATATGGTCCCCTTAATCTTAAACAGGGGATACCAATTATTAAACCAAACCCTACTGCACCCAAAGCCCCAGCAGGAATGGCAAGCCATATCGGAAAACCTTGAAAAGCTATAAGATAAGCACAAAGATAACCTGCTATTCCGAAAAAAATAGCATGACCAAAACTAATTTGTCCTGAAATACCAGTTAGAAAATCCCAACTTGCCGCAAAAATGGAAAAAATCATAGCGAGTGTAAAATGACGTAAGAAATAATTTATAAAACTCTCATTTTGAGAAAGAAAAGGAAATAATGTAAGTATTATTAATAAAAATACTGTTAATGAACCACTAAAAGTTTTTGCCCATGATTTTAAATAAGTCGGTATATTTCTTATTTTTTCTTTTACCAATCCTTTTTTCATTTTTAACTTCCTCACTATTTATAATCTTAAATTTAAAAATTACTGTAATTCCTTCTTTCCAAATAATCCTTGAGGTCTTATTATAAGTACTAAAAGAATAACTATGATTGGAACGATATGAGCCCAAGCAGGGCCATTAGGGACAAAAACATTGGTAAAACTAGTTATATACCCCACAATATAAGCTCCTACTATACTTCCAACAAGACTTCCCATCCCTCCTAAAATAACTACTGCAAATGAGCTTGTTAAATATTCCCAGCCCATAGCAGGACCATTAAGAGCTGCACCTGGTAAATACAAACTTGCAGCTATAGCTGCAAGGAATGCAGATATTAGAACAGTATAAAAGAGGACTCTATCAGAATTAATACCCATTAAGGTTGCTGCCTCACTATCCTGTGAAACTGCTCGAATAGATTTACCTAATTTTGATTTATTAATAAATAAAGCGAATAATGAAACTATAATTAATGAAATAATTATATAAAAAACGTACTGATTCAACATACTATATCCTAAGAAGTCCGTAGTGCCCTTAAATATAACGTAGCCACTAATTGTTGCAGAGGTAGTTCCCGAGATTATTAAAACATATTGCTCGAGTGCGAACGCTAGAGCAAAAGTAATTAATACAACACCCACAGCAGAATCTTTTACAGGTTTGATAAGTAATATATACGTAAGTCCTCCTATTATCGTAGTAATAACCACTGCGAAAATTACATTAATCAATATTTGACCCGGAAAAAAATGATATGCCCATAAAAGTAAATATCCCGTCAACATGAAATATGCTCCATGAGCTAAATTCATTATATGACCTACTCCATACACTAAAGAATAGCCAAGAGCAATTAGAGAAAGTACAGCACCATTTAAAGTGCCATTAAACAACATATTAATAATTTCTTGAAACATAATTATAAAAAAGAAAAATTGATTATTATTAAATTAATTATTATTTTTATCTCATTTTATATAAAACTGATCATTTTCATACTATCTTACAATTTTATCAAAAAAGTGTTTTCAGTATTCGAAATTAAAACTATTTTTTTATTAATGTATTTTACATAAAAGTTAATAATAATAAAAAAAAAATTTTTAATATTTATTATTCAAATGTATTTTAATTCAACTATTAATTCTATTACGACCATGCTGCATGAACCCATGGGGCAACTTCATAAGCGCCCGTTGCCATCCAATCTGGATAAAGAGGAGGTATTGGTATAGCTCCATAAGGGACAACATATGCATATCTTGGTGCTGGGATTACTACTTTAGTACCATCAGTTCGCCATTGAGTCCATAAGGTATATCCATAAGGATAACCTTCAACGAGGTCATGAGTTTTTGGGTACCAAGCACCTCCCCCAGCTGCACCCGGTTGAGGATTTGCTTTAGTCCAGGTTTCCATTTCTGATATAAGATCAAGTGCAGCAAATGATTGAGTTGCATTTATTGCTCTAAAAATTGCAGTTACGGCGTCGTAAGCCCCAACTGCAATGTAAAGTGGCTCATGTCCTTCAAATTCTGCTAACCAAGCATCCCAAAACGCAATAGAATTCTCTGTTTTGTTAGTTCTGTGTAAAGTTTGCATTTGTGTCTCGTATCCACAACTCTTACCACTATCTTCGTAAAATGTATCTAACTGTGACTGGACATCAATACCAAATATCTGAAATGTATAATTATATTGAGCGTATTGCTGCATCATTAAAATTCCTCCTTGTGCAGAAATTACGGGAATTAGCATGTCACATCCTGCAGTTTCAAGACCGGCTAAGTAAGTATTCATATCTGAGGCACTAAGGGATATATCATATAATACTGGTGTTAAAAGTTGTGCCCAGCCGCCTGTGAACAGAGATAAATAATTTTGAATAGCCGCTATTAAACTAGCAGTCCATGTCAGATCTTCAGCTAGAATACCAATTTGCTTGACGTCATGATTCGGATAGGTTGCATTCAATTGCATAATATAGCCTGCTATCGTAGTTAATATCTCTCCTCCTAATGAAGTTGAGTTGATAGGCATGAATCTGAAAAAATACTTATACCTATCATAAAAAGTTTTGACGTTTGCACAGAATATATCGGTTGCAGCACCAGTGTCAATAAAGATAATTTTATTATCCATAAAAACTTCTTGATATGCTAACAATGCTTCTGATCTAAAGCCACCAACTGCGTATTGAACTTTTTTATTATATACAAGTCTTTCTGCCG
Organism: uncultured archaeon; assembly: GCA_964409945.1. Taxonomy (GTDB): domain Archaea; phylum Asgardarchaeota; class Lokiarchaeia; order Sigyniarchaeales; family SOKP01; genus Loki-b32. The sequence continues at coordinate 5,045 of CAYPFJ010000029.1, read as the reverse complement.
CGCCAATTCCTCTTGAAGTCACAAGAGCTGTGTTAGATTCATCTGTATCTTCTTTGGTAACTCCAATATAATACGTTGTTCCATTAACAACAACACCACCAGCTAGATTAATGGTTTTAGCTGCAAACCAAGCTCCATCATAATTTGCATCTCCTTGAATCTCACCAAGATCACCTGCGCACCCAATTTTAATAATTTGATCAGATGTTAAACCTGCTGGAGCACCAGGACAATCCTTTGAACCCCATGAATATTCACCGGCACCTGGCGCTAATAGAAAATACCAGGCTCCAACACCGATACCTACACCAATAACCGCTATAATGACTATCGCTAAAATTCTTTTAGTTAAAGATTCCATATTTTTAATCACATCTATTTTTAATATTTTTTGTAAATTTATTATGTATGTTTATTTTTAGATTTACAAATAATATTTCATTTTAACATGTATTTAAAGTTTTCAACTTTTTATATGAAAAATAAGCATAAATCTGTCAAAATTAGTGAAAACTAACTAAAAAAATCATCTAGATTGGTATACAATCGATAATCAATTAAGCATTCATAACAATTGGATAGCAACAATAATTCCGAATAAAATTAGCATTGAAATCAATATTATCAATGTATAAAACCTCCACTTAATCGAAATATTTTCACGCTTTTCCTTGAAAATAATATAAGGCAATAATATTGCTCCCAAAATCCAAATTGATATCCAAGTAGTAAAAACATACCACTCAAATGAGATAAGGGTAAACATAATTATAATAATACTGCCCCAACTGATAACTAAGCGAACCATTCTACGTCTAAACATTGTATTAACATCTTCAGTTTTTTCAGAAGGTTTAAGAGAATAGATTATACCAAAAATAGGAAATATTAAAAGAATGGACTGGTAAGGGTTTAAAAGCCCAAGAATAGCATCAGAAAATAGGATTCCAATGAATAATGCTAAACATGCACTAATAAGAATCCAGATATATTTAAATTGTTTCTTGAAGAAAATGAAAATTCTAATAAACATATGCTTAATTAAAATTCTAAGATGTGTTAAGATCTTTGTTAAAGCTTCAATGATTTTATTAATAAGTTCTCTTAATTCTTCTAAAAGGAAAACGAAGGGATAAACCAAAACTGTAAAGGCAAAAAATATTCCCATAATAATAAAAGATAGTGATATATGGTATATAATTGAACTTAAGAGTAGAAAAATAACAATCCAAAATATAAAAGCTCCAGCTGAGTGTCCTTTAAATGGTTTTATTTTTATCCCTAAGAATAATACAAAAACTAAAGTAGAAACACTGAAATTTAGGTAAATATCAAGTACCAATATAAATTGGAACATAAAAAACAGATCAATTGATATTAAACCTCCAATTATGAGAAATGAGTAAGATCTCAAGGATTTTCGGAAATCTTCCTTTAAAACAGTATCAATTAAAGATAAGAAAAACATAATGAAAAAAGAAGCTAACACTAAATTAAGAACGTAAAATGGATTTAAAGAAACAAAATATAAAGGCCACGTTACAAAATTAAGATATGTTGATATAATTAAATAAAATTTAATTCTTTCTTTATTGGAAGCAAAAAAACTCCAAAAAGCTAATAATTTCATAAGATATGCAAATTCAAGTATTAGGATAATAAGGATGATGGGAATAACTGTATAAAAGAAGACGACAAAATATGTACTATACAGCCATATTAGATAGGTTGATGTAAATGTCATAATAGAGATCCAAGAGATTACTTGAACATAATTAGTGATTTCTCCTAAAAATTTAAATAGAAATTTATCTACTATCATTAATCCATGGATTGCAAGACTTAAAATCAAAAGAATCAATAGTATTTCGACTCTCTGGAATATTAAAATTTGAGCTAAGAATATACATATTGTAGAGTAGAATCCTGTTCCAATTAATCGTTGAATAGCCTTTTTATCTTTTTTAAGAGTAACTTGATTTTTTGGGTATAAATTCTCTAATGACTTAAAGAGAGAATAATTGGTATAAAACTGCATTAATATAAAAATAAAAATTCCTAAACCAAGAAAGAATGGATATTGAGAGATATAGTTATATAAAATTAGAAATGTCATCACTGAAATTGTTAAAAAGCTGATAGTATGAATTAAGCGTGCATAACCTTCTTTTATCTTTTTAATTGAATAAATATCTAGTGATGTTAAAATTAATAATACAGAAAGAGATACTATAATACTTTCATAAATTCCTATAACTGCCCTTAATAAACTATAACTCATAATGCTTATTTCACAATACAATATCAAAAACAATATTGAATGCATTTTTATCAAAGAATTTGGGTATTTCTGCTCAGTTGATATAATGTTGATATAATAAACGGATATGAATGAAAGGCATACTTCAATAAAAATTACTAAATTAACTGAGAAAAAGTTTAAAATACCATATAATGTGAGTATGTAAATTAAATTGGCAGCAAGTAATCCTTGGAATATAATGAAAAGAATAAATTCAATCCTATTTTTTACATTTTTTTCAATTTTAATAAAAACTATACTTAAAATAAATAATAGAATTGATGAGTTTTGGAATAACAACGAATAGTAGGTAAATCCGATTAATTCATCAAAAAAAAGTATTAATTCATTAGAGATTACGGATGCTATGTAGAAAGAACTCCAAATAAATGAGTTATAAATAAGGATTAACCGACATTTAGAAATCATTGGTTTAGAAACGTCTAAGTAAGATAAGAAATAAAGAGAAATTAGGTCAAAAAATGAGATGGTTAAAACTAGAAGGAAAAAGTTTAAATGAAATAAAAAGAGGAATAGAGACAAAATATTACTAAAAACAAACCAAGACCATAAAGTAAATTTGTTCCGGGATGAATTAAACAATAAATATAAGAGATTCCGATCTATGAAAGATACTTCAATAAAAACTAATCCACTTATCATTAGCAATACAATATAAATAGTAATTACAAGGTTCGAATTAATTAAAATCATGTAGAGAAAAATATTGAGCCCTAGCGCTATTGGAATTAAAAGATAGAAAATAGCACTAATTTTGCTGAAAAAACGTAAGATATCTTTTATCCTTATATCTAACTCCGATTTTTCTATATATTTCATCCAAAGTAAAAATAAAATTGGCCATAATATTAGAAAATCAGAGATTTGGTAAATGTATAATATTTGAGAAAATACCACATAAGGTAATAAATATGGTATAATAATTGAGAAGAATATGGAAGAAAATATTGAATTCAGAAAGACGCATGTAAGATTAAGCCATCTTAATTGATCCTTATCTTTATAATACTTTAATATGCTGTTTTTTATTTCTGTTGATTCATCCTTTACTGTATTTTTAAACAAGTTAATTAAAATTTGAAAAGTAAAAAGGTAAATCATGGCCCATGTTAATAGCCAGAAAGGTCTTATTACTTTAAATGTTAGTAGGACTTCTAAAATAGGTGTTGTTATAGGAATTGGAATAATAAACCAGAGAAAATAACGATGTTCAACAAAAATGAAGTAAAGGAATATAATAAACACAGAAGAAAACATAGAAATTAAAACGCCCGGTGTTGTATTAAATATAATATAACTTAAGGATGTGATCGAGGATGATGTTCCAAATGCCACTATTAAAGAAGGAATTATCTTATTAATAGAAATTTTCATCTTATATTTATTAAATATGAAAAGTGAGCAGCTAAATACAGTTAATGCCAATGAAAAAGCAAAAACAAAAAAACCTGGAAATAAATTGAATGTATTGAAGGTAAACCATGAAAGGTTAATAACTAGAATCCATGAAAGACACAAATCTATAAATCTTTTTGGAACTTCAACATATTTAGAGGAAAAAAGACTGAAACCAATAACAAGAAAACTAATGTTTAATGAAAAAATTGGATTCAATATTATCAAATAAAGAATGAAATAGATTGTAAAGAAAATACCTAATATAGTGATGAAGTATGCGCTTATTAAAATAACACCAATTGATCTTATATTCGGAAAAAACGAGTAAACAATTAGAAATAAACCTATCACTAGTATATTAATTGCAATAGTCATCTCTAATGAGATACCAATTGAAAACAGGTAGAAAAACAGAAATGTAACGTTAATAATCGTTAGAGGGAATACCCAAAGAATTGAAATAATTTTCCAGTATTTAAATATCGCTAATAATGGCATCAATAAAACAACTGAAAACAAGATAAAAGAAAAATTTCTTAACAAAATATCCGATACAAATAAATTTAGGCTAACCCAATAAAGTAAGAATAGACTTTCACCCCAAACAATAAAAACTATTGTAGAAAAATACTTCTTGATTTTGGTATACACAACAGGAAAGAAAAATAACGAGCAGATTATAATAGATAAAATAAATGACCCACTAGCATCAAATGCTCCAAATCTCAATGAGTTTGTAAAAATATCTATTCCAGTGAGACTTTGATAAATGATAAAAAAATTAACAAAAGGTAATAGATTCCAAGCATACCATCCAGATTTCCAAATTGCCATGGATATCTTCCATTGATAAATCCCAATAGATAAATAAAATATAAGAACGCCACTATCAATCGCAAATATTAATGGGACTAAGGAAAATAGAGGCATCATTAAAGAAGCAATAATAATAAAATATAAGAAAGTAGGAAATGAGATTATAATTGAAATCAATACGATATAAAAAGATCTTTTTCTGAATCTTGCTGGTGAACTATTATACAATAGGATAAACCCAAATCCAGTTACAGTCATTGTAATAGTAAAAGTTAGAATCGGATTGTAATCTGCAAAGACTTGGTTATTAAAAAGCCAGGAGTATGATAGAAAGCTAATAATATCAAATATGAACAAAATTACACATGGTTTGATAAACCATTTATATCGCTTATCTTTCTGGTGATAGAAGAAAATTCCTAAAAATAGCAATTCTAGGAAAAGTGATATTGTTAGGTTATAAAGAAGCAATATATTAGTAAATATCATCAATGTAACAAAAGATAAA
>CAYPFJ010000028.1:0-40112 GCA_964409945.1 uncultured archaeon | reverse complement strand
GTGAGCTGGGTTTAGACCGTCGTGAGACAGGTCGGATTCTATCTACTGGGCTTGTAGGTTGACTGAAGGTAAGGGAAAATCAGTACGAGAGGAACATTTTGCCGGCGCCTCTAGTGTACCGGTTATCTGACAAGGTAATGCCGGGCAGCCACGCGCCAATGGATAAGTGCTGAAAGCATCTAAGCACGAAGCCTAACCCGAAAATAGTCAGCCAATCTCGTGTAAAGAGTGTTGCGAGGTATATTGTGTATTTAAGTTAGTGTGATTGGTAAGGTTCTCCTGTGAAAACCGGAAGCCAATCGGAGTGTAAGTGCGAGTGTAAGTGTGTGCGCGATTGTGGAAGCGAAAGCGGAAGCATGAGGGTAGACATATGCATGAGCATAAAGCGAGAAGCATTATAATTTGAATGTATGGGATGCTTTGTAACGAGATCAGGGCGCGGTGACGCGAACTGAGTATGCGAGACGAGTGCACCCGTAAAAGACGGGGTTAGTGAGGTGGGGGTGTACGTAGGGAGCTTTCGGGCGACCTATTCAGCCCGCCACTCTCAATAGCACGAGTGTGTGGTGTTGAAAGAGGAATCACAAGGTTCAGGCTTAGCGTGTGAGGGATGTGGAAAGGAGCGATAAGGTAAGTTGATGGTTGATTTGAGATGAGAAGGGATGGAGTATGTTCTTGAGCAAGGTTTTTTAATTTTTTTTGATTTTTTTGTTAAATCTTTAGGTTTTTAAATGCTAGGTATGACATTTGGGTAATTATAGCATAATTTAAGGTTGCTGTGTTTCAATTGCCGAAATGTTATCATTGTGGTGAAATTTATCCAGCTTGTTTTTTCTGTGAGGAGTGTGGGGAATATTATTGTGATCTTCATAAAGAGCCCGCAGTTCACGAGTGTGATTTGGTAAAGGAAGAGTCAATTTTAACTCAGCAATGTGGCTTATTGCCCAGACAAGGACTACCGGCTCATATTACAAATTATGAGATGCGAGGGCGCACAGATGGTACGTATACATGGTATCGCCATAATCCTATCAATCTTCAAGAAGAATCAATTGAAGAAGAATCATTGAAAATGAAGCTAAAGGAAGTCAGCGGTACGATATGTCTTTTCTGCGTTATTATTCTTTTTTCTTTACTTACATTGGATTTATTCAGTCGTGCCTACATTTGTTTAAGTGCATATGGGGTATTAAATAGATATTTTTGGACATTTTTTACCTCACTTTTCGTGGTCACGATAGACGGAGGTGCAGGAATTCTATTTTTTCTAATAGGCTTGTTTTTTATGTTTAAAATTGCTGGTGATATGGAAAGGGAATATAGTTTTAAGTTTTTACTGTCTTTATATTGTTTTTGTGGTCTTTTTTCTGGTATGGTTTATTTGATTATTAGATTCATATTTTCAATAATTATCCCTATTTTCATATTGGATATGTTTATTTTTTCAGTAGGAGTGAGTTGGGGATCTTTTTTGGGGTTGATTGCTTATAAAATATTTTTGAAACCAGATGGAGAATGGAGTTTGTATATTTATGGGTTACCAATTAAACTGAAGGGAAAATCTTTATTACTGATTTTAGTCCTGCTGAGATTATTTTCAGGGATTTATTATGGATACTTTCACATTTTAACCATATGGACGTATTTTTTTGAGTTATCAGGGTTTTTGGCTGGTTATATTATCTTTAGATTTAAAAAATAGCTATAGAAATAATTTTATGATAATTAAAAAGAAATGACAATAAAATATTGCATAAATTGTGGAACAAAATTGGATGCATGGTTAAAATCATGTCCCAAATGCAATACCTATATCCCATTACTATTTCCTAAAAAAGGACCATTAAGAATTAAATATATAAGTGAGGATGATGAAATCGCTAAAAAAAATAAAGAAAATATAAATTCTGAACTAAATTATCTGAAACCATATCTTTATAGTGATGAAGAAATTTTATATTATTATATAGAGAGTAGCACTGCTCTTAGTACTGAGTTTAGTAGAATTCTAGGAGGAATTTTTTTCGGATTTCCATCAGTACTAATCTTGACGATATATTTGTTTTTTCTAACTTCAGATGTATTTTTATTAGTTCTATTTTTTGACCTTTTCCTAATGGTTTATACTACATATTTAATAAGCTATGGATTATTTAATTTTCATAGACTAAAGAAAATTGTTAACTTATCCTACAGAGAAATTAAGAAGTATAATAACTTATATGTAATTACGTCTAAAAGATGGATCCAGAAATCTCTTGAGACAATTGACTTGAATCTCGTTGATTTTCCTGAAAATATTATAGAGCGAAAAAAAGATTTTGTGTATATAGATTTAAATTATATCCAAATTAAATACTCAAAAATGACCTATAAAAATCCAGAAAAGCGATTAGATGATTTCTTTGTTGAAATTGGTATATTTTTGAAATACCTTAATAAAGAAACTAAACTCTTACAAATAGGTGGATTTCATGCAATTCGTTCATATTTCAATTTTTCAATTGACAAGTTGAATGAAAAATTAGATACTGAACTAATAGAGAGGAAAGATTATTTTGAACTTAATTTAAAAAAAAGAAACAGTCTTTAACCTATTAGTGTATAGAGATTTCTTATTGTTAAATTTAAATAAGAGGAAATAAATTATTATCATTTACAAAGGCATATATCCTTCCCTACCCAGATATGAGGTACCTTTCGTTTTATGTAATAATTTTCTTCCCGTCCTTCAAAAAAGTTCTCTCTAACATAGATAGGATGGTTTCCCTCAAAGATAAAGAAATCATCTCCAATTCTTTTGCCACCTTTTACCACCTTTATTTTATTATCTTTGTTATTGGGAAATCCCATACACGATTATTATTTCATGTATATTTAAACAAAAAATGACAAAAAAATAAAAAAATCCGTTTGTAAACTTTTTAGCCCGCTACTCTCAATAGCACGAGTGTGTGGTGTTGAAAGAGGAACCACAAGGTTCAGGCTTAGCGTGTAGGGGATTGGATGCGGAAAGGAGCGGTAAGGCAAATTGATGATTGAATTGAGATAATGAGAGGTGGAGTATGTTCTAGAGCAGCGATTTTTATTTTTCCTTTTTTATAAACTTTTTATAGTAGAGGTTCTTCAAGTAACTTATGGGAAAGTGTCCTTATTGTAGTAAAGAAGTTAATATAGGAGATTTTTACGGAGTATGTCAAGAGAAGACTTCAAGGGGGGAGAGATATTTTAAGGTTGACAAACCTACGCAAGCTCTACAGCGTGCGATTAGGGGGCCTGCTGAAGTTGGGAAATTGTGGTTTTGTCCACATTGCGATACTCTACTTGGAATTACTTGAACTTTAAGTAATTTTACTGATAAAGAAACAATGGTGTGAAAGTAGAGAAAAGAGGAAGCTATTGAGCTAGTAATGAGAGATGGAGTATGTTCTTGAGCGTGGATTTCTTATTTTACTTTTCAATTTTTTTAATTTTGAATAATTATATCTGTTAAGTATATTAACAGTCGGAATTTTTTTTATTTACCTTCTTTTTTATTTTTTGTTAATATTTTGATAAGTGAAATGAGTGAAGTAGACAATGGATATTAAGGATATAAGAATCGAGAAGCTGAAGCAGAAAATTTTAAGGTTCAATGGATTGATGGAGGAGCTTTCTCAAGAATTTACCGCTATCATTCTTGAAGGGAATGAGGGACAGTTTCATGATATCGTTTTGGCAATGATACATTCGCTGTATAAGGCTAAAGAAACAGTCAAGAAAGTATCTTCTTTGGTTTTAGGCAAGGATAAAATTAGGGATTTGTAGGACTTCACGAGCAAGATTTTACAAATTTTTTTAATTTGTATTCTTTGTTCTCATAGATTTTTTATTTATTGAAAAGGTAAATTCAGAGTCTGAATTCGGAGGAATTTTGGTAAAAGAATGAAAACTAGAATTTTGGAATTTAGACCTTGTTCTATCCAAAGTTTAGTGTTCATTCATTTATTATAATTGATATTGTCTAAACTTTTATTATTTCTAAAATGCTATTTATCATTAATATCTAAAAAGTATTTCAGATAAAGTATGTCTTTACCATTAAAAAAAGCTCTTATTGTGGATGAAAATAAAACCGATTATGTATGACAGGTAATTCTGGTGTGGATAGATGAAAAAGAAATTAAAAGAAAAGTATGATGCAAAGCCTATTCAAGATGTCTTAGAGACCAACACTAGTGATCCAATTCGAGTTATTCTAATTGGTGATGCTGGAGGTGCTGGATGACATGATGAATTATGATTATGATATAGTGATTATTGGATCAGGTTTGGGTGGATTAACAGCAGCAAGTTTCCTCTCCCGTAAGGGATTTAAAACTCTTGTGGTGGAGAGTAGAAGTCGTATAGGAGGGAGATTTTCCACTTTTGAGTATGAAGGTTTCAAATTACCCACTGGTGCGATTCTTATCCCAGATGGGTGGGTGGTAAAATTACTTGAGGAGATGGGAATCAGAACTGAAAATTTAAGACCAATAACACGAGTTTATTATAGAATTGATGGTGAAAGTTATGAAATCCCATCTGAAATAGGAGTACCAAAAGCACTTGATATAATAGATAAGCTTGAAAGAAAGGAAGCTGAAGAGAAGAAGCGCTCAACGAATCCTGTCGAATTAAGTAAGATTATGCGTGGTTATTATAAAAAATTGCGGGGAATAAATCAAGAAGAAATTATAACTGTTCGAGATTGGCTTCTTCAATATACTGAGAATGAAAAAGTGCACGATGCTTTTGATACTCTCTGTACAGGATTGATGATGGCTCATTCTTGGGAGTTACCTGTTTCAAAATTTTTCCTTTTCCAAGAAATGACTAAATTTTATATATCACCCGACGGAAACCTCAACATAGCAGAAGAACTTGCTAGAGTAGTTGAGAAAACCGGTGCTGTATGGACTAATTCTCCTGCGAGGAAAATAATTATCAAAGGGGGAAAAGTTACAAGTGTAATTCTTGAAAAAGCAGGAAAGCAAATTGAAATAAAATGCAAAATGGTTATTAGTAATACAGGGACTAAATCGACGGTAAGTCTGGCAGGAAAAGAAAATTTTGATAATGAATATCTTGAAAAGATGCGTATAAAACTCCGACCAAGCCCCTGTATACTGGTTCTAATCGCAAGCGATAAGCCTCTGTGCTTGGAAGGATTACATGATGGGTTGGAAATAATCATGGGATCACGAAGAATTAAAACTGTTATTCCTATTAGTAATATCTGTCCGGAACTTGTTCCTCCAGGCCACCATCTTATTTATACTTCAGCTAAGTCCGAATCAACCCTCCATCCTATGGATATAAAATACGAAATGCAACAAGTTAAAAGTGATATTAAGGAATTTTTTCCAGATTTCGAAAAACACGGTCGAATTTTAAAAATGAGAGCATGTGGTATTATCAATGAATGGCCTGAAGGTCGAACTTGGCTTGGTTATGGTATGCCATTAGAGACGCCGATATCTAATCTATTTAACGTAGGAGATTCATGCATCGCTCCAGGTCTTATAGGAACTCCTGGTTCTGTAGAAAGTGGTTACCGGGTGGTTGATAGTGTTGAAAAATTATTATAATCCAATTTGAAGAAATAAAAAATTTGATTTTATGGACATTAGTGATCTTAAGATAGGAAGAGAGGGAACATTTATACCCCCATTTAAAAGTAATATCGCCACAGTTAAAAGTTATGAAAATGAGGGGTATGATTCCATATTTTTTGCCGATCATATCTTAAATTGGATACCGGAATCTATATGGACTCCAGATATTACTGATCTTGCTACAGTTTATCCCAGTCCCCATCTAATATATGATGTTTTTACTATGATGACTGTTGCTGCCTTAAACACAAAAAAGATTTACCTCGGAACAGGAGTAACCGAAGCTTTTAGAAGGAATCCCGCGGTACTTGCGCAAACCTTTCTGACTTTAGATGAATTATCCAGAGGGAGATCAATATTGGGGATAGGAGCGGGTGAAAAAGCAAATACCGTTCCCTACGGAATTAAATGGGAAAAGCCTGTAAGTAGATTAGAAGAAGCCGTTATAATTATTAGAAAATTATGGGAAAATGATGAAGAAATAAATTATGATGGAAATATTTGGAAGTTAGAAAATGCCCTCCTCAGATTAAATCCTTTTAAAAAAGGAAAATTTCCCCCAGTATGGATTGCCGCTCGTGGTAACAGAATGCTAGATATAACCAGCAGATTAGGTGATGGTTGGTTACCTATATTTTTAAAACCAGAAGTTTATAAAGAAAAACTAAGGATTCTTCGAAAATACACGCTGAAAGCAGGTAGAAATGTGGATGAGATTACTCCTGCAGTTATTTTGGGAGTTATCACTGATGAGAATAGTGAAGAAGTCGATAAAATGCTCAAAAATCCAATTACAAAAAATAATTTAATGACGTTATATCATGAAGATTTCAAGCCATATGGATTATCACATCCTCTTGGAGAAAATATTGATGGGACTTTAGAATTTATTCCTACACATTACGATAAAGAGTCATTGCTGCAAACAATTGAAAAGATCCCTGATAAAATGTGTCATGATTTTTACTTAAATGGTAGTCCTGATGAAATTATTGGTCAAATTGAAAATTATGGCAAAGTTGGTGCAAAACATATAATTCTATTTAATGTTTCAATATTATGTGGTCTTAAATATATTCCAAGTTCAAATAAATGCATGAAAAAAATAATTACATATTTTAAAAACTAATGAATTAGGCGTTCTTCTCCAAAACATTCTATAAAAATTAAAAAATTATTAGATAAATATGCCAATAACCTCTCAAAAAATTGATGTTCACCATCACATTGTACCTAAAGAATACCTTGCCGCTTTAGCCTCAATAGGCATTAAAAATGCTGTTGGTGAACCTTTCCCACAGTGGGATATTGAAAATACTATTGCTTTTATGGATAGACAAGGGATAGCTATAGCAATTAATTCAATCTCTGCACCAGGTATTTATTTTGGAGATAATGATTTTACTCAAAAATTAGCACGCAAATGTAATGAAATCTCTGCTCGTATTGTGAATGAATACCCAAATCGCTTTGGTGCGTTTGCTATTTTACCCCTACCAGATATAGAGGCATCCATAGTTGAATTGGAGTATGCTCTAGATACCTTAAAACTTGATGGGGTGGTTTTACTTTCAAATTTTGGGGGTATATACATCGGAGATGCCCATTATGATGATCTTTTTTATGAGCTAAATCGCAGGAAAGCTGTGGTTTTTGTACATCCAAGCGTACCTCCTTTAGATACATTACCCATGATAATAAAACCCGCAGTTTTAGAATTCGTTTTTGATACCACAAGGGCAATTGTTAATCTTATACATAGAGGAGCAACAAAACGGTTTCCGGATATAAGTTTTATATTTTCGCATGGAGGAGGAACTGTTCCCTTTATAACTTGGAGAATTACTTTTGGAAATAAAAAGATAATTAATCAGTTAAAACGCTTTTATTATGATATAGCAGTGTCAGCAACCCCCTATACACTAAGTTCCCTTCTTAGTTTAGTGGAACCAACGCAAGTATTATATGGGAGTGATTATCCATTCTTACCCGAAAGAGTTGTAAAACTAATGAATGAAGGTCTTCAAAATTATGATTTCGAAAGAGAAGCCCTCATGAAAATTGTCCAGGAAAATGCTTTTACTTTGTTTCCAAGGTTTAAGGAAATAATATTTTAAAAATTTTAAAAAAATTTTAAGATTCTTAAACCTAATAAGACTTAGGGTGCAGGTGTTTGTAGCGTAAGCGGAGCGGAATGGTTTGAGATGAGAAGGGAAGGAGTAAGTTCTTGAGCCAAGATTTACTTTTTTCTTTTTCTTACTTTTTGGAAAGGTAAATTCAGCGTCTGATTTCAATGAAAATTTAGTGAACAATTCCAATCAATAAAAATAGGGAGAATAAAAAAACACATAAAAAACTAATTATTCAATATTTAATATCTTGCTCGTCCTTTTATTCTATTGGCTTTATAAATATTATAATATATCAGAAAAAAGGCTCTTTCTTATTCTTTTCCCCGTTTTAGTTGCTGCTATTCCACCTTTTCCCGTCTCTTTTAATTCATATGGTAATTTACGACCAACTTTCATCATAGCATCCACAACTTCATCTGCTGGGATAATAGATTCAACTCCTGATAATGCCATTTCAGCAGCCAAAAATGCATTAACCACACCTATAGCATTCCTTTTAATGCATGGTGAAATTACTAATCCGGCAACAGGATCACAAACAAGTCCTAATAGATTTTTTAATGTTAATGCAATCGCATTGTCTATCTGAAGATGGGTTCCCCCAGCCATATAAGTTATAGCCGCCGCCGCCATTGCAGATGCAACTCCAATTTCAGCTTGACAACCCCCTTCACTTCCCGAAAGCATTGCCTTATTTCCAATAATTGCACCTATTGCACCAGCAACAATTAAAGCATTTAATACATCATCATCCGATTTATTAAGGATTTCTTTAGCTTTAAAAAGAACAGCAGGTAGGGTTCCAGAAGAACCTGCTGTAGGACAAGCAACAATTAATCCCATACCACTATTATATTCACCGATAGCCATTGCCCAGCCCACGGCTTCTTTTAAATTATTTCCACAGAAAATTCCTGGTGAAAGCATTCTTTTTGCCTGATGGCTTGCTTCTTTGATAGGCAATTCAATATCACTTATAAGTGCTTTTTCAAGAGACTGCTTCATTATAAATAAAGATTTATTAAGCTTTTCAATTATAATATGCTTAGGAATATTTTGAAATTCCATTTCATCATTTATTATTAATTCATGTAATGGAATCCCTTTTGTTTTAGATTCATTGAGCAGATTAGAAATAGATTCAAACATTGATTACCCTCACCCAAATTATTTCTGGATATTTTTTTAATGCAACAATTAAATCTTCTGGTATCGCTGTATCCGCTTCAAACCATGTTAAAGATATCTTTTTTTTCAAATTTCTGGAGATTTTCATCGATCCTATATTTAATTTAAATTTTTGAAGTGTATTTGCTATATTTACAAGTGCCCCAATCTTGTCATGATTTAATATTACGAGCGTATTTGGTTCCCCCCCAAATCCTGCTTCTAAGCTATCAACTTCTTTGATTATTATGTTACCTCCTCCAATTGAAGAACCTATTACGTTCATTTTTTCTAATCCATCAAACATCTCTATGCTAACTGAATTTGGATGGTAATCCACCCCTAAATCTACTAGTTCAAATGAATAATCAAGCCCCTCTTTTTCAGCAATTTCAAATGCGTTTTTGATCATATCATCTTCAGGTGTAAATCCAAGTAGTCCAGCTAAAATTGCGATATCCGTACCATGACCTTTATATGTCTCTGCAAATGAACCATGAAGTCCTATTTTTACAGTTTTAGGCTTTCTTCCAAATAATAACCGTGCAACATACGCAATTTGACACGCTCCTGCAGTATGGCTTGAACTTGGTCCAACCATTATATGGCCAATTACATCAAAGATAGAAGTATATTTCATAACTTATTTCAACTTAATTTTATATTTAAATATAAAGAATAATACAACTATAAGATTATATAATTTCAAGATATATGGTCATCGCAATTATGAGTCCAATATTTTGATAAATTTGTCTAGTCATATTAAATAAAGGATTTTTTTAAGATTATAAAATTTCTGTTATATTAGCTCTGGTTTGAATTTTTTTTTTGTTCGTGTCTGGGGGTGATGATAAGAATAAAAACGAGATGAGACGGATGAGACGAGGTGGAGTATGTTCTTGAGCAGAGATTTTTTTTTTTTAAAATAATTTATGTCATTTGTTTAAATAGCGCTTGAAATTCTTCTTTCACATCATTTAAACCTAAATTTCCAAGCAGATCAATGGATTTTTTACTAAGAGAATAAAAAGAGCGAGGTTCAGAACGTTTGTATCCCATTCTTTTTTCATTTTTAATAAAATTTTTTTCTTTCAGGATTTTAAGATGATAATTCAGAGTATTCTCTGGAATGGAAGGTAAAAGTTCCCTTAATCGACTGAATGAGAGAGATTTTTCACTAGCTAATAAAGTTAGCAGTATTTTATATCGTGTTTTTTCTGATATGATTTCCAATTCTTTCCTCATATTTTCAAGGTTTTTGGGAGTTTCCAAAACTTTTTCACTCTTATTATTTATATTTTATATTTCATCTAATTCCATATTAAACATGCATAATCAATTATTTAAATTTAACTCAAAATTAATTGAGTCAATTGTTTTTGATATATAATAATTTATACCATAAATGAATTTCTAAATTATTTTATATTTACTGGGAGTAGAGAATGGAATTTTCACACCATCATGCGTGGGATGATTTTTTAGATGAATTTAGCAATATTTTTTCAGTTTACGATCTGAAGAAAAACAAGATCTTTATTTGTGGTTCATACAATGAAGATGCTTTTACTACTCTTCAAGAAGTACAAAAGATTGTAAATGCTATTGAGAATAACTTAGGATTTTTTGAAAAAGAATTTAGACGTACCCATCTTGAGAATTTAATTTTCAAATTTGATCTTATTGCTAAATTTTCGAATGAAATCATCATGATTATAGAACACGATAAAGGAGGTCATATGATCGAAATGGGAATTATCCTCTCCTTTAGAGAATTTTCTAAAAAGACAAAAGTATTCGTATTAAGAGATGCGGAAATTACAGAAGTGCTTAAAAGAGGAGGTCTATTAAAACCATTTTTTAAGGAAGAAGAAAGCTTATTTTACTTTGAAAATATTGACACATTAAGATCATATTTAAAGAAGTTATATTCTTAAGGTTCATAACCCACCGTTCTTAACAGCACGAGTAAATGGTGTTGAAAGAGTAACCACAAGGTTCAGGCTTAGCGTGTAAGGGAATGGAGTGTGGACGGGGATAATGAGTAAAAGATGGTTTGAGATGAGAAGGGAAGGATGGAGTATGTTCTTGAGCTAAGATTATTACTTTTTTTATTCTTTTTAGGTTGGGAAATAGAAATGTGTTTAAGGTAAGCGGTATTATTAGAAGTAATCTTGGGGTGGTAGTCCAGCTTGGTAGGATTCCTGGTTCGGGATCAGGAGGTCGAGGGTTCAAGTCCCTCCTACCCCAGAGTGGAGTGTGTTTTAGAGCAAAATTTTACCCTTTTTAAAAATTTTTAAATTATTGTGGAAAGTTTTCAGGTACATGTCTTGATCCAACATCCAATTAGAGTGTAGGGGTTTGTAACGTTGACAGAGATAATAAGATTTAATGAATGTTGGTTTGAGATGAGAAGGGCTAGAAGAAGTATATTCTTGAGCAGAGATTTAACTTTTTTTTCTTTTATGGTATGATTTAATAAATGTCTCTTCTTAATTATAAATGCTAAAACATTTTAAATTTAAAAAACAATTAAATTTATAGAAGATGGGTGAAATAATGTCTAAAGAAGGTAGTGAGAGAATTAGTTGGAGTACGAAAGGTGTGTGGTATGAGGCATGTGCATCAGAGGGGCTCTGTTCATATTATTTTGGCAGAGACAGAGAAACTCCATGCAAATCATTTCAATTGTTCCAATATAATGAGGGAAAAATTGGAGATGTAGATATTAGTGGAGTATTGGCTATTAATGTAATTGATTTATATTCTAATAAAGCTGCTGATGTTATGCCGAAAGGTGGAGAAGGAGGGCTATATATTAGTGATAAAACTACTAAAGAACAGAGGAGGTATTTAGAACCTTTATTTATTAACAACATACCTGGTGCGATCCTTTTAAAAAAGGTGTTAGGGATAAAATATGTCGATATTAGTTTAAGTCAAGAAGGAAATACTTACCATATTACTATGCCTTATGGAGAAATGAAATTATCCTATGCTCCGGGACTTGATGGGAAAAATCCTCAAAGACTTCAAAATTCTCTTTTTGGTATGTTCCTCTCAGATTTCAAAATTTGTAACACTCACTTTTGGAAATATAATGATTTTGGAAAAAATTGGGAGTTTAAGAACAGAAGTGGGATGATAGCAACTTTTGACACACAGGGTAAATCAAGGAAATTCTAGATACTACATTTTTTCTCTTTTTTTTTATAACCAATCCAAAAGAATTAGTAAATTCTAAAATTACTGTTTATTATGAAAATACTAATTGCATATTTTACAATGGGAGGAAGAACGAAAAAAACAGCAGAAGCTATCGCGAGTGCTCTGGCTACTCATGCAGTGAGTTTCTTTCCAGTCGAAATAACCGGGAAATTTATTGAAAAGATAAAAATATTAGACAAGTTCGAGAATAAAGATTTTTTAGTAATTGAAACGGAATTGAATACTCTTGATGCTGCGAGTTATGATTTAATTATTTTCGGTATGCCCACATATGGAACTTTTCCACCAAAAGCTTTTGATGAAATCCTAGCGAGAATGGGAAATCTTAGTGGAAGAATTGCAGTTGTATTTAACACAGCTCGTTTTACTGGTGGAAAAGCATTAGAATATATGAAAACAAAAGTCGAAGAAGCAGGAGCCGAAGTGATCGACCAAAGAAAATTTAGAAAAGTATTATGGATTGGAACAAAAAATGCCATTAAATTTGGCAACCAAATCAATGAAAGATTAGAGTAAGAATTTCAAAGCACACGGGGATATAAGGTATCTGGTGCGGTAAGGACTGGTTGATTTGAAACGAGACAATATGGAATATAATGTTGAGGTGTGCTGAATTTAATTATTAATTTGCCTTTTTTCCATTTCACCTTTGATAAATTCAATATTTTCTATAAGTGTCTCCGTTATAGGTTCATCTCCCATTTCTTTTAATTTAATAATAAGTTGCTGTACAGTTTCCATTGAGCTTGAAGCAGGTGGGGGATCAGCAGTATTGAAATTAGGTTTGAATATTACATGCTTACCTTTAACAGGATTAATACCTAATAACTCTAAAGACTTATTTATACCATAAACTCTATCTTTTGTAGAAATAACTGCAATTTTAGTCATATTATTCACCTATAACAGATATTAAATTGAATTGAAAAAATTAAAATTTATTATTATAAATATTAGGATATTCTGTGAGGGTTTATTATATGGAAGAGATAATCTAAAGTCCGATATATATCCAGAAATCCAGTAAAAGTTCTAGATGAAAAACCATAAATATATTTCTTATCTAATTATAATTAAAACAGTAGAGGTGATTTTATGGAAGAACAATATGATGAATTAATTAATATGAATGTAGTAGAAAAACCATGGGAGCTAACTACAGAAGAGAGTCTTGAAACGCAACAAAAAGCAAAGTCAAGATCATTTAGTAAATTTGCGTTTGAATATCGTAAATCTATTGCAGTGGCTGTATCGATAATTGGAGTCTTGATTGGAATAAGAGTATTATTGTTGGGAAATAGAGTTGAAATATTAATATCTTTGAATGCCATTTTCATTACTATTGCGATTATTGGAGAAATAATTGGGAAAACCAGAGAATCTGAAGTTAAATCAAAACATCAAATACCAACTTATGGTATTGTTGCGCTAGTTTTTGATATCCTAGGAATGATATTGATACTAGTTATTGATGTACAAGGATTTATGACATTCTCAATTTGGGTTAATTTATGTGCTGCGCCCTTTGGATTCATAGCAATATTCTGCAGTCTAGGCGGATTTTACTATGAAAATGACTCTAGACCAGGAATGGCTATTTTAGGACTCTTCCTTGGGAGTATCTTATTACTGATAAGTTTTTGGCAGGTTCTATTAGTTATTCTTATTATAATCGGAATTATTGCATATCTTTATGCAGAAGCAAATTAATCTTATAAATCCATTCTTTTTCTTCTTTCTTATATATTTCAATGGTTTTGAAATAGTTTTAGGGTGATTCCATCATATAGTTAATGTAATTTTTGAAAAAAAGCTTAAATAGGGAGAACCCATAATTAAAAATGGAAAGGAATCTTGATATAGCAAAACTTATATTAATTTAGTCAATATTGTAAAAAGAAGTAGGAGGAATAAAATAATGAAAGATCTAACAGTTATTTTGAAAAATAAACCAGGTACTTTAGCTGATATGGGTGAGGCTTTAGGCAAAAATGGCATCAATATGGAAGGATTATGTGCATTTCCCCAAAAAGGTGAAGGTGTCGTCCATATTCTGGTTGAAGATGAAACCACAGCTCAATGGGCACTCGAAGATGCTGGTTTTGAAGTAAGGGCTATACGCGATGTATTGGTTATAGATATTGGGAATGTTGTAGGAAAACCCGGCACTGGGGGAAAGATGGCTCGAAAAATAGGTAATGCTGGAGTTAATATTGACTTGATCTATTTAGCTGAAAATAATAGAATAGTTCTTGGAGTTGATAATCTAAATAAAGCTAGCGCAGCTTTAGAGAGATAATGAGAAAAACGAGAAGAAATAAATTTAAGAATTACATATCAATCATTTTTTTTTTAATTTTTAAGTTGAGAGTGCTCTAAATATGGAAGAATTTTAATTTCCATAGATGTGCCCGTTGCCTTGATTAATTTTCGAAAATCTCTTCCGGAGATTTGTAAGGTTTCGGTGTTCACATTTGGATGACAACATAACTCTTTCGCATTCCATAGACTTTCATCAATAATGAATATTACCTTGTCATCGGTATCATTAACTAATCCAATTGGAGAAACCGCACCGGGTGTAATACCTAACATTTCAGAAAGTTCTTCAGGGCCTGCAAAACGAACTTTTGGAGCATTAATCATTTTACGGAATTGATTTAAATCCAAATGTTTTTCATGAGGAATGGTAACTAAATATAATTGTCCAGATTTTTTATTTTTGAGAAACAAATTCTTACAATGAGTTCCAGGGATATGACCACAATGGATTTTAGCCTCAGGAACAGTAAACACTGCGGGGTGAGTGTGTAAGATATATTGAATTTTATTATCAGATAACCATTGCTTTAATGAATCTTCCATTATTGCTCACTTAAATAAAAAGTTATTTGAGTTATAAGTTTTTAAAATTAAAATTCAAAAATAGAAAAATATTCCTTAAATCATTACTATAGACATTTATTAAAGAAATCTATTATTGAAATTAAAATTGAAATAGCGGTAGAAAATATGAATAATAAAGAGGTTGTTACACTCTCACTTAAAACAGTTAAAAGTAGAGTTATGTTATTTATCCCCGGAGAAGAAAATAGGTTTTTAACTATTGCTGTGCGTAAACCTACACTTAAAAAAAGCCTTAAATGCAAAATATTATGATTTCCTTTCTTTAGGTTACGAGGAGGGCTTTATAGTTAGTTAAATTTTAAGTGTATTTAGGTATTTTGGCGGATGACGTACTTTAAATGCTTGTTCAAATGCATATGCCAATTTAAGAAGAACTGGTTCTTGTAATAATCCCCCAATAAACGAAATCCCAACTGGAAGACCAAACACATAACCAGCGGGAACAGTTATATTTGGATAACCTGCAACAGCAGAGGGGGACGAACTTCCTCCTGTAGAATGATCTCCGTTAATATAATCAATAAACCATGCGGGACCTCCGCTGGGAGCAACAATAGCATCAAGTTGATTTTCTTGGATAACTCTATCAATACCCTCTTCACGAGCAAGTTTTTGACATTTTTCCAAAGCTGTTTTATATTCTTCACTTGAGAGAGGTCCTTTTTCTTCTGCCATTTTAAATATTTCTTGATCAAAATAAGGCATAATTGTGTCTTTATTTTGATTATTATATTGGATTAACTCATTTAATGTTTGAGGAAAATCATCTGGAATATTATTCTTTAGAAATTCGTTCATATCCTGTTTGAAATCATATAGAAGAACTTCATATTCGGGATCTTGTAGATCATTCACTATAGTTAAATCAGTTGGATCTATTATAGTTGCACCTAACTCCTTCATCTTCTTAATGGCTTTTTCTATTACTTGATCTACATACTCGTTTTTGCCAAAAAAGTTACGAGCAACACCAATTCTAGCTTCACACAATCCATTAATAACCAAAAATTTGGTGTAATCAGATGGAATCTCATTATTATCCATTATAGTACTTGGATCTTCTGGATCAGCCCCGACTATAACACTTAATAAAGTAGCGATATCCTCAACTGTTCGTGCCATTGGACCCGCAGTATCTTGATTATGTGAAATTGGAATTATACCAGTTCGACTAACCAATCCGATTGACGGTTTTATTCCAACTATTGAATTTATCTGTGATGGGCAAATAATTGAGCCATCGGTTTCAGTACCAATTGCTCCTACACATAGATTTGCGGTTACAGCTACAGCTGAACCAGAACTAGAACCACATGGATTGCGATCAAGTACATATGGATTTAAGGTTTGACCTCCACGACTGCTCCAGCCACTAGTTGAACGTGTGGATCTGAAGTTAGCCCATTCACTAAGGTTTGTCTTACCTAAGATTATTGCTCCCGCTTCTCTTAACTTATTAACAATAAAAGCATCTCGAGTAGCTCTATAACCGTCAAGAGCTAACGAACCTGCTGTAGTCATCATTTTATCTGAAGTGGATATATTATCCTTGATTAAAACGGGAATACCATGTAATGGGCCACGAATCTTTTTATTTTTCCTTTCTTCATCAAGAACTTCCGCTATTTGTAATACATCAGGATTTATTTCAATTATTGAATTAATTTTTGGTCCCGCTTTATCGATTTTGCTAATCCTTTTTAGATAATTTTTTGTAAGTCCTTTTGCTGTAAGTTTTCCTACTTCCATTAACTTCAGTATATCAGAAATTGTATATTCAATCATTTGTATTCTTCTTTTTTTTAGACATTATAAATGAAAAGAGTTGTTTAAAATTAAACGATTAGTATTTTATCCTCAAATTATGAATTCTTCTTTAATCACTCCCATATTTTAATTGTTATATCGCTTGAACCACTGATAATATATTTATTATCAAGAGAAATAGCAACTGCTACTAATTCTTTTTTATGCCCCCTAAGTATAATTATAAGTTCCCCGGTCGCTAAGTACCATACTCTTATATTCTTATCGAATGAGCTACTAATTGCATAGTTATTATCAGGAGATATGGATACTGATAAAATCATTTGAATATATGTTAACCCTTAATATTGAATACATAATACCGGGGCATAACCCTATTGTAAGAAAAGATTATATTATAGAAGAACTGTCCTTCTTGAAGATTTAAAAAATGCCGTACTAAAGGCGATTTCTGAAGGAAAGAAAATAAAAGAAATTGAGATCCCTGAATCAATTAACGAACCAGGAGAAGATTGGCAGATTTCACGAACACTAGTTTTTTTATATACTTACTATTCAAGCAACAAGATATAACAGAAAATTCTATTTTCTTTTAATTTTGTAAAAATCTTTTTATAAATATGTATCAAAAGAATATAATATGGATGTTTACAACATAATTAAAATAATTACAGCAATCATAACAGTTATAATTTCTTTCTCAGTTGGATTTAGAGTTTTGCGATTAAATCCAAAAGACTTGTTAAATATATGGTTTACTCTATTCTTCATTTCCTCTTCCCTCGGATTTTTAACATATACAATTTACCATTTAATACTTAATAATTCACGGATTATTATTCCCATTATGATTACAGCTCAGATAATTTTCAATTTTATCTTTATTTCCTTAGTGATGACAATTTTTATCTTAGAGAAATATAAAAAGGTTGCAATGAGTCTAAAATACCTCGGATCAATGATAGTATTATTCTTCATAATGAGTGTTGGATATTTTATCTGGATACCAGAATTAAATATGGATCGATATGAAAAAGGCATTGTTGATACCAACACTCCCACTGAATGGTTTATTTTCATAACTATTGTCAGGACAGTAATGTCTATTTATGTAGTATATAAGTACGTGATGATAACAAGAAAAATTGAAGAAAAAACTAAAAAGAGAGTACAGTGGTTTTTTGTCGGAATTATTTTTGCCATAATTGGGATGTTCATTAATTTAATTGGAGGATTCCTCAGATCAATTATAATTGAAATTTTTGCTTTAATTGCAATTAACATCGGAACAATAGCAATATTAAAAGGTTTTTTGATTAAATAGAATCTTTTAGAATATGAAGAATGATTGCAGAACTAGGAAAACTATTTAAAATTTTAGAAGATAGTTTGAAAATGCTTTAACCTTTACTTCTTTCTATTTTTTGAAATTCCCTTAATTTAATCTGAAATTGTTAAAAATGGAAAATTAAACTTCAAAGCTTATTCCATTTAATGATTAATTTCAAAAAGATTTGAATATAATAAATTAGTATGAATAATGAGGATTTAGATATCTATCAAGAATTGCAAAAACATCTTAATAAATTACCAATTGGATATCCTGCTACAGAATCTGGTGTTGAGCTGCGAATTCTAAAGCATCTTTTTACTCCAAAGCAAGCAGAACTAGCATTGAAGCTGGGGTTCCAACCTCTACCTTTAAAGAAAATCTATAGAAAAGTTAAAAATAGTGGTATAACGATTGAGCAATTAGAACAAGAGCTAGATAAGATAGAGAAAAAAGGGCTTATACATTTCGGTTCAACTAAAGAAGGAGATGAGGAAATAAAATATTATGCAAATGCTCCAATAGTCATCGGTTTTTATGAATTCCAACTAAATCGACTTACTGAAGATTTTTATAATGATTTTATGCAATATTTTGAAGAGGCATTTCTAGCGGAATTTAATAGGACAAAAATCCCTCAATTACGTACGATTCCTATAGAAGAAAGTATATCTTATGAGCAAAAAATTTCTAATTATGACGAGCTAAGAACAATTATTGAAAATGTAGGAGAACCGATATCAGTTCAAGAATGTATTTGCAGACAAGCTAAAGATCTTGTCGCAGATCCTTGTAAAAAAACAGATCTCCGGGAATCTTGTTTTGCCTTTCGAAACGCAGCAAAAATATATATAGATAAAGGATTGGGACGAGAAATTACTAAAGAAGAAGCAATAAATATTTTAAAGAAAGCTGAAGAGGATGGCTTAGTTATACAGCCAGGTAACTCTCAAAGACCAATGTGCATCTGTACTTGTTGTGGATGTTGTTGTGGAATTCTTACTAATCAAAAAAGATTATCAGAACCGGCTCAGTTCTTTGCTACAAATTTCTATGCTTCTGTTGACGAGGATCTCTGTGTAGGATGTGGAACCTGTGAGGATAGGTGTAATATGGACGCTATTTATATTGAAGATAATATTGCTCATGTTAATAAAGCGAGGTGTATTGGGTGTGGTGCTTGTATTCCTACTTGCACTTCTGAGGCCATTCAGCTTTATAAAAAAGAAAGAGAAATTATCCCTCCGATAAATACTAAAGCAACTTATATGGCGATAATGGATAAAAAGGCAGAATTAGCACATGTTGAAAAAAATTCTTAATTTTTTATTTTATAATATTATGAAAGGGTGTATATTATCTCAGAACAGTTAAAATATAAATTATGTGTTTTTGGCGATCATGGTGTTGGAAAAACATCTTTAACTCGAAGATTTGTAACAAAAACTTTTAAAGAAGACTTAAAAATGACAATAGGTACAGATATTACGAAAAAATCTCTAGAAGTCGATGGAAAGAATGTGGTACTTCAGATCTGGGATTTTGCTGGTGAAGAAAAATATCAAATTCTTTTTCCTAGTTTTGTTAAAGGTGCTCATGGTGGCATTTTTATGTATGACATAACTAGAGAGAGTAGTTTAAGAAGTATTGAAAACTGGTTATCATTCTTCAAAGATAAGCAGGGTATTCTATCAATTCCAATTATAATAGTTGGAGGTAAAATAGATCTGGAGAATTTAAGAACAATCGATATGGGACAAGCTATTGATCTGGCACAATTACATAATTTAGATGGATATTATGAGTGTTCATCAAAAACAGGCCAAAATGTAGAAAAAATATTTGAATCAATAACAAGGTTTATGATAAAAAAAGTTAGGTTATAGTACTTCCTTTATTTTCCACCAATTAGATATCAGTCTTTAGAATTCAATAGACTCAATAAGATTTAAATTTTCAATTATTATTCTTTTCTTTATGCCAATATATATATTAGTAACTAAACTTCAAAATCCTGACTTAGTAGAGAAAAGGAAAGAACAAGGAGAAAAATGGTTAAACCTGGTTAGAGAGAAAGTTCCAAATATTAAATGGATCGCACATTATGCCATTTTAGGGCGATATGATTTCCTTGATATCTTCGAAGTTAAAAATGAAAAAGAAGCAGCAAAAGTTTCGTTGCTTTCTCGTTCTGCGGGAGCTATATTCGCAGAAAGTTGGGTTGCTATTCGATATACAGGATTTCTTGAATTAATTGAGGATTTGAAATAAAATATATATCCTATAAAGTTAAAATCATCGTTCATTAACTCATATAAACGATTTCAGAAATTTTTATCTGAGTTTAAATTGTTTTTTTTAAAATACAGTAGTAATGCTTGAGTTAAATTATAAAAAAAAAAAGCGAAAGTTCCAAAAAACTAGAGATTCTTTTGCTTTGAGATATAGACATTGTAATCGATGTGAGAAGAATTTAGATATATATAAAAATGAAGAAATCGTTTGTGCGTTGTGCGGAGAGACATTTTGCGCTATTTGCATAAATCTTCATCAGAAATATTGTTATAGTAGGTATAATTGAAATTTTTCGAATATTATTGTAACTAGAATGATATATATAAAAGGTATCGAGAAATTCTATTAGATAAGTGTAAATTTCATCTTTTCAACGTGACTCCATAGTTCATTAGCTTTTTCAGTCCAATTATCAAAATCTTTTGGATTTTCAGGATAATTTTCATAATGTTCTCTAATCCTTCCAGAAATTTTCATATATTTTAACATCGTTCCTAATGCTTTTTTGGAAAACTGTCGAGTTAGAAGACCCCAAAGAAATAAACCTACTATCTTTATCATCCTTCCAAAACTCATATCTAATTCAAGGTTTTCCCACATTGAAGTGAAATCTCGACCACTAAATATAAAACTTTTCTTAAAGAGATAATTTACGTCTTTTTTAGTCATATTGGCAGCACCCGGAATTTGAGCCAATAAAGCAGCAAGTTTTGCTCCTCGATTTCTGAAAAAAAGTACATTTATTGACCATAAATTTTTTCTATTAAACTCTAAATTCTTCTCTAAAGCTGTATGAATCACATCCGAGGCAATAAGACCCACATTCCAAGAAGATTCGATTGCTTCCCCGCTAAAAGATTTCGACATACATGCACTGTCACCAATACAGAAAAATCCGTTACCAACCAGAGAATATGGTGACCTACGATAAGCTGTAGTAGCTTTATGTACTTCTAAAATTTCATAAGGTGGGAAAGGAACTTCTTGTAGGAAGATTTCATTAGCTTTTTCTTGGTTTTCATATCCTCCCGGTTGACCTCCGCCAAAAATATTTGCATTTGGTAAGAAATGAGGCGCTACCCAAGTTTTATAATATAGATATGAAATTGATTCTTCGAATTCTCCTGCACCAGGGTGAGGCTCAACTGGATTCTTCCATTGTATCACTCTCTGAATTACATACATTTTATCTTCATCTTCAATTTTGAAGGTTTCTACTCCAAAATCCCTAGGCAAAGACTGTCGTACAACTGCTGAAGAACCTGTAGAATCAACAATCAGCTTTCCTAGAACTTCATGGATTTTGCTATCTTTTTCAAATTTAACTCCTATTAGATTATTTTCTTTTATTATTGGTTCTTTAAATACCGCTGAAAATTTGAATCGAACCCCCTCTACTTCAGCTAATTTGATTAGTCTCTGTATAAAACATTGAAATCTCATTGCAGTTACTGGATATTCCATTACTTGTTGATATTTACCATATGGACCATAATATGAAGTCCACTTAAAATTTGTGATAAATTCATCTGTTCCTTCTACAGGTGGGGGTATTTTATACTTATCAAAAACCATAGTCTCTAAGTGAAACTGATCCATTTTTGAACCTGTATTTTCTTTAGAGTCCTTCTCTATAATTAGGACTGAATGCCCCTTATTTGCCAATTGCCAACCAAAATATATTCCAACAGGTCCAGCACCAACTATAATAATATCAGTAGAATTTTCCATATTAAATATCCCATTTTCCTAAATATTCTAATTTTTCTTCATAATAATCTTTATGATTCTACAATAAAAAATAGTCTAAGATTTATTTGATTTGCGGCTACTATAAAAATAATTAATTTAAAGGGAAAGATATATACTTACTGAGAAAATGCTTATAAAATCTGTATTTTTTCATCATCAAGATTCTCAAAATCTCTAATTTCATCATTTTTTGATAATATATGAATATGCCCATGATAAATTATGAATCTGTATTTCTCGATATCTACTTCCTCAGATTTAGGCATTATTTAGGACCCTTAATAAACAATTTCATTTTTTTTTAAAATCCAGTCGTCGATTATGAACTTTTGATTATCATTTTTGTTTTTTTCAAAACTTGAGTGAATTCTGGATTTAGGGATCCAAACATCAGTTCCGTTATCAAATTGGATAAGCAAAGCTTTATCAGTTTCACCTTTGATAATTCCATTAACACTTTGTATCTTACTGGAATTATCAGTCTTTTCTCTATATTTCATATCGTTAAATGATTTTTCTTTATTCGTGATTATTTCCTCTTGAACTACAATTTTTGTCATTAAATCTGAATCGCTTTTTTTTGAAACATTAGGAGTTGTAGCAAATTCTATTTTTTCTTTTAAAAAATGTTTCAATAATAATTCTAATATCTTAATCTGAGCATATTCAAGCACTTTAGAATATTTATCAATGTGAATCCATAACTTATTGTATTCTCCATTTTCCCACTTGAAGGAAATTTGTGTTTTCGCATCTTTAAACGTATGATAACTTGACCACGAGTTAGTTTCTTTGTCTAATACACGAATGATCCACACTATCTCTTCTAACGAAAATTTAATAACTTTGCCTTCTCCGATACTTGGCTTTTCCCAAGAACCGTCATTTTTGCATTTAATAAGTCTAAAAAAGATATGAGGCTCATTTTTAGAAGAACTTTGAATAATCAATCCTACTTTCTGGCCAAAAAAACTGTAACTATGATTATCAACCATACATCTATCAATTATTGTGCATTTTTAAAGAAAAACAGAGTATAAATTTAGTATTTTTGTCGAAAAAACAAAAATCACATTCACAAAAATTTTTTTAATTTTTAATAATTCTCACCACTATGGGAATTGGTCATCATAAAAAATCTGAGTGGGATGTAGTGAAATCTACTCAATATCCTAACACTATAACTTCATTAAAACAAGATTTTGAAGCGCTTGGCATTAGATCAGGACAAACACTGATAATGCATAGTTCATTAAGCGCGATAGGATGGACTATAGGCGGTCCTGTTACAGTTATAAAAGCATTAATGCAAGTTCTTTCATCAAAAGGAACCTTGGTTATGCCCACATTTTCGGGTGATAATACAGATCCATCTAATTGGAAAAATCCTCCCGTACCAGAAAGTTGGTGGGATATAATTCGTAATGAAATGCCCCCTTACCATCCGGAAATAACGCCTACGAGAGGAATGGGAATAATTGTAGATACATTTAGAAAATGGCCCAATGTTATTCGCAGTAATCATCCAACATCCTCTTTTGCTGCATGGGGTAAATATGCTAATTTTATTACAGAAAATCATGAGTTAATAGCTGATCTAGGTGAAGACTCTCCATTAGCTCGAATTTATGAACTTAATGGAAAAATTTTATTAGTAGGAGTGTCGCATGAAAATAATAGTTCATTACATCTTGCTGAATATCGAAGCGATAATCCAGGAAAATATTATAAATTAAATGCATCAGCAATTCAAATAGATAGTGAAAGAAAGTGGATAGAATGGAAAGAATTAAATCTTAATAATGACGATTTTGAGCAATTGGGAGCAGATTTTGAATCAAAAACCAATTATAACCAAGGTAAAGTTGGAATAGCAGAAGCTAGATTATTATCACAGCGAGAAATGGTGGATTTTAGCATAGAGTGGTTTAAGAAAAATCGAAAAGTTACATAAATACCTTTTCAAATATTTATATCTAAATCTCTTAATTCTGCACGTAAATCTGTATTTTGTGCAAATAAGATGGTTTTTATATTCAATCTTTTCGCTCGAGATAAAAAAGCGCGAACATCATCAATAAAAATACACTCTTCTGGTATTAAATTATATTTATGAATTAATTTTTGATAAATTTCAAGTTCGGGTTTGATAACTTTTTCTTTCCCTGAAATGATCTTTCCATCAAAGAGAGAAAGAAAGTCATACTGGTTTTCTACAAAATCAAACGCCTCAACTATGAAATTAGACAAGATATATATTTTATAACCATTAGATTTAAGATCATATAGAATTTTTACGTTTTCTTGGATCGGAGTAAACATTTCCATCCAATTTCTAAAAAATATAACTATAAAATCACGATCTTCCGGAAATTTCTTAATAAATTCTTCTTCAGCCTTTTTAATTGAAATGGTTCCACGATCTAATTTTAACCATATTTTGCTTCGAATCACTTTTGAAATAAACTCCTTTATATAATTTTCATCGTTAGTGTATCTGAGTAAGAATCTCTCTGGTTTGAAATTAAATATTACATTACCTAAATCAAAAATTATGTTCTTTATCACGATTTTATATCAACATACTAGTAATCTGAATTAAAATACAAAATAGGTAAATATAAATAAATTTTTTTTAATAATTAAGATATTATCGACGAACATGGATTTGTATTATAGATAATTGCTTATCGGGATCAAAATATTGTGCAGAGTGTGGAAAGGAATTAGAGGTCTATACCACTAATTTTGGGTATTGTGGTGCTAAGTTGCACGAAACGTTTATTGAAACAAGAAAAAGAAAAAAAAAGAATTTTAATTTGAAAAAAACAAGGAGTTTAAGATAAATGTTAGAGAAAGAAGATATCAAATTTCTACAGGAAATATTGATGAATTCATGGCCAGCACATCATTATTACTTTTTGCATGGGTGGATCTTGCGCTTTACTGATGGAGTGACATCTCGCGCAAATTCTGTGTTCCCTTTACATTATACTGGTGATTTGAATGAATTAAATAAAGATATTACTCTCACGGAAAAAGCTTATCAAGCCTATAATTTACCAACAATCTTTACAATCCATGACTATTTTAAACCACACAATTTAACTGTTACACTATTAGAGCATGGATATCAACAACTAGGTTGTATTACCCATACGTTAATACTTTCTGCTCAAAAATTAAGAAATGAAGCAATTAATGAAGAAATTACATATATTTTCTATTCCAAACGCGAAAAAGTAATTTCCAATTTTTTAGGTAAACATTCTAAAAGAGATCAAAGCGCACAAGAAGTTTTAGACGCTTTATCTAAAAGAATTATTATTCCACAAAAACGGTTTATTCTAGCTGAATACGAAAATAAAGTGGTGGGAACCCTCATGGGAATATTAGATCCGCATGGATTCTTGTATATAGCTGATGTATTAGTAGCACCAAAATTTAGGAAGCAAAATATTGCTACATCAATGTTTTTCAAAATTATAAACGATTGGGCAATTCCAAATGGTGTTAAAACCATATGGTTACAAGTTGAAATTGAAAATAATGAAGCTATGAGCCTCTATACTAAACTAGGATTTGAAAAAGCTTATAGTTATTATTATTTAGAAAAACGGTTAGATGTATAAAATACGAATTACGTTATAATCCTTAAATCCTTCCGGGATAAGGCACAAAACCATAGGATCGTTTCTCATCTAAAGAAATACCACCATTCATAAGGCCAGAATCGATAATTTTAATTAAACCATCGACTTCTGGATAATTTTCATAAATCCAATTAACGATATTCTCAAAATAAGTGGAATATTTCCCATAAGGGATTTCATAACCGAAATGTTCTTTATAATTTAGATGCAGTATTAAAAAATATGCAAAATGAGTGTTATTTTTCACGCTTAATTTATTAAGAATTTGAAGAATTAAACTTTGATTATAATTTAAATCAATAAAGAGAAGTATATCTATGATATCTTTTATTTCTCTGTAATTAGCGAATGGTGATTCTATTAGTTCCTTAAGTTTTTTAACAACAACACTAGTTAAACTAAAACTTGCATTTTCTAATACAATCGCTAATTCCTCCCTATTTAAACTATCTAAATAGTTATTATATAATAAGAATTGAATTACATGCAAATTACTGCTTTCAAATCTTTTTACAATTTCTTCTTTAAAAACTCTCTTTGCTTTAAGATCTCCCACTTTAGTTAGCTCTTTAA
The DNA here is from genome assembly GCA_964409945.1 of uncultured archaeon. Classification (GTDB taxonomy): domain Archaea; phylum Asgardarchaeota; class Lokiarchaeia; order Sigyniarchaeales; family SOKP01; genus Loki-b32. The sequence goes on along the minus strand of CAYPFJ010000028.1, from coordinate 13,669 downwards.
GCAAAGGAAATGCTAAATTACTATGGATCAAATTTGTATTATAATTATTTTCATACCATGTGTGAAGATTTGAACAATGAGCCCAAAATATTATTTTAGGATTAATTTGATAAATTTTATCTTCTAGGATTTCAAGTGATTCACGTCTATTTTCCACAGCTTCATCTATCGAATTAATCTCGGTAATATCCTTGGAATTGTCTAGTTGAAAATTTATCAAGATATACTTACAATGATTAAATAATATATTATTTACATATATGTTAGTTTTTCCATCTTCGAATCTAAGGTCAAGAAACTCATTTATTCTAAATTTTAGCATCAAGAGTTAATGTGATATGTTACGTTTTATTTTTTTGCCTTTAAAAACTTAATATAGTTTCGTTTAATAGATATAATTAGATTCTAAAATAGAGAGATAATTATTATGATTGATATTATAAAACTCCTTTATCAAAAAATACCATACTATTCGACATTAGGCTTTGAACTACAAGAAATCGCGAATGGAAGAGCTGTTTTCGAAATGGAAATAAGAGAAGAACTTACTCAGAATGGAATGATCCATGGTGGTGTTTTAGCTTCCCTTATCGACTCTGCTTGTGGGTGTGCTGCGTTGTCTCTGATCCTTCCTAATGGATATGTTACAACTATAGATTTACAAGTCGAATTCCTAAAACCAATATCTAGGGGGCGTTTAAAAGCAAAAGCTAAATGTATTAAGAGTGGAAAAAATATCTTTTTTTGTAAGGCAAAAATATGGGATGAAAAGGGAGGATTAATTTGTACAGGGAGTTCACAAATCCTTCGAGTTCAAGAAAACATTCAACCTCCGTAGAAAGCTTATCTTATTCTTTTCTACATTTTAAAATGCTCGGATTTTTACATTTAAGTAAGCAAATGAATTGTATATAGCAAGATTTTTTTATGTTCTATTATTACGGAAATCACCTTTTATCGTAGTTTTTTAAATTAAAAACAAAATAATAAATATTAACATGAAAAAAACGGTAAAAATCATTGTTTCTGGAGATGGTGGTGTTGGGAAAACATCGTTTCTCAATCGGTTAATCCATGATAATTTCGATGATAACAGTGAATTAACTAAAGGAATTGATTTTTTTTCCAAAAAACTTACAATAAATGAACAAGAATATAATTTTGTATTGTGGGACTTTGCGGGACAAACTCAATTTAAACAATTATTAAATGATTTTGTGGATGGTTCTATAGCTGCTTTTGTATTATTTGACTTATCTCGTTTCAACACACTTGAAGGCGTTGAAGATTGGATAAAAAGATTAAATGAATATGGTAAGATATCTGCTTTTATATTGGGAAACAAATCTGATATTATTGATATTTATGGCTGTAAAATTTTTGATGATTGTATATCAAATATAATAAACAGGTACAATAATATTATAGGTTATTTAAAAATCTCCTCAAAAACAGGAGATAACGTTAAGAAAGCTTTCATTTCTCTCATAGAAAGAATTTAAAAAATAAAAAAAAATTATACTTTAGTAATCCATCCAAACTCGTCTTCTATCTCTAATCGTTGAATTCCCGTTAGTAATTTATACATTTTATTAGTTATTTCCCCTGATTCTCTGTTATTAAAGATTCTTTCGTTACCTTCTAAATTAACTGATGCAATTGGAGTAATTACTGCTGCAGTACCGCTACAGAATGCTTCTGCACATGAATCTTCAAATAATTCTTTATAGGAAATTTCTCTCTCTTCAACCTCAATTCCCAACTTTTTGGATGCGAGTTCTAAGATAGATTCTCTCGTAATTCCTTCTAAAATTGTTCCCGACTTTCTAGGGGTGGCTAATTTTCCTTTAATCATTGCGAAAAAATTGGCAGCACCAACTTCTTCGATATATTCCAAATGAACGGCATCTAAATATAAAATTTGGGAAAATCCTCTTGCTTTCGCTTCTTTTGCAGGTAACATTGTCCCAGCATAATTACATATTGTTTTTGCTGAACCCGTCCCTCCTGGAGCAGCTCTAGTATAATTTTTTGATATTTCTAACTTAATTCCTTTAAAACCTTCTGGAAAATAAGGTCCAACAGGAACTGTAAAAATAATCAATTTAAATTCTTCTGCTGAGTGTACTCCGAGAATAGGACCATACCCAAATAAAATCGGTCGAATGTATAGAGCTCCTCCACTATCATAAGGGGGAATAAACTCTTCATTTGCCTTTACTACTCTCTTTACAGCATCAATAAATTTATCTACACTATATTTTGGCATTAACAACCTTCTAGCGCTAAAATTAAATCTTTTACTATTTTCTTCTGGTCTAAACAACGTAATTTCTCCATTTTTTGCTCTTAAGGCTTTCATTCCTTCAAAAATGCCTTGTCCATAATTTAATACACACGATGCAGGAGAAATTTCGAAATTTCCAAAAGGTATTAATTTTCCGTCTTCCCATTTACCATTTTTATGATTTGCCATAAACATAGTTTTTGTTGCAATAAAATTAAAACCCAATGAATAGAAGTCAATATCTTTTGGATCTACCATAATGCTTAAATCCTCTTTTTTAGACTATTAGGGTTAATATATGAAGATTAAAAAGTCTTATTGATAAATATTAACATTACTATAAATAACAAATTGGCAAATTTCTAATGATCTACTTTTCATGATCTCAATAAATACTTATTTAAATTTTCATAACATTTTTCAAAACTAATTAGTTATTTAAATATATGTCCTTACAAAAAGTAACTGCAAGAGATATTATAGAGAAGAAGAAAAAAGGCGAAAAAATTGTTACACTAACATCATATGATTATTCATTCGCAAAAATAGTTGATAGGAGTGGTATTGATTTAATACTTGTCGGAGATTCACTTTCAATGGTTATGCTTGGATATAAAAACACGTTATCAGTATCTATGGATGAGATGATTCATCATACTAAAGCAGTTAGTAGAGGTGTAACAAATGCTTTAATTGTGGGAGATATGCCTTATCTCTCATATAAAATAAATAAAATAGATGCAGTTAAAAATGCAGGGCGTTTTATCCAAGAAGGTGGTGCTGAAGCTGTTAAAGTTGAAGGTGGAACAGAAATTTGTCCTACAATTAAAGCAATGATCAAGGCAGATATACAAGTTATGGGCCATATTGGCCTTACTCCACAAGCTATTTATCAATTCGGAGGCTTTTTGGTTCAAGGTAAGACGATTGAAGCTGCTAAAAAATTAATATTGGATGCAAAAAATTTAGAAGATGTAGGTGTTTTTTCAATAGTCTTAGAAAGTATCCCTTGGCAAATAGCTAAATTAATTACGAATTCCATTGATATCCCGACGATAGGTATTGGAGCTGGACCTCATTGCGATGGTCAAATCTTGGTTATTCATGATATGTTAGGCATCTTTACAGATTTTAAACCCAAATTTCTGAAATATTTTGGTAATATTGGTGAATCTATTAGTCAGGCTTTAAAGGATTATAGGGAAGAAGTCTTAAATGGAATATATCCAGATCGAGAACATTCATATGAATTTCCTCAACAGGATTTAAACAAAATCAACCAATGGTTTGAAAATATAGATATATGTGAAGAAGCTCATAAACTAACTTAGAATATATTTTTTTTAACCAGAATCTCATATTAATAAGGAAAGAAGTTCTTAGTGAGTGTGAAAAATGTTATTTTAATAATAGTATTTTTCTTTAAATTTTATGACTTTCGCAATATTTTTGAATTTAAAAAAAAATATTATTACGATATCTTACATTGTTATTATTAAAATTACAGAATATAGTTATATAAATAAAATTATAAATTTGTATTTATAGTTATAATATATAAAAGCTAGACCATTTTAGAAAATAGTTCATTATATAATAAATTAAAACGTAATATAGGGACGTGTAATGGCTGAAGAATATGATTATCTCTTTAAATCGATTGTCGTAGGAGATGGTGGAGTCGGAAAAACTGCTTTAACTCTCAGATTTAGTAAGGGTTTTTTCACTGAAGATTATAAAATGACGATTGGGGTAGATTTCCACGTAAAAACGATTAATATCGATTCTGTCGAAGGCTCAATACGAGCAAAGCTTCAAATATGGGATACCGGAGGACAGGAGAGGTTTAGTTCAATTAGACCAATGTATTATAGAGGATCTTTAGGAGCATTATTGATCTTCGATCTTACAAATGGTGCAAGTTTTGAACACCTACCTCAATGGATAGAAGAAGTAAGGGCGAATGTTAAAACAGAGATTCCTTTACTCCTTGTTGGTAATAAAAGTGATTTGATCGAACTAAGAGCTGTCTCCTTAGAAGAAATTAATGATTTCACAAGTAATTTTAATTTGTATTATATGGAAACTTCAGCGAAAACGGGTGAAGGGGTTGGTGATTGCTTTTATATTCTTGCATGTTTAATGATCGGATCAGGAGTCCCCGATCAGTTAATTTCAAAAGGAATTGTGTTCAGTCCTGGTCAAATTCTCACAACAGCAACAGGAACCTATCCAACACCTTTAAGTCAATTAGAACCAGAATTTGATTTTGCGGCCCCTCCAGTTCCAGAACCTATATCTCCCGGAAATATTGAACCAATTCCAACATTTGAACCAGAACCTGAATTTGAGTTTGAAGCTCCACCAGTTCCAGAACCAACAACTATATTTGAACCTGAATTTGAACCAGAAATACCTTTACCAGAATCACAAATTGAAAAAACAAGTAAACAACCCGTCGTTTTCGACTTCAAAACACCAAAAGAAATATTAATGAATGAATTGCCTGAAGAACAACTACATGGGCCTTCTGAACCAAACATTACAACGAGGAGAGATGAAATATATAAACCAAAAGCAGTACCTTTTACATCAAATGTACCAGTTCCAGCTCCTGCACCAGAAGGATTTCAATCTCCATTGGTAACACCATCTATTGATAGTAAACCTTCAAGTGGTGCTCCTTTTTTAATGCCGCAAGATACCCAAGAAACAAAATCAGATTCTTTGATGGATTACTTACCAGAACCAGTTTATTCTAAGAAAGATATGAAAAAGGCTGAAAAGCAGAAAAAGAAAGCGGAGAAGGAGAAAAAACTCCAAGAAGAAAAGGAAAGGCAACAAAAATTATTAGAGGATATGAAAAAAGCTAAGAAAGAAAAGAAAGAAAAACCTAAAAAAGAAAAGAAAGAAAAATTAGAATCTGAAACTACAATCTCAGTCCCTACCACCCCAACAACAGAAGTATCAAGCACGCCCTCTCTTTTTCAAACTTTAAGTCAAAAAACTGATGAGACAGAGAAACCTAATGTCGCAGATTTTATGCCATTTACACCAAAAAAAAGATCTGAAACTCAAGAGGTTAGTAAATTAAGAATTATACCAAACATATCAGATATAGAAAGCAAACCAGTTCAATCAGAAGTATCAAAATCCTCAGAAAAAGAAATTGTTATTTGTCAACAGTGTGGAGCAATTTTATCGAGTGATTATCAATTTTGTAATAAATGTGGAGCCCCGTTATAATATATGGTTTAGAATCAATTCATTTTTATATCTTCCTTCTTTTTAAATGCATTTCTAAATTTTTAGTATGTTTCACATTTAGGTAGTTTAATCGTTTAAGTCAGAGCGATTTTCCACAAATTGGACAAATGCTCCACATTTTTTTAATTTTTGATTTGCAATGGATGCATACTTTTAATTCGGGATCGATTTGTGTTTGAGGTTTCCCAAATATTGTCGGTTCAACTTTATTATATTCATAAGGATTTTCTTCTACAGGAGTTTTAATTTGATCTTGAGGAACTAAAGTGGATTTTTCAACCATTTCTTTAGTAACATAAGTCTTTTCTGCTGATAATTCTAAGGGAGGTTTAGTATACTTTTGGGGTTTGATAGGGATTTCTTTAATATTTTTTTCTAACGCTTTTCGTTCTGGTTTGGGAGTTTCGGATTCAATTTCTCCAATTGGGACTCCCACTTTATAAAAAAAGTATTTATTATCATTATTTTCTATTATTCTCTCTCCATCTTCTAAACAGACTTCGACATAATAAATGATAATCGAACCAATGGGAACTTCAGCAATTTCAGCTATGTAATAGTCCATTTTAGATTCCATTTCCATTTGGTACCATGATTTCCCTTGATCAGCACTAAAAATTAAATTTACTATAAAAATAGCTTTATTAAAAGTTTCTTCTGTGATTTTTACAACAATTTTAATTGTCTTTTTATGGGCTTCCTTTGGAGTAGTGATAAATTCTGTATCATCCCATGCTGCTCCGCATTTAGGACAATTAGTAAACCAATTAGGATATTCAAAACTACACTTAGAACAATTTTTTGTAAAATATCTTGTTGTTTTTATTCCAAGTGTTTTTTTTTCTTTGCCCATAGTCTTAATTCCAAGTTTTTGAAATTAAACTCCCAAAAAACCTTACTATTAATTTAATAATAATTTGTACTAAATATATTTTTTTTCTAACTATATTAATTAAAACGGTAATTTTTATAAAACTTCTATTCGAATCTTAAGAAATTTTTAACTTTTTTAAAATTTTCTCTAAATCATCTGTAAAATTTTGTAAATGGGTTTTTTGAACATGTGGCATAATTACCACTCTAATAAGATTGAAATCTTCAAATTTACCTACCATCCAATTTTTCTTTCGTAATTCTTCATCAATTTTACAAATACTTTCTTTATTTTCGGTAGTAATTCCAACAATATTTACAACTGGATTAGTAGCTAACCTCACTCCTTTTATTTCATTTATTCGTTTAGCTAAATAATGGGTGGTATCCATACACTTTTTTACGATTTGTTTAAAGCCATTAAAACCTAAATATTTTAAGATTACCCAAAATGCTATTACTGTTCCCCCAGATCTAGTTCCCACTATGTGGAAGTGTTTAAAATTTCCTCCAGCTAAATACGGAATTTCAAATCCCGTTTTATTTAAAATTGAAGGATCTCTTAAAAAAAAACCCCCTGAAGGAATGATTCCTAAACCCATTTTATGTGGATCTGCGGTTATGGAATCAACTGAATTTACTGAAAAATCCCACGAAGGGATGGGATAGTTCAATTCTTTTAGAAAGGGTAAAATAAATCCTCCAAATGCAGCATCGATATGAAAAAATATATCTTTATTCTCAATTAGATTTCCAATATCTTCTATTGGATCTATCAAACCTAAAGAAGTAGTTCCTGCAATTCCTACAACACCACAAGTATTAGTATTTATTAGTGAATTAAAATGATTGAGATCTAGTTCAAAATTATCATTTAATTTTGCTTTTCTAAGTTTAATTCCAAGTAAATCAGCTGCTTTATCAAAAGATACATGTGCCGAACAGGGTACCACAACTTCTGGAAAAGAAATATCTGGTCTTAATTTTTTAGCAATCCTCATAGCTAGTAAGTTTGATTCTGAACCACCCGTAGTGAAAGTCCCAATTATCTTTTTTCCATTAAAAAGCTCACCAATTTCAGTAACTAATTCTTCTTCTAAGTCAGCGGTCCCTAAAAATAAACCTGGATCTCCAAGATTCTTAGCAACATATTTCATATAGATTTCAACTGCAATAGCTAAAGGGTCAGTGCACATGGAACCTAATATAGAGCCTGATTTATATGAATAATCACTTTTTAATTTTTCATTGAGAATTTTCAGTATTTCTTGCTTTTCTAATCCTTCTTTTAACATAGTTGTATTATTAAATCAGTGTTACTTTCTTTTTAATTCATAAAATAGAAAAATTTAAACAATTAAAATTTTATAAATTATAAATAAAATTGTACTTTATTGAATAAAATTACTATGGAACTATCCGAAATTATAAAAATCGTTTTGAATCTCTATTTGAATATTTATCAATAATTTTATTAAATTGTTTTCCTAAATCAATTTTATAATGATTAGCAACGCATACGATAGAAAAAAGAAGATCTGCTAATTCTTCTCCTAAATTAGACTCTAAATTATTGGACTTTTTCGTTTTATATCCTTCAAGAGAATTTACTTCTCTTGCAACTTCTCCTAATTCTTCCATAATAGCACAAATCATTGATAATGGGGGCCAATACCCCCCGTGAATATGGATCCAATTGTCTACGATTTCTTGAACTTCTTTAAGTAAATTCCCTTTAATCATATAAAGTATAAAGTACGATAATATTTAAAAAGTAGAAAAGTAAAAATTAATAAAAAAGACGCTCGCGTTTACGAGCTTCCCATTCTGCCTTTTTTCCGGGATTATATCTATTTACTTCACTATAATATCCTGTAACTCTTGAATAAACTTTTACATCCTCAGAATTACATTTCGGACAACTAAATTGAGTTCCTCTAAACATTCTCCTACATGAAGGGCAATAAATAAAATCAATTGTGTAAGCAAAATAGGCAGTATTTGTATTAAGGCAAATGTTTTTGGTAAGTTCCCAAAGTCCATAAACATCTGGTTTTTGTTCTCCTAACCAAATGTGAGTAATTACACCACCCTCTATAATTGGATGCAAATCTCCTTGTTTTATTATACGTTCAAAAAAAGGTAAATCTGCGTCATATCTAAAGTGACCTGAATTAGTATAATAAGCAGAAATGCCAGACGATTGCACTATTGCTTTTTTAGGGAAATGTTTTAAATCTAATCTAGCAAAACGTCCAGAACTAGATTCTGCAGGTTGCTCCCATATAGAATAAGACTTCCCGTCTCTTTGAGTCATAGTATTACATTTAGCAACGATGTAATTCAAAATCTTTTTTCCTAACTCATAAGCAGTATTATCTTCATGAAGTTCATATCCAGATAGACTTTTCACAGCTTCATTTAATCCAGTAAACCCTATTGAAAGATTCTGATCTTTTAAGTTGAAGATTGGTTTACCTTTTATTTTACCACTACACAGTGGTAAATGCCCTGTTTTTAATCTCCTCTCCATTAATTTCCATTTTTTTAATAAAATTCTTGCAGAAAGCTCAATTTTCTCATCTAATACATTGAAATAATCAGATTCATTTTCTGAAAGATAAGCATACCGAGGAAGATTTAAACTAACACTTTGAAGTGAACCAATTGTTACATAATTTTCCCATAGGTTTACATTTTTTCTTTTTTCAGGATCTAAATTGCAATGCTCGACGATTTGATCTCCCCTTAAAAATTTTCTACAACATTGACTATGGATTTCATCTGGCATCCAATCTGGACACATATTAAGGAAATACGGAGTTCCCATAGTAGTGACTTCTTCCATTATTTTTAAATAAGATGGTTCAAATTCGTGCAACCATTCCTTTTTAATCTTGATCTCATGTTTTGGAAATGCAAAAAGTTTTCCATTATGATCACCTTGAATATAGACATTAGTTAAAGCATCAAAAAGTTTGAGACATTCATCTTTATAATCTCCATATGTTCCTGCTACTTTGCCATATACTCCAACCGCTGGAATATTTAATAAGCCATTAGGTATAGTTGGAGTACAAGAAATTGAAGTAAATGGTACTTGTCCTCCTCTAGCGGCAAAAATTTGATTAGTCTCATAAATCAAGCACTGCATTGATTGTTCAATCTCTCTATCAGAAAGACCACGTGCATATGGTGCTAAAAAAGTAGTTATATAATCATATCCCTGTCCCCCACTGAATTCGCCCTGAATTATTCCAAGCCACTTAGCGAGATGAGTCACAGCAACACGTAAGCTTCCTGCGGGTCCTGATTTACTACAATGTGCCCAACTCTCTACTGGAGGTAATCCATGTTCTAGAATCATACGTGGATCCCATTCCTGACAGAATGGTCTTAAATCAAAATATCTTAACATATGTACGTGAATATCACCATATAAATGGGCATGAGCTTCTTCAGAATCTAAAATTCTTAATAAAGCGTATTCATCTGATATTCTATTTGCAGCCCAATGATGAATACTTTCTGGATTCATATCCTGATTTGCATTTTCATCTATTCCATGTTCTAAAATTGCTTCATAATCCATTAATGGCATTCCTATTCTCGTATATATTTTTCGCTCGTCCTCAAAATGTTGTTCTGATAATATTGAGCACACAATTTCTCTAATATGAGGACCCGATAAGAACCTAATCCCAGAAGATATTATCCTCCTAATAACTAGTTCAGTAATTTTGTCCGCAGATTTTTGGGTTAAAGCAGTTTCATTTATAAGACTTTGTTCAATCTTTATTGGATCGAATGGTACTACATCACCTTCAGTTCTAAAAACTCGTGGTAATAATTTTGTCAAATATTTACGTCTAATTTTTTCAGCATCTTTCTCTTTTAATAGTTTTAAATCTGATACCAAGACCAATATAAACCTTCCTCTTTTTCAATTTTTATATATCCTATTATAATATAGTGGAATACAATACTATTTTTAATCAAAAAATTTTGTCGGTAATATGAACTGAATTTAGAGAATTATTAATTGTTTATTATCGTTAATATTTTACCTCTTATGATATAAAAATTTATTTGTTTTTCCAATTTAAACTTATTTTATTAATACTTTATTTGCGAATCTAAAATTTGTTTACTAAAATTATAAAAGAAATCTTAATTCTTTGGAGTCTTTTCAATTTCTAATTTATTAATTCTTTAATTACATTTTATAGAAATTTTTGTCGAGCAAATTAGCACATTTCACTAGTTTCAACTTTTAAAATTTAATAAGAATTAAGATTAAGTGTATTTAAAAAAAAAACACTGCAACAACTGACAGTACTATTATTATAAAGAAAAACTTCTTAATTAAGAATTTACCATTGATAAATAGCAATAGCAAAAACCGTTAACATACAGAACATAAATTCTCCTAACAACCAATCGTAAAAAAATTGCTTTTTCTTATCTCTATTGTTTTTTATCTTTGTGGCTAAAGCAAAACTAATTGCTGAGTTTGTTCCAATAAATATAATAAAAGAATAGGTCATGGCTGTTAATTCCAAATCTACTATTTTTAAAACAGTATCTAAAAATATCCAAGCACCCATAAAACCCCCAAGCACTAATAGAAACAACCAACCTGAAAATTGAATGATTTTCTCAAATTTAACATCCAAATCTGAAATAATTGTGAGATCTTCACTACGTTTCTTCTTAATTTTCGACATATAAGATCAAAATTCGTACTTTTTGATTATAAAAATTTTATAACTCTTAATCTTTATTATTTGAATAATGCTTCGATATTAAGGTCTATTCTTTAAAAACAAAATCGCTTTAGCGATATCTCCATTACATTCTTTTAATATAGACTCTGCTTCATTTTTATCTACATTTGCTTGAGTAGCCACTAGCATAATATCATTTTCAGTGATTGTTGGTTTTACATCAGATTCTTCACTGGGTTCCAACTCCATATACGTATCATCACTTTTGATTGAAATACTCTCTGGAGAAACTTCTTCAGCTTGACCTATTATTTGATATATCTCTTGACCTGCTTGTTTCATTTTAACCACTTCGGGTTGTTCTATTATCAATGATTTTTCTGCTCCCTCTATTATAACTCGAGTAGCATCGACAGGTTCCATATCTATACCCTGTTGAGCCATTTTTCTACGCATCTGTCTTGATCCAAATTGTTGACCTTCTCGCGCTTTAACTGGTTGTGGGCGTTTTGGTTTACTTTTTTCTTTATTTTGCATTTCCTTTGGTAATTTTACCACTTTATTTCACGTTAAAAAACCTTTTTTCTTAAAATATATAATTATTCAAAATTTAAATTTTTAATTTATGAATACCTTTTCTTACGTTAACTGCAATACCACTGGAAAATGTTTTTATATAATTAACAGGAATTTTTAACTTACCAATACCCAGCAATTCATCCTCTTGATTTACGATAATTACCTCATCCAAAGGTCTTAAATTTTCATCAATTCTAACAACATGTTTACAGAAAACATTTCGTCCCTTTTTTATAAATTCTGAAATATCATTTAAAACAATAACTCTTAGCTTTGGAGACATAGTATTATTAATTATTTTAGCAGCTGAAAAGAGAGTTAAAGTAAAAAAACCATTTGTGGGTCTTAACGTAAGTAATAGATTATCATTATAATAGATATATCTGATTTTATTAGTATTTGGTGACCTTTCTATACTTATCTGATCAATTTCATCAAAAAGAAGATCAGTAATTTCATTACCAAATTGATAATCTGAAATTGCTTTAATTTGTCTTAAACCTAATAATAATTCAGTTTCCATAGATCAATAATTAAAAATAATATTTATTTTAGAAAAAGAAAGTAGAACATAAATAGATTGTTTAAATCACAATTTAAGTGTAAAGTCGGGATTCTACCATTTGACCTTTAACTTTATTCATTACTTTACTTATAGCATCAATAAAATCTTTATTGATAATCATATCAGCATCTTTTCTAATTGCAAACATTCCCGCTTCTGTACAAATTGCTTTAATATCAGCACCAGTAGCTCCCTCTGTGAGATTTACTAATCGTTTAAATTCAATATTTTCTTCGATACGTAAATTTCTCGAGTGTATTTTAAATATTGCCTCTCGAGCTACCTCATCAGGAATAGGAAATTCAATCATACGATCAAATCTTCCTGGTCTCAATAATGCAGGATCTAAAATATCTACTCTATTTGTTGCACCAATGATTTTTACATCTCCTCTTTGTTCAAATCCATCTAATTCACTTAATAATTGCATAAGAGTTCTTTGAACTTCTCTATCTCCAGAGGTAGCAATCTTAAGTCTTTGGGATCCTATTGCATCTAATTCATCTATAAATAATATTGTGGGGGCTTTTTCTTTTGCTAAATTAAAGATCTCTCTTACTAAACGTGCTCCTTCACCGATAAATTTTTGTACTAATTCAGATCCGATAATTCTTATAAACGTTGCTTCCGTTTCATGCGCAACTGCCTTTGCTAATAAAGTTTTTCCAGTACCTGGTGGACCAAATAGCAAAACTCCTTTAGGTGGTTCAATCCCAATTTTTTTAAATAATTCTGGCTTTTTTAAAGGTAATTCTACAGTTTCTCTTACTTCTTGCATTTGATCTTCCAATCCTCCGATATCTACATATGATATGTCTGGAATTGAATCAATTACTTCCATACCTTTAACAAAAGGATCTAATTTAGTAGGAAGGACCTCCATAATCGCAAAAGTTCTTTGATTTAAAGCTACCCTTGTTCCTGGTGCTAGTTTTTCATTTTTCACTTTTCTACTACTATTAACAACAAAACTTGGTCCTGTTGAACTTTTTACAATTGCTCTCCCTTTTTCGTCTAAAAAATCAATGATAGTTGCAGATACTAATGGAGGTTCTCTTAATCTATCAATTTCATTTCTTAGACTATGTAATTCTTGTTCTAATCTTAGACGCTCTGCATCTAGTAATTGTTTTTCTGTCTCCAAATTTCTAAGTCGTTTCTCTAAATGTCTAGTATAAGTTATAAGATATTCTCCATCCTTAGTTTCTTCTTTTTTTCGTTTTTCTTTAGTTGTAGTCAAAAAAAGTATACCCCTTCTTTTCTCACTTTAATTTACATTTTTAAGAAAATACCTTAAAATATTAATAAACTTTTAATCATTTAAATTTAAGGTTACTTCTGTACATTTACTTAAAAATGTCGATTTTTAAA
>CAYPFJ010000027.1:30402-40255 GCA_964409945.1 uncultured archaeon | reverse complement strand
TCAATAGTAAAAGTTTCATATGTAGGATCTTGGCCTAAAGTCTGATCTTCAAAATTATAAGTATGTAAAAGTATTTGATCCCCATTATTAGGAGTAGGAGTTGGTCCATCTTGAAAATTAGAATTGGTTTCAGAATTATCAGGTAAGTTTTTCGGTATAAAACCAACCAAATTAATTATTAGCAAGATTACTATTACAACTAGTATTTTTTTAGTTTTTTTCAAATAGTTTCACCCTAATTAATCTAAATTTTTAATTGAGATATCTGTGAATTACAAATATGATGAATTCGTATTTAAAAGTTTTGTTGGGGGCAATTTGGTATTTCAAATAAAAACGAGAGTTTTCAAAATCTTAATTATAAAAAGATTTGAAAAAGAAGATAATTAAAAGAATTAGTTTTTACCAAATTAGATTAGCAATTATACCTTTTGCAGTATCTGCTTGCTTTTTATTTAATATTTTTTGAATTCGTAAATCATTGATTGCATCTTCTAAGCGTGTATCTAAATTTTTCATGTCCATTAAATTGTTCTTATCTCCTTGAGTTTCTACTAATTCGATCATTGAATTTTCTTTATTCATTAAATCCCTAAGTTTTTGTCTAAAGCTTGCTTTGACTTTTGTACTTACAATTTTCCCTCCATCAATCAATATTGGTAATATAGGAGCCCTTTCAGTTGTTCTATTTGTATTAGGATCAATAAAGTAGAATATATAAATAGGGATGCCTACTATGACATTTTGAGTTTTTACTTCAAGGGTGTAATTATTGAAGAAGTTTTGGACACTCGTCATTTCCATATCTTTTATTGATTCAATATTATCTAGACATGCTTGTTTTTCTGTCTTAATCTGTGCTATAACATCCTCGGCAGAAGTTAAATCTTTACTAAGATCACTGTGTTTTGCTTCAATCTGTTTTTCAACTTCAGATTTTTTACGCTCCAACTCTCGGAGTTTCTGTTGTTTTGTTTTTTCAAGATCGGAGATTTCACGCTGTACATTTCTTCGTAATTGCACAATTTCATTCTTATATCTTGTTATTGAATCTCCTAACTCGCGATATTTAACATCGATATCTTTTAACCCTTCTTCTACCAAAAATAGGTCGCGTTGATTAATGGCATTTTTCAAACTATCAACACTATTTTTAAGTGTGCTAAGATGATTATTTAGTTCTCCAGTTTTATCATTGATTTTATATTTTCCTACTTTGACTAATTCTTCTGGAGATTTTTCTATTTCCCGTTCTTTTTCAGCTTGTATTTCTTTATTGAGTATTGCAAGTTGCTTCTCTTCTTCTCCAGTATCTACTTTCGTATCTCTAATTTTGTCAGCTTCTTTACCACCTTTTTGAATCCATTGCTCACATAATTTAACAATGATATCACCAATAGAATCTAACATTTTTACATCTTTTTGAGATACAAATTCGTTAATTTCTGGCAGTATTTTGATTTGATTAACACTTTTTGTGATAGGACCACCTTCTAAAAGAAAATAAGGAGTTGAATGAGAACTTAAAGCGTATTGATTAAGGAAAAAATTTTGAAAATATCCAACTTCACTCGTACTAAATAAAGCTTCTTGAATAGCGATGCCCCGTTTGAAATTTTTTGACCTTCTTAGATAAGAATTATTATAAGATTGTAATGAATTTAAAAAAGATACAGGATCTGCTCCTTTAATAACATTTTCAGGTCGTGGAGGTGTCTGAGCAAATTGTCCTACACTTAATTTTTCTTGTTTGTTTAAAAGATAACTGCAAACACAAGCTCTCGTATCACTTAAGGGAATCAGGCGGACAGGCCAAAATGCTGTCGAAATTTTAGATAGTTTACCTAATTTTTTCAAACTCTTACCATAAATTCCTACGCATTCAATTAAGCCCATTGCTAATTCGTTAAGTAAACTTGCTTGACTTCGTGCGGGAATTACTTCACCCATATTAATTAAAAATGGAGTTACTTTATCAACCATAATTGATTCACTTGATATTTCTATATTATTTCTTAATACCTAAATAATAATTAAAGTTTTGGAATTGATAATTTCCTTGTTTTTAAATAAGTGTAAGTAAAAAAAAAATTATCTTAATATTTCGTCATATAAGTTTTGTATAAATCCATTAAAGTCGTCCTTTGTAAATTTAACATTTAACATTTGCCATAATAAGACGGGAATGTGATCTTCATTTTCAAATATAGGAATAATTTTCAACATTCCTCTTTTTCTCATTTGGAATGCAGCTTGCCATTCATCTTTAACTGCATTAGATTTAACTGAATTTGGAGAGCAAAAAAGTACAAAAACATCTGTATTCTTAAGTGTATCCTCCATGAATTCTACAATATTTTGTTTACTATCTGCTTGCCAATATGAAGCCTTTTTTATTTCAGGATACTTTTCTAAACGTTTAACAATATTTGAGATTTGAAAATGTTCAGCATCCAAAGTTGAATAACTTAGAAAAACTTTTAGTTGTTTTAATTCCTTTGCTCTTTTTCCTTGTAATGCTACTTTATCGTCTTGGCTAAAAGCTAGAGATTTAGAACTAGAAAAATATTCAGCATTTAATTCTCGATTGTTAATCATATCTAGAATTACTTTCTCAATTATGTTTTCATCCTGAATACCACTCTTAAAGGGCAATGGTTAGTAGTTAAGGCTTTGACCAAAAAGATGAGGCGTCAAAAATTTAGTTCACTTGCTGGAAAAATAATTTGTAATGCATCTATTGCTGATGTGATACCAAATCCCGCTCTCCCAGTATAAAGTGTATCAAAAAATGGAGTTATTACATTAATGAAAATACTTACCCATGATTTAACTCCGAAAATAACAGTAAATTCTATTTCTCCGAGGTATCATGTAACTCCAATATAAAATAATGATCCAGAATTAATTAATCAAATGTTAAGAGAAGGAACTGTTAAAGCACCTATAAATAGGTTAGGCACCGTAGAGGATGTTGTTAATTTGATGCTATTTTTAGCATCTCCTGCATCCGATTTCATTACAGGTCATAATTTTATGATAGATGGTGGAATTGCTGATGTTGGAATAACAGCAACATTCTTTAAATCCGATATATAAAATTCATATAATAAGTATTAATGTGAAAAAAATATGGTTGATAAATTTTTAGAAGGAAAAGGAGCTCTCATAACTGGTGGAGCTTCTGGTTTCGGAAGAGGATTTGCATTTGCTTATGCTCAAAGAGGAGCGGATTTGATTCTAGTTGATATTAATGAGGAATTATTAGAAGAGACTTCCAAAAAAGTAGAAAAAGAGACTAATCAAAAAGTAATTCCAATTATATGTGATGTATCAGATTCAGGTCAAGTTCAAAATATGGCAAAACAAGCTTTAAATGAATTGGATAATATTTATATTTTAAATAACAATGCTGGTGCTGGATATGGATTTTATAAAGATCCATTTAGAGTAAAAGAGCAGCTTTTTGATAAAACAATCGCGCTTAATTTAAAAGGGCAATGGTTAGTTGCAAAAGAAATTTCTAAAAAGATGAAAAAACAAACTTTTGAACCAATAGCAGGAAAGATTATTCATACAGCATCTATAGCAGGTGTGAGAGTAGATCCAGGAATCCCTGATTATTCAATAAGTAAAGCGGGAGTTATCGCTATGATGCAAATCCTAGCTCAGAGTCTTGCTCCAAGAATAACTGTGAATGCTATTTCACCAGGATATCATTTAACAGGTGCATATAAGAATAATTTAGATGCAATGAAAATGACAATGGATGAAGGTCATGTAAAAACACCATTAGATAGATATGGCACAGTAGAAGATGTCGTTAATGTTTCTGTCTTTTTAGCTTCGCCAGCATCAAATTTCATTACAGGCCATAACTTCATCGTAGATGGGGGAATTGCAGAAGTTGGTGTTCCAGCACATTATTTTAAATCAAACATATAAATTTTAAAATTTTAAATTTAAATAAAAATAACATATAATGATTAAAAATGGTGGATGAAGAATTAATAGCTCAAAAACCCTTTAAGGGAAAGTTCGCGATAATTCCTGGGGGTTCCAAAGGGATGGGGAAAGCTACGGCAAAATTATTTGTTCAATTAGGAGGGAGTATCTGTATTATCGCGAGAGGTATGGATGCGTTAAATGAAACTCAAGATGAATGTTTTAAACTAAAATCGGAAGAATCACAATTTATAGAGATCATATCTTGCGATACTACAAATATGGATAAATTGAAACCACTCATTACAGAAATAATTAATAAACATAAAATCCCAGATTATCTCTTTAATTTCGTAGGTTATGCTTATGCTCAATATATTGAAAAATTAACTCTTGAAGACTTTAAAAGAAATATGGATGTAAATTATTATGGTCAGTTAGTTCCTACTCTTATTGTCTTACCATATTTTTTTGAGAGTAAACAAGGCTATATTACTTTTACCTCTTCAATTATGGGATTTATGGCAATTATGGGCTATACAACTTATTGTCCAAGTAAATATGCTATTTTTGGATTAGCAGAAATTTTGCGACACGAATTATTGCCTTACAATATTAAAGTTTCGGTTCTTTTCCCAGTTGATACAGATACTCCCGGTTTTGCTGAAGAAAATAAGATCAAACCAGAAGAATGTAAAATTATTTCAGAATCGGGAACAGTTATGACAGCGGAGGAAGTAACTGAAGTATTTATCGATGGCATTTTAAATGAACGGTTTGAAATTTTACCAGGTGAAGCTGCAATTCAGATAAAGGATATGAGAGGAAATCCAGATGATATACGAGGTGTATTAGATAGACTTTATAAAAGAGCAAGGAGAAAAACAAGTAGGAAAATCTGATTTTCTTTTTTTAAAAGTTTACAATGGAAAAATTTAAAAAATAAATTAATTGATAATAAAAAATTAAATAATAAGCTAGAAACTCTTTATTTTTTTCTTTTACGTTTGACTGTTGTTTGTATTTCTATTAAAACGCCAAATGTTTTCTCAGTATCTAAATAAACGAATTTTTGTTTACCAATTTGACCAGTTTGTATCACTTTTATACCTTTATTATTGAATTCATCTATATATCTATCTAAATCATCCACATATAAACCTATGCTATGAAGCCCCTCTTTTCCTTGATCTATGAATTCTTTAAAAAGGCTATCTCCACTCTTCCACTGCTGTAATTCAATTTGTACATTAAGTAAACGACTAAACGCATAATCTACTATTATTACTACTTCTTTACCATGATAGGTTGCATCTTGATGAGTGATGTCTTCCATTTGTGCAAATTTAGGAATTCCATATATTTTTTCCATGATTTCAGCCTGTTCTTTAATGTTCTTATAAACGAAGCTTAATTGGTCTATTTTTAAATTCCCTAAATTAAATTCGAAATTTTGTGCCATTTTTATCATTCTTCTAATTTGATTTGTTGTATCATTTTATCATTTTTTATTTATATAATTTTTCTATGTCATTTCGAAAAATAATGAAAAAGATTGGATTGATTATTAATCCTATTGCTGGAATGAGTTGTTTTCCTGCACTTTTTCGCTGATTTTTAGATCTTAATTATAGAAAGGCATATAAAAAATTGATTAAAATTACTCAATTATGATAGAGATATTCTAATAAATGGTTATGATTTTTTTTTTGGAATTTAATCAGTATATATTTAAATATGAAGTAGTTTTACGTTTTTGTGAAATTCACATAAATTTCAAACTTAAAATAAATTTAAATGATTAATTAAGGTGTAAAAATTGCAGCAACTAGGAGAGATCATAATAAATGGTCTTAAAAATATGAACAAAATTAAAAAAATTAAATCAAGATTAAATCAATGTTATCATTGGATTAATCAAATAAAATCTTATAATTTGTTTTACTGGTATCGAGGTATTGAAAATTCATTAGGACGAGAAGTTAATACGAATGGAAGGAAAATGATAATGATGGGCTCATATGATTATTTAGGATTATCACAGGATCCAGAAGTAAAAGAAGCTGTTTCAAAAGCTGTATTGAAGTATGGGTCTAGCACAGGTGGCCCTAGACTTTTATCTGGTACGTTAGAATTGCATGAAGAACTAGAAAATGCGATAGCAGAGTTTAAAGGAACAGAAGCCGCAGTATCATTTAATAGTGGATATTTAACAAATTTAACAGCAATTTCAACTTTATTTGGTAAAGGTGATCTAATAATCCTTGATAAATTTGATCATACTAGTATTTATGATGGTGCTAAACTTTCAGGCGCTGACATTCAAATATTCGGGCATAATGATTTTATAGCTTTAGAAGAAATCTTAGAAACATCTGATAATTACAATAACGTATTATTAGTTTTAGACGCTGTATACAGTGCAGTTGGGAGTATAGCACCGCTCCCAAAAATAATCGAATTAACAAAAAAATATAATGTAATGCTATATTTGGATGAAGCTCATTCCCTAGGTGTTATTGGAGAAAAAGGAAAAGGAATAGATTCTCATTTTGGCATTAATAATAAAGAAATTGACATCTTGATGGGCACACTTAGTAAAGCTCTGGCTAGTATTGGAGGTTATATAGCTGGAAGCAAAGAATTAGTAAATTTCCTAAAATTTTTTGCAAATGGTATTGTATTTTCAGGTAGTCCTCCGGCAAGTATAACCATTGCAGCTCTTACTGCTTTAAATTTAATGGAAAAAGATGATAGCCGATTAAAGAGACTTTGGAAAAATATTGAACACTATAAATCTGGTCTTAATGAAATGGGATATAATACGATGGAAACTGAGTCTGCTGTAGTGCCAATTTTAATTGAAAATGAGGGTGTTGCCATTGAAATGACACAATATCTTGATAAGGAAGGGATTTTTACTAGTCCATTTATATATCCCGCGGTTCCAAGGAATACTGCTCGATTTAGAACATGCATGACTGCAAGTCACACTAGTGAACAAATAAATAGAGTTTTAGATGTTTTTGAAAAAGCCGGAAAAAAATTCGATTTAATCTAATCATAAGGAACTTTATACTAGAAATTTATTTTTTCATTTTTTTCTATAAATATAAATCCTAATTTATGTGTATTTAACTCTTGTTCGTTATAATCTAATTTCTTTTTAATTCACACATAATAGAGTTATTAATAAATAATACTAAAGCAAATATAATATCATTATCATTAATTTTTAAAGGTTAAAAGAAAATGCCAGATGAACAAATTGCAGAGGAATTTATTAACGCAGCAGTTAACATGGATATAAAGACTGCTAAAGAAACATGTAAAAAGGCGATAACTCAAGGAATAGACCCTTATGATTTTATAGAACAAGCAATTACTAAAGCTTTAGTCATAATAGGTGATAAATTTGAAAATGAAGAATTCTTTTTACCTGAGCTTTTCATGGCGGCAGAAATTGTAAAAAAGTCAATGAAAATTTTAGAACCGCATATAAAAGGTTCTGGCAAAAAGAAAAATCTAGGAAGGATTGTTATTGGCACAGCTAAAAGCGATATGCATGATATTGGAAAAAATATTGTTAGCTTTTTCCTTCAAGCTGAGGGTTTTGAAGTTATAGATTTAGGTGTCGATGTTTCACCAGAAAGATTTGTAGAGGCAGTGAGAAATGAAAAACCGGATATTCTCGCTATATCAACATTAATTACTTTGACTATGCCAGAAGTGAGTAATACGCTGAAAGCGCTTGAAAATGCTAACCTTCGAAATGGAATAAAAGTAATTATTGGAGGTGCCCCTATAACTCAAGAATTTATTGATGATATCGGAGCGGATGCCTTAGCTAAAAATGCTATTGATGGAGTAAAAAAATGTAAGGGGTGGGTAGGATTATGAATGCTAAAGAAAGAATTTTAGCAGTTCTTCATCATGAAGAACCGGATGTAATACCATATTCAGTTTATCTAGAGACTCTACAATTGGCAGGGCTTGCAGTTTATGAACCATGGCGAAAACTATTAGATAAAGGATTATGTATTCATGCATCAATGGTTACTCAATCACATAAGGTTTCTTGCCCGAATGCTACGATGGATATCGTTCATCACTATGGCAGTCATACTTCATGGTCTCCTGTAGATCTTCTCATGGCATTAGATAGTCCTCATGATATAACGGGAAGAATTAGTACTCCCAAAGGAGATGCTACACTCAAAGCGAGTGTGAAAGGATTGGATATGTCAATTCAGCTTCCATGGTTTCCTGAAGATGGATTTATAATTAAAACCCTTGAGGATTATGAAGTTATTAAATATCTTGTAGAAGATGCTGAATATATTCCATATTATGATGATCTAAAAGAGTTCCAAATGATATTAGGGAACTATGGGATTGTTGACACATTTGTACCCAAATCGCCTATCCAATCTCTTATTATGTTGATGGGTCCTCAAACACTTGCCTTAGATTATTACATGCATCAAAAAGAATTCGATGAGCTTTATGGAGTAATATACAAAAAGGAATTAGAAATTTATAAAATTGCAGCAGAGTCTCCAGCTGACGCTATTTGGGGTCCAGATAATGTTACTAGCCTAATTACAAGCCCTAAATTATTCGAAAAATATAGTATTCCGTTTTATAATGAAGTTGCTGATATCATTCATAAGCATGATAAAATCTATATCGTACATATGGATGGTACTTTAAAGAATATTGCTAATCTTGTTGCTAAAACACGTATTGATGTGATTGAAAGTTTCACCCCTCCTCCCGTAGGAGATTTATCAATTGAGGACGCTAGACAGCTCTGGAAAGATAAAATAATTTGGGCCAATTTTCCAGAACCTGTGAGCCTTCAAGGTCAAAAAGCTGTTCGATTGAAAGTTCAAGAAATGTTTAGTAGCGCTGCTCCCGGAGATAATTTTTTAATGGGAACCTCTGAAGGATTTCCGTCATTCTTGCATATGCTAACTTCAGTAGCAACAATTTTAAAAACAGTGAATAAATACGGAAAATATCCAATAGCTAAGAATTAATGAAATTTTAAAATCCTCTACTCTTTTTTAGCAAAAATATATCTTAATCTGTGAGTATGTGGTCCAAGCTCACCATGATTTTCTTTCTCTTCAATAATACCTGTTTCAATTACAGTAAAAGCATGGAAGTGTTGTGTTAAATCCTGTTCTATAAAATAATGTGTAGGTCTATAGGGCTTACTTTCGAAAGTATTTTCTTCAATTTTAGTTCCTCTGCCAAAACTCTCTTCTTGTTCAGAAAATACTGAGAAAAAGGTAAAACCATTTTCTCTTAATTGATTATAGCATTTTTCTATAAATAAGATTCGTTGTTTTTTCAGTAATAAGTGCAATAAGTTATAACAAAATACAGCGTCATAGATCTCATCATTAAATGGCATATCTAGCACAGATCCTAAGATAAATATTGATTTTGAATCAAGTTCTCTAGCAATGGATAAGCCTTTTTCGGAAATTTCAATACCAGTTACTTCATAATTATTTGTTGAAAAGAATTTTGTATGCCGACCATAACTAGCACCAGGAATTAAAATTTTTTTGATCTCATATTTTTTAAATAATTTAAGAGCGTAAATTGAGGTTTTACTAGGTTCAGTTCCCCAAATTTTTCCTTTTTCCAAGAATCTATTATTCCAATATTCCATTGATGCTTATTATTAGTTAAATTAAAAGATTTAATTACTCAAAATAAGAATATTTTAATAAATAATATAATTTCTATTTAATTGTTTTTAAAATTAGAATCTAATGAATAAAGCCAAAAATTGAAAAATAATATAACAAAATGAAAAAAATTGGTTTAATTGTAAATCCTATTGCTGGAATGGGCGGTAGTGTAGGCCTTAAAGGAACCGATGGAGATATTT
>CAYPFJ010000027.1:0-30302 GCA_964409945.1 uncultured archaeon | reverse complement strand
ATATTGATCTCCTAATCTTTTGCGGAGGTGATGGAACAGCGCGAGATATCTTTGATTCGATTGGGCTGGAAAAACCTATAGTCGCATTACCCGCAGGTGTAAAAATGTTTAGCTCTGTCTTTGCTATTAATCCTAGAGCCGCAGCACAAATCATTGATAAATTTATAGAAGAAACAATCGAAACACAAGAAAAAGAAGTTCTTGACATTGATGAGGAACTTTTTCGTAAAGATATATTACAAGCAAAATTATACGGATATTTGAAAGTACCTAAAATTTTGAGTCTAATACAGTCAGGAAAATCAGGTTCTGGATCCGGGAAGACAATTGAAGAAAATAAACAAGAAATTGCTCAATTTATAATCGAAAATATGGAAAATGATATTTTATACTTATTAGGACCCGGTACTACAGTAAAAACGGTTACAGATAATTTAAATTTGCCTAAAACACTTCTAGGAATAGATGCAGTATATAATAAAAAGATAGTTGGGAGAGATCTGAATGAGCAAGGTATTTTTGAATTATTAAATAAGTATAATAAAGTAAAAATAATTATTTCTCCTATTGGAGGGCAAGGATTCATTTTTGGACGCGGAAATAAACAAATCACCCCAAAAATTCTAAAAATGGTTGGAAAAGACAATATATGGATAATATCAACTGTAGAGAAAATGAGAGAGATAGACTGCTTAAGAGTGGATACTGGAGATATTGAGATAGATAAATTATTGAGTGGATTCGGGAAGGTTATTACAGGATATAAGGAAGAACTTGTAATTAGAATAGAATAATCTTTTAGAAATAATTTTTACTTTATAATACTCCATATTGCTCTAATAACTGATACGATTTAATTTTAGATAGTAAAAAAAATAGTTAGTTAATTATTTTTAATTCTCTTAATTTTTCGTCTCTGGGACGGCCAGTTTCCCAATCCCATTCTCTAAGCTTGTAGTATTCTTTTAAGTTTCCTTCTAAATCTAGTTTCACATCACTAGATTTTCCTGATTTTAGAACCTTAAGAACATGATTGGGTAATCTATCATCTACCCTGGTTATTCCTAAATTACAATTTATAAGCCGTTTCAGAGTATTAATTCTTTCACCAACAGACAAAAGTGATTTTCTATCGTATTTAAACCCTGTTGCTGCATTAATATGTCCTATAAAATGTTCAAGACTTATTTTTTTAAAATTGCAATTTACTGCAGAATCATCAATAGCCCTTATGTCCTGCAAAGCCATAACTCCTTTTTCTCTTCTTTTAATGGAAGCCCTTTCTCCTGACTTAATTCTCAGCTTAGAATAATTGAGAGAACCCATTTCTACATTAAACCAGTCGCATTTTTCATGATTAGCACCTACGCAACAAGTCATATAACTTAAAGCTTGTCCAGCAAAAGCCCGAGGATCATGCATAGGAATTTCTAATCCCTTAACATGAGCCGCTAATTCTGGATCCACTTCAAATTCCTTTGCCATCGTTCGCACACCTTCAGCTAGAATATTCCCGATACTTTCTCTTTTTGAAATCATTTCAATTAAATCCAGAACGAATTTCCCATTTCCCCATCGAAACTCTTCAATGTTAATATTTTTAATATTTTGTTTTATTTTATCAATACCTAGGTTATTTTCCACTAAATATATTAAGAAAGCAATACTTACACCACAAGATATAGTATCTAATCCAAAAACATTGCATAAATGATGAGCTAAGATTACGCTTTTAGATTCAAATACCCCACATAAAGGGCCAAATACAGCAACAGACTCATATTCTGGTCCATCTACTCTAATTTCTTTACCGTTATCTTCCATAATAGTTTGTTTTCCACATTTTATCGTGCAACCAGCACATCCATAATCTAATACAGGGAATTCCTCTCTTAATGTTTTTCCTGTTAATTTTTCAGCTAAAAATTCTGTTTCTGTAAAATAATATCCTGGAGTATCACCAAGAGCCATTCCTATATCAAGATAACCATTTGTCCCATATAAAGTAAACAAAAAGGATCCTAAACTTCCGAGAGCATCTTCTTTTGCTTCTTCTTCAGCTATTTTAATCAATTCTTTACCGATATTGCTATCAGCTATTTGAACTCTACCACTTCCGATAACTGCTAAAGCTTTTACATTTTTTGAAGCCATAATTGAGCCTAATCCGCATCTTCCAATCGCCCTTCCTTCATCATTTATCATTCCAGCGTATTTTACTAAATTCTCTGCAGCTAATCCAATTGTTACTACTCTTACTCGATCTTCTTTTAACTCTTCCTTTATAAGTGATTGTGTCTCATAAGTATCTTTCCCCCAATATTTACTAGCATCTTTAAATTCAATAGTTTTATCATGAATATATAAATATATTGGCGTATTAGATTTGCCTGTAATAACAATTGCATCAAAACCACTATTGCGTAGGGATATACAGAAATAGCCCCCAGAGGAACTTTCACCCCATATTTTTGTGAGTGGGGATATTGCGGTTACAGTATATCTTCCACTATTCGGTCTAATCGTTCCAGTAACAGGTCCCGTGGCAAAAATTAAAGGATTAATCTCATTGAATGGATTTTCTTTTAAAGTTTTATAATCTGATTCCGATAGTAAATCATATGTTAATTTTGCGCTTAATCCAGTTCCCCCTAAGTATTCTCTTGCGATTTGGGGATTCAAATCTTTTATTTCCCAACTCTTATTACTTAAATCGACAAATGCAATTTTTCCATTATAACCAATTAAATTTTCACTCATTTACTTCCCTCTTTTTTAGTAATTAAAAATCTATATCTTTTCCATCCCAAGCATACTCAAAAATCTTTTTATAAAGATTTACAGTCATAGGTCGGTAGGAGAGAAGACTTACAGCATCATCATCAGCATATTCTGCTAATAAATCAATCTTATTTATATAATCATCTTTCTTAATTGTAGGCTCATTCAAATCTTTTACACATGTTGGAGCATCTAAAGAATGGATGAAGTGTTTAAGTGCATCTAAAAATTCTTTAAGTAATATATCCCTATCTTTATTTCCAACTTCTATACCAAAAAGATGACATAGATCTTTCCATCTATCAGTAACTTTTGCTTGAAATCCTATCGAATATGGTAAAAGCATACCTACAGCAAGACCATGATGAACATTGAATATTTTTCCAAAACTATGACCTAATGAATGGTCTATCCCTGGTAGACTATTTCCAAATCCAAGTCCTGCTAATGATGCGGCCATTTGCATATGACTTCGTGCTTCTATATCTCCTTTTCCATATCTATAAGCTCGCGGAAGATATTTTACAATTTCTTTTATTGCAGTTATATTAAGAGCATCAATAAGTGGGGTTCCCCAATTTGAAACATAACTTCCAACAGCATGAGCAAGTGCATCCAATCCAGTTCCTTTTGTTAGAAATGGAGGCATATCTTCTACAAAATCAGTGTCTAAAATAGCGATATCTGGGACTAATTCAGGCCATGTTATTTCGAATTTTTTATAAGGTGTTCTATTAGTATCTGTTAACACAGCAGCATTAGTAACTTCCGATCCTGTTCCTGAAGTAGTAGGAATCGCTACTAAATATCTAATTTTCTTGCGTAATCCTAAAGGGCTACCGAGTGGTAAAAGCATATACAAATTAGTTTCAGGTTTTTCATATTTAAACATAATTATTTTAGCAGCATCCATAACACTCCCTCCTCCGATCGCAATTATAGCTGTAGGGTTATATTCTTCGCAAATTTTGACACCCTCTTCAATCGTTTTTAAAGGAACTTCAGGTTCCACACCAGAATAAATTCTATAATCTACTTCACAAAAATCAAGACTTTCACTGACTTTGGATGCGAATTTTTTGGTAAAAGAGTCAGTTATGATTAGAGCTTTTCTATTTTCCTTATCAAGAACAGCTTTTAGTACTTCTGCCATTGAGGAGACCCCAGTTTTACCAGTATATATTTTTGGTGAACTAAATGAATTTGAGATTCCTCTAATAGCTTTACCACCTAATAATCCCATCATATCCTTAATAAATTGTTGTTCGTACCAAGTAGGTTGTTTTCGACTCATAATAGACTATCTACTCTTTTTAAAGTTTATAATTTAATTCTATAAGATATCTTTTAATACAAATAATTATTCTACTTAGATATTTAATTTTCGCAAATTAGTTAATTAATCGTTAAATCTTGAAAACAGGTTTGGATTCTTCAATTAGAATTAAACTATTTGGGATAAAAGTTATAATTTACAATTGAATTTTATTTAATATACTTTAACTTATTCAAATCTATAGATAAGATAAACTGAAACTCCACTTATATTATTTAAAAATTTAGTGGTAAAGATAAAATGAATATAAGATTAAATATGAATGAAATGTATAAATCACCTCCAAAAGATATAATTAATTCAGTAAAAGAAAGTATTGATCAGATTAATCGATATACTCCTCAAAAAGAAGTGGATCTATTAGTGGAGCATTTATCACAATATGTAAAAGTTCCTCATGAATCAATAATTGTAAGTTCAGGTTCAGATCTCTTAATTAAAGAATTTATCTTTCTTTTTTCAAATAATAGACATATAATAATTGCTGATCCAACCTTTGTTGTGATAAATAACTCAGCTCAAAATACTGACTCTGCTTTATTGAAAATTAAATTAAATGAGCCAAATTACCAGATCTCTATAGAATCTTTAGTTGATGAATTGAAAACTCCCTCTTTAGTTGTATTTGATAATCCAAATAATCCCACTGGAAGTTTAATATTAACTCAAAAAGATATTGAGACCATTTTAGAACATGAAAATGTAATTTTATTAATTGATGAGGCTTATTATGAATTCTCTAAAGTAAGTTATGTTGAATTAATAGATAAATATCCTAATCTAGCGGTTTTAAGAACATTAAGTAAAGCTTTTGGACTAGCGGGATCTGGGATCGGATATCTTATTGCGGGAGATTTAATCCGTAAAAAATTCCAAGGATTAGAGATTATGTTGCCATATCCAAGTGTGATCGCTGGAATAAAAGCTTTAGAGCATAAGGATTATATGGATGATTATATTAAAGAAGTTGAGACTGAAAAAAGAAGACTCATAAAAATTGTATTAGATTTGGGGATAAACGTTTATCCTAGCCATACTAATTTTTTGCTAATGAAAACAGAATTACATAACATATCAGAAAGATTAACAGAACGAGGAATTTTAGTACATGATACATCAAATCAATTAGGATCAAAATATTTCAGAGTAACAATAGGTAGTAGAAAAGAAAATGATTTGTTTTTAAGTGCACTTAAAAATATTATCATTAATGGCAAAGTTTGAATAAAAATTTATTAAATATGACAATAAAATCATTATTAGTATAATTTTAAAATTATGAATAGTTAAAAATTGAATTTAAGGTGATTATATGGGTGATAAAATTACTACTATTTCTGTAATTGGAGCAGGTTTTATGGGTCGAGGGATTATTGAGAAATCTGCTTTATATGGATATAATCTAAATATTTTTGATATAAATCCCGAGGGCTTAGATGATTTTATTAATGACGTAAAAAAAAAAACTGACAAAAAAAAAATCAAAATGGATATTAAACTCTTTTCTAGTATTTCTGAAGCAGTGAAAAATACACACCTAATTATTGAAGCAATCCCTGAGAAACTCGAATTAAAGAGAAAGATTTTTTCAGAGATAGATAAATCAGCTCCTCCAAATGCTATTATTACTACTAACAGTTCTTCCATTCCAATTTCAAAACTTGAAGATGTTGTTGAGCGGAAAGATAAAGTAATGAACCTTCACTTTTACAATCTATTTACAATGCCTATGGCGGATATCATGCGAGGGACTCATACTAGCGAGGAAACATTTCAGAAAGTGAAGAATTGGGTGGAGAGTATCGAGATTACACCTCTTGAGGTTAAAAAAGAATGTTATGGTTTTGTTTTTAATAGAATATGGAGAGCAATTAAAAAGGATTGTCTAAAGATTTGGGCAGGAGGGTATGCTGATATTGAAACGGTGGATAAAGCTTGGAATATCTTTTGTCAATACTTTATTAAAAATCAATATGGCCCTTTCAAATTTATGGACCAAATTGGATTGGATGTAATTTACGATATAGAAATGTCTTATTTCAAGAATAGTGGTCTTTCCGATGATAAACCACCAGAAGCTCTTAAGAAAATGGTTGATAGGGGTGAATTAGGGTTTAAAACTGGAAAAGGTTTCTATAATTATAAGACCAAATAATTTTTTTTCTAGTTTTAATTTAAAAAACTAATTCTTATAATCTTAATTATTATTTAATAATAAAGATGTCAGAAAAAAGAAAACAAGAAATTCAGCGCATTAAAGAATTAGAAAGCATCAATTTAGCGAGAGAAGATATTAGAGATCTTGTTATAGAAACAAAAAAACAAGTTGAAAAGGATAATGATTCCTTAGCAGAACAAATCAATGATGAGCTAAATAAAAAAGGTATTAAATCTATAGATATTGTTGGAGCAATAGGATCAGGAAAGACTGCACTTTTAGAAAAAATTGCTGAAAAATTATCAAAAAAATACCGGATCTTAGTTATATGTGGTGATATTACTACTAGAGTTGATGCTGATAGGATTGAGAAGCATAATGTAGAGACCATTCAAATAAATACGGGGCGAGAATGTGCTCTAAACGCTTATCATATTTATCAGATCATTAAGAATAAAGATTTAAATAATTATGACTTAATTTTTGTAGAAAATGTTGGCAATCTTATATGTCCTTCTGATTTTAAATTAGGAACTGATAAGAGAATCACTATTGTCTCGATTACTGAAGGCGAATGGGTTATAGAAAAACATCCAATGCTATTTAAAATGTCTGATGTTGCTGTAATTAATAAGACTGATCTTCTAGAGAGATTAGGGACTAATATTGATAAAATGGCAAATGATGCTAAGAATTTCAACCCAAAAATAAAAGTAATAATGACAAGTGCGAAAGAAGGGAAAAATATTGATAAATTAATTGAAGCTTTAGAGCTTTAAATATATGGTGTCAAAAATGGAAGAAATATTAAAAGAAATTGAAAAAGTTATTAATAATTTAGAATTAAATTCTCAATCTCAAATTAAAGAATTATTGAATAATTTCTTAAAAACTCATCTAAATCGAAGTAAAATTGATAATTTCATAGGTGATTATCCTACATTCATTGAACCCGTCTACCTTGAAGAGAATGTTAAAATTGGAGATGATGTACTTTTAGGACCAAATGTATTTATCGGTAAAAACTCTGAGATAGAAGACTACGTAGAAATTTCAAACTCGATTATCTATAGTGATGCTAAAATTGGTGAAAACATTAAGTTAGACAATTGCATTATTGGAAAGAATTCATTGTTAAATTGTGCCAACATTAATATAGATAATTGTGTTGTAATCGGAGATGTGAAGAATAAAGAAGATCTACATAAAATTATGTTTAAATTTAAATAACCTAATTAACTCATTAAACCAAAAATTTAACTTTTAAGATTTCATTTTGAATGACGATAAATTTTTTGATATAAATTTAAAAAGATGGAATGAGCTTGTAGATATAAATGCTAAATCAAAAATGTATGATTTAGAAGGCTTTTTTTCTGGTCAAACATCCCTATTACCAATAGAACTTGAGGAATTAGGAGATGTTAAAGGTAAATCTTTATTACATCTACAATGTCATTTCGGAATGGATACCCTTTCATGGGCAAGATTAGGAGCTAGAGTTACTGGTGTAGACTTTTCAGATAAAGCAATTTCTTTTGCAAGAGAATTAAGTTATAAGCTAAAAATTCCCGCGAATTTCATCAAATCGAATATTTACGATATTCAGAATGTTTTAGATGAAAAATTTGATATTGTATTTACTTCATATGGTACTATTTGTTGGTTGCCTGATATAGTTGAATGGGCTCAAATTATTAGTTATCATTTAAAATCTGGTGGAATTTTCTATATTATCGATGGCCATCCTTTTGGTTTTATAATTGATGAGAAACAGGAGCCTTTCAAAGTAGGTTTTAATTATTTTTCTGAAGGGAAACCAGTATATTTTGAAGAAGGGGGTGCTTATGCTGATCCTCTAGCTGATTTGAAGAATCAAGCCTCTTTTCAATGGGACCATTCTATAAGTGACATAATAAATTCTTTAATAAACGCAGATTTAGAGATTGAATTTCTTCACGAGTTTCCATATACATTTTTCAACATACACCCAGATATGAAAGAAAGAAATGATGGATATTGGGAGTTTACAAATTTCAAATTCACTGTTCCAATGATGTTTTCAATAAGAGCTCATAAGAAAATTTAAAAATTCTTTTATGAATTTTTAGGCTTTTTTGCTTTAAACAAACCAACTATCCCTGTAATTTCGAATTTATGATTTTTCTCAAGTAAATTTGTGATTGCTTTCTCAAGTTGTAGTTTTACTTCTTGAAAATTAGGATATTTCTCTTTAGGATACATACTCTCAATGTATTTTATCAATGGAGCAAGAGTAGTAATATTTACACGATTGATGTATTCTTCGAAGTTAATTTCTGTGAAATAAGGTTTTAGGACGTCTCTCCCCGTTTCATTTCTGAATTCACTAAATAAGTTTAACTTCTCTTTTGAATATAATCCAAACTCAGAGAGAAAATCTTTTAATTCTCTGATATGATGTTGGCTAACTGTTGAGGAAATAAATCTGCCACTTGGTTTCAACACACGACTTATTTCTATAAGAGCCTTCTCGATGTTTGGAATGTGATATAACATATGACATCCTATAACAACATCAAATTTCTGATTTCCATAAGGAATTTTCTCTGCATCTATAATTTTAAAACTTATTGGGAGATTGAGTAATCTTAAATTTTCCTCAGCTTTAGTCAACATTTTTTGAGAAAAATCTGATAAAACAATTGAACAAGTCGAAGGAACATTTCTATAATTTTCAAGCCATAAATGACCTGTTCCGCATCCTAATTCCAATATTCTTTCGTTTTCTTGAAGTTGAATTTTTGAGAAAATCCACTTCGGTAGAGATTCGGGATTTGATCCATATGACCATAAGTTCATCCGGTTAGTCAAGTTTTCGTGAGAGTTATATTGTAATTTTGCATATTCTTTAACAACAGATCCATCATTTTTCATATGGGATTAAAGAATGTGTTTACCTATTATAAATTTAGTATAGAAAAATAGTTCTGTTGCTATTCTCAATAATTATTAATAAATATAAGTAAAAATGTAAAAAAATTGGATTTTGTTTATTTTTTATACATTTAAGGATGTGTCCACGGTACTGGAAGTGAAATTGTTAAATTAACAAAAATTAGAGCATATAGTGTAGAAAAGCTGATTTTAAACAATAAATCACCATTGGTTGTCAATAATCCTTCTATATAAGCAGTATCGATACTTATAGTAATATTTTGATTAAGAGCTTTTGTGAATGAATGAAACGTGTTTTGATAAGGAATCGGTGAACTGCCTATTTTCGTATACCAAGGAAGATCAACAGCGTTATCAGTTGTCACAGTATGAATTTCAGCATTTAAATTTACATTATAAATCGCATATAAACCCATATTGCTTACATCAAAAGCAAGTGTAATATTTAAGGAATCATCAGCAAAATTTAATGGAGTTCCTCCATCATCATAAGCAGGAGGAGGGAAAGTATCATGAAGATTTATTCTGAGATTTAATCCACTAAATATAATGCTTCCAAAGTACCCAACTATTATGAGACTTGCGAGTATCCCTAGTACTTTGAAAAATTTACTCAATTTAAATTCTTTTTTAACCTTGACTCGATATTCCTTCTTTTTACGTAATTCAATTGCCTCTACTAGGTACTGTAAACCTTTAATTATAAGAGAACCTAAAAATAGCCAAGCTATAATTTTTAAACCTAAAAAAGCTTGAATTAAAGGCGTATTAATATAGTATGTTCCTAAACTCCTTCCAGGGTCAAAACCTCCAAATATATAGAACAGAAAAATTCCAGAATAAACAGTTGCTCCAAATCTAACAAGCCGATTCGCTGATGTATCTTCTGGAAAAGCGTGTCTTAAGATAGAAATAACGATACCAATAATCCCAAAAATAATAATTGAGATACGAAAACTTTCGGAGAATGTCATTATGCTGTAATATTCAAGAAAATAAAACAAAACAAAAGGAACAACCAAGTAAAATATAGCAGCTATAATTCCATGTAAGATCATTTTTGAATATTGAATTTCCATAACTTTTTAACCCGATGTATATTTTTGTTTTAAAATAGATAAGATATTAACCTTAATATCATTAAATCTAATATAAATTTTCACTCTATATGGTTATTTATTAACATTTTTAATTTTTTATCAAAAATGTGAAAGAATAAATTCAATATTCTCCCAACCATACGCAACTTCAATATATTTTATTCCTCCAATCTCAACAGATTGTTCTCCAAGAAATATTCCTTCTAATTTTTCATAGAATCTACGTGAAGGATTTTCTTTTAGTACCCATGTAATCATACTATCAATATTCTTCACTTTAAGATATTTTACCACTAATTTAACTAATATAGTTCCAATTTTTTTATGCTGGAATTCTTCCAGAACGTAGATTGCACATAATTCACTTTTATATCTCTCTGCTTGGAGTATTGCTACTATAGGATTGCATTTTTCTAGAGTTGCTAAAGCAAATCCAACTATCTCATTTTGATCTGTCTCGGCAACGTATATAATTACTCCAGGTGTCGGATTTTCTAATCTTTGTCTCCAATTTTCTTCTTTATCTTCATAAGATAAACTTTGAAGGTAACTTTCTGAAATTATCCCTTGATACGCAGTCTTCCAGGTGTCAACCTTGACTTTTACAATTCCACTTAAATCTGAAATATTAGCCTTTCTAAAGTTTATGGATTTTGGCAGCATTGATATAAAGAATAGAAATTTAAAAATTGATACAGTATATATTCTAAAGAATTTTAAGTTAAACAATATATTTATAATATTCTTAGAATCCTTTAGGTGAAATATTATCTTTGTTAAAATAGTCAAATTACCTCAAATGAAAGTAATTTCTTTCCATTCATTGGGAGAATTTATAGGTGATCCAGAAATTAAAACCATTCAAAAACTGAAAGAATGGATAATGAAAGATAATATCTCTATTGATCCATTGAAACATCAAGTGTTCGGGTTTGATAATCCGGTTCCACGAGTTAATGAGAGAGGAGAGCAATTTGCCTCCAAAGAAAAACCTTATGGTTATGAAGTATGGATAACTATCCCGCATGATTATGAAGTAAAAGGAGATTTAAAAGTGAAAAATGTTGAGACTGGATTATATGCTGTGCTTTCTGTAAAAGGAGCTGAAAATATCGGCTATGGTTGGAAATCCTTGTTCGATTGGATAAATAACAGTGATGAATATGATTTCCATCCAAAATGGAAAGGATTAACAAAATATTATGATAAAGAAATTATTGAACATGGTATAATAGGACTAGAGCACCATATAAATTATCCTGAAAATAAAGTAGATACAATATTCTTAGATATATATGCTCCCATAATAGAAAAGAACTATTAAATATATATAGCCCTCAAAATTTCTTACAATTTTCTAATAAGAAATACACCTTATTTGGGATACAGAATTTCTTGGAATTATCAAGAGGAAAAGATAAAAATTAAATATCTGAATTGTATTTATTTTATTGTATTTAATATAATAATTTTAATACGGCGAATTTAAATGGGAAAGACTTTAACTTCACGATTACCAGATGATATGGCTAAAAAGATAGAAGAAATCGCGGAGATCGAGAAGTTGGATAAATCTAGCGTAATAAGAAGATTATTGGATAAAGGGATCATTCAATGGACAGAAGAATTCGCTTTAAAGCTATATCAAGATGGAGAGGTGTCGTTGGGAAGAGCTGCTGAAATAAGTTCTTTAAGTATTTGGGAATTTTTAGATAAATTAGCAGAAAAGAAAATACCTCTAAATTACGATGCTGATGATTTCATTAATGATGTAAAAACGGTTGATAAATTATTAGATGAAAAATGAAAGACTCAAGTTTTATTTCTAATAGCTCCCCATTGATAGCATTTATGAAAAAAAAAGAGTTAAGTCTACTCAAAATACTCTTTAAAAAAATAGTTATTCCAGAAGCTGTATACAATGAGTTAGTAGAATCTAATAAACAGGAAGATCAAATAAAAGTTTTAAAAGAATCTGTAAAAGATGGTTGGATTATAGTACAAAAACTAAAACAATTTAAAATAACTGATTTACATCTCGGGAAAGGAGAAAAAGAAGCGGTTAACTTATGTTTAGAAATTGAGAATCCTTTTTTATTAATAGATGAAAAGAAAGGTAGTTTAATCGCTAAAGCTTTCAAAATTCAAACTTTAGGAACTTTGGGAATTTTACTACTATCCAAAAAAAAAGGTCTTAAATCTAAAGGAGAATTGTTAGATAACCTTGATATTTTGATTAAAAACAAATTTTATCTTTCAAGTGAAGTAATTACAATGTTTCTTAAAAAAATTGAATCCTGAATCAATTATTAACAAAAATTCAAATCTACTATAGATATGGGAATTCGTGAAACCCATCTTTCACGATAAAATATATATACTAAGATGTTGCCCACATGATATTAGGAAAATATATCTAAGTCGAATTTAATCTATTGTGTGATTATCATCTTCTTTTTATAATGAAATAAGGAAAAAATTAGGTATTTTAAGAAGTAAATAAAATTATTTATTTGTCATTTCTCGATTTATTGATTTTATTAGCAACAGATTTGACACCAACAGTATCCAAGCTGAGAGTGAAAACATAAGTAGCCATTCCCAAAAAGGTGCCCATTGCCACAATGGCAAAAAAGTCCAAAATGCATCAGTATACCAAAGATAAGGTACAGTATAAAAGAAGATAAAAAAGGTTGGAGTCAAGATCCATGTATTTATTGCTAATAATACTCGTGTTGTAATTGTCTGCTTCATTCCAATTTGCTGTTCTAAGATATCTGGAAATATTATAAATTGTGATGCAACTAGAATTCCGCTAACCATAAAAAAGATAAAAGCAAAATCTGCAACAATATCATGCCAGAAATAATTAGGAAAAGGCGGTCCAATAATACTATCTAATTTTTCACCAACATCTTCGGAGATTACTCCAGTCAGAAATAATCCACACATAGCAATTAGCATACAGAGTAAGGTTAAATTACCTAATAATTTTCTTAATTTTTTCGACCTATCCCCTATTAATACTTTTCTCAAGTAGAATGAGACGGGAACCATTAATATAGAGGTTTGCATCATTCCAAAATCAATAATTATAGGCATTGGAGTTAAGTCAAGATTGCCTAAATCGCTAATATAATTGATTAATATATTAAATCCAGCAGGATCGGAAGGAGGACCTGCAGGATCTAATTGCCCAATCAGAATTGCTAGTACTACACTTGAAATCCAAACAATTGTCGCACTGATACATGAAAATTTCACGACTTTAGGATGAGTTAACAATTTATAAAAATTATTTACTTTATCTTTAATTCCCATAATAAATCTTTCACATCCTCATAATTATAAAATAGAGTTCTTTATTTCTACTTTTATGGTACTTATATTTATAAGTATATACTAAACTATAATTTTGACGAGACAAAAAAGTAAACTACCCATAAAATTGACTTTTTGGCATAATTTCTTTACTTTTTTCTATTTTAATCAAAAGTTTCCCCACAGCTTTATGGCTTGTAAGTTGTAGCCATGCTAATAACCACCACCATCTGGGTACGAATACTTCCCTTTTATATTTACGGGAAGCTTTCATTACTGTTTTTGCAACATCTTTTACATCTATAAATTTATATAATATGCCATGTTTTTGATATTTCTCCACCCACTCCTTCATTTCAGCAGTAGATTCCCAAAATTTAGTTTTTACTGGAGCGGGGCAGATTGTTATTACTTGAATATTATGGTTTTGCATTTTATACTCTAACCTAACAGAATTTGCTAAACCTACAATAGCGAATTTACTCATTGAGTAAGCAGCCATATTAGGAATCCCCGTTTTTCCCGCTGAACTCGAAGTAAATATGAGTTGACCTTCTTTTCGATCGGGGAGTTTATTAGTTGGAGCAGGACGTCCAATATATGGTAACGCTGCTTGAAGTACTAACCACATACCATCAACATTTATAGACATAATCTTTCGATATTCTTCAAATGTCCCACCATTAGTTATTGAACAAGTGGTTCCTATACCCGCATTATTATATAAGATATCAATATATTTTTCTTTTTCACCAATCTTCTTAATAACTTCTGCAATTTGAGTTCGATTGGTAATATCAAATTCAAAATTTTCAACATAATCCGCCCCTAAATCTTTAAGTTCCTCCTTCAACTTATCTAGTGGCATATTAGGTAGATCTAGTAAATACATTCTCATTCCTAAGGGAGCAAATTTACGGCACACTGCACTTCCAATATCACCACTAGAGCCCGTAATTACGAATACTTTGCCTTTATACCATTTCTTTTTCATTAAAAAATCACTATTCTCATTAACTTACAATAATAATATTAAAAAATGGGAATTTATGGATTATTCACCTTTTTTAATCTTTCCTTGAAAAGAGGAAAATTGGTTAAAAATCATTCTAGAATCACCTTCAATTTTAGCGAATATATTAACAGGACTCGCAGCAACAGGTTTCTTGCTTGAACTCGCCGGTGTAGGGCCCCAAAAAATACAGAATCCTTGACCACTCATCCAATACCCCACATCTCCAACATCACATTCTTTTTGAGAATTTTCTGCTGGAATTACAACAGGGCAATCACCATATAGTTCTTCACCCCATCTCGATAAATTCACTTCAAATGGAAGAGCATCCCAAATTGCTTGACATGTTTTAGGATTTTTATCAATTAACAATTTTGCTTTTACTTCTCCGATTTTTTCATTTTCAATTATTATATAATTCATGATAAAACCTCATAAATTAGGGTTTTAACAATATATAAGAATCATTAGTATTTAAACAGAATAAAAAAAACATGCAAATAAAACTAAAAAACCAAGTATAATTTTATTAAACTATAGTATTTTAGGTTTAATAAAATAGTAAAAGAGATTCAGAATATGGCACAAAATAACGATGATAAATTACCAGTAAATCCAATTGAAGCTCAAGGCTTATTAATTAAAGCGGTGTATAAAAAGTTTGGAGGAGAAGTATTACCGATTATACAAAGTGTTTGTAGGAAGCAAGGAAAATCATTGGGGCAAAAACTTAAAAAAAAACTTCCAAAGAACAATTTGACTTCTGTCGCTAAAGCATTCTCGAAGAGTTTTGACCAAAACTACGTAAAAGTGATTTCGATCTCGGATGAAAAATTCCAAATTCATGGTACTAAGTGTCCATTCGGTCTTGAAAATACCTCTAGAGAATTATGTGAAGCTGTTATGGCTATTGATCATGAGTATTTTCGTGAAGCGGCTAATGATAAGATCGAACTCAAAATTCTTAAAACTGTTGCAGCAGGAGATCCTTATTGTGATACCGTTTACGAGATAAACAGATAATCATATTTCCATTTAAGTTAAACATTATGATTTTAGAAAAAACAGTTGATTTAATTAAGCAAATTTATAAAATTCACAAGATTGTGCCACCTCAAATTACTAAAGTTGTAATCGGGATAGGTTACACTGGTGTGGAAGTTACAGCTTATGCATATGAGCCATTTTTAGGATTAGCATCAACCTTACAAAGCATTTTAAATACAACCAATTGCAGTAAAATCAGTTTTGCTGGTGAACTTACAAATCAACCAATCAGTAAGCTTTTACATTGGTCTTTTGAACCACCAAGTCTTAAAAAAATCATTGGAATCGCCACTTTAAATGGTGTTTCCCAGCATATATTAAAGATTTTAAATCCTTACAAAAAATTCGAAGAAAAGAACTTATTAAAGCTTGTAAAAATTAATGGAGATACTAAAGTTACATTTATAGGATTAATTAGACCATTAATAAGAGAGATTTATAAAATATCTCCTTCAATTACAGTAATAGAGGATACTCTTTCAATTTCTCCAGAATTCAAGGATGTTAAGCTCAAACATAGTATCGATCAACTAACACAAGAAGAAATTTCAACTGACATCTTATTCTGTACCGGAACTACTTTAATCAATAATACTCTTGAGTCGATTTTAGAAATATTCAAGAAGAAGGCTCAAAAAATAATTTTGATTGGTCCTACTGCTAGTATGATACCTGATATTTTATTTGATTATGGTGTGGATATAGTTGGCGGCATGGAAATCTTTGATTCAAAAGCAACGCTACAGGTTTTACAAGAGGGAGGGGGTACTAAATTATTTAGAAAATATGGAAAAAAATATAACTTAATTAAGGATTAAGTTGTTTTAATACTAGAAAATTACTTGTATATTAATATTAAAGTGAATTAAATAGATTTTATTAACAAGAATGCAAGTTTACATATATAATTCTATTTACTTAAAAAGCTTATAATTTTAAAAAAATCAATAGTATATTAGAGAGGGTTAATAAAGAATGTCCGAACAAATTTATTCGTTTAAATTGATTGTAATTGGTCCAGCAGCGGTAGGTAAATCAAGTCTTATCCGTAGATTTGTAGAAAATGAGTTTTCCCTGCATTATAAGTTCACCATTGGTGTAGATTTTATGACTAAACAAGTAGAATATGAATCAGGGAAAATTGCTAAGCTTACATTATGGGATATTGGAGGTCAAGAACGATTTAAAGTATTACGTAGAAGTTTTTACGAAGGGACTAATGGGGCTTTAATAATCTTTGATCTTTCAAGGGCAAATACTTTTCTGAAAATGAAGGAGTGGCTTTCAGACGCTCGACAAGCTATTGAGAATGATTTTCCAGTTATAATAATTGGAAATAAATTAGATTTAATTCCGGAAATTGGAGAAATAATTGATCGGAATGAACCTCTTCAGTTTGCACAAAAGGAAAATAGTATTTATATTGAAACTTCGGCTAAAACAGGTGAAAACGTCGATAAAGCTTTTCTCGATCTTACTCGAAGGATGGTAAATAAAAATTCTTAACGTTAGCGTTAATATAAACTAATTCTTTGGTTATTTGTATTATTAATTTTTTTTACTCTTATTGTGATTTCTCAGCTTTTTAAGGTTTTTGAAATGAAATTATATAAATTATTAAACTTTTATAAGATGTTTAAATAAAGAAAATTCTTAAATTTCAATAAAATGGAAGAATATTCATTCAAAATTATCGTTATTGACCCTGTAGAGTGGGAAACTCATCTTTTATACGCCGATTTGTTGAAGTTAAGTTTTTTCTCCAATATAAATTTACTATAGGGGTAGATTTCATGAGTAAAACAGTAGAATATGATCAAGAAAAGAAAATAAGGTTTTTTATTTGGGATATTGGAGGACAGGATCGTTTTAAATCATTGCGTCGTAATTTTTATGATGGACCTAATGGCGCACTATTGGTTTTTGATCTTTCAAGAGTTCAAACTTTTTCGGAAATGAAAGAATGACTCTCCGATATGAAACAATCAATTGGAAAATTTATTCCAGTTGTATTAATAGGAAATAAATCTGATGTGATTAGTGAAATAGGTGAGGTAATTGACCGAAATGAACCGCTTCAATATGCTAAGAATGAAAACTGTTTATATATTGAAACATCAGCTAGAGAAGGTGACAATGTAGAAGATGCTTTCATCGAACTAGCTAATAATATCATAAAAAAACTTAATTCTGAATAGTTTTTTACTCCTTTATTTTGAAAATTTTTTCTATTTAAGCTCGAGGTTTTCAAAAATGTATAAATATTTAATGGAGATTATTTATTAAAACTGTATAAGTAATTATTCAAACATTATGTCACTTTTTGTTTTTAAAGTAATTATCATAGGTCCTGGAGCTGTCGGTAAGACTTCACTCTTACATAGGTTTGTAGAGAATAAATTCTCCTTTAGGTATAAATTAACTATTGGTGCTGATTTTTTATCAAAAATTATTGAATACAAACCAGGGACAACAATAAAATTGCAGATTTGGGATATTGGTGGCCAGGATAGATATAAGTTTCTACGATCAAGCTTTTTTGATGGGGCTAATGGAGCATTAATCGTCTTTGATCTTTCCCGATGGCATACATTTGAAGAACTTGAAGATTGGTTAAAAGATTTGCATGAATATGCTGGTAAAAACATACCATTTGTGTTAATTGGAAATAAAGTAGATTTAATTGAAAAAAGTGATGAACTTTCCGAACGAGAAAGCGCTCAAGTGTTTGCTAAAAAGGAAAAAACATATTATGTTGAAACTTCCGCAAAAACAGGCGAAAATGTCGAAGATGCTTTCTTGAATTTGACAAATAGAATGTTAAAAAATGTAAATTATAAGTAAAATCGCCTATTATTCAACTATTTTTAATAATGCAAATGATAGAAGATTAGTGTAAAATTTTGATAAATTTCTTTTATTCATATCGTTTTTAAGATCTTCATATTCAAATGTTAATTCATCGATTTTTTTTTCAGTCAATTTTAAATCTGTTTGAATAAATTTGGTTTGTTCTTTTAATTTTTCTATTTTATCTAATCTTTCTTGCTTTTTTGTCATATCTGTTAGTTTTTCTATGTTTTGCAGTTGCCGTGTGGTTGGCTTTTTATTTTTATTTCGTTCTAATGTTTGACGTAATGACTCAAGCTTTAGATTGAGGGTTCTTCTCTTATGAGAATATATTTTTTCTTTCTTCCTTTTTTCTTGGTTAAAAATAGTATCATTTAGAATTTTAATTTCTCTTTTCCAAGTTGAAGTTTTTGATTTAACAATTTTCTTTGCTACTTGTTGAAGATTACTAACTACATTATAATCGATATTAATTTTCTCTTTATTTCCATTGAATTCGAATAAATCATTAATCTTCTTAATATCTAAGATCCTATCAGCAAAATTTTCAATTTCATTACCATTTTTATCTACCACAACTGCTATAGTCTGGTTTTCAATTATATAGCCTTGGAATTTAACTGAGAAAACAAAAAGATACAATCTATTAGCGTAGATTTTTTTAAGAACCTTAAATTTTTCCATTGTTTTCTTTCTTAAATAAAGTATACTAAAATTTCCAAAAAATTCTTCGCTTTTGCAAAAATCTAAAATGTTGTTGATTAATGGATGTCCTAAGGCAAAAAAGTCAATTTCTTCTTTTTTTCTTGCGAGTTCAAGATTGAAAGTTCCAATATACTCATTCAGAAAATAATATTTTGGATTTTGAAACAACGCATTTGATACAAGAATTTTTGAAATAAAGTAGTAATCTTTTCTAATTTTCTCAGGAAGATCTTGAATTTCTTCTAAATTACCATATAAATTATTATGATTATCAAAAAATAATTTCATTAATAAGTATAATTCATTATGAGTAAGTTTTACATCTACACACGATGCTAAAGAAGTAATTAAGCCCTCCATTTGAAAAGACCTTTTATCAATCATAAGATCATCTAATTGCATCTCGATTTCTTTCGCTTTTCTTATTTCTTCATCAAGAGTTCGATAAAATTCGTTCAACTTCTTCCGTTTTTTCCCATCTTCTTCAGCAAAAATAACATCTTTAAAATCCTTTTCAATTCTTCCAATGATAGGCTCTAAAATTC
This sequence comes from uncultured archaeon, assembly GCA_964409945.1. Taxonomy (GTDB): domain Archaea; phylum Asgardarchaeota; class Lokiarchaeia; order Sigyniarchaeales; family SOKP01; genus Loki-b32. Next base: position 10,507 of record CAYPFJ010000027.1, on the reverse strand, counting down.
CAATTGATTCTTCAAAAAGGTTAATTCTTTTTATTATAGCGTGAATTATGTCAGTTTCAACTGTTCCTTCCATGAATATATTATAAATGTAAATTTCTTTTGATTTTTGACCAATTCTGTCTAGTCTCCCAATCCTTTGTTCAAGTTTCATTGGATTCCATGGTAAATCATAATTTATTAGAACACGACAGAATTGGAAATTTCGACCTTCTCCTCCAATTTCTGTAGAAATTAAGATAGGTGATTTCTCACCAACCCTAAATTTTTCAACTGCCTCATCTTTTTCTCTATTATCTAATCCTCCATAAAATAATTCAACAGAATAATCATGATTGTGTTTCTCAATTAATGATTTTAAGAATTTCAATGTATCAACAAATTGCGTAAAAATTATTATCTTTTCATTAGGGTTTTGTGCATAAATCTGGTCTAATAATTCCATTAACTTATCTGATTTCGAATCATATGGTAGAGTATTGAGTTTATCATAGAATTCTTTTAATATTTTCTCTTGATTAAGCACATCAATTAAATCTTCTTGTTTTATCGTATTTTTTTTACTTTTGAAAACATCTATTATTTCAGAGTCAAGATATTGATCCTCCATTTCTGATTCATAAAATTCAGGATCAACTTCTCTGATTATGTCTGTATCAAGAAAAATATCTTTATATCTATCAATTTGATCCAACCTTCTTTCCAAACTCTTTAAAAATGCAAATTTCGAACTTGTAAGTAGTTTCTGAAGAGTAGTTATAATAAATCCAATCCCTGTGTTTTCTTTACTTAGGGTAGAATTATAGATTTTTGCAAGGTAAAGGCGGATCTCATTATAGACATCTAATTCTTGTTGAGTAGGATATACCATAATAGTATTTACAATTCTCTTATTTAATAAATCTCCAGTAAATACATTTTTCTTACGATTTCTAATTAAGAACTTAGATATAGTATGATCCTCTTCAATCTTTCTTGACAGATTTAATTTATAAGAATCATCTTTAATTTTTGAAAGAATTTGATTAACTTCTTTTTTTCTATCTACATAATTAAGATCTTTTAGAAGTCTAATCGTATTTTTTAGTTCAAAATTATTTAATTTATTAATATTGTTAAGGTTTGAAATTAATAAGTTGATAAATGGCATATTCTTTCTAAAATGTTCAAAATCGCTAAAATTTTCAAAGATTTCTGGATGTATAAGTTCAATTAAAGAAAATAATTCAAATGAATGAAGTTGTAGAGGTGTAGCAGTTAATAGAAGCATACTTTCTGAATTTTGACTTAGATTTCTAGCTAATTCATAATTAAGAGTTTCTCGGTAATTCCCCGTTGCTGCTTTGATGAGATATCTTCTTAAATGATGTGCTTCATCAAATACTACAATATCCCATGATATACTTGATAGTAATTCCATGTATTTTCTATTTCGAGCGAATTGAAGTGAACAAATTATTAAATTATCATTATAGAAAGGATTCAGGAGGATTTCTGGATGTTTATAATTCCCTTTTCTTTTCAATTCTTTGATTTTTTTTCCATCATATATAGTAAATTTAATATTAAACTTATTTTGCATTTCAAATTGCCATTGTTTTAGTAATGATGCAGGAACAATAATTAAGATGCGTTCTGCTAAATCTCTTGCCATCATTTCCTTGATATAAATACCTGCTTCTATAGTTTTTCCAAGACCGACTTCATCGGCTAAAATAATCCTAGGAAAATGTTCTTCAGATAATCTATGAGTGACATTTATTTGATGGGGCATTAATGATAAGCGAGAATTAGTAATGCATTTGATTTGATATGATTTATAATAGGAATAAAACAAATTTGCCCAGTACTTAATCAAGAAATTCTTAGGAGGATCAAATAACTGCTGTGAAATCAAACTTTTTATAGGAGTTTCATATTTAGAATAAATTTCATTTTCAAAAATTTGAGATACTTTACCATTCTCCATCAAAAATTCATAGGAAATTATTCCATCTTTGAATAGAAAATCTTTTGTATTAATATACCCAATTCCTTGTTTAGTTACAATTTTATCATTGATCTCAAAAATCAGATGGATAAGATCAATGGGATGAATAATCTTGGTTATATTATTTTTAAAAGACACTTTATATTTTGTTATAAAATAAGTATCATCCTCATCTAAAGATTTTGAGGTTGGGATTTCTAATTTTTTTATTATGCGTCCAATCCCTAAATCTGGATTTAACCTATATATGACTAAATTACCTACATTAAACTGTTGCCCTTGACAATATACATTAAAACATTTAGATAATCTATTTTCTAACAGGTTCCCACAAAAAGGACATTTATATTTAAACTCTTTAATGTTAATAACCACACAGTTTTTATTCTCTCTAATTATTCAATATATTATATTCTGAAGTAAAAATTTTATTATTTTGATTTATAGATATATAAAAGTTGACTTAAGATAATTAGTGAAGGATGTCAGGTAAAAAGTTGATTAAACTGATGTTATCTAGGAAAATAGATTTTAATTCAAAAATTTTATAGATAAAAAAATACTATCACATCTTTTTTAGGTCTTTCTCACATCTAAGCAATCCCTTGATCACACATTTTTGTACTCCAGAGCACCCGATACAATGCAAGTTTCTCTTTCTTCCATCTCAATCTCTTAAAATCTATTATCATAAACTCTTATTTCTACTCATATTCGAATTTATATCCTGATTTTTTCCATGCTTCCTTTATAATAGGATTTAGCTGGAAAAACTCGTCCCTAATTTCCTTTTTCACTCGATTTAGAGGACAGGCAAAATTCACACATGCATTGCATACTTTTAACTGAATTACAATTATCCAAGTAATTATTCCAATAATCAAAAAGGTTAATGGAAGTAATAATCCTCCAATTATTAAAAAGGGAATAGGGTACATGAACAATATACTCGCTCCTAATATGAACTGAACCTTTTCTGACATAGACAAGGGTCCAGGTTGATATTTTCCTGTTTTTAATTTTCCCTTATCTATTGGACAATGAAGCGTTTTTTGTGCGTCATTTGCATAATAGGGGCAATGATTACAAAGCATATGGCTTTCCCAAACACTAAAAAAGAACATGGCATAAGCAAGCCAACTTATAAAGAAAAATAACTTTATTATGATATCAAAATTCGAAAGCAAAACTCCAAGGATTACTGGGACTAAACCAATCATTAATGGTAATGCAAAATAAATCATGTATTTTAGCTTGGGACGGCAAAATATTTGTTCATCTAATTTACAATCTCCACAGTCAGATTTATCTTTCCATATGCATATTTCACTTGCAAATCCTATTCCTAAATTTTTTTTCTTGAAGAGTTTCATTATGTTTTAACTAAAACTAATGTGTTTTTCTAAAACTTGAATTTTTAAAGGAGTTTTCTAAAATAAAAACTCAACTAAAAATTAATTTATTAGAGATTAATATTAATTTATTCCTTTATAGATTTATTTTTAGAGTGAAATATATTGGTATAATTAATTACTCACTAAATTAAACTTTTATCCTTGACAGTAGATATTAAAACATTTAGAGTATTTTGTTTCTTTTTCCTTTTCCACAGAATGGACAACTAAAATTCAGAGAATTTATCTTTAAAACCATTATCTTTATATTGTATTTAATATGAAGAAACGTAAAAATTTTAGTGTTTTGAATTAAAAGTGATAATAAATGTCAGACGCAGGGATTGAGCCAACCTATATTGGAAGAAATGAAAATCTTGTTTTTATTGTTCCTAAAGAACTATTTAGCATGAGTTTAGGTCCAGCAGAAGTCCTAGATCGAGAAACTGCTAAACTATTCAGTAAGTATCTTCGGGGAACTTTTAAAGGGTTCCAGCAATCGAGGAAAACAAAATATGGAAATGAAAATAATAATAAAACAGATGTTTCACCTGATTTTTGGGAGAAATTTGAGAAAAAAGCGAAAGAACTTGATGTAGATCTCATAAGCTATACGCCTGTTAACGAAAATTATATATTTAATGACCTTAAGGTATATGGGAAAAATGCTATAGTGTTAGGAATGGAAATGAAATGGGATAAAATCAAGGAAGCTCCCGGAGCGATTTGTGAAATTGAAGTATTCCGAGTCTATAAAGTATTAGGTGATGTTACAATTCAACTAACAGAATACATGAAAGAACATGGTTATAAAAGTGAAGCTCACCATCCTTTTGGAGGAAAACTTCTATATGGTCCTCATGCTACCGCAGCAAATTTAGGTATAATGGGTAGAAATGGGTTAATTATATCTCCTGAATTTGGTCCTCGCCAAAGATGGAGCATAATTACTACTGATGCTGAAATTCCTACAACAAAGGAAAGAGACTTTAGTAAGTTAAAAGACTTCTGTGATAAATGTGGTGCTTGTGTGAGAGAGTGTAAAGGAGGCGCAGTTTTAGAAACTCCTATCGAAAAAAAAAATGGTGTAATCACTCATATTGACAGATCAAAATGTATTCAAAGTATTTTAGATAATAACTACTGTAGTTACTGTTTAAGGATTTGTATGCCTTCAAGCCATTGCTAAAGGAGTACTCATTTATATTTTTTATAACAGTTATATTCAAATTAAAACAACCTTTTTTATAATCTATAAAAAGCCTAATTTTCTTGATTAATAATGACTGAAACTAATGATAAAGTAGCTGATGATAAAATCAAGGGAACAGCTTCAATAGAGTTGCTTAAAAAAGTGAATATTGCTGCTAACTACTGTTATAATTGTAATCGTTGTAATAATGTATGCCCAACTGCTTTTCTCGACATCTTTTACCCACGAAGCTTAATCACAGATTTAACTTTCGAAACACCAGAAGTTGCTTTGAAAAATAATGATATTTGGAAATGTCTTACATGCGGACTATGTTCGATTTATTGTCCAATGACCAAAGAAAATACTGGAGTAAATTTTACTCAAATTATTAAAGATCTTCGCTCTCTTGCTTCAGAGTATAAACCACTGCAGGAAGGATTATTGAGTTGTAATCATGAAAGGGTTTATTCAAGTTTACCGAAATTAATGGCTGAAGATAGGATTAAATTTACTAATAAAATAGGTTTCCTTGAGGGAACGGGATTAAAAGTAACTAATAAAGGAGAAATTGGCTATTTTATGGGATGTGTTCCCTTTTTAAATGGAACAGCTCCATGTGTGGTGGGGTGTCCTGCAGGGGTTGATGTGCAGGGTTATGTATCTCTAATAGCAGAAGGTAAGTATCAAGAAGCTATTGATTTAATAAGAGAAACAAATCCATTACCATATTTATGTGGAAGAATTTGTACAGCTCAATGTGCTTTGAATTGTAACCGTCAACATTTTGATGATCCAGTAGCCATCCGTGAACTTAAGCGATTTGTTTCTGACTGGGAAGCTGAGCATCCAAATCAAAGTAAAATAAAACCAGTACCACAAACAAAAGAAAAAGTAGCGATTATTGGCGCTGGACCAGGAGGGTTATCAGCTGCATATTTTCTTGCAAGAATGGGCTATAAACCGACGATCTTCGAGAAAGGCGATAAAACAGGTGGAGTAGTAAGATATGGTGTCCCACAATACAGACTTTCCGACGAAGCACTTGACCATGATGTAGAGTTTATAAAAAGCATGGGAGTAGAAATTGTTTTAAATAAAGAATTTGGTCCAGATTTTACTATAGAAGATATATGGAAACAGGGTTATAAAGCAATCTTTATAGCTGTAGGTTTATATGTCCCAAAAACTCTCAGACTTGAAGGGGAGAATTTACCAAATGTCCATGTGGCACTTGATTTTCTTTTAGACCGAAAATATAAATGTTCAGAAAATCCAGAAGAATTTAAAGGAAAAACTTTTGGAATTATAGGAGGAGGTGCCGTTGCTGTAGATGTTGGTGAAACAGCACTTCGGTTAGGAGCAACCAAAGTTGATCTCGTTGATATTTTAACTGAAGAAACTCTAAAGAACGTACTTAAAGATTTACATGAAGCTGAACGAGAAGTAATGGAGTATCATTTTGAGACATCAACCGCAAACATCACACAAGAATCTGATGGTAAATTAGCCTTAAATTGTTATAAAATAAAATGGGGAGATCCAGATCCTAAAACAGGAAGAAGACCATTAAGTAAAATTGAAGGTTCAGAGTTTAAAATAGTTGTTGATTATATTGTCATAGCTATCGGTCAAGGGCTTGATCCAGAACCTATTAATGCTGCTACAGAAAATAAATTAGACATTGAAAGAGGTAAAATTGTAGTTGATGATTTAACATTTGAAACAGGAATTCCAGGAGTCTTTGCTGGTGGTGATATAATTAATAACTCATTGATGTGCGCTGTTGATGCTATTGGGAATGGTAGAGAAGCGGCTTATTCGATTAATAATTATCTCCGAGGACTTGACTTAAAGGAAGGAAGGATAAGAAAAAATGATCTTAAACGATCCACAATACCTAAAAAATATATCCAAACTCAAGCATGTCAAAACATGAATTTTATGCCTGGTTCTGAGAGATTCGTATGTTTTGATGAAATGGAATTAGGATTTACTGAGGAACAAGCAAAGAAAGAAGCTAATCGATGTTTGAATTGTAATTGTTGTTGTAATACTGACCAGATACCAGAGGATTTTGAAAAAGCACTTGATGATTCAGGTGTTATGATCTGTGATTATGGGAGTCAAAATATTTGGTTCTCAATAAATGCACCTAATTATTATGAGATCCCCAAGAGTGTAATTGGTCTATTAAATCAAAATTGTATAACTCCAGTAGTTTTGCCTCAAGAAAAATGTTGTGGGCATGATAGTCTTTGGCGAGGAGATGTTAAAACATTTAAAAAATTAGCGGAATACAATGTAAAACTATTTAAAGATGCAGGAGTCAAAACTCTAATCTTTAGTTGCGCTGAAGGATATTATACATGGAAAAATGAGTATAAACAACTATTTGAAGATAATGATGAGTTTGATTTTGATATTTATCATATCACTGAATATATTCTTAAAGAAAATCTATTAGAGAATATAACTTTTCCCGGTTTTAACCAAATTAAAGTAACCTATCATGATCCATGTAGGCTTGGGAGGATGAGTAATGTTTTCGATGCACCACGTGAGGTGCTGAAGCTTATCCCATCTTTAGAATTAATAGAAATGGAAGATGCTAAGCAAGATGCAGATTGTTGTGGCGTTTCTGCATACATTTCTTGCAATCAAGATTCAAAAAAATTACAGGAGAAAAAAATATTACAGGCGATCGAAACTGGAGCAGAATACCTTATTACCGCATGTCCTAAATGTATTGCCCATTTAAATTGTTATCTAAATGAAAACAGAGAATTAAAAGATAAAATAAAGGTCATCGATATTGTGAGTTTTCTCGGAAAACTACTCTTTTTAGTGTAATTTAATATCATTAATTATCTTTTAATATATATCTAATCTGATTGTTTTTATCACTTCTTTTAAAATCTCTTTAACAGTAATTTCATCTTCTGAAGTTGATGTATAAACTTATAAAGAATTATCACTTACAAAAAAGTTAATGGGCAATTTTAAAAATAATATTTAAATTTGATAGTTATGGGTGAAAAAGAAATAGCATGGGATTTAAGCGAAATTTTCTCTGGATGTGATGATCCTAAAATTTCAAAAACTATGGATGCCCTTTTGGAAGAAGCAGAGGATATTGTCAAAGAATATAAAGGAAAAATAAATATAACTGGCTTTTCATCCCAGAATTTACACGATCTATTAGAAAAAGAAGAAAAAATCTTAGCAAATAAAGAAGAATTAGAACTTTATTGCTATAACTTATTTTACGCAAATATGAGTATTCCTGAAAATAAAGCTCTTTTTAATAAATATAAAGATTTTGAGACAATAATTTCGAAAAAGCTAGCATTCGTCGAATTGGAAATCGGAAAATTAGTCTATGAAAATCCACAATTAATAGATAAAGAAAATCTTAGTAATTACAAGAATTATCTTGAAAAACTTAAGAGAAAGTCTCCATATAAACTATCAGAAATCGAAGAACAATTGATTTTAGAAAAAGATGAATCTGGTATTTTTGCATGGGAACAATTAAAAGAATCATGGATAAATTCTAGAAAATTTAAAACTATTGTTGAAGGGAAAGAAAAAGTAATAGCATTTAGCGAATTTATTCCTTTACTCTATCATCCTGATAGAATCACTCGATTATCTGTAATTAAATCAGTTTGTGGTTTGCTAGAGAGAGAAGAAGAAATATATTCTTCAGCACTGAGAAATATTTGCAACGATTGGGTAAAAACTGTGAATCGTAGACAGTATAATAGCCCACTACATCAAAGTTTCCTTGATAATGATACAACTCAGCAGATTATTGATAATTTAATTAAGACAATAGAAGGAAGTGTTGATATATCTCAAAGATTCTTGGCAATTAAAGCAAAATTGCTAAATCTACCAAAATTACATGGTGCTGATTTATGGGCTTTCCTCCCGGTTGAGAAAAAATATACATGGGAAGAAACAAAAGAGCTTATTCTTCAAGTATATGGTAATTTTGATAAAACATTTGGAGAATACGTGAGCGATATTTTCAATAGAAAACATATTGATGCTAGTGCTAGAGAAGGGAAAACAAGTGGAATATATTGTTCATCTTGGTATAAGGGAAAATCATCATTTATTTTAACTTCTTTTAACGGTTTGATTAGTGAAATTCTTTTTCTTACTCATGAAATAGGGCATGCGATTCATGATTATCTATCATCTAGAAAACAAACGTTTATAAATTTTCAACCTGGAATGGCTGTAGCAGAGACTGCATCAAAGTTTGGTGAACTATTATTGAATGAACATTTGCTAAATACTATTAAATCTAAAAATGAAAGAATATCATTCTTAACTAATCAAATAAATGTAGCTAGTGGTATTTTTGTACATAGCGCTAGATATAGGTTTGAACAGAATCTTTACAATGCAATTAAAGAAGGAGAATTTTTAGATGGACAAACGATATCTCGATACTGGCGAACTGCGAGAGATAATGTATTTGGAGATTCTGTTGAATGGTTTGATGAGATGAAATGGATCTGGATCACCATACCACATTATTTCCTTCCAAACTTTCGCTTCTATAATTACCCTTATGCTTATGCTCAACTTTTTGTTTATGCATTATATCAAACTTTTAAAGAGGAAGGTGAAGAATTTGTTATAAAATTCAAGAAGCTATTAAGAGCTGGTGGCAGCTTATCTCCAGAAGAACTAGGTAAGATCGTTGGTTTAGATATAACAAAACCAGACTTTTGGCAACTTGGGATGAAGCAATATGAAGCATTTGTAGACGAGTTAGAAAGACTCATGAATTAATTATTTTTTTAATATTTCTAATAATCCCGTTAATTAACAAAATTAAATAGAAATAAAATTACACTTACAAATTTGTAAAATCATTTTGTTTCATATTCGCTTAATTTGAAAAATAATCTGAAAAATAATTTTAAAGGAAGCGATTTCTATGATTAACAAATAACCTTTAAAATTTTGATACTTTATTTTTTTATAATTAATTTCTACAAAAAATAACTCATAAATAATAGTGAAAAACATGAGTAAAACTAAAGAAATACCTATTCCTGATAAAATATTGGGTTATTCACAAGTTAGACTTGATGTAGATCTAACAGATGGAAAGATTAGCAAATCTACATTATCTAATGAATTCTGTCGCGACTGGATTGGTGGATATGGTTTTGCTGCTAAAATCCTATGGGATGAATGTCCTGCGGGAGTAGATCCCCTAAGCCCAGAGAACGTGTTTTTATATGCACATGGCCCATTTCCAGCTACTATATTACCAACAAGCTCTAAATATGGAGTATTTGCTAAATCTCCATTAACCGGCATGTTTGGTATGGCAATATCCTCTGGATCTGTTGGAGCTCAAGCTCGCCGCGCTGGTATCAATATGATTGTATTCAAAGGGAAAGCATCAGAACTTTCATATATGGTTGTGGATGATGATGATTATTATATTGTACCATGCCCAGATCTAGCGGGAAAAGGTTGTTGGGATACAGAAGAACACATAAGAGAAGAATTTCAAGATCAGAGATTGGCGGTCATGTCAATTGGTCCTGCTGGAGAGCGAATGAGCCGAATGGGTTGTATAACCAATGATCGTAATAGACAAGCAGGAAGAACTGGAATGGGTGCAGTCATGGGGTCTAAAAACCTTAAAGCTATATGCTTTAGAGGTACTAAAGGCGTGAAAGTAGCAAATCCAGTTGAATTTTATAAATTAGCTAGAAAATTAATTAAAGTCGCTAATGGTCCTGCTACAGCTAAATATCGAGATTTAGGAACGCCTTCAGGGATAACAAGTTATAATAAGTTAGGAATGTTCCCAATTTTTAACCATCGTGAGGGAACATGGGAAAAAATTGATGATGGAACTTTTACGGGAGATACACTTAATAATGACTGGGTAGT
>CAYPFJ010000026.1:0-41722 GCA_964409945.1 uncultured archaeon | reverse complement strand
TAAGAATTACAAAGAAAGGTGCTGATGTTATGTTTGCAATGTATAAAGATTTAAAACAAATTTTAGAAGAGATATTAATTGTGGGAGAAGTCACTGGAGGAATGGGAGAAGGAGGTTATTATGTTAGAATTAAGGAGTACTATGATCAATTTAGAGAAAAACTAGGATTTAAACCTTATTTTGGAACATTAAATATTCAGTTAAGTGATCTTAATAAAGAATTATTGGAAGAAAACTTAAAAAATCGAATACCCTTTATAATTCAAGGATTTGAGAAGGAAGAAGAGGGATATATTAAACGGAAATACGGTTCTGTAGAGTGTTATGATTGTATTGTATCTCGTTTAGATGATCAAACAAAAAAAATAAATGGTGCAATTTTGATGATAAAAAGAACACACCATAAGAAAAATATAGTAGAAATTTTAGCAGAACCTTATTTAAGAGACATACTTAAATTAAAAGATGGTGTTCGTGTTAGAATTGAATTGATAAAAAAGAGTTAATGGTATACTGCACTTTCTCTATTCATTTTCTTTTTTTTTAATTTGAAGGGAAATTTTTTTGGATCTATAAAGAAATGTGCCTATTACAAGCCACATATAAATAAATAAAAATTCGGCAGTAAAACCATAGAAAAAAGCGAACAACATTGTTATAAAAATATAAAATAATCTTTCAGATCTAGCCATCAAACCTATGTCAAAATCTCCTTTGAAAAAAACTTCCGCTCTTGCTCTGCAATAACTGATCATAAAAGAAACTACATATGAAATAAATAAAATAAGTTTCATATCGATATAATCCCATAAAAAATTATTCCAATTAAAAATAATAAGCCCCAAAAATATAAAAAATTCTGATATTCTATCCATCACAGAATCAAAAAATGCACCAAACTTACTTGATCTTTGAGTCAATCTAGCGATAGCACCATCGCATCCATCCATAATCCCTGTTGTAAAAACTAAAATGGAAAATACTAAAAGATTTCGAAAAAATGCTATATATATAAAACTCATAAACGCAAAACAAAGCATAAAAATTGTAGCTAAATTTGGAGTTATACCAATTTTACTTAAACCTTTAGCCAAAATTGTTATTAGTGGTTTAAATAAATATCTTAACCGATATTTAGAGGGCATATCTAATCTCTATTATACTATTTTTATAATTTTAATATAATATTTTTTGCATATTAATATAGGATAATTTTTTTATTTTGATTGTTTTAAATATATAATTAACTCATCATTCGAAAGGAAGATTGAAAACTCTTGAAATTACGTTTGATTTTGAAAACAAATACGAAGAAAAAAAAAGAAATAACATTAAAATTAAGTATCCCACCAAGTAAACATATTGGTTTTATAAACTTTATAAATTTAGCTTTAAAACAAGATTTACCAATTGAATTATCTTTTGAAAAAATATCAAAAAAGGGAGAAAGGGAAGAAAGCAAAATATTTGGGCAATTTAAATTACAAGGTAAACCAGATTCACAATTCTATGGATTAGAAGAAGAACTTCACGAAGAAGAGCGCAAGAAAAAAAAATTACAACAAAAAAGAAAACAAAAATAATTCCGTTGGTATGAAAACTTCTCTAAAAATTTTCATGTTCTTCTCGCTTAACTCAAATTTAATAAAACTATACTATTATTAATACTCTTTTAAAGAATAAGTTGTAATGGTGCGGTAACATAACATTCAACACAAATTTTGTGGTAAAAAAAATCTTAAATGAAAATTTTTAATTAAAGGATATAAACCCGAATTTAATGAGATTTTTACAAACATTATAAACTTGCTTTTGAGCAATATTTAGTTCTATGGATATCTGATTAATTGTTTTTTTTCCATTTATTTGTTTATAGACTACAAATGATGTATCGCCCGTTAGATAATACTTAGGATTAATTTTTTTTGAAGTAGTGAAGATTGGAATATAATCATAATATTCTGGAATCTCTTCAACATAATTAATCTCCTCTTTTGATTCTAAAGGCGTTTTCTCTTCTTCTACAAAACTATTAAAAAATTCGAAAATTTTATTATTAGCTTGTTCCTCAATCTTTCTATTTTCTTCGTCAAGAAATTTTTTAACAACAATTTCAAATGGCGTAAAATAATCTAACCTTCCATTCCAGTTTATAATTTGATCAATGCTGAACTCTTTTAAAAAATAATCAGAGATTTTTTTTAAAAATTGTTGAACTTTCATTAATTCCGATTTTTTGTCATAAGTAGCAAGATAGATTAAATCTGGGACAGTTAAATCTTTTAAGAAAGATAATTTCAGATTATTGTTTGATAATTTCAACTCAGATATTGTTCCCATTTCCTCAAATGAATCTGAAAAAGAATTCAATGCTGAAAAAAACCCAGATATCATAATGAGATTGTCTTCTTGAGACAGAAGATGATTAATGTTTGAATTAGAAAAATTCTTAGAAAATAAAGGTAATCCATCTTTAATTATTATAACGTCGCAAATCATCAATCTCAGGAATTTATATCATGTTTTTTTAAAAATAATTATTAGTTATTTTATAATTCAATAATATCTACGTAATTGGAAAAAAAAAGAATTATAATACATCTGTGATATCAGTGTAATATAAATATTCATTATATAATGATTCGTATACGAGCTCCTGGCCGGATTAATTTATTTGGTGAGCATCAAGATTATTTAAATTATCCTGTAATTGCTATGGCAATATCGAAATATGTATATTTAGAAGCAAAAAAGATATCCTACCCATATCTATCAATAGAACTTTCAGATTTAAATGAGCGTTTTGAAATCAAATTAAATAATAAAGAATTGGAATATTTATCAAAAAGAGATTACCTTAGGAGTGCTTATAATCAATATTTACGAAAAGGTTTCAAATTTCAAAGTGGGTATAATATTAAAATTACTGGAGACATCCCAATTAATGCTGGAGCTGCTAGCTCCTCAGCACTGGTTATAGCTTGGTTATTTTTCCTTAATTTAATCAGCAGGAATCGTAAAAGAATAAATAAATTTCAGTTATCATTAATGGGATATGATACAGAAGTAAAAGAATTTAATGAGGCTGGAGGAATGATGGACCATTTTACTTCAGTTTATGGCAATTTAATATATTTAGAACCAAAACAATATAGACCTGAAGTAATTAATAAAAGGATAAAACTTGATGGTTTTGTGTTGGGGAATTCCTTAGAAAAAAAAGAAACAGTGGAAGATCTTTTTAGAGTTAAAGACATTGCAAAAAAAGCATTTATAGAAATTAAAAAAATTATGCCAAAATTTAACCAATACATCACTTCATTAGAAGAAGTAAAGAAATTTTTACCTAATCTTAAAAAAGAATATCAGAAAAAAATTATTGGAAATATAAATAATCGTGATATTACTATTCAAGCAAAAAATTTGATTTTTAATAGTTACTTTAATGAAAAAAATAAAGCTAATAAGTCTAAAACCAATTTCTATATAAGCTTAGGAAATTTATTGAATAACCATCATTATCAATTAAAAGAGAATATTAAAGTATCAACAGATAAAATTGAGAAAATGATATTAAACTGCTTAGAATCAGGTGCTTTAGGAGCAAAAATTAATGGTTCTGGCTTTGGTGGCACTATGTTTGCGCTTTTTCCAAATAATGAAGATCAACTTGTTGAATCAATTGAAAAAATTGGAGGAGAAGCATTTAAAATAGAAACAAGTAATGGTGTGGAGAAATATTGAAAGCCGTTATATTATGTGCTGGTTTAGGAAAACGTTTAAGTCCATATACTGATTCATATCAAAAATCAATGATACCCCTTCATGGTAAACCATTATTAGAATATATTATTAATGGTTTAATCTATGCTGGATTTAAAAGTATAATTATCGTTGTAGGATACCAGAAAGAACAAATTATTAACTATTTTAAGGATGGAAATAAATGGGGAATAACTATTGAATATGTTGAACAAAAAGTACTTAATGGTACGGGAGGAGCAGTATTAGTATGTAAAAAATTAATTCAAGATTCTCATTTCTTTTTAACTTGGGGCGATATCTTAGTACCCTATTATCTATATAAAGATGTTTTTGCTATATTTAAAAAAGAGAATCAGGATTTTATACTGGTTACAAATTATACAGCAGATCCATATAAAGGTGGCGCTATTTATTATAAAAATGATTTATTAGTGGATATTATAGAAAAACCGCCTAAAGGTAAATCTAAATCAAACCTTAATAATTGTGGAATATTCATTTTCTCATCAGAAATTTTCGAAGTTTTAAAAACTCTTGAACCTTCTAAACGATGTGAAATTGAATTAACAGAAGCGATAAGGATTGGAATTAATATAAGAAGGTGGAAAATTAGAATTATTAAAATGGAAAAAAATCAGTTTAGAGGAGATTTTGGAGACATAGCAACTTATGAGAAATTATGTGAAAATTCAAGGTGGCTTTCTAAATTGGTTAATCATAATGAGGATCACATAAAATAGATCTCCAAATTAAAACATTTAATTTCTTTTTTAACGGAACTTAATCTTAACCGTTTGAATTAAACAACTTTATAAAAATTGGACTAATCAAGAATTAATACTTGAGAATTTTTTTCTATATATATAACAAATTATACTTAATAAATTTGGATTGATAAAATTGAGTGAAGATAAATATAAACATCGCTATTATTATAAGGAGTCTTATGAAGCGTCTATTGGAACTTTCGCAGTTGCAATAATTTTTCTTTTTGTGGCAATATTATCACTATTTTTTAGAACCTTCGGTATATGGTTCATAGGACTTGCATGGTGGGGTTTTTGGCTCTTTATTCCTGCTTTTTTCATATTCATTGGAGGATTTGAACAACTTTATAGGAATTATAAGTATAAACAAGTTGTTAAGAATGCTGTTGCTCAACGAGACTTTCAAGGAACATATAAACTTGAACATATCGCATTAGAAATAGGGATGAAACCAAGTGTATTACTACGAGTGTTAGTAGATCTAAGAAATAAAGGATTAATAAAGTATAGTTTTGATGCTGAATCAGGACAAATTATCTTAGGTCAACCAATAAAGTATACTCCTGCAACTGAATACGTCCCTCCACCTAAAAAGATCGAGGAGGCTTTACCATCAGAAGGAAAAAACTTTTGCGTCTATTGTGGCCAAAAACTCGAATCAAGTGGAAATTTTTGTCCTAATTGTGGGTCTAGACTTTAAAATTAATTTAAATTTTATTTTAATTTTCTTTTTTTACAGCACTACCGAATTTTATTATCACATTAAAAAAAAAAAGAAAATGTAGATTAGGTTTACATTTAGGAGTTAAATCTTGTCTTTTTTTCAGCGTGTAGTTTCCTTGCATTTTCAGTTAATTGATTATATTTTTCTTTATCGATTGGGAAATACCTCATAGCTATTATTCCAATAATTAAAAATACTATTGGTAAGATAACCATGAGACTTCGAAGACCAAATTCCACCGCATATTCTGCTGTGCTAAGATCGAAGATATTCCAATCTGTACCAATGAATACTAGTCCTATTGAGAGAAATACTACTACATTGGAGAATTTTACGATGAAACCGTTTATTCCATAGAAATTACCCTCTCTTCTTACTCCCGTTTTTAATTCATCCTCATCGATAATTGCAGCAATTGTAATATCTCTAACAATTAATACTCCTGCCAGCCCAATTCCTAATAAGAAGAAAAATATAAAACCTAAGAGTACTCCTCTTATAAACATGAGAGGTAACAATGTTATAATAAAAACTATCAAAGATAGTATATAAGATTCTTTAGCACCAAGTTTATTTACAATTATTCGCCATGGAAATACAAATATCGCTGCTGAAACAAAACCAGTACCCAGTATTAAAGATAGTATTGAAGCATCTTGAACCCCTAAACAAACTGCTCCATAAATTGGCATTATGGTAGGAATCATATTAAATGCATACCATAATGCAAAATTCCCAATAACATATAATTTGAACGATTTGTATCCAAATGTATATTTTAATGCTTGTCTAAACGGTGGAACTCTTTCATAATCCTTAGAAAATTCAATTCTTTCTTTTAATCCAAATTTAATAAAAATAAACCCCCCAATTGCGCAAATTATTGAAATAATTACAGCAGCTATTATGTATTGTAATTGTGTAGTTCCAATAGGTACATCTTCACTGGTGAAGCTTTGAATAAGGAATCCCGGTAATAAGAAAGCAATCAATAATGAAATCACTTGAAAAAATTGGATAGAATTATTAGCTTTAGATCTTTGATCTAAATCACGAAACATCTCTGGAAATAAACTAGTTTGGTTTAATGAATACATTGTATAAAAAAGCTCCCAAATTACGATTATGATTAAGAAATACAAAAATGCTAGAAGATCAGATCCTCTGGGTGCAGTAAATAGTAGAATATTTATAACAAGTAGTGGAATTATGCCTATTATAATGAATGGTTTTCTACGACCCATTTTAAAGTTTGATCTGTCAGAAATAGCCCCAAGCATTGGATCATTAAAAGCATTCCATATTGCCCAGATTATGAAACCAAGAGATATCAATCCTGCAGGTAATTCTATTATAGAAAAATAGAATGTAAATATTAAGAAAGTAAAAAACTGTAAAAAGATAACATCTGTAAAGCCAGCAAAACTATAAAACACAGCTTTTTTTAAGGAATACTCTTCCTCTAAATCAGGTTGTTCTTTAGACATAATTTTTTCCTATTTATTTATAATTTTTAGAACGATTATGTTAAAAGTTACTAATATTTTGTTCTCAATATTTATAAAAATTCTTTGAACAGAATAATTATTTTATTTTAATTTTCAATATCACGTTCATGCAACAACCAGCTATTCAAATTTCCACTAAATTCAGAGAGGCTTTTTTTTTAAATAAGAGATCGATTTTACATATTACAAATTCAAATTTCTTCGAGATGACCTATAATTTCAAAAGGGTTCATTAATAAAGATTTCTCTGACATATCCTATGAAAATAGATCAGATTTAGCAAATTTGAATCTTTGCGATCAGGATATTCAATATTTAGACAAAGCCTTAATTTCTAATCTTGTTTCGGAGTTATTTAATCACATCAATTCAAAGGAAACTTTTAAAGTTATATCTGATTTGTTAATTACTTCTCTCTGTGAGTACAAAAAAAGATTTCCAATTGATATAAAAACTGAGAATATTAAAATAGATTTTAATGAAATCAATAAAAGCGAATCTAGCAACTCGAAATATAACTTAAATGATTCAAATAATGAATATCTCTCCATTTCAAATGATATCCATACTATATTATCAAATTGTCAGGATTTGACTAATACCCAAAAACTTGATTTCTGTACAAATCAAAGATACTTCATGAAATTGTTTTTGAAAGAACTTGTAATAAAACTTAAAATCCGTGGATAGAACTCATTAGATCAACGAAAGGGATAAAATTGAAAATAGAAAGAAAAAAAGAGTTAATTTAAATATTTAAGTCTTTAGGCCAAGGTACATCCATAAAGCAAAAGTAGCCATTACAACTCTTACAATACCAATAGCGAGAACTAAAGTAAGAATTGAATCTAATGCTCCGCATAAAACAAAAATTATAAAACCAATTGATAGATACGTAAACTTTTTCCTCAATGTACCTGTAGCTTGCTTTGCTTTTATTGCCATTCCTATTCCTAAAAAGATTAACGATGATACTAAAAATACTGCAACCATAATAAAGGTTGGATGGCCTCTATTAAAATCCGCATCAATAATACCGTCAGGGAACTTAACGCTTATAGAGTCAAATGACTGAATTGGTTGAGTCCATAGAAAAAATTCAAAAACTCCACCCAATATTATAAAAATAGCTACAAGTAACCATTTATATTTTGGTATTAAAAGTTCACCCCCTAACCACATAGCAAAAAACAACGCTGGTGCAACCCAAGTGTAACTTAAAAACACATATATTACTTCTGGAGAAAGATTTGTATTTGTAATTAATTTTAAGAAAAAATCAACAGTTGGTCCGAGCCATAAGAAGCCAACAAAAATCATAACTAAACCTGCAATTGTAAGTAGTTTTGCTTTCAATTTTATTGATTTATACAAAGAAAACAATCCAAAAATCACTGAGGAAAAAACTATAAGGGACGCAGTAATACCATCTAACAAACCTTCAAAACCGATTGGCATTTGTATTTATACACCTTTTTTATAAAAATTCAATTCAATTATAAAATTATATATTTATTTAATTTAATTCTATTTATAATTATATTTTTTAATGTAATATAAGAATATAATAATTACTGAACAACTACATTAAGATTTCTATTTCAAATGATATCCATTCGATTTTATCTAATTACTCAGATTTAACTAACTCGCAGAAACTTGATTTCTGCAATAATCAGAGATATTTTATGAAATTGTATCTAAAGGAAGTCTTAATGCAATTTAAAATAGCCTAATTTTAAATTAAATAAAATTAAAAAAAAAGAAAAATTATTTTAATTTCTCTTATGTTTTAAGTCCTAAGTACATCCATAAAGCGAAAGTAGCCATAACGACTCTAATAACTCCTATAGCAAGAGGTAATGTAAGAATTGAATCTAAAGCACCGCATATTACAAATAATATATTTGCAATAGACAAATAAGTAAATTTCCTTCTCAATTGTCCTGTGGATTGTTTCGCCTTTATCGCAAAACCAATACCTAAAAACACAAGTGCGGATACTAGAAAAACAGCAACCATCAAAAATGTTGGATGAGTTTGTACAAAATGGGCATCTATTAAATCTTCACCTGGATTTGCTAAATCCCATGTAAATGAAGCATCTGTTTGAAACCATAAGAAGTATTCAAAGATTACTCCTAAAACTATAAAAATCCCTATAAGAGTCCATTTTCCTTTTGGAAAAATTAATTCACCTCCAAGATAGATCGCGCAGACTAAAGCAGGGGCGACCCACAGATAACTTAATAAGGAATACACTTCAATCGGATTAATATTCTTACCTGTAAATAAAACCATAAAAAGATCTACTGTTGGTCCTAACCACAAACAACCAACAAAAAACATCATCAATGCTGCAACAGAAAGAAGTTTAGCTTTCAATTTTATTGATTTATATAATGATAATAACCCAAAAATCACTGAAGAAAGAATAATTAATGTTGCTGTGGATCCGTCTAACAATCCTTCAAATGAGACCATTGCATATTACACCTTATTTTATAACTCATTTATTCAATTTTTAAAATTATATATTTATTAATTCTGATTTTATTTATAATCATATTTTTTGATGTAACACAAGAATATAATATTTGCTGAATAATTACATTAAGATTATTCTCTTCCTCATAATTTTATATCAATCATGAAATTTTTTTATAAATGAAAGTAAAAATTTCTTGTTTTTCTCTCTTATGAGCTAGTATATATTTTTCTTTCAAAATAGAGCTAAAATTTTCGAGTTCATACATGTGAGATATAATAATTGCTCCTTTTTTTGCCGTTCTGAATACATGTTTAAGATATTTATGCATTGAAGGGAGTGAATAAATGTAAATATAATCATATTCTTTTAAATTATGCAGAAAGAAATCTCCAAGCTTAATTTTTGTCTTTTTTAATAGTCTTTTTTTATATTTTCCCTCCTTTTTCAATGATTTGATGCGATTATTTGCTTCTTTTTTTAGGTTTTGATTAATTTCAATTCCATGGGCTCTAATACAATAATTTAAAACAGTAAAAATCACTATAGTTCCATTTCCCGCTCCTAAATCAATCAATTTTTGATTAGAGGCGTATTTTAAACCAAATTTAAGTTCAAGTGTTTTAAATATCTCTCTTAAAAATTCATTATTTGTCTCTGAAAAAGGTAGATCCAATTGCGAATGAAATTTGCCAAAATTCTTTACTTTCTTTTTCAATCTAATATCAATGCCCTTTTAGTTAAAATTTAGGAAGATCTAAGATCTAATAATTGAAGTTTTTTAATAAATGCCTTCTAAAATGGATATAAAAATCTTTTATTATTTATTCCGAGGTTTCCTAATATTAAAAGATGTAAATCTCACACGTCTTTAAGATCTAACTTTAATACGATGTAACCTTTTAATATTTTAAAATTTCTTTATGATACTTTAATATTGTTGTTATGGCAAATATATTAATAACTGGTGGCACGGGTTTTATTGGAGTACCTTTAGTAAGGAAACTACAAAGCTTAGGACATTATTTAAAGTTATTAGTAAGAGAGACTAGTGATATAACTCCATTTGAAGGATTAAAAAACATTGAATATTTCTATGGTGATGTTCGCAATATTGAGATTCTTTACAAAGCTGCAGAAAATGTAGATTTAATCTATCATCTAGCAGCTTATACCAGAATGTGGGCAAAAGACAAGTCAATTTTCGAGGACACTAATGTAAAAGGCACTGAAAATATTGCTCAAATAGCTTTAGAAAAAAATATTCGCCTCCTCTATATCAGTTCTTTTATTGCTTTGGGGGGAACTCCGATTGATCCTGTGGATGAAACCTATGAGTGTGAAGATGGATTATATCTTGATTATGCAAAGACAAAATTTCAAGCCAGAAAACTAATAAAAGATTATATTAAAAAAGATCTTAATGCAACTATATTTTACCCTGGAATAGTCTATGGTCCTGGAGATTTTAATATCTTTGGTCAAATAATTTTAGATATTACGGCAAGGAAGTTCTTAGGATGCCCTGGAAAAGGAGATAATATGGGAAATTTTGTATATGTGAATGATGTTGTTGATGGAGTTGTAAGTGTTATTGATCGAAACGACTTAAAAGGCGAAGATTTCATTCTTGGGGGAATTAATATCAAATTTAAAGATTGGTTAGATTTAATTGCTGAAATAGCAGGAAATAAAAAAAATCCACGACATTTTCCAATGAGTTTCGCATTATTGTATGCCTTATTATGTGAATTAAAAACAAAATTGGCTAAAAAAATGCCATATACCAATAGATCAACCGTTAAAATGATTAATCATAATTGGTCATATTCCTCTGAAAAGGCAATTGACAAATTAGGTTATAAGATTACTCCTTTAAAAGAAGGATTAGAACAGACGATAAACTGGTACAAAGAATATATAGAAAAAGAAAAAGATTAGGAAGAGTGTTTTAAGGAAATGCTGGAAGAAGAAATGAAGAGTAAAATTGTAGATAAAGACGTTTACAAGACAAAAATTACAAAAAAATACACCATATTTTTAGCAAAATATCCTGAAATTTTTTCTGATCTACTTAATGGGTCAGATTTTGATTTTGCCCTTTATGATTCACTTGAAGCATATGATAAGAGAGCTCCTATAGATATATTCCATGTGTATCGAAATGGGAACGGGATTGAAATAAAACCGGGGTGTGCTGTTGATTCAGATTTGGAACTAGCACTCTCATTAGATGCAGTAGAAAAATTAATCCAGACAAAAAGGAGGGTAGAATATGCCCAACTTTTAGGATCTTTTTATAATAATCCAGACGAGAAAAATGGATGGATTGATTTTGTACTGCACAAAAGAACACAAACCTTAATTGATATGGGTTATGGTAGGTTTGCTCAGACCGCCGGCATCCTCAAAGATGACGACGAGAAATAAGGTTTGAACTTTTTATTCTATATTTGAAATTGAAAAAAACTAATGAAGAATTATGTCAAAATTACAAGAATTAGAAATAAAAAATAAATACACTGGTGAACTTATACGAACTGTTCCAGCAGACACACCGGAAACAGTTCGGGCAAAAATAAAGAAAATTAATAAAAATCAACATCTATTAAAAGAGATGGATTTTTTTGAGCGATCTCAACTTCTTTCTAAATTTGCTACTAAATTACGCTTTAAAAAATCCGAATTGAAGGATTTGGTTGTAGCAGAAGGTGGATTACCAATCAAGTATTCTGAATGGGAATTAAATATTGTAATGAATGGTTTTAAATTTTGTGATTGGTATTATCAATTCTTAGAAGAAAAACCATTAACAAGTATAGAAGGAGAACAACTCGTTAAAATCAGGTATATTCCTCATGGTTTAGCCGCATGTATTTCTCCTCGTAATACTCCTTTAAGTCTTCCTCTCTATCAATTAGGTGCAAATTATCTAGTGGGAAACGGAGCTATAGTAAAACCCTCTACAGCATGTCCATTAACAATGATAGAAGCCTATTCAATAATGGAAGAAATGGATTTACCTGCCCTTAAAGCTTTAGATTTAGCTATAGCTCCGGGAGAATGGGCAGTAGATGAATTCATTAAATCACCCTTAATTAAAACTTTGATGACAATTACTGCATCTCATACAGCAAAAGATATCTTAGCACGTTATGGTAGATTTTTGAAAAAAACCGTCGATAGGTCGATGGGAGTTCCTATGTATACTCAACCATTCAAAAACTTTTTTTTCGAATGTGCTGGTAACGATGCAGGTATAGTAATGGATGATGTAAATTTAGAAAAAGTAGCAAAGTGGAATGTCATAGCTAGTTACACCAATTCTGGACAACAATGCTTTTCAATGAAAAGAATTATTGTTCATAAAGACATTTATGATGAATACTTAGAATGTCTTATAAAAGAAATAGAAAAATTAAAGTATGGAGATCCCACCGATCCAGACGTAGATATTGGTCCTTTGGGAAGCAGAAGAATTTTGATGATGATGGAGGTAATGGTAGAGGATGCTAAAAAATTTGATGCTAAAATCTTTACGGGAGGTGAAAAAATCGATACAGGAGAGGATTACGGGTTGTTTTATACGCCAACTCTTGTTGAGATTAAACCAGAATTGTGTGAGGATTTATCTAAGGCTCCATTCCTATGGAAAGAGGAAGCTTTTGGGCCCGTTCGTTCTATTACTAAAGCCAATGACATCAGAGATGCAATAAGATTAGCAAATGCGAGTAACTATGGCATGAGGGCAGTGGTTTACACCTCAAATTTGAAAAATATCGAGATTTTTAAGAATGAATTAGAAGCTGCGAATATTTACATAAATGCTAAACCCATGCTCGTTGATATTACTGTATCTTTAGGGGGAATTAAAGATTCTGCCTATCCCGCGGGATGTAAATATTATCCTCAGGAATTAGTTTATGGAAAATATATTTATGATGGGACTCCAATAAATTTAGAGAAAATGAAATAGTTCTAATACACAATGGATACTGAAGAATTATTCACAAAATTGAAAACTTATTTTCTAAATAATTTAGATTTAATGAGACATCTAAATACACACGCATGTTGGGAATATTTTGTTGCTGAAAATTCTATTAATGAAGAAAATTTCAAACTACATTATTTCTTGTATAAAGAACAAGAAGAAAAATTAGAACTCTCGAGAAATCATCCAAATATTAAACCAGATTTAATTTTATATTTCACTGAAAATGCAATATTGGATTTAATTAAAGGAGATCCGAGTGCTGAAGAATATTATTCTCGATATCGTGAAATAATGAGTAAACCTAAACCGGGAATTGAAGTGGATAATAAAGTGAATAAACCTCGATTGAAGTTATGGCAAATGGGATATAAAAAGTGGCAATCTGATTTTAAATTTTAAATTAACATAAAATAAGTATTTTTCTTCAATTTTAATCTAAATATTTTTGACTATTTTGAGTTTTATTTAACATTTTAAAGAGTAATTTTTATATTAGTTAATATCACAATTTACTCTAATATAATTGATTAAATAAATGATGAAAATGAATAACGAAGATATTTGTTTTATGTCTGCTTGTGATATGGCGGAAAAAATTAAGACACAAGAATTATCATCACAAGAAATTACAGAAATCATTATCGATAGAATTGAAAAAATCAATCCAATAATAAACGCATATTGCACTCCTACATTTGAATTAGCTAGAGAAACTGCGAAAAAAGCAGATGAAGCAGTTAAGAAAGGTGAAAAATTAGGATTATTACATGGTATTCCAATCTCTATTAAGGATTTATTTTTAACTAAAGGTATTAGAACTACATTTGGAAGTTTGATCTATGAACATAATGTTCCTGAGCAAGATGACATCGTTGTAAAACGTTTAAAGAAAGCAGGAATTGTTCTTCTTGGAAAAACTAATACTCCCGAGTTTGGATATGCTGGGGTAACCCATAATTTTGTATTTGGTAAATCTCGAAATCCTTGGAATACAGAAAGAATACCAGGAGGATCAACTGGAGGCGGAGCTGCAGCTGTAGCTTCTGGTTTAGGACCTTTGGCTTTAGGAAATGATGGAGGCGGGTCAATAAGGATTCCTGCTAGCTGCTGTGGTGTTTTTGGGCATAAGCCAAGTATAGGGAGAGTACCAGTATATCCTAGAATAGAACTTCACGCTGAATCTTATGTTCATGTCGGTCCTATTGTTAGATACGTGAAAGATGCTGCCCTAATGTTAGATGCCATAAAAGGTCCTCACGATGGAGATAGGTACAGCCTACCCGAGGAAAAAATTAATTACTCTGATTTCATTTCAGAAAAACCAGAGAAATTAAAGATTGGATATTCCTTAGATTTAGGATATGCTAAAGTGATTGACCCTGATGTTGAGAAAAATGTTATTAACTCAGCTGAAAAATTTGAAGAATTGGGTTGGATTGTTGATAAAGTGAACTTTAAAATGAGAAAACCAGAAATACCTTTCTACACATTATATACTGCTGATTATGCGTTTGATTTAAAATCAAAATTAAAGGAATGGAGAGAGAAAATTGATCCCGAATTGGTTAAAATGGTGGACGCTGGATTTGGTTATTCTGCACTTGATGTAATGAAAGCTATGAGTCAGCGTACCAAGATTTATGAGATTTTTTATGAATATTTCAAAAATTATGACATTCTAATAACTCCAACAATAGCCATTCCTCCTTTTGAATTAGGAATTATGTATCCACCAAAAATAAATGGAAAAAATGTATCACCCACAGCATGGATGCCATTTTCCTTCCCTTTTAATTTAACAGGTCATCCTGCAGCGTCTATTCCTTGTGGTTGGTCTAAAGAAGGATTGCCGACAGGGATGCAAATTGTTGGGAATAGATTCAAAGATTTACTTGTATTACAAGTATCTCAAGCTTTTGAAGAAATTGCTCCTTGGCAGGATAAAAGACCAAAATTTGAATAATTTTTTTTTAAATTAATTTAATCATTTTTTTTAAAAGATTTAAAATGACTTCATATTTGAAGTAGTGATATAAGAAGAATCTCCTATTGTAATGCTTTTTTTGATTAAATCCTCTAATATTGAATAATCTCCCACAATACTCTCTGATGAAATAATTTTTTTCAAATTTGCTCCATCACCTATTACCGATTCAGATAAAATGCATTTTTCTAAAACTACGTCATCTCCAATGGATACATTTGGACCTATAACTGAATCAACAATTTTAGCATTTTTCCCAATAAAAACGGGTGGAACGATCCTTGAATCAACTATATCACCAGATTGAAACAACTTCTCATATGTCGGATCTTGTACTTTAGTTTCTGCTAATAATAAACAATTTCCTGCGATTAAAGTTTCAGGTCGACCAAAGTCCAATATTTCTCCTTTCATTTCATTTATTTTTAATTTAAAGCCTTCCTCGACTAATTGCTGAATGATTGGAGTTATATGATGTTCTTGTCCGTTTTCTAGTGGAATCTTCCTTTGTTCCTCTAATAATTCAAATAATCGGGGTGTTATATTCATTCCAAAGAGATAAGCACCTGATACGGCATAATTTGATTTAGGATCTTTTGGCTTTTCAACAATATTTTTAACCGTACCATTCCCATCTAATTCAATTACACCGTAAAATTCTGGATTCTCTACACGTTTAACATTTATCACACCATCACAAATATCTTGATGAAAATTTAATAAGATTTGTGAGTAATCTTCGATAGGAAGTCTATCACTCAAAAATACGAAACAATCATCATTATTGGCAAGATTTCTGGCTAATAAAATAGCATCTCCAAGACCACTAAAGAATGGCGTATCTGCCTCATATCCTA
The DNA here is from genome assembly GCA_964409945.1 of uncultured archaeon. Taxonomy (GTDB): domain Archaea; phylum Asgardarchaeota; class Lokiarchaeia; order Sigyniarchaeales; family SOKP01; genus Loki-b32. Next base: position 25,632 of record CAYPFJ010000026.1, on the reverse strand, counting down.
ATGGTTCTTGTTCGATAAAGTGGAGATTAAAATAATCTGAATGTTTTTTTTTAAGATATTCGGTTATTTGTCTTTTCTTATAACCAACTATGAAACAAATGTTAGTTCCTTTAGGAAACGAGTTTTTCAACTTTATTAGAATATGATCAATTAATCTTTTTCCTGCTATTTTTAAAAACGCTTTTGGTTTAGAATATGTAAAAGGCTGTAATCTTTTACCCACGCCAGCAATAGGACAGATAAGCCACATTTATTAGATTCAAAAAGGTGTCTAATTCTTAATATAAAAAATATAAAAATCGATAAAATAAAAAGTATTTTGAAATTTGCTGAAAATGTTAGAATTTTTTGATTATTTTATCCAAAATCTTGTAATATTCTCCTTCTTTTAGCTTTTCTTGAATAAGGCTTTTTAATTTTTTTAAATAATAATTATCTGAATTCGTTCTTTTTGTACCATAAATCTTCTTATTTATTGCGATTCTTGTTTTCTCCTCCAGAAATTTAGGTGGAATTTCTTTGTATTTTTTAATTAAATCTCCTTTTTCATCATTAACAATTGATTTTTCATTTAGCTCAATTTGATAATTAACTGTTGAATACAAATTTCTTATCCATGTTTCTATTTTATCAATATCTCCTTTTAAATAAGTTCTTTTATTTAACCAATCCTTAAATTCAATCAATTTATTTAAAAACTTATCTTCTTCTGAAATTTTACTGGCTTTTTGACTCTCTTTTTTAACCATATCTCGAATTTTCTTTTTTTTTAACTCTTCAACTTCATCCTTTGAAAGACGCTTAAATGCAGCTTCTCTTTTCATTCTTTCTTCTTTATTATCTTTTTCAGAAAGCCATTTATCAATTGACATTTTACTTCTCACTAGTATTAAATACCTATGTTAATAATTTGTTTTTTATTAAGTATTTAACAGAAACGAAAGATATCACATCTACATAGTTATTTGGATAAATTAAAATTAAGAATCAATTTTTATTATTATTAACACGATGATGATTAAAGGAGTAATTTTTGATTTTGGGTTTACATTATTTTACTTTGATAATCCTTCCGTAGAGAGATATTATGAATGTTTTAAGAAAGGATTACTGAAATCTATTGAAAAATTAAAAGAGAAGCAAGTTTGGAATGAAAGTTTAACAAATGAAGCATTCGTGAAGAAATTTAGTAAAGAAAGAGAACATTTTTTTAGAAAAAGCATTAAAACAAAAATGGAATTCCCAACTTCTTTGATTTTCCAAAATGTTTTGGAATCGCTCAAGGAGGAGAGAATAATAAATAATTTAGATAACTTAACAGAAGCTGCGTATAAAGAATTAGCTGAACTTTATCATTCATGTGAAGAAGAAGAATGGAAACCTTTTAAATATACTAAAGAGACATTGGAACAATTAGTCTTAAAAAAGTTGAAAATTGCTTTAATCTCCAATCATCCAAATCATAAAACAATAAAAAATATGTTAAAAAAACAAAGGTTATTAAAATTTTTTAACGTTATTGTAACATCTGCTAAATATGGAAAGAGAAAACCCGATCCAAATATATTCTATCATACGCTTAAGAAAATGGGATTAGAAAATCAACCTAATTCTGTTATTATGTGTGGAGATGAATATGCTGATATCATTGGTGCTCAAAGAGCGAACTTACAATCAATTTTATTCGAAAGAAAATATAAATTTCCCTTTGAAAAGGAAATTAATATATCAAACATAAGAAAGATCAGTAATATTTCAGAAATCTTGGATTTGATAGAATAGAAAATATTCAGTAGTAAACAATATATATGGAATCTGAAAAATTAATTACTCCTTTCCAATCTTTTTTTGATCTTGGTTTAATCCCCAATGAGTTAATTTTTGCCCAATCTCCTCTAGTTGGAGATTTTGTATTCTATTTTTTTCACCAATTTGAAATTGTTTTCCCTGATACTCCATGTAGATCTCCAATCTGTGATTTAGGAATTAAATATATAAGGATCTCAATTTCCTCTTTTGATGCTTGTTATTTAATCTCATGGCGACCCCTCCAAGTATTTTGTCTAATTTTTAAAATTCTCATCTAATTTATAGTCTTTTTCTAATTCTGTACCTTCAAGTTCTCCTATAATAAAGTCATCTTTTTGTCATACAATATAAATCTTAATAATGTATTTTTTATTCAAAGTAAAAAGATTGATAATTCTTCGAAAAAGATTAATCTTCTTATTGAAGAAGGGTTTGGGGAGAAATAATTCAAATAGGAGCTTCTGTTTGCTTAATTGCTTGAAATCTATTGGTTTTATTTTCACAACTCCAGATAATCACGGATATACCTCCTTCAAATAATCCAAAAATTGATACCCATTTTTAATTGCCTGCATTTTTGAATTTTTTTTTAAAATGAACTTCCGTGAGAAATAATCATCCTCTATTGTAAACTTTATACCATATACGCGATCATCAACAAAAGGATCACATAACCATGAGGATTCATCTCCATTTTTGTTTTTCGCATTAGGAACTTGAGTTATTTTTATAATGGCGTAATAAAATTCAGGTTCTATTTTTTACACATCGTTTTTAAATCTTAAGAAGTTTTTATTTTAAATTTGATTTGATTAATTCTAAAAACTATAATTTGACTATATTTAAAAGAAAAAAATTGGTTACATACAAAATTCAGTGATGGCAAGATGATTGGATTATGAAATGCATTTTAATCTTTAAATTATGCAATTTTGCATTCGAAATAAATACAAACATCTTCATTTCCAGCAGAAACCAGATTTACAAAATGGAAAAGCTTAAGGAGAGCTTTTTCTTAATTTAAATATGCTAATATCAAAATTAAGAAAAATGATTGCTCCCATAAGAATAGAACAACTCACTCTTAATAAATTTTTTCCTAATTTATCAAAACCTAAAAATAACAGCCCAATCACCAAGAAAAAAGAAGTATACTCACATTCAAGCAGAGAGGGTTATAAATCAAGAATGAAAGGGGATGGAACCGTCTATATTAAAGAAACTCATTTCTTAAATTGTGGTTCCCGTTTGGTAAAAAATGGCTCTATTCCCGGAATGCAATTTTAGATAATGGGCTTGGGAAGCACGAGTTTCGAATTCAGAGAAAGCGCTGTTCTAAGTGCGACAACATTATATGGAAGGTTTGATGCCTTCTCAAATCAAATGAGTGTTTAGAATCGACTTTAGTATCGAGATCTCCAAATCAAATATGAAATATTTAAATATATGAAAGTAGTAATAATTAGTAACAATTATTTCCACAAAAAGAAATCAATTTTTTTTAAAAATCAAATTAACTTAGAGGGTAAAAATAAAAGATGAAGTATAAAGCTAAACTTCTTATAGTTTTATGTCTAGTTTTGGCACCTTTTACAATTCTTATACCAAAAGCCCATGCCTATATTGTTGAAAATGCATCTGAATCATATAGAGTAAATTATGGTCTAACATTCAATGCTTGGGTAGAGGTTACATTAAATGTAGAAGCCCATTTTTATCAGAGTGGTCAGATAGTATTTCTTTATTCTACTTCTGTTACTCGCAGTGGCTTGCCATGGTTTGCGGGTTGGGTAGGTTCAGCGCAATCAGAAGTTTTAGATGGAAGACCAAAAAGTGAAAAATATATAAATAATTATATTGAACTAGATAGGTATACTACGGGAAGAGGGTATAGTAAATTAGTATGGTGGTTTGCTTTTTTACCTATCACTGCATGGTTGTATCCTCATGTTGTTTTTGATGAACAGACATATACATTTTATGGAATCGCTTATCATCGTGATACTGGAGGAGCTACGTGTGTGGCATTTTTAAAATTTCTTTCGCATGTTGATTGGAGTAAATTTTAAATATTAATCAATTTTTTTTTCTTGAACGTTCAACTTTGAGCATCCTCATTGACACTCTCGAGAATTTTTTAATAAGTATTGAAAAATATTAATTAAAATTTGATAAGAAAGAATGAGATCAACACCACTTAAAAAAATTACTACTAGGGCAAACAAGATATTATTATCAAAGAAAGCATATCGATCCAAATGAGGTAGGTTAAAAAGCTAATAACAAATTAGATATTATAGCCCAGGGGGATTTTTTCCTTTAATAAGAATTTAATAATAGTTTGAACCCCCGATATCTGGCTCCGCAAGCCAGCGCCCTATCCAACTAAACCACTGGGCTCTTTATATATTAATTACTAATAATCATTTAATTAAATTAAATCATCTTAAAAAATATTAAATACAATAATACTCGAATCCTTTCTAATTTTGATACTCTTTTTTTCACATACTTTTCCTAAAATTTCCACTAATACTTATTCTTTCGATAATTTTTTTTATTCACTCTTCTTTGAATCTATTTATGTTATTGATCTTTAAATCCTTTAATTTATCGTAATGAAAACATTTAAATTACGGAACTTTTTCTATTATTTTTGTTAATGTTCAAGTCCATGAGCACTCATTTAAAACATAAAGAATTTTAAGGGAAGGGGAATATTATGCTAAAAAAATGGAATATTTTTCTTCTGCTTGTCCTCTCCATAAGTTCAATCTCAATAATTATCATATCTCTTTTTTTTCCATTATCTATTGGAGAACCTATGCATCTTCGCGTAGGATCATATGAAAACCCCCCTAAAGTATATACAGATGAAAATAATAACCATATTGGGCTATTTCCCGATCTTTTAAAATATATAGCGACACAAGAAGGATGGGAACTGGAATATGTAGATGGTAACTGGACTCAATGTTTAGATCGATTAGAAAATAATGAATTAGATGTTATGGTCGATGTTGCCTTCTCAAATGAAAGAGCAGAAATTTATGATTTTAACCAAGAAGAAATTTTCACCAATTGGGGTATTGTGTTTATAAAAGGTGGATCTAATATTGAATCACTTTTTGATTTAAATAATAAAACAATAGCGGTTATGTCAGAAAGTATCCATACTATAGGTTCAGAAGGGATAATGAACCTTACTAAGAGGTTTAATATCAACTGTACATTTGTAGAATATGCTAATTATCAAGAGGTTTTTGAGGTTTTGAATGCTGGTGGTGCTGATGCAGGAGTGGTCAATAGATTATTTGGAATCTTATTTTCAGATGATTATAATATCTCTGAAACTTCAATAATATTTGATCCGTGCAGCTTAAAGTTTGCCTTTCCTAAAAATTCAAGTATAAGTCAATACTTAATTGAAAGGATTGATGCCCATTTAGCTCTTTTAAAAAAAGATTCAGGATCTATCTATTATGAATTATTAACTAAATATATCTTTGGGAAACAAGAAAGTTTGATAATAATTCCAGAATGGGTATTACCTGTAATTCTAAGCTCATCTGGCCTTGTCTTAATATTTGTTTTTATAAGTTTTATTTTAAAGCGAAAGGTAAATATAAGAACCGCTGAATTAAAAGCATCAGAAAAAGATTATCGAGAAGCTTATCAGAGGGTAGATTTCTACAAGGATCTTTTTACTCACGATATAAATAACATTTTACAGAATTTACTATCAGGGATGGAACTTTGTAATATGATGTTTGATAACCCAGAGGAGGTAACATCTTATTTGAATCTTATTGAAACTCAGATTATTAGGGGAAGTCGACTAGTTAGTAATATTCGTAAGATTTCTCAAATTGATCGCGACGAAAAATCTCTTAAGCGAACTGAGATCTACAACATTTTAGATGATGTGGTGAATTATATTAAATTAACCTTTAAAGATAAAGAAATAAACATTAGAGTCGACTCATTTAGTAAACAAATATACGTTAAAGCAAATAGTTTCATTGGGGATGTTTTTGAGAATATACTCATTAATGCTATAAAACATTCTTTAAGCTTAATTTCAGAAATTGATATTAAGATAGGGAGAGATCAGAAGTCAGATGCTAATTACATTAAAATGGAATTCAAAGATAATGGCATAGGAATTACAGATGCTTGGAAAGAAAAAATTTTTCAAAGAGAATCTACCAGAGATAGTAATTTCAAAGGGATTGGTTTAGGGTTATCTCTTGTGAAAAAAGTCATCGGAAGCTATAATGGAAAAATATGGGTTGAGGATAGAATTAAAGGGGATTATTCAAAAGGCAGTAATTTTATACTCTTGATTCCAGAGTTAAAAAAAATCTAAAAATTATTAATTCTTAATGATTTTGCGAGGAAAAACTGTTTATAATGAAATCATTATTAGAAAAGATAATATTGATCCAAATATCTTCTACTACACACTCGAGAAAATGGGATTAAAGAATCGAGGTAATTCTGTAACTATGTGTGGAGATGAATATGCTGATATCATTGGTGCTCAAAAAGCCAACTTACAATCAATATTATTTGAAAGAAGATATAAATTCCCCTTTAAAAGGGAAATTGATGCATCAAATTTAAGAAAGATCAGGAATATTTCAGAAATCCTAAATTTTATTGAGTAGTTTTAGAGAAAAATCGTAAGAGTTTTTAAAAAGAATTGGCCTGGGGGGGACTTGAACCCTCGATATCTGGCTCCGCAAGCCAGCGCCCTATCCAAGCTAGACTACCAGGCCTTCATAATTTTATGGATGTGATTCTTTAAATAGACAACTTCTCCATAATAATAATCTAATTATTCTTAATAGTTAAAATTATGTTTGGGCTGATTATGCCAAGGTCAAGTAAAAATTAGAAAAAAAAAATCAAAAATTTTTAGAATTATAAAATAAAAAAAATAGAGGGAAGTGCTATTGTTCTCTCATAATTTCATTGTAGAGATTCTCAATAAAAGCTTTAAAATTATCTTTATCATATTTGACATTGAGAAGGTGCCATAATATCTTTGGAATGTGCTTTTGTTCTTCATATACGGGAATTAACTTTATTAAGCCCTCTTTTCTCATTTGAAACGCAGCTTGCCATTCATCTTTTACAGCTTTAGAATTCACAGAATGTTCACTACAAAAGAGTAGAAAGGTATTACTTATCTCTAGCGTTTCATCCATGAACTCTACAATGTTTGCTTTGCTATCTCGTTCCCAATATGAGATTTGACTGATATTAGGATACTTTTTTAGCTCTTCTACAATCTTTGTTATCTGAAAATAATCTCTGTCTACAGTAGAATAACTTATAAATAAATTATACTTCTTTTCTTCCTCTTTCTTTATTATAGGGGGAGGTATAACTGCTTTCTTTACTTCTCTTTCTTCTGTAGGTTTCCTGGTTTCTTCTATTATCATTCCTTTAGATATTCCTACTTCTAATTCTTTACATTGTTCCACTTTTTTAATAGCCTTGTTAAAAATATCGAAGAAATCATATTTCTCTGCTGTATCCTCAATCTTTCCTAAATTTTTGTATGCTAATTGAATCTTTCTTTCTTTTATCAGATAATCAACAAAATCCAATTTTCCTTCAAGTTTTGTTCTAATTTTTTCTCTTTTTTTCTCACTTATTTCTTTTGCTTTTACGCCTGAATATGATCTTCTCTTTTTTATAACCAATACACTACCCGTAATCCCAACAGCAACTATTACTATTATTAAAATGATTATTAAGATCTCAAAAGGAAATTCAAAAGGTTCATCTGGAAATGAAATATCTTCAATTGTATTCCCCGTTCCACCTATAACTTGATATGGTATAATATTATTGAAAAGGTCGTTATTAGTGATATTATTATAATTTGATTCTTGAAGATAAACTCCATAATAATTTTGATTAATAATATTATCATATATATTATTATAGTCACTATAAAGTAAGAAAACTCCATAAAGATCGTTATTATTGATTGTTTCATCATTATCAAATATTAGATTATCATCACTATTGAAGAGAAAAACCCCACTTATATTATTTGAATTTATTGAGTTTTTTGTTATTACTATGTATTGACAGTACCTTAAAACAATACCATTTCCATTATTGAATGAACAGTTGTTAGCAATAATTAATCCATTCTTTACTTGATCTAATACAATTCCTCCATCAAATGTTCCGCTACCTGAGTTATAGAAGGAGTTATTGATGATAACAAAAGTCGCATTTGAATTTTGAATTGTTAAACAACTACTAGAATTTTCTCCATCTATTCTAATATATTCAATGATATATGGATCCACTAAGGTACCATTTCCCGAGCACCAATCGAAGGAAACAGCTTCTGCCCATGTATAATCTCCACCACCACTATCATCAATGATAAAAGGATCAAGATACCAATATTTCTCAATGCGTATTTTCTCAATAGAAACTTGTTCATAGGATATATACCCTCGACTATCACTCATATAGAATCTAATTGTAACAAAACCTTTAGCTGTATTGTTCCATAGACTCTGATTTATTGTACCTGTTAGAGATGTGAAAGTTTGATTTGTTAAACCATTATCTATTGTATACCACATTTTATCATTGTATCCTCCATCAATATAAATAGTATAATTTGGAGCAATATCTCCGAATTGTTCAGTTGCTGATGGTGAAATGATAGAAAACTTAGGAGGATCCCACCAGATTGGAAAATTATCTTGAGCACCAACGGTACCTCCTATATCGGTATAGGGAGTATTTCCAATACCATCATCATCAATATCTGCTCCGGAATAATCATCCCAATAATTTCCTATTGCTCCACTATCCCATGTATTATTTGATCCATCATCCCAAGCATGTTTAAAATTATTTCTAAAATTATTTTGAAAAAATGTATTATTTTTGCTATAAGTATCTACGCTAATACCAAGAGCACCATTATCTGTTATATTGTTCTTAATAATTTTATTGTATTCAGCAAAATTCACAAATGTTGTCTGAAAATCTATTCCAGCTATAGAATTATTACTTATATTGTTTTCCAGAATAGTGTTATTATTTGATTCATGAATAACTATTCCATAGTTATCATTATTTGAGATGATATTTCTTTTAATACGATTTTCTTCAACACCTTGTAAAATTATACCATACCAGGTACTATCTTTTACAATATTCCCCTGAACAGTATTATTATTGCTACCTCCTTGAAGCTGAATTCCAACATTGGTATTGTTAATAACTATATTATCTGAAATTAGATTATTTGTACAATCTTGCCTTAGAATTATACCTAATGCTTGATTATTAATTACTATATTTTGAGTAATATTGCAATAATCATGAAAAGACTCAAAACGAATTCCCTCATGAGTATTAGATTTAATACGGTTGTATGATACATTATGATAATCTCCATCACCTTGGAAAAAAATTCCATCATAATTATTTCGTAATGTATTATTCACAATTTTAGCATTATTAACATAATTCAAATACATCCCCGCATCCCATTCGCCAGAATTATAAAGAGTGCAATTTCTAATAATAAAATAAACACTCGAATACCAAATCTCAATACAATTACCTGAATTTAATCCATCAATTGTAATATTTTCAAGGATATATGGATCAGCTTGAGTTCCAGAACCTGTGCACCAATCATAGGTAGCATTAATTGTAGCCCAATCGTATGTTCCAACTTGAGTATCATCAATAAAAATTGGATTTCCCGTAAGATTCCAATAACTTGCGGTTTTTAGATTAAAATAATTGTTCTCTTCTCCAAATTGGTGGGAAATATTTTCATTCTTATATATATTATATAAGAAAATATTAAATACAGATAAGATTACAACAGAAATTACAATTATCTTTACTTTAATTGTTATTTTCATTATTATTTCGCTTTTTATATCTTATATCTTACACTATGACGTTCTTATATTTAAATTCTCCATTTCAATATATTTCAAAATTAGATTCTATCTAAAAATCGTTAAATTACGATAGGTGATTTTAGATAACAATTAAATAGGATACCATCCAAATGACAATTAATTAACAGAATCTTGGTATATCGAAATGAAGTCCAAACAAAAAAAATTAATTTATATTTTAATGGTTGGTTTAATAATTTCATTATTAAATATCAATATAATCAATTTCCAGGTTTTAAATTTAAAGAATGATGAAAAAATAGAAGAATATTCTCAATTTAATTTGAAGAACTCTGGATATTGGGAATTAATAAATACAACCATTTTAATCGATAATACCGCGCCTTATTGGTCGGGCTCAATAAATTGGACGACATTAACACTACAGCCTTGGTGTTCAGGATCAGGAACTGCCGGTGATCCTTATATTATTGAAAACCTTACAATGATTGGTTATGAATATCAAGCATGTTTTTGGATCCAAGATTCAAATGTGCCTTTAATAATTAGAAATTGTACATTTATTGATACTCCTGCAGCAATGGATCTTTGGGATGTAAATGATGCTAGAATATTTAATAATACTTTTATTAATAGTGGTAATGGAATTGGTCTTAGCAGTTGTGAAAATGTTACTATATTTGAAAATGATTTTATTGGTGGATATACTGGAATAGATTTTAATGGAGGATTTGATAATAGGGTTTTAAATAATAGATTCTATGACACGAGGACGGGTTTAGCTATTATAAATGACGCATATGATAATCTCATTTATCAGAATATCTTTCAGGATAATTATTTATATGCAATTGATCTTTGGGCTGGAGAAAACAATAATTTTTCAGAGAATATAATGAACGGTTGCGGATTTTATTTTGATTATGAACCTGCACGTGCTGAGACTAATATTATTGAACCCACAAATTTAGTAGATGGAAAACCCCTTTATTATTATATAGACAAACTAAATTTAATCCCCCAAAATTTTACGGGTGCCGGTCAAGTTATAATTATAAGATGTAATAATTCTCAAATTTCAAATTTAAATATAACAAACTGTAGATATGGAATAACAATGATTTTATGTAAAAATAATACCCTAAATGATTCAAATTGTTCAAATGGAGCAATATTTCTTAGAGAATGTAATAACATTACTTTAAATAATAACATTGTATCTGATTTTGACTCTGCTGGGATTTATATATCCTCTGGTAAACGATATAATTTGGCAAATAATCAATTGTTCAATAGCGGTTTAGGGATTGGAGGAGAAGTTAAGGATATGTTTTCAAATAATATAGATACGTCAAATTTGGTTAATAATAAACCACTTTATTATTTAGTTAATAAAACTGGGTTAGAATCATCGACAATTTCAGATGCGGGGCAGTTAATTCTGGTTGATTGTGAAGATTCATTGATTAGGGATTTTGAATTTTCTAATTGCTATATAGGGATAACAGCATATAATTGTAAAAACAATACATTCTCTAATATTACATCGCATAATAATCATAACGGAATTTATTTTGATAATTGTAGTTATAATAAGATTTTAAACTGCAATGTATCAAATTGCTCTGCTTACGGAATACAATTTTATATAGGCACAAATAACACAATTAGAGGAAGCACAATTTCAAAATGCTATTATAGTGCAATTCTTCTATACGGAGAAGAAAATCGATTAATAGAAAATACTGTAATTTGGAATACTATATATGGCATGTATATTGGCGGACAGAATAATAACATAACTAATAATGATATATTTAATAATGGAGGATATGGACTTAATCTTGGTGGTAACTTTAACTTAGTCGGAAACAACAATATATCTAATAATAATAAATATGGAATAAATTTATTCGGTTCGTCCTATAATACAATTTTTCAGAATGTAATTTCCAATAATAGGGATCATGGAATTTATCTTGAGGGTGCTAATGATAACACTATTTCAAGAAATGAAATCATTGAAAATGATAGAAGTGGTGTGTTTATATTCAGATGGTGTGATAATAATGATGTGATAGGAAATGATATCAAAAGAAATGACGAGTTTGGGATATTTCTGCATGATGATACTAATTTTAATACGATTTACAGCAATAATTTCACAAGTAACTTAGTAAATGCTGAGGATGATGGTATATTAAATGTTTGGGATAATGGAACGAAGGGTAATTATTGGGATGATTATTTTGGCGTAGATGACGACGATGATGGGATTGGAGATACTCCATATATAGACATAGGAGGCAATGCTGGTACACAAGATGATCTTCCCATTTGGTGGGACCCACCGGCATTTTCTATTGTGTCTCCCATTGAAAACCAAAATTTAGGAGGAGAAGCACCCGCATTTATAATTGAAATAGATGCTGGGGTTCCAAAATTTATGTGGTACACTCTTGGTTCTTCACTCATAAAGTATTTCTTCATTACTAACAGCACAATCAATCAGGGTGCTTGGGATACAATTAGTAGTGATACTGTAACTATTACATTTTTTATTAATGATTCAGCAGGTAAAATAATATCTAATGACGTAACTGTTAGGTTAGACAAAGTTATACCAATTATTATCATAAATTTACCCCATCAAAATGAAGAATTTGGTGAAACAGCTCCATTATTTAATATTATAGCAATAGATGATTTCTTAGATGATATATGGTATACTCTTAATGATGGAATCACTAATCATTCATGTGGGATCTCAGGTCAGATAGATCAGACACTTTGGGATATATTGCCTGGAGGTACTTATACCCTTCGGTTCTACGCAAGTGATACAAATGGAAATATCGGATATTCTCAAGTAACAATTATTAAAACATCTGAATCTATTATTCCTGGCTTTGATATCTTAATTGTCTTCTTTACTGTTTTAATTACATTGGTTAGTACTACATGGTTCTTGAGAAATAAAAGCAAATTAATAATCGAGAATTAAATTATAAATAAAAAATTCATTTCTTTTTTTATTAATATCTTGATGTATTAAAGAAAAGCCCTAATAATATTTTTAAAAGTTAACTTATATGATGTATAATCGTCAATTTTCAAATTATTGCGTTATTTTTGATATGGATGGTGTCCTAGCTGATACAGGGCCTATTCATTTTGAGAGTTGGGTAAAATTGGGAAGAAAACTCGGAATTGAGTTTACTAAAGAATTTTTTGAACAGACTTTTGGTCAAAAATCACCTACAATCACTCGAAAATTAGTAAGCCCAGAAGCAGATGAAGAACATATAGAAGAATGGTCTGATTTTAAAGAAAAAACTTATCGAGAAATTGTAAGGGACAAATTAGTGCCTTTACCCGGAGTTTTGGAAATTTTAGCTGATCTAAAATCAAAAGGTTTTAAATTAGCCGTAGGGTCTAGCGGTCCATCTGAAAATGTAGATTTATTATTGACTAGTTTAAAAATAAAATATTATTTTGATGTTATTATTACCGCAGCGGAGGTTAAAAAAGGAAAACCGGAACCAGACGTTTTCCTAATTGTTGCTAAGACTTTAAATATCAACCCAAAAAATTGTATAGTTATTGAGGATGCGCCAGTTGGTATAGAAGCAGCTAAGAGAGCAGAAATGAAAACGATTGCTCTTACAACTACACACAATAAGGAAGAACTTCTTGATGCAGATTTAATTATAAATAATTTAACAGAGATCGGTATTGAAGATATTACGAATTTGTTTAAGTCAAAGCAGAGAAAACCAAGAAAATGAAATTTTTTATTTCTTACAGTAATAGATTCTATTAATCATATTAAATTAAATTCTTACAATATTTTAAAAAGAAGTGGTTGATATATGTTAAAAACAAAAGTTACAGAAATGTTAGGGATAAAATACCCAATTTTCTGTGGAAATATGATGAATATAAGTTATCCTGCTTTTGCTGCTGCGTGTTCAAATACAGGAGCACTTGGAATTCTTGCTTCAGTAATGTACCGAAAACCCGAACCACTGCGTGAGGCGCTTCATGAATTACAAGCTTTAACAGATAAACCATATGCAGTAAATGTAAATTTATTTCCTATGTTAAGACCCATAAAACAAATCGATTTAGTTAAAGCTATGATCGAAGAAGGTGTTAAAATTATTGAAACATCGGGACATGAAGCTCCAGATAAATACATTCCTTTATTCAAAAAGAATGATATTATTTGGATCCATAAATGCGCTGGGGTGAGATATGCCAAAAAAGCAGCTTCATTAGGAGCTGATATAGTAGAAGTTGTCGGTTGGGAAAATGGTGGTGCTACAGGACGATATGATATTGGTACGATCGTATTAACACCTGCTACTATTGATGCTTTAGAGATCCCTGTCGTTGCTGGAGGGGGAATTTCAGACGGTAGAGGCGTAGCTGCAGTTTTAGCATTAGGAGCTAAAGCAGCATTAATAGGGACTCGTCTTTTAACAACTCAAGAATGTCCTATACATGATAATCTAAAGAAAGCTCTATTAAATGTTACCATCTATGATACAACCCTCATTATGCGATCCCTTAATGCTACTCATCGAGTTTGGAATAATGATGCCGCTAAACTAGTTCTTGAGCTAGAAAACTCAAAAAGTGACCAAATGGAGATATTTAATGCTGCTGCTGGTGCAAAATCAAAGCTTATGTATGAGGAAGGTGATTTAACTGCTGGTATAATCTCTGTAGGTCAGGGTATTGGACTAATTCACGATATACCAACGGTTAAGGAATTGATTGATCGAATAATGAAGGAAGCTAATGATATCATTCAAAACCTATACAATTCATAAAAAGTTGATTTTAAGGAAAAAATAATGAGCTCAACTGAAGACTCTATGAAGAAATGGTTCGGCAATTTTCCATGTAAGACATTTGCAGATGATACATGTTTTCTTATTGGCGCTTGGGCCAATGTTAGCGTGATAAAAACTAATCAGGGGTTAGTTATTTTTGATCTATCCAATAGAATATTTCATCGTCGTATATTCAATAAAATCCGAAAGTTTTCAGATAAGCAAATAAGATTTATCATCTATTCTCATGGGCATTTTGATCATTGTTTTGGATATGCGTCGATCATTAAAGAAGTAAAGGACAAAGGCTGGCAGATGCCTCAAGTTATTGCACACGAAAATATTTTAAATAGATTTGAGAAGTATAGAGAATTAGACAAATATCATAATTGGATTAATAGTCAGCAATTTTCTTCAATAGGGAATATACCAAAAGAAGGTGTTTCAGCAGAGGATATACTCAACCCCACAATAATTATTTATGGAAATAATAAGTATGAGTTTAAATTAGGAAACTATTCTTTTGAGCTTTATCACGATAAAGGAGAAACAGATGATAGCTTATGGATGTTTTTTCCTGAAAAAGAAGTTCTATTTCCTGGGGAATTAGTATCGAATCCTACGTTTCCTAATGTAGGGAATCCATTTAAAGTACAACGTTACCCTAAACAATGGGCTATAGCTATGGAAAAAATGTTAGAAAAAGACGCAAAGTTCTTGGCACCTGGTCATGGACCACTCATAGAAGGTAAAAAAAATGTTCAAGAAGTTTTATCAATTAGAGCAGAAGTAATGCATTTTGTTTATGATGAAGTTGTAAAAAAATTAAATGAGGGAAAATGGTTCGAACAAATTTATCATGAGATGCTTGATATTTATCCTGAAAAGTTTAAAAAACACAAATATTTGACTCCGGCATATGGTTGTTATCGATTTGCTATACATGCTGTTTATAGGCTTTTTCATGGATGGTATACAACGGGAAATCCAACTGATCTCTTTCCCGCTAAATCTAATGAGATCGCAGAGGAGTTTTTAGCAATAAATGATGAAAAAAAATATCTTTTTCACGCGGAAAAGCTATATAAACAAGGAAAACTTCAATTAGCTTTACATATTCTGGATGTTATACTTAATGGTTCAAGTTTAAAGAATAAAAGCACGTTTTTAGAAGCATGTTCTTTAAAATCAAGGATATTAATGCAAAAAGAAGCAGAGGAATCTTCATTCATAGCAAAAAACATAATAAGAAATGGTATTCATGAATTGCAAGCCAAAATAGATGAATTGAAAAATTAAAAAAATTGATAAGATGAAGATACTAATGAAAGATGAAGAAATAAGAAAGATTCTATGGTTAAGTGGTTTGAAGAACGCAGTTAAATTTAATGGTAAGCCAGATAAAAAAGCTATAATGGGAAAACTTATGGCCACAAGACCCGATATGCGCTCTCAAGCGAAATCGATTATTCCTATATTGGATAGTATCATTTCTGAAATCTCAAATCTAAATATAAAGGAACAGAAAGAAAAATTATTTCAGTTAGATCCTCACGCGTTGGATAAAAAA
This sequence comes from uncultured archaeon, assembly GCA_964409945.1. Classification (GTDB taxonomy): domain Archaea; phylum Asgardarchaeota; class Lokiarchaeia; order Sigyniarchaeales; family SOKP01; genus Loki-b32. The sequence goes on along the minus strand of CAYPFJ010000026.1, from coordinate 9,484 downwards.
GAAAAAATAGAGGAAGAGAAGGAATTACCAGAACTACCAAACATCTCTAAGTTTAAAAAAGTAATAATGCGTTTAGCTCCTTATCCAAGTGGGGCGCTACATATTGGGAACGCAAGAATGATTGTACTAAATGATGAATATGTTAAAAGATATAATGGTGAACTTATTTTATTTTACGATGATACCATCGGAAGTCCAAAATCTTTACGAGAAAGCCCTAAGGCTAAGTATGTATTACCAGAAGCCTATAATTTAATTAAGGAAGGATTGGAGTGGTTAGGAGTAAATTATAGCAATATTTATTATAAAAGCGATCGATTAGAAATTTTTTATAAATATTGTGAAAAACTCATTAAAGATTATATGGCTTATGTTTGTTTTTGCTCTGCTGATGAATTTAGGGAAAATTATAAGAAAAACAAAAAAGATTGCCCACATAGGAATCAATCAAAAGAAAAGAATTTAGAGCTATGGAACGCTATGCTTAACAAGGAATATCATGAAGGTCAAGCGGTAGTAAGACTAAAAACAGGAATGGATCAAAAAGATCCAGCTTTAAGAGACCAAATTATTATGAGGATTTCAGAGGCAGAACATCCTAGAGTGGGTAATAAATATATAGTATGGCCAATGCTAGAGTATTCTTGGGCAATTGATGATTATTTAATAAGTGCGTCTCATATATTAAGAGGTATAGATTTAGTTAAAGAGGGTATTATCGAAGAATTTATTTGGGACCATTTTGGTTGGAAGAAAGCAGAGTTATTATATTATGGAAGACTCAATTTCGCTGATATGAAATTAAGCAAAACCGAATCAAGAAATAATATTCAAAATGGAATTTATGAAGGATGGGAAGATCCAAGGACATGGAGTTTACAATCTCTCAAAAAGCGTGGAATAAGACCGGAAGCGTTAAGAGAAACATTACTAGAACTTGGTATGTCTCAGTCAGGAATAACATTTTCTGTAAATTGGTTATATTCAAAAAATCAAGACATAATAGACGCAATCTCTGACCGTTTTTTTTTTGTTGAAAATCCATTTTCAATTACAATTGATGATATTCCTGACAAGCTATACATTGCTGAACCTCTCCTACATCCAACAACGCCTAAAAAAGGAAAAAGGAAAATAAAATGCATATCAATAAACAAACAACTGAAGCTTTTGATTGCTTTATCTGATGGAAAAAGCTTAGAAAAAAACCAAATGACTCGGTTGAAGGATTTAATGAATATCAAGATTGAGTCTATTGATTTGAACAATAAAAAAATAGGTGCTTCCTATCATAGTAAGGAGTTGGACCGAGATTTTCCAATTATTCAATGGGTACCTAAAGATGAAAATATAAGGGTATCAATTTTAAAACCAGATGGAACACTATCAAAAGGGAATGGAGAAATAAATCTTTTAAAAATACCAATGAATAAAACGATTCAATTTGAACGTTATGGATTCGTCAATCCCATAAATCTTGAAAACAACCATCTTTTCTGTTATTTTACTCACTAAATTTTTTATAGAAAATTTATTAAAAATATATTCAATTACTAAATAACTTGATTTAATATCATATTTCAAATAGACTTAAAGGATAAAATTTTAATAATCGAGTAGCAATTTGTAATATGAAAGAATATTTATAATAAAAAATTTGAGAGAACACTTATTTTTATGATATCCTTTATGCCTTGCAAGAAATGTGGGTGTGGTTTACCCATTATAAAGGGATCTGCAGCTCAGTGTCCTTATTGTGGGGCAAGAACATTATATATGGAGTCATTATATTCTCTCAAATATTATTTAACTGAAATTCTAAACCTTACGTTATTTAAAACTGAAAAAAAAGTCAAAAATTCGGAACTTGAGAGAAGAAAATCTTTAATTGACTCTTATTTTTATAGTCTTAATTCTGAATTTAATGAGTATAGGCATTTCATTATTACTAAACTAGATGATATAGAAATTAGTCCTTTAAAATTATTCAATTCAATTCGTTCTGCAGGCAATTTTGAGATAATTGTTGAGGAATTTTTAATAGCCTATATAAAAGATAATAAAACCAAAAGAAAGTATGAAGAATTCAGAGAACTCTCATATATTATTAATAAATCATTATTAGGATTATATTATAGTTATTTGGCAAAAAATTCATTATATGTTGAAAAATGTGCCAACTACTATCAATTTGCTGAGAAAAATTATCAGAATATAGTAGATTTTTGTAATATCATAAACCTAGAAAATAACAGAAGTAAAATCTATGTTAAAAAAGATATCTACATAATTCTTTCTGAATTTGCTGCAATATTAAGAGGGATTCTAAATAGAAATCCTAAATATTATTCTGACAAGTTAGAAGATTTACTTGAGAAATTGATTAAAATTAAAGCAGATGATTTTCAGAAATTCAATTTGTACACACAAATAGAAAATATATATCAGTTGGAGCGTAATACAAGTGTAGTATTGGAAAAAGTAAAAATCGATTGTCCACTGTTATCTACAGATACTTTAGAAGAAAATATAATATTCAACAATGAAGAAAATCTTGAGAAAATAAATAGTGTTGGTAATTGGATAAAAAATGTATCGGAAAGATATCAAAAATATCAAAGAAGCCTATTAAAATTACATTCTGGTAAATTAATTAAATATTTAGAATCTTACCGAGCAGAATTCATTAATTATAAGAACAAAAATGTTACAAAATTAAATAACTTATTAGAAGCTATGATAACAAAGGCTTTTAACGCCTATAACTCTGAAGCTGTTGAAGTGCTAAATTCATTAAGTGATTTTTTACAAGATGACAAATTTAATGGGAAAATTTTGGAGAAATTTGAAATTGAACATAAAGACTTAATCCATTTAGATGAGCTTTTAAAAAATTTTATCAAGGATATTTTCGAGAAACCTTTACCTCAAAATCTTGAATCAGAATATTACAAGAAATTAATTTCTTTTATATCTGTTAAACATTCAGAATTTGATAAATACATCTTAAAGTATATTAATCGTATGCTTCAAGGTTTTGAAGAATCGAGGAGTAAACAAGTTCTTTCTTTAGAAGAACAAAAAAATCAATTTATATTAAATTTAAAACCCAATCTTCAAAAACTCGTTAATTTAAGTTTTGATTTAAATGAAAAAATCTTACCATACCCTATTTTCATAGATATCAAAATACACAATAAAAAACTAAAGCTAAATCATCCAGAAATTATCACGATTATAGTCGAGAATCCTAACTTGACTGAAATTAAGGATATAAAGATTTACTTTTTTATGTCTGATGCGTTTGAATCCAAATTAGAGTATACAAGCATTAAAAGGCTAAAAGCTAATGAAATGACAAAAATCAAAACTAAAATTATCCCGAAAAAAGTAGGGAACTTTCTTTATATGGTTATGGCTGAATACCAGCATATCAATAAAACATTTTGGATGCCCTCACTAAAGCAAGAATTATTAGTTGAGAAAGGTGAAGAATCTGTTAAATACAATTATTATCAATTGACAAGTCCTGATATGTACCACAATGATATTGAAATTAACATGATTTTTAAGCATATAAGAAGTCAAATTTAAAAACTTAATCCATAAATTTTTTTTCACGAATTTCTAATTAGAAATGTAAAGCTTTTAGTAATTTAAATTCTTTTTGTAGTTTAATCATGGACGAGAAAGAAGTTCAAGATCTTCATAATAAACAAGAAACAATGATATCTAAAGATGGAACTGCATTAAATGATACTAGTTGGTCATTTTGCCCCGTTTGTGGGAAAGAAATTCCAAAAATTCATAAACTTAAATTCTGTATGAGTTGTGGAACTAATCTTGAGTACCTTAAGGAACATAGAATTTTACAACAAGAAAAAGTAATTAATCCTTATATAAAACATTCAAAATATCCCCAACTTTATACTCCTCCAATTATTTATGGACCCAAGAAAATTTCGGATGATGAAATAATTGATACGAAAAATCATGAATTATGGGGTACTACCGCTTCGATTGGAGTGCCTATAGGTGCCTTTTTTTTAATGAATTTTTTAACTGCGGGGATTTTAATTATAATTATTTATGCTTCTTTTAATTTAGAATTATTATATGATTTCCTCTTAAATCCATACTTCTTAATATTTAGTTCCTTCTTTGAATTAATATTTATTTTAGTTCCAGTCATATATGTTGCTAAATATCTTGAAAATCCCAGTTTAAAAAATAGATTAGGACTATTAGGATTTACTACACGGGGAATTAAAAAAAAAGGAGTATTAAAAGAGATCTTAATAGGATTGGGATTTGCTATAATCGGGGTTTTATTAGTTGGAATAGTTTCTTTTTTAACCGAGATTGCTCTCGAGACACTCTTTGGAATCGAAATAGTAAGTGATCTTGGGAGTGGTACTGGTGATGTTGAATCTATCATTCTTTCTGCTGACATTCTTAGTTTAATTCTCTTATCTATTGTGATGATTTTAATAATTGGAACATCTGAGGAAATATTGTTTAGAGGGTTTATGCAAAAAGGGTTAATGCGGAGCTTAGGTGATAAATGGGGGATTATAGTTACAGCATTTATTTTTGCTATGATTCATGTAACAGGCGTAATTTTGATGGTGATAAATGCTCCATTAGTCCTACTTATTTCCTTTCTGTTATCTTTTATTCCTTATTTTGCCATCTCCCTTTTATTAGGTGTTATTTATTATTGGAGAAATGAAAATTTATTAGCAGTTGTTATAACTCATGGTGTATATGATGCATTAACTATAATTTTAGCTTTCAATTTTTATAATATTTTTTAGATGATATTCTTACCCAAATATGATATTAAAAAAATTTAAAGTAGAAGCAAAAAAAAAAAGTAGTATCATTGGCATAGGATTAGGGGCTTCTGAATATCATAACCAAAAAATCTTAAAGGTAAGCCTAGATTTTTTACAAGAGTATAATTCACAAGTTTTTTTTTTTGGTAAAAAAGAAAATTTAAATAAGCTTCTTGGACAAACTCCAGATTTAATTAAAAATTCAAGAGTGAAATTTATTGAAAGTCAGGATCCTGAAAATTCAATTTTTGAATTTTTAAAAAACAAGTCTCTTCAATCCATTATAAGAGGTTCTCTAAGTTCGAGCAAGTTCATAAAAAATATCAAAATCTATTTAAAGAGCGAAGAGATTAATAGATTAGCATTACTGGAAACTTTTAATGGCTATCAATTCTTTTACGGTCCAGTCGGTATTGATGAATGTAATAACTTAGAAAAAAAAATAATCTTTCTGGAAACCGCTATAAAAGAATTAGATAAACTAAATATCACTCCTAAAATAAGTATTTTAAGCGGAGGCAGAATAGGAGATATTGGAAGAGATGTCAAGGTTGACCAAACAATACAGGAAGCAGAGAAAATTGTAGAATTTATAAATGAAAAATATCCAAATATTATGATATCTCACGATGAAATATTGATAGAAAAAGCTATTGAAAAAAAATCCAATTTAATTATAGCTCCTAATGGTATTTCTGGAAACTTAATTTATCGTACATTGGTTCATTTAGGTGGAGGTAAAGCATATGGGGCTATTTATATGGGTATAGAACCTACGATTATTGATACATCTAGAGTTGGCAACTACTCTGAAATTTATGGTGCCTTAATATTAGCTGTTGCTTTATCTAAATAAACTAGCAATTTATTAATTTAATACGATAAATTTTACACATTACCAATATACTTAGTTAACGTTCTTAAATTCCTTAATTAAATTTGAAAAATCCTTTTCTTCATCTGAAGCATTTAAAAAGGCAAGATTCTCTTTTAATTCTTGAACATTTTTTACTCCGGGTATAGTAGTTGAGACACCAGTTTGAGAGAGGGTATAATTTAAGCATTTAATAGGAGTAATATCCTTAGGAATTTTTTTTTTTAAATTCAATCCTCCAGATTGATATTTTGCTATATTAACAGTTCGGTTTCTCTGTAATAATTTTCCTCCAGCAAAAGGCTTAATAGCTACAAGACCTACGCCTTCTTTTTTACATGTTTTTAAAAAATCTTCTCTCCCAGGCATGCTATCATTTATAATATTAATTTGATTCATTATTATATCAAAATTACCGCTCTTAACTGCTTTTTGACCTATTGAGATATTATGAGTGCTTAATCCTATAAATTTAGCTTTTCCATCTGTCTTTAATTTTTTGGCTAGGTCCAATAATCCTCCTGGTGCTATTACTGATTCATATTCATTTTCTTTAACAAACTGTAAATTAACAATATCAATATTCCCTTTCCCAAATTTTTCAATTGTATTGATAATTGTCTGTTCACATTCTTTACTATTACGGGATCTTCGAACTTTTCCGTCTTGTTCTATTGATCCTAAATGACATGTAAGGATTATCTCATCTCTATAATCTTTAATCGCAACGCTAATATTTTCAATGTAATTAGATACATTAAAAACAATATCAAAATAATTAATTCCATTCTTAATGGCTTCAGATATCACTGAACTAACTGTTTCCTTAGGTTGCCTAAATAAATATTCAGTTCCTAAACCAATTTCACTAACTTTTAAACCTGTTCTTCCTAATATTCGGAATTTCATAAATAAATAAGAAAAAATTAATTAAATATTAAGTAATAATCCCAATAGCTGCCGCAAGAAGTACTATTATTCCACCAATCCAACTTGCAAATATAATTAATAATAGCCCTATAACTACTAGAATAGCAGGAGTATATGGTAGTGGTTTTACTCCTAATAATATAGTAATAAGTGCGAGTACGAGTGCAATAACCTCAGTGATTATACCAAAACTCCAAAACTCCAGAAATCCAATCATATGTAATAGAGTTTCTATTAGTGCAACAATTCCCCCAATTAATGCCACAGCGCACATAGCTTTATCTGATGATTGCAACTTGCTCCAAACCATTTTTAAGTCAACTTTCTTTTTTTATATATTTTTGATCAAAAAATAGATTTGATTTACTTATAAATTTTAACAAAATAAATAAGATTCCATTAATATGTGGGAAAAGAGCTTTTTTATTTGATATAAAAAGAAATTAAGAATACTTTTAAATTATATAGTTTTGCAAAGAACATATATACTTTTCAAGATTTAGGCTTAAAATTCTCTGCTCTACTTCACGAAGATACGTGTGACATCTAAGCGATTAAATAACTCTTTCAATTTATTAACCATATCAAATAATTCAACAATCGTATTCCAATCATTTGCCCATTCATAATCTTGAACATTTTCTATTTCTATAATTTTTAACAACCTCTTTTTCTGCTTTAAATAAATTTTAAAAAGGATATGATAATTCATTATAAAAAATATTTAGATACTCAAGGAAAAGTAATTTATAATATTTTTGGGATTACTGATAAAAATCTATTATAGTAAATACATGGGAGAGGGGGGAATTGAACCCCCGACCACTTGGCCCCCAGCCAAGTTTTAAGCTGTAAAACGTAATATTTTACTGTATCATACCAAGCTAGACTACCCTCCCACTTAAAAAAGGGTTCTTTTTGTTATGTTATGAATAGTGAAAACTGGTAATTAAATCTTTTTTGTACCAATTCTTAAATTTTAAACTAATAATTTTTAAATTATTTAGAGCGTTTTTATTCTTATCATTTCTTTTTGAAATTTTCTTTAATTGGTAAATTCATGAGGTCAAGAAAACCTTTTCTAATATTTTGGCCGCAATATTTTGACGCAAAAAGAAGTAGGAGTAATGGCAGAAGACTTCCTCAAAAATTTGCGGTAGAAAAAGTTAATTTAGAGGATATTGCGAACGCTGCTAAGAATTTAGGCTATAATTCTGAAATTGAAAGAAATTATAAATATTCTAGGACTTGGTGGGATGATCCTGGAAGAGTATTAATAGATGCAAAAGGGAAGAAGAAAGGCAAAGTACTGACTGAAGTTGCTAAAGAAATTAGAAAATCATATTCAAAAACTTAGTTTCCAATTATGCACGAATTCAGTTTTGCCTTTCAAATCTACAGAGTAGCTGAAGCTACAGCACTCAAATATAATGCTAAAAAAATAACTGAAGTATTACTGGAAATTGGGGAGTTAACGCTTATTGTTCCTGAGCTGCTTAAACGATCTTTTGAAATGGCTACTAAAGGATCAATCGCAGAAGGAGCGAAACTGACAATTAAAATAACTCCTGGCAAAGTAAAATGTAGGGATTGTAGTAAAACCTCAGAAGTGTCGTTAACTCGAGAAGCAGAACTAACTGGACTTCAATTATTTAAATGTTCTCACTGTGGAAGCAATAATACAGAAATAACGGAAGGGAAAAAAGCTAATGTAAAAAATATCAAAATTCAAGAATAGCATTTAATAACTTACAAATATAAATAATTAAACTTTTTATAGTAAAGTTTCACTACAACAAATCCCAAAATGAAAAAAATTCCTATAATATACGGAAATATAAATAAATATTTTATAACGAGTTTTATATCCATTTTAGCTATTTTCGTAAGAATAAAAAAAAACTACTTTTAGAAAGTGTGTTAAGGATAGAAAATGAATTCCAAATATTCTATTTTATATTCTGTAGAAGAAATAGGTAAGAAATTTAAATGAGAACACCATTCATTGTTCCGGATTGACCCGGACGACTTGTTATTTTTGCATTGCCTAGTTCAGTTTCAACAATTGCTCCTTTAGTTAAGATGTGCCTTCGATTCAAATCCTTCGAAGCTTGATTGCTTTCAAATCGTAAGATTTTTACTTTTGAAGTCTTATTCGTGCTTGGATCTGTTATATTAACAAACTTTGTAGAAAACAATTTAACCTTTATATTACCCCCTAAAACACGTTGTTTCTTCTTCTTTTCTTCACCGATGGTAGTATCAATTCTCGGACGTTCAAGTTCTCTTTTTCTTTTCTTTCTAAAATATCTATATTTTTTTCCGGTGTATTTTCGTTTACTTCGTGCTTGACTTCTTGCCATAAAATAATTGCCAAATTTATTCCAATTTAATAGGTGAGATAAGAAAGAATATCTTTAAAATTTTTTGATTAATATCATTAAATTATGATTTATTAAGATAAAGTAAATATAGAACAAATTTTTATTTATTATATATCATTTATTAAGCTATATATTAATACAGACATTATTTCACAGCAAGATGATGGAAAATAACAATAAACTAAACCAACTGGATCAAGACCGAATCGAAAAAATACTACAAACCGGTACAACGACAGTTGGAATAATTGTAAAAGATGGTGTAGTTATTGGTACTGAATCACAAGCAACGGGTGGTACTTTTATAGCATCTAAACAGGCCCAGAAGTTATTTGAAATAAATAATTATACTGCAGCTACAATTGCAGGGGGTGTCGCGGACTGCCAGTACGTAGTCAATCAGCTACGTGCCTTATCTCGTTTAAAAGAAGTTGAAGAAAGAAAAGTGCCAGAACCAA
>CAYPFJ010000025.1:0-41746 GCA_964409945.1 uncultured archaeon | reverse complement strand
TGAAATTAGGTTTTCAAAAATATCGATTTTTAACTTTTAAAAAATATGAAAATGATTATTTTCTTTCGATGCTCTCAGATGGAAATCTAGGAAGAATTGAACAAGTAGAAGAATTGGTAGATCCTAAAATTAGTCAAATAACACTTAATGAATTTTCCGGAAATTTAAAACCTTTCAACGTGTTGAAATTAGAGTTAGAGCAAAATTTTAGGAAAAGAAGAAAATTTCCTCCTTTTAGCTTTAATTAAACCCTTCATTTTATTATTATCGAGAATATTTACAACATTTGTATTATAACAAATCCAAATTTCAAAGAGAATTTTTTTTAGAATACATTTTTATTGATAAGTATACTCGAAATTAATTAAGAAATTAAAGGACCCGTTTATGATTGAAATTATTAATGATACTAATGAATTATTTGAAGTTTTTAATGGTATTGTTGGGTTTAAATTTAATAAAAATGGAGAAAATAAAGGGAATTATGAGATCTGTTTTAAAAAAAATAGATTAGAAGAATGCATAATTAAAGATTGTTATTCAGTGATAAATTTCTATTCCCAAGATAAAGAAAATATAATAGAATGTGCTTCTAAAAATTATTACTTTGAAGCAAAAACAGAGAAAATAGTGAATACATTTGGAAATGGATTGAAGATTAATTTCAAATCATTAAATAATAATAATCAAGAAATTTCCTTTAATATTCAATTTGTATTGTATGAAAATAAGGATTTTATCTTGATTAAATTAATTGACATCAAAGATAGTAATCCTAATCAATTACCAGTGCATAGTATATCACCATTTACAGTCAAAAAAAGTCCATTATGGTTATCTGGATTAGAGTTTCCAACAAATTTACAAAATATTTCTTGGTTTAAAAACGGATGGCAAAGTTGGAGCTCTTGTGAATTATTTTTTGGGAACCAAAGAGATGCTGAAGGGTCTTCTACAGAAATTCTAAAAATGATATATGATAATCAAGATTATGTCATCAAAGGGAGATTTTACAGTGAATATTGTACTGTAATTACTGATTTAAGCTCACACAATTCATTAATCTTAGGGTTTGTTTCATTGAAAGATCAATTCTCAAGAATAATTATTGATTACGATGATTATAATATATTAAAATTACTAACAGCATTTGGATGTACGGACAACATTCATTTTAACAACAGTACTATTAATTCCTCAGAGGAATTGTTCATCAGTTTTAAAATGGAGAATAATGGTTATATAGGGTTAATTGATTATGCTAAAATCGTTAATTTAAACACAAAAGAGTCCCGTAGCACCCAAATTCCAATAGGTTGGTGTAGTTGGTATTATTATTTCACAAATATTTCGCAAGAACAAATGATCAAAAATTTAGAATTTTTTAAAAACCATCGGGATATACCAATTGATTTTTTTCAATTAGATGATGGATACTTCACTAAAATTGGTGATTTTTCTAAAATAAATGAAAAATTTCCTAATGGGTTACCTTGGTTATTCAGATACATAAAAAAGCTTGGTTTTCAAGGAGGAATTTGGACAGCACCATTTATAGCAATAAAAAGATCTAATTTTTTCAGAAATCATCGAAATTGGTTTTTAACAAAATCAAATACTTTGTTGCCGGTACTTTTCAATTGGAAATCATTTGAATATAGTGTAGATTTATCAAATGAACAAGTATTAGATCATCTTAGTCATTATTTCACCAATCTTCTCTATGCGTTAAAGTCAAAATCTAATAAAGTGAGAGAAGAACTTATAGATTTCTTTAAAATTGATTTTCTTCATGCTGGAACACCATATGGAGCAAATTATAGCAATCCAGTATATACAAGAGCCCAAATACTTTATAATGGTATAAAGACAATTAGAGAGGCTATTAAGGATAATGCATTTCTATTAGGATGTGGTGCTCCATTAGGACCTTGTGTGGGATTAGTCGATGCAATGCGTATAAGTTGTGATACAGCACCTCTTTGGGATGCGGGATATATTGAGAAATTTAAGAATGGACGAGGTATAACTGAAATTTCTCTAAAAGCTGCTCTATTAAATACGCTATATAGATCTTTTATGCACAAATATTTTTGGATAAATGATCCTGATTGTTTAATGATCAGACGAAGTGAAACAGAATTAAATCTTGATGAAATTAGATTACAAATGACTATTTTTGGGTTATCTGGTGGACAAATATTAATATCAGATGATATGTCCAAACTATCTGAAGAAGAAATTAATGATGCTAAATTCCTGCTGCCTCCTTACAATTCAAAAGAGTTTGACCCAATATTGGTTGATGCTTTTACATCAGAATTGCCATCTATTTATATGCTTGAAACTGATGAAATTATAGGAAAAAGATATCTAGTAGCGTTAATAAATTGGAATAATAAGTCAATCTCGAAAGTATTAAAGATTTTAGATCTAGTTCCAAATTTATATGATAATGATAGAAAATTCTACATATTTGATTTTTGGAATGAAAAATTTCTAGGTGAATTTAAGAGTAAAGATGATTTTAAATTGAGTGAAATTAAACCTCATTCTTGCAGATATTTAAATGTAATTTCCTTAAATGAAACATTACATAATTTACCTATTTTAATCACCTCAAATTTACATATAACTCAAGGATGCTGTGAAATAAAGTTATTTGAATATAACAAAGAATTTAATCAATTAAAAATTAGTTTTGAATTAACCGGAATAAGAGAAGGCTTTATTATATTAAAACTTCCACAAAATAAGAAAATTATTAATTCGAATTTAAAATATTCTAATATGGATTCCAAAGATAATCTTTGGAAAGTATTTGTACAATTTAAGGACAAGCTTACATTAATTATTGATTTAGACTAGATTTAATGACTTCTAATGGTTTTAACTCCGAAAAAAGTATATGAGGACTTTGAAAACAACAAAATAAGTAAGTATATAGCCTACGATCTATTAATTTCCTTGATTGAAAATAGTGATATCGAAGAAATTAGAGTAGAGTCCATTAAATATTTAGAAAAAGTTGGATTATTTCATGGTAAATTATTTAATTTGTTAGAAAACATACTTATTTCAGATTTAAATAGAGATATTAGAAAGATTGCGGCAGAATTTCTTAAAAAAAAATTTCTTAAAAAGTCAATTAATCCATTTAAGTGGGTTATTAAACATGAAACAGATTATGGATGTTTAATTATAGCTATTAGATCATTAGAAAAAATAGGTTCTCATGAATCTAAGCTCGTTTTATTTAATGAAATAAAGAGGATAATAAAAACAAAATATCTTAATAAACAAAAAAAGATTGAAAATAAAAAATTCAAAAACATAATAAAGAACTTAAAAAAATCAAAAAAATTTAATTTTCTTACCCATAAAGAATTATCGGATATTCTTATCAATTACTTAACCATTAAAAATCTAACAATGCAATATCCAAATATATATTATGAACTTAATCCACAAAATGGATTAATTGAAGAGTTGGATTTGTCAGATTTCTTAGAATATGAGGTTAAAGGCACTCCATTTGGATGGAAAAATAATATAGCATCAATTTCGGAAATTTTTGGTTTAAAATATTTAAAGAATATCAAAAAAATTGATCTCTCAAATAATCAAATTGAAGATATAAAAGATTTAGCAAATTTAAAGAATTTGACTCATCTAATTTTAACAAATAATAAAATCAGTAAACTCGAGAATGCAGAAATTATTAAATCATTGCCAAATCTAGAATATATAGATTTAAGATATAATGATATTTCTAAGAAAATTAACTCAATGGAATTTGATAAAACTATTAGAGTACTACTAAAAGATGATCTTATATTAAAATAAAAGAAAAAAAAATTATTCAATTAATTGCGTTTTTCCAGTTCCCCAAATACCAAGAGCTACTCCTAATTCTTTATGCTGTTTAGCAACATCTCTTACACTCTTCCCTTCCATTACAGCATCTATCGCTTGTCTGAATGCTTTCGCTCCAGCAATTGGTCCATCAGGATGACTATGGATACCACCACCACTCCCAATGAGGATGTCTTTACCTGCCTCTTGTATACATTTCTCTACCATTCCTTGTGTAATTCCACCACTTGGCATCGGTAAAGTTGGTTTAATGTGTTGTAATGGATATCTTAATGCTTTAAGATTCTGTTCATATCTCTCATCCAAAATTTCAGCTTTACCATAGGGTGCGGGAATTACTACAGAGTCTGCGCCACAAATTCTTGGTAATTTCGCAAAAGTTAACATACTTGTCATTCCTGTCCATTCTCCTCCAAAGTAGGCACCACCAAAATCCATGTGTCCTAATATTGGGACTTTTATTGAAGGATCTTCTGCTATTTGTCTTAAAGCTTCATAACCCGTTGTTAGGTAATTAATCATTAAAGCATTTGCTCCTAATTCGATCATTTTATCAGCGTATTCAAACATTTCAGGGAATTTAGTTGTAATATTAATTGTATATAATGTTTTTTCTCCTTTTTCAGAATCCGCTCGGTCTACCGCTTCCATTACTTTAACAATTCTATCTTCAAGAGTATTAAATGAGGGGTTCGAGATTAATTCATCATCTTTTACTACGTCACATCCCCCAACTGCTGCTTTATATACTAAATCAGCTGCAACTTCACATGTGTGTCCTGTACAAGGCTTTACCATATTATTTAATAAGGGACGTTCAGGGATATTCATTAATTTTCGAATACCATCAATACCAAACTTAGGACCTTTGAAATCTTCTAACCAAGCTTTAGGAAAAGCTAGATCTACTAACTTTAGGCCATGTGTTATGCTAATATTTCCAATCACGGTAGTAAATAACATGGGAATGCCCATCCCTTTGATGTTTACAATTGGAAAGCCGATTTGAACGAAATATGTTCTTTCTTTAACATCCTTGGGGATGATATATTCATACATAGGGAGTTCATACACACCTAATACTCTTGCCACATGATATTTTCTGACTTCCTCTGTCTCAGCAGGAACTCTAACCCATGTTCCAGTTGACTGCTCAATTGCAGCAAATCTGGATAAGTAGTTGACATTTTGACCCTTAGGGCGTTTAATGATATAACTCGCGATGATGTATTTTTCTAAATCAATACCATCTAATCCTATTGCTTCAGGAACATCATAATACTGTTCACAACTAGGAAAATTTTCTTCCATCTTCTTCTCACTCTAAATTATTAAATATTCTAATGGAAATTAATGTTAATCAATACTAAAGTTTTATGCTTGAAAAAAAAGTTAAAAAAAAAAATAGATTAGATTTTAGCTTTCGCTTCAGCTTTCGCTGTTGCTTTAATACTCGTATAGGAATTTTCTAAAACAGTCAAATATTCAATTAACACTTGGCTTGATTTCGATTTTTGGTCATATACCTTTTTAATGACGTTTAAAAGGTATTTAGGAAAAATCAGATCTAAATGAAAATCAGAGAGCAAAGCATAGTATTCATTATTCCTTTCGTCTTGGAAAACTTGGATCATTTGTGTATCCCACAGTAACTTTAATACATCATCAAGATCGTCAACACCTTTCTTTCTTAATTTCTCAAGATCATTTTTCGTAACAATAGCAGTTCTTAATAACCGTAGTGTTTCATAAACTTGAGGATTAATAAGAATATCTATGATTCTAAGATTATCTCCCTCTGTTGGGCGGTAGTTTTGGAAAAATTTCTTAACTTCTATTCTGTAATCATCTGAAAGTTGAGAAGGTAGACCACGGCTCGATGGATCACCCAGAATTTTTACAGGAGGAACTCTTAAGGCTACGACATCTTGTATTAAAAAGATAAGTTCTGATGGCATACCCTTTACTGAAGTTTCTTTTACAATCTCACGTTTGACTAGTTCTATTAATACACCTTCTAAATCTACGAAACCTTGTTTATATTGATCTTTAAGCCATACCATCAATTCAGATTTGGAAACTACACCTTCATCTCTTAAACGATTGATGATTAACCGTTTGATTTCATCTTGATATGTTATTGCAAGGCGTTGTTCATTATTGAGCGTAGGATAAACGGATAGTCTTCTAAAAAGATTGGGGATCATTTCTACATAAGTATCGTCTCTAATATTTTGCAATATTATTCGAGAAATGTCAATTAAGCCTCCCTCATAAGAATCTGGATCATCATCTAAACTTAAAAGTAAAAGAATGTAGAATCCTTTATCAGGTCCAGTGTAATATGAGGCAATATTTAAAGATCCAATCATTAAGCTAATCATTCCAGATTCACCGCTATATTCATGAGTGCTGTAAACTTGCATTAGTGTTTTATCAGTTATATTAATTTCTTGGGGATATTTAGCTAAAATTTCAGTACCTACTCTTTCATCCCATCTCATTACTACTAATCCGACTGGCATTAATCAGCACCTCCATTTGGTTCATCTAATTCTTCTTCTGGTTCGAAATGCTCTTCTTCTTTCTCTTTAGGTAATTTCTTCGGCTTTTCTTCTTTCATTTCGGTTAATTTCTTTTTCTTACCTTTTAATCCCATGGAATCTCTTAAAGATAATCCAATATTTTCCCATTTATCTCCGAGCATCTTTACTATGTACTCTTCTTTTGTTGGGTATAATAGTGATTCTGAAATTGCTTTATTTCCTTTGATGTCCTTTTTCATACTTTTCGCTTTTTTGACAAATGTGGGAATTCTGCGTTGTTGAATTACTCTATATGAAACAAGACTACCTGTTACTGCAGCAATCGCGCCTACAATCATCAAGAAATAAAATGTAGGTACTCCAGGGAAAATTTCTGCTATTGACACCACAACAGTAAAATCACGAGTCTCAGATGTAAAATTCGCTTTTCCAATAGTGAGTGTAGCTATAAAGGTTTCAGGCATAAAAAACGGTTCGGCGATTGGAAATGTATTAACAGTATAAGTACCATCACCATTATCAATAATGAAATTACTATTGGTGGTATAAACAATGCCTCTTATAGTGAAAGTTAAATATGCGCCAATAACTGGAGCCGTGCTATTATTAGGATCAGTGAGTGTTATTAGAAATTGTACAGTTCCTCCTGAAGCTAAATGTATTATAGTACCAACAGAAAAGAGCAAAGAAAACTCTCGTTTATTAATAGTTAGAGAGATTATCGCCACTCTAAAATCATAATTGTCCTTATTTAATGTAACTACTATAGAATACTCTCCTGCTTGAAGGGTTTCTGTGTCGAGGTCTAAAATATATAGATGCTCAGCAGTTTCGTGTAAGAATCCTGTAATAGTACTACCTAGAATTGGATTTCCATTCTCATCAAGTTTGTGCATTATAAAACTCTTCTCATCAGCATTCTCTATAATCGTGAAAGTTAGAAAGTCAGCAAACTGGAATGTGAAGTTGAGAGAATCTAGTACATACAATTTTTGGCTTAAATATAAAACATCTTCGTTTGAATTCAATGATGTCAGCCGATTAATAATATTTATAATGAGACTAGGACTTGGTACCCCATTACTAAAGTTTTGTTTCACTGCTAATATATTGATTGTATAAGTACCAATATCAGTTACATTACCCGTATTAAAGAAAAATGAATAATATCCCGGACCTTTTGTGGCATCTGGTTTTATTTGTCCCGATCCGTAAGCCCAACTGTATGTGACTTCTGCATTCGTGATCGGAGCACTGGAAATTAACTCTTTGAAATAGAATGTTATTCCTAACGTTTCATTCCAATATTCTGTTAGTGTATATGATGGAAATTCATCACCTGTGGTATAATCATGAATGGTTAACGTTGTTAACACCGACTTTACTTTAAAGGGAATCTGGAGCGGGTCTGGTGGAGTATATGGCGTCGGAGTAGTTTTACTAGCGTAGATATAAATATGATACGACTCGCCTCCTATGAATGAAAATTGTGAAGTATTGAAAGTATAGCTGTAGACACCTATAGAAGTATTAAAGCCAATCAAGTTAATCGATGATCCCAAAGCGTTTAAAGACTCATCACGAAATTGGAGGTATATTGTAGTGGGATTTGCTAATACTGGGTCTTGGCTTTGATACTGAGTTGTAAAATTAAAAGTAATTGTAACTTCATCCCTCCAATAGATACCTGTTGTAAAATTTGAGGGATTTTGAGATATCAGCGATAAATAAGTTTGGTAATCTGTAATAATAAATTCAATAATAAGAGAACTTTGTACAACCTGAGAAGTATAGTTTTCTTTGTCAAATGTTACTGTTATTGTATATGCCCCATCTGGTAAACTTGCTGTATCAAAACCTATAAGATAATATACTTCGTTGAGTGAATCATATCCAAGAGATCCACTACCGGATACTGGACCACTGGATGTTGTACCATTATATGTATATGATTGCGTATCCAAATTAGTAATGGATGTACTTGTTAAATCATCCATATAAAAATATGTTAAATTCAATATTTCTCCGATTTTAATAGTAAAAATTTTAGTACTATTAACAGATGTTGGGCGATCTTCAATTGTTAATGAAATTACAGCAGTTCTTATTTCATAATTAATTTTATCTAAAGTTATAAATACAAAGTAATTTCCAATTTCCATATTCGCTGTATTAAGGTCTAATATATATCTATGATCCACAGTTTCATTCAATGAGCCAACTTTATATGCTCCTAGTATAGGATTTCCAGATCCATCAAGTTTTTGCCAATTATAACTTGCTTCATCTGGATTTGAAATTAGAGTGGATGTTAAAACATCAGTGTAATTAAATTCAAAATATTGTGTTTCTAAAGCATATACACTTTCACTAAGAAAAATCATAGTCTTGGTACCATTTATTTCTGTTGGTCTTAA
Source organism: uncultured archaeon (assembly GCA_964409945.1). Classification (GTDB taxonomy): domain Archaea; phylum Asgardarchaeota; class Lokiarchaeia; order Sigyniarchaeales; family SOKP01; genus Loki-b32. The sequence goes on along the minus strand of CAYPFJ010000025.1, from coordinate 32,907 downwards.
AAGGATAGTAAGATAAATACTAAAAGCATCAATTTTGGTATAATTTTCAAGAGCAGCAGAGATATCAATTCTATAAGTTCCTACAGTGGGGGTATCCGCAGTATTAAGTTCAAAGGTATAATATCCAGGATTTATTGGATCTGGATTTATTGGACCAGAACCATAGTCCCAATCATAAGCAACTCTATTAGTCGTTAGAGTATTCTTTGTGTTATTATCAAAATATTTAACAGTTATGTTGATGACTTCATTGTAGTACTGCGATATTTGATTCGTTGTTAGCTCAACAAGCGTTGTATAATTATGAAAACTGATTCCAGTAGGTTTTGTGTTTATAGTAAGAAGAGAGTATATTGGTGCTGGATCAATGTAACCTACTTTACTTCCTCTAATTTCAATCCAGTAATCTTGACCACTATCTCCCGCTGAGAATTCACTTGAATTAATAGTAATTGTAAAAATTCCATCTCCAATCCCTTTACTCATGTCATAAGAATTAATCCCACCTACACGAAGAAGAATTTCATCAGGATCATTTAACCCATTCCACCCGACACCACCATTTGTTGTAATGGTATAATTAACACTAAAAGTCATATTTTCACCCCAAGTTACAACCGAATCTCCTGTAAAATCAATAAACATTGAATCATAATCTTCGATATCTATTTGAACTTTAAACACAAGTGTAGTATTAGATGTTAAAGAATAATTGTAGTGATCAACGAAACTAACAGGTTTCCATTTATCTGACATATTTACTACAAAGTTTTTATTAACACCATAAAAGTTTACGATAAATGTATAATTTTCTGATGGATTTCTTAAATACCAGAATTCTGACTCACTATTTATCTGTCCGTGTGCATAGCCATTACTATCAGTTAATAGGTTGGCAATTGTATATCCAGTAGAATTCTTTACTGTCACAATACAAGATTGGATAGGTACAATTGCTGGCTTTTGGTCAATAGTTCGGATTTCCAATTTAGCTAATGATGTTTTATTATATATATTGCATGCTTCGAGGGTGTCTACTTGAATTGTACCATTACAAGGAGTTTGAGTTGTAATATTAAAACCTCGAACATCAATAAACAACCCATAAGCCTTAAAATTATCATCTCTTAGAATATTGCTTTCTAAAGGTGGTGTTCTTATATTTATCTCAATAAAATCTTGTTGACCTCCATAATATGAATTATTGAAATAAATAAGATGATCTTCGCTAAATTGACCATCTTTATCTAAGTAATAGATTTTGACAGTATCAAGAAAATCTGTCATTTTTTCCAATGTAATATTAGCTTTAAGCAACAGTTTATTTCCAACTTCTGTACTTGATCCATTTGTATAAATATACTCTTGAACGTGATATTCACTTCCAGTTAATATATTTGATTGATTCACCCATATTATATGGTTATAAAATTTTCCATCAAGTATGTAATTATTTCTATATACATAACTTTCATTCAATGGAATTGGAATGTCATTATAATCTCTATTATCATACCAAATTCTATAATAATATTTTGTATTATTTTGCCAACGGAATGTCGCCTTTCCATCGTTGAGTCTTAGTGATTCTAATACTTCTCCTGACGGGGTTTCACTAACATTAACATATGCATAATTTACAGGATCTCCATCCCAATCTATAATGTCAAAATCTATTGTCCATAGATTTAATGTAATATCTTCACTTTGGGTAAGTCTTGTAAAATTATATATATCATTATTTACAGAGTTATTATAAACAACCATTTCTTTTCCAGAAGTACTTAACGTATAATTAACAGTGATATTGTAAGGTCCTGGTTCTAAATCGTTAAACATTACAGATCCATTTAAACCTGTTGTTTTATAATCTAAAATGGCACCAGTAGTATAATTTCTTAAATAAACTATTGCATTTGGTACAATTCTTCCATCAACATCGTATGTAGTAATAGTAACATCTGAAAATTGAGATTCTTCCTCTTGTAACTCAGTTGTTATATCAGTATAATTGTATAAACCATCAATTTCATTAAGCGTAAGTGCATAATCGTAAAATCTAATATCATCAATTTGTCCTGTAAAATATCCCCCAGTTTCAGTTGGACAACATTCTCTATAGGCTACACCTGTTCCCCCTGAGTCTGAATTAATAATATTGGAGGGAGCTGAAGTATCTTTTAAATCTCCATCCACATACATAATTTTCGCTGCTAAAGACATGTCATAAGTTCCTATAAATAGATGCCAATTTTGAGGATCTGGTACACTATATTGAGAACCATATTGCCAACCACCTGGATTAGTATAAACGATAAAAGCCATATTTCTGGTATTATAACCAGAAGTTCCTAATATATAAGCACTGTATTTACTTACTATTTGCCAAACACCCCTATAACCAGTAGTCAGATCTGATTTTACCCAGGCTGATACGGTTATCGCATTCGTTGGATTTATATTGGGAAGATTAACACGCTCACCCTGACCTCCTTCCGGACCATCAAAATTAAGGCAATAATCTCCCATTTTTCCGGTTACCCAATCACTGGATTCCATTAAATAGAGATCTCCATCGGCATAATTACCCATTGAATCTGAAACCTTAATCCCAGTACCTTCATCAAATCTGTACCATGCTAAACCGAAACGATTATCTTTATTATAATAGTCTATATCATACTCAACATCTTTATTGCCATAATAGAGGTATGTATCATATTCAGATTGACCTGATGAGCAATTCGTTTCGAACCATATAGTAGCAAAATCCCCTTTAGGATAATCTTTTTGAACAAAATATTCTCTTAGAACCCCGTTTTCCACGATTCTTACATCTTTTAAGCTAGAATTCATTTTTCCTTCATCAACAAATCCAGAATAATTAAATTCTATTGAAACAATATAATCAGTTAAATCTTCAGCTTTAGGATTGGTAATGTTTATTAATCTTCTATATAGAAAAGTTATGTTCCACCAAGGATCTTCACCTATTAAAGCAGGTTTTATCTGTTGTGGATCTTTCGACACAGCTGTTTTATCAAGTTCATTTTCAATATTAAAAATGTTAGCTAATTGATTTGTAGCTAATGGAAGGATTATAGAAACCGCTAATAGAAGAATTAAAACTTTAATTCTTTTTTCTTTAGTATATGTTTGCATTTTTAATTCCTTTTTTTATTAAATAAATTTAAAAAAATGTTTTAAAAAAAACAGATTTTTATCATTTAATATGTAAATTTTACTATTTAACTTTTTATAAATAGAAAACTAGTTGAAAATTCTTTGACTCTTTTATAACAAAAAACTAATTAAAATCTATTATATGTATATCTGAATTTTTTTTACCAATTTTAACTTATTTTGTTAGAAAAAATTTATCTTAATTTCGGATAAAAAAATAATTTTAAATCCTGCATTACAATCATTTTAGGAATAACATAAAATATACATAATAAAATCAAACATTTATCTAATTCATCATTTTCAAAGTTAAAACAGTTAAAATAATTGTCCCTTTTATCCCTCATACTTATCAATTTCTAAAAGTTAAAATATGTAAAAAGAAAAATATGGAATTTAAATTGCTTTTCTATTCCTCCTTATTTAATAAAAGATAAATTTTTCTTTTCTTTTGGCTTTTTGGGTTATCTATTATGAAGTTCCCCTTAAAATCTGTATTATCTGTAATTATTTTGCCAATTTTTTCCATAATCTCTTGGTTTTTGGGATAAAATTGAATTACTACTCGGGAATTGGATTTTAAAATCTGAAAAAAGGATTTAAATAGATTCTTTAATAAATAAAGCATATGATTATCATAAATATCTCTATAGATCCATTGTAATGCCGAAATAGAAATAATTGCATCAAAGATGTTTGATTTAAAAGGGGGAAAACACATATCTGTAGTAATTGGGTTCAAATCTTTAATATCATAATAATTTAGGAATTCAGATATAATATCAAGTGCTACCGTTCTATATCCTATTTCTCTTAAAAACATTGCAGTAAATCCTGGACCACAACCCGCATCTAAAATTAAAGCATCTTTTTTCTGAAGATCTAATAATTCTAAAGCTCTAATAGCTATGTTTTCTTGAATTCTCATCATACTTTTAGAAGCTGCATATTGATTTAAGATTTCACCCCTAAAATAATCTGAAACTTTAGTATAGATTTCTTCTGGCCTCTTCCTTTTAACATTGAAATAATATTTTTCGTTCAAATCTCATTAAACTTAAAGATTTTAATCAGATATTCAATATTGAAAAATTAACGTAAATTTTCAATAATAAATCAAAAATTTTATTAAATTTTAAATATTTATAATTTCAATTAGATAATATTTTCTATATTATAATTAATATATTGTGATTTTCGGTGTCGGAAAAAGAAGAAAAACAAATAATAAGAAAAGCTACCCTGAATCTTAGAAGAAAGTATGGAAGGACAAAACAAATTAATATTGTTGAGAGAGATGCATTTATCCCTAAAAACCTTGAGAATGAAATAAAAGAATCAATCCTGAAAAGAAAATCGATTTTAGCAACGGATATCGCATTAAGATATGATATAAGAGTATCAACGATAAAGTTATTGTTAAAACAATATGAAGAAGAAGGATTAATAAGATTACTTAACCCCTCCTTAAAATTAAAAATTTATGTGCCTTCATCGAAATAAGTTTCCCTAATTTTAAAGGGGGAAATAATTTTATTTATAAAAGGTTTTAAGCTATATAGAAAAACTTTTTTATTATTTTTTGATATAATAGATAAAGCAGCTGTAGCCTAGATGGTAAGACGCCGGCCTCGAGCGTTCTTAATTATGATCAAGAAAGCCGGTGCGCATAAGCGCTCGAGGGTTCGAATCCCTCCAGCTGCGTTTCTTATTACCCTTTTATTGGATAATCTGTAAAATCAGGTTTTCCATTTGAGGTTTTGCTGCTTCAATTCTATCTAGAAGCGTTATAGTATGTTCTAAATTGGCTTCATCTTCTTCAACAATAAATAGCAAGTAAAATTCTAAATTTCCAAAGTGGAGAACCTCAATTAAACCAGAAAACCTTTCTCCGCTTTTAAATTTATCTGAAAACTCGAGTAAAGTTCTATTCTCAGAAATAACACGCTTTTGCAACTCAATATATTTTTCATATATCTTTAATTTTTCCTGCAATTGGAGATGGGGTCTAAAATGCTCTCCTAAAGTTATGCCTTTTGTATCAAATAAAGCGATTAATATTGAGTTATAATTCTTGCTAATTTCTGAAAATAATTGTGATACCATATCCATCTTTTCGAATAACATTGATAAACCGCTTGAAAAAGCATCCATAATTGATTTTATATCGAAAATAGTGGTTTCAAAAAAAAAGATGTCAAAATCATTGGAGTATCGTGTTAATGCTTGTTTTAAGGTAAGAATTTTTTTATTGATATCCTTATCATTAACTAGTTGAGGGTCGAATTTATGAAAAAGAATGCATATTGGCACGTATTCTTGTTCTTCTTTGAAGAAAAGTAGAACTTCCTCTAAATAATCTATTGATTCGATATATCGATTAAAATCTTGAGCATCTATAACATAGAGTAATAAGTCTGTGCCCATTAGATATTTCTCAGGGTGTTTTAAGTATTCTTCCCTATATTGCCTCTGTCCTCCAAAATCCATCCTGTTAAATTCAATACCAAGGAATCTGAATGAATCACGAGCAATTCTTCTTGTTGGCGTTAATTCAGCTATTTCTTCCTCAAAACCGAAGCGTTTTGTAATTGCCGTTAGGATACTGGTTTTCCCTGCATTATCAAGACCCATTACGCCAATCTTTTTACTTATAAAAATCACCAAATCTAGATGATAAATAGTTTTTCATGAAGCGTCTTCTAAATTATTCAATATTAAGAACTATTAATAAATAATCGCTTTTTGTAAAAATATAATGATGATTTTAATATTTAAGCTTAACGTTTAAAAACGCAAAAATTTCAGCCCCCTGCCAGAGCATAGGAAATATAGAGTTCATCTCCGTCATTAAGACTTGTTTTATAATTTTTGAGATATTTTATGTTTCTGCCATTCAATAAAATTAGAACCTGAGTATTAAACTGTTTTTTGTTTTTATTTAATAATCCATCATCGAGTTTATTTTTATATTCATCTAAAAATTGAGAGATTATGTCTCCAACAGATTTTCCTTCATACTCTATAAATTTCTTGTTAATTCTAAGTTGGAAAATATTTAATAAATTTAATTTCACTTTAGCCATAAAAACACACTTAAAATACTAGAAATCTTTTATGTATTATTCATTTTAAGCATTTTCTTTATTTTAATAAAAAAATATTACTTTTAAGTTTACTTTTTATCAAAAATAGATCGATTGATTTATTAAGAGTGAATCTCTACAATTATTTTCTATAGTATTCAAAAAAAGATAGTTATATTATAATTACCTACTATTTTTATTTGACCAGTTTTCAAATTATGTTCTTTAACTACAACTTTACCTTTTTTATAAATATCTATTTCAAGAAATGTTTCATCAAATCTTTTAGGGTTAAGATTTCCACCATTAGAAAAAACAGTATAATCAATTTTCACATTGAAGGAGATACTTGGTGAACTATTTAAACATAAGTCAATTTGCGAACGAGCAAACTGAGAAAGGACATCTCCTGAGTCTATTAATTCTGTTCTCCACACACTTAAAGGAGTAGGTATTAAACTATGAAAACAACAAACCCCAAATATTTTTTGATGACTTAATGATAGAACTTTTTCTATAAATTTACCCATTCTCTTTCTTCCAATAAATCCGTCCGTAGAATCTCGTGTTGTAGAATTTAATCCTTGAAAATATAACTTCTCATTCTCATATAATGGATCAAATTCACCAAAAAAATGTTTCCAATATTCCCAAGCAGGGGGTTTCGAATCAGTATAGCCTGGTACAACTAAATATGGATGTTTTAATTTACATATTTTATCTTTTGCAATTTTGAATTCTTCCTTATAACTATTACGTGTTACATTTCCAGTATGTACGACTAAATCCACATCTTCTATAGTATTAATTTTATCTATTGCTCTATCAAAATTGGTATTTATATTTTCTGACTGTTGATTAATTAATGAATCTGATATTTGAATAAACTTACATATAGGTTTTTGATGAGGCTCAATTTCTAATGGAAGATAATAGTTAACTTGACGTTGAATTTCATGCTTGGAATTGGAATCTAAGATAGGAATTATCTTAAAGGTGATATTACTTTCTTTAATATCTATAATTGAATAGGTAAATAACTCTCGATATCTGGTTTTATTACAACAAAATGTCCCCGCATTAAAAATGTATAAATCTTTTTCACTACTGCTTATGGTATACAAATTCGATGTGTGTCTATGGCCATTCAAAATTAAATCTGCTTTTGTTTCTAAAAGCATTTTAAACATATCTCCAGAATCATCAATTGCTGACCTTTCTTTCCCAGTATTAGGAATGGGGATGAGTTGATGATGAAAGCAAACTATATTAAATTTATTTTCTCTTTCTTGTTTTTCTAATCTCCTTCTCACAGCTTCTATTACATTATGATGGATAATACCTCCAGGCAAGTCTGGTTTAGTACTATCTATCCCAATTACATATATCTCATCATCTTCATATTCATAATGCCTCTTTCCAATCATTTCTTCAAAAAGCAAGTACCCTACGTTCATTGCATCATGATTTCCAATAAGAATCATAATAGGACATTTAGATCTCGGCTTAAATTTCTTAAACTGTTCCATAGCATACTCATAATCTAAAAGAGTGCCATTATGCGTAATATCTCCAAGATGTAAATAAAGATCAACATCTTTTATCTTATTTATCTGTTCAATACCTAAATTGTATGCATGAAGATTAAAAGGACCTCTAAATCGAGTAATATGAGTATCCGATATTAGAACAATTCTTTTTTTCGATGAAATTTTCTTTTCGGGATTTATTTTAACACTCCTTTCTGAAATCATCTTCATTTAGCTTTGCTTTATTTTTGCGGGATGCCCAATATAAATTGAATCTTCTTCTAATATATCATCAAATTTTGTATAAGAATGAGCAGATAATTTTGTATTGCGTTTAATATAAGTTCCTGGTAATAATACACACTTAGCTCCAATTAGGACACCATCTTCCAGAATTATTCTTTTCAAAATAAACTTATCCTGCTCGATTCCAAAACTTAAAAGAATGCTATTCATTCCAATAATAACGTTCTTTCCAATAGATACAAATTCAGAAGAGATCCAGCTATTATCATGTATCCCGTTGTTACCAATCTTTACTCCAAAAAATCGGAGTGTGAAACGATTTTTGAACCAGGGAAGAGGATTTGATGCACTAATAAAAAGTGGCCATTTCTTAATGATGTTTCTTAAATTCCAATAAAAATAATTCTTATCTTTTATATCTCTCTTAAATATCCCCTCTTTTGGACGAAAGATTAATTTAATTAAAGCTAAAAATAAAACTGAAATTAATATTGCACTGAATTGCAAAATATAAATCAAAATAATAATATTTAAAGGTATTAGGAAGAAGAAAAAGAGATATAATCCTTCTTTCCAGAATAAGAGAAGATACACATATTCAAAAAGAATACATGGAATAAAACTAAAAATAATGATAATAAAATATAAGATAAGATATTTATTTCTAAGTCTCTCATCTATAGGAGTTGGCGAATCCCCTTTTAAACTTGCTGGTTGAAACATTGTCTATCTGCTCCCTCCACTATTAACTTTATCATTATTATTAGAAATCTCTATAGAGTCTCCTTTTATTCTTTCTGCTTTCTTTTGAGAATCTTCTACCGACTGGATTTGAAGTTTCATACTTACCGGTGTTCCCACATGAATTAAATCTCCTTCTAATACTTGATTTATCCACGTATAGCTATTTACTCCTAAAATAGCTCCATCTTGGAGTATAGTCCCAGGACTAATTATAGTTTGTGGTCCAACAATACAAGTTTTCCCAACTTTTACCTTCTTGATTAAAATTTTATCTTGATAAATTAAATGTGAAAAAATGCAAATATTAAGCGAGGTCATTGTATAATCCCCAATCTCTACAAATTCTGGATCTATATACCCTTCGTAAGCAACAACATTTCTCCCTATATGAACTCCAAGAAATCGATAAACAAAAATATCTGACCATGGTAAAGGTAAAGCTCTTGCTAGCCAGATTGGAAAATAAGCAGTCCAAAATCTTCGATGGGTATATTTCCATTCTTTACTTCCCCTTTCAAATACTCCTTCTTTAGCAGGATACAGCTTTGTTAATATCTTATAAATGACAGTTGAAAACAATATTATGGAGAACGCAAATAATAGAAGATTCCCATAAATATTTAATGGAAGCAGCAACCATTCCCACCACTCACCAATCAAAATAAATGACAAAAATGACTCTCTTGTTAATAGAAAATAGAGATCATTGTAGAACCAAAGATTGATTAAAATAACGACTATGCAACCTACAAATAACTGTAAAAGGATAATCAAAGTAAATGGTGTTTTATATACTCCTGAAGTGGAAATATATTCAATTACATCTTGAGAATCTTCCTTATTTTCCATTGAGCTAATTATATTTTAATTATGATTTCTTTATATTATATTATAATTTCGAAAATAATTAAATCATAATATTTAATTTTCACAATTGAACTCTAAAAATAAAAATAATTTAAAACTTAATACACTATGATTTATATATTATTAAAAAATTAAATTCATAAAATCAATTCAAAATACAAAAAAATTTGAATATGGTGAAATAAAATTGTCAATAGACTGGGCAAGGGCAGAAGAAAAACCTGATAAGAAAATGTCGGTTGAAGGGAAATTCTTACTTGATCTAAGAGCCAAAGTAAATGATTTAGAAAAGCAATTAACTGAGACCAAAAAGGAATTAATTGAAACAAAAGATAAACTTGCTGATACTATGAACGAGCTCGATGAAACTCAAAGTAAACTTGGACAAACAGAAAACACGTTAACAGAAACCAAAGCTGACTTTGAAAAGACTAAAATGGATGATCAAGAAATAATTAGAGATTTGAATACTGAAAATAATAACCTTAAAACAGAATTAGCAAAATTTAAAACTAAAACCAGTGATCTTGAAAATAATTTGGCTGTAAAGGAAGCAAAAATTTCTGAACTAGAAGGAGATATATCAAATTTGGAAACTTTTAAAGAAAAATCTTCAAACTTAGAAGAAGAAGTAAGTAGTTTATCTTCTCAAGTCGAAGAATTAAATTCAAAAGTCACATCCGCTCAAGGTGAAATTACTCAGTTAAACTCTCAATTAAGTGAATTGAATAATATCCTTTTACAAAAAGATACTCACATCCAAGAATTGACAGATCAAGTATCTGAAAAAGAACATGTACTCGAATCTACGACAGCACACCTTACGGAAGTCGAATCTGAACTCGATGAACTAAAACCCCCAGAAATTGGTGCCGGAGGTTTCGCAAGTGACGAGCGAATTACATGCCCTATGTGTGGAGCTGTAGGGTCGAATATCAAGGTTATAGAAGATAAGACCAAAGTCCTCTCCTACGTAGGACATATTCCTATGTATGCTAAAAAGCATGTATGTAAAAAATGTGGTTATGAATTTTAAGCGATTTTTTTAATTTTCCTTTTTTCTTTTCTATTATTATCTAATTAATTGACAATTAAGTAATTTAATTTTAGAAGAGAATTTTATTTTTGAATATGAACAAGATTTATTAAAATAATAAATATTAGTGTTGATAAAATTTTCAAAATTTTAAAATAATAAAACACTTTTATTTAACATTATGAATGGGAATCCTAAGGAAAAATATATTGGAACTTTATCTCAAAAGAAATTACTCAAATTGTATTCAAAGCATGTAAATGGGCCTAAAGTTCGAATGTTTAAAGGTTTTGGATTAGGAATGATTCCTGGGGAAAGAGATGGAATCCATCTGAAAACATTAGAAGGTTTAAAACCAGGAGAACCACCATTAGAATTATACAATTGTCGTTCTTCTGGTGGTGTATTTAATCTAGGACATCGAAATCCAAAGATCGTTCAACGGCTTAAAGATGCTTTAGATGGAGGATTAGATTTAGGTGACCATCTACTTTTATCAGAATGGAGAGCCTTATTAGGAAAAAAATTAGCAGATTTGATGCCTGGAGATATAAGTAAAACTACTTTTGGAGTAAGCGGAGGTGAAGCAATAGATACTGCTATTAAATTTTCAAGAGCCTATACTAAAAGAAAGGGATGTATCTCCGCAGTTGGAGGATATCATGGTCACACAGGCTATGCTCTATTGACAGGAGATCCTGACTTTAAAGATCCTTTCCTCTGGAATTTTCCCGAATTTAAACAAATTCCTTATGGAGACATAGATGCTATGCGAAAAGCTGTAACAGAAGATATTGCATGCGTTATTTTAGAAACAATTCCAGCAAGTGGTGGTGTGTTGATTGCTCCAGAAGGTTATTATCCTGAAGTTCGAGAAATTTGTGATGATAAAGATGTAATGATGATAAATGACGAAGTTCAAGCAGGATTAGGACGAACAGGTGTTTTTTGGGCAATTTATGGTGGATTATACCCGAATGAAAATGTAGTGCCAGATTTTATAGTTTGTGGAAAAGGAATGAGCTCTGGTGTATATCCTTTATCGACTTGTAGCTATAAACCATTTATAGAAAAGGCAGTTTACAAAGAAGATCCATTTATCCATATTTCAACCACGGGAGGGTCAGATTTAGGATGTGCTATTGCTTTCGAGATGTTGGAAATACAATCTGATCCGAAATTTTTGGATCACGTTAAAGAAATGAGTATTTTATTTGGTAAAGGGTTAAAAGAGATTGCAGAAGATAATTCAGATATTATTAAAGAAACAAGGGGTAGAGGTCTTATGTGGGGCGTAGAGTTTCATAACGAGGACGATAGCCAGTTAGGTATGCTTTCCATAATTAAAGCAGGTGTCTTACTGAATTACTGTGCAAATAAAAAAGATACTCATATTATCATGCCACCTTTAATAGTGAAAAAAGAGGAAATTGAAGAGATTTTAACAAGAATTAGATTAGGAATTTTAAATTTAAAAAAAATAAAATAAAAATAATGTAGTTATAATTTGGATCTCTTTTGCTCATGAATTTCTTTTAATCTTTCTTTTACCGCTTTTAATCTTTCCCCATCTAATGGATATTTACTTAAAGATAATATTGCAATTGTCAATGCTATAGCTGGAAGTACAAATATCAATATTTTCAAGGCTATTGCTAATGCTAATGGATCATTAATTAATGGATCATATTCTTCCCAACCAAAACCGGAAAACACAAAACCAATTGCTATAAAAACGAAAACGGTGGAAAATCGTAAAAAAAGAGCATTGGATCCATAGAAAGCACCCTCTCTTCTGATTCCTGTCTTTACTTCTTCCTCATCAATAATATCAGAAACTATTAAATCTATAAGCACCATTGAGCCAGCTAATCCAATTCCTATGAAAAAGAAAACAATTACTCCCTGAATGAAATTATTAATGAATAATAATGGTAATAAAGTAAATATCCAAGCCGTTAAAGAGCACATCCATGCTTTTCTTGGGCCCATTTTTTTAGAAACCCATCTCCAAAAATTAATGAAGCCTGCTGCTGAAATAAATCCGATTCCAAGTAATACAGATAAAAGAATTGATTCTGCTTCAATGTTTAGAACATATCTTCCGTAAAGAGGGATTACAGTTGGAAGCATTCCATAAACGAACCAATTGGCAATTTCTGCTGGAATATACCATCTAAAGCTTTTACTTCTGACACAAAGTTTAATAGATTCAAAGAAATTTGGCGCTTCTTTATAATCTTCTTTGAATTCCATTTTCTCCTTAGCACCCCACTTTATAAAAATAAATCCAAAAATAAATGTGATTATGGCTAAGACAATTCCAAAGATTGCCCAATTAGGTAATGCTTCTGGAACCATAGGATCACTCATAAACAGAGTAGGTAAAATAGCAGCAACTATTAACCCCACTACAGAATACGTTTGCTTTACAGTATTAACTTTTGCTCTTACATCTTTCTCAATGAACTGCTCAGGAAATAAACTTGTTTGATTCAATGAAAACATCGTGTAAAATCCTTCAAAGATGATTATTATAATGAAAAAGTAGACAAAATTGGTCATTTGGGAGCTTATTCCATATGTTATAGGAGGAAAAAACAATAGGAACATAATTATTGATAACGGTAAAATAGCAACCATAATCCAGGGAACTCTACGCCCATATTTCGTATGAGTTCGATCTGATAAATAACCAAGAAGTGGATCATTTAACGCATTCCACACAGACCATATTATAAAAGCAATCGCAATAAGAACAGAATCCCTGATTACAATTGTATAATAGAATGTAAATATCCAGAAAAAGAAAGTTTGATATGAAACTATGTCCGAAAGTTGAGCTGTTCCAAACTTTAACGCTTCTTTTAATTTGAATTTTTCCGTTCCTTCTTTTCGGTCATCACTCATAATTATCCCATATTCTTTTTTTTTTTAAAGTTTTTAAATTTTAAATTGATAATATTTCTCCTTTTTTCTTAATAAAGATTTAATTTAGGAACCATTAAGAGAGAAATTTAGAATAAATCTTAATAATATTTATTATAGAAGTGTTTAAATTTAAAGTCTTAAAAAAAATAGGATATATTAAGAATTTATATTTGTAATTTTTTTTCTTGATGTATTTTCTCTCTTTGTTCTTTTACTTGTTTTAATTTCTCACCATCTAAAGGATAAAAGAATATAGCTATAATAGCAATCACTAAAGCTATTGCTGGATAAATAAACATTAAACTACGTAGACCAAATTCTGGAATATCGATTGGATTAAATTGTCCCCACTCAGATATTAAAAATACGGGACCGATAATAAGAAATACAAAAACAGTAGCAAATCGTTGAAAGAAAATATTTATTCCATAATAACCACCTTCTCTACGTGCACCTGTATTTACTTCATCCTCATCAATAATATCTGCTATAATTATATCAATGATGTATAGGGAACCGGATAAACCAATTCCTATAAAGAAAAAAACGATATATGCGATAATTTCTAAAAATGGCATAGTTGAATTTAGGAAAAATAATGGAGAAAGAGTTAAAATCCAGATACTCATTGATATTAACCAAGATTTTCTTGGACCTATTTTTTGGACTAACGGTTTCCATAAGAAGGTCATAAAAAGAGCTGCTGATAAAAATGTTGCCAATAGTAATAAAGAAATCATTAGAGGATCTACAAATCCCAATATAAATTCACCATATAAAGGCACTATTACAGGTAACATCCCATAAACAAACCAATTTGCGATTTCGGCAGGGATATATCTCATGAAACTTTTATTTTTAACGCAATACTTCAGAGTATTAAAAAATGAAGGTGCTTTTTTATAATCTTTTCGAAATTCAACTCTTTCTTTAGGAGATACCTTTAAAAAGAGTAGTCCTGCAATAACTATTACTAATGCTATAATTATTCCATAGAGTGGGTATTCCCCAGGTTTTGGACTTGTAAAACTAGAAATAAATATTCCGGGCATAATAAAAGCAGTAATTAATCCAAATATAGCAAACAATTGTCTAACATTATTACCTTTTGTTCTTTCTTCTACAGTAAGAAAGATTTCGGGATATAAAGACGTAAAATTGATATCATACATTGTAAAAAATAATTCGAAAATTATGATGATGGAGAGAAAATATGTGAAATTTGCTACAAGATTAGTAATACCCCAACTAATCGGTGGTGTATATAGTAAAATCATTATTATTGCGAGAGGAAATAATGAAATCATTATCCAAGGAAATCGTCGGCCCCATTTAGTGTGAGTTCGATCTGAAAGATATCCTATAAAAGTATCATTAAGACTATTCCAAATTGACCATATTACAAATCCAATCGATATCCACACAATATCGATACCAACCACTGCATAATAAAATGTAAATGTGAGAAATGTAAATGCTTGATATGATGCAATGTCTGATATTTGTCCAATTCCGTATGCTGAGGCTCGTTTATATGAAAATTTAGTTTGTTCTAAATTTAAATCTTCTTTAACCATAAAAAATCATAAAAAAATATTTAGAGTAATAGTATTTCTCCTTACTTCTTAATAAATATTTAGCAAAATTGTAAATTAAAATTTCTAACGATTTTTCATTGAACTATATTTTTTTTACAAATAATTTTGCTGCTAAAGAATAAGGTAAAGAAATAAAAAAGAATTTCTACTAATCTAATGTAAAAATAAATATGATTTAAATTTTTTAAAAATATAATTTAATACAAACCAATATTGAATTTTGTCAAAAATGAATTTAGAGAAGCTTTTTAAACCAAAATCAATAGCAGTCGTTGGGGTCTCAAAAAAGAACCCCCTTAGTCCGGGAAGAATTGTTTTATTAAAAAATGAATTTGAAATGGATGTTAAGGTTTATGGTATTTATCCTAATGGGGGTGAGGTTGAGGGAGTAGCATTATATGAACGACTAGACAAACTCCCCGAGATCCCTGATCTTTTAGTTATTGCTGTAGGTCCAGATGATACATTGGGATACATTCAAGAGTGTGCTGATTTAGGTATCCCCGCAAGTGTAATAATTGGAGGTGGTTTTGCTGAAGTAGGTGGTGAAGGTGTAAAACGTCAAAAAAAATTAGAAGAAATAGCGTTTGATAATGATATTGCTGTTCTAGGTCCTAATTGCCTTGGTGTTTATGCACCTCCTACTGTTGATACTATATTTCTACCTACAGAACGCATTACAAGACCACCAAAGGGGTCTGTAGCGCTAATAAGTCAAAGTGGAGGATTTTTGGTTGATCAATTCTTTGTGAAATTTGCGGAAAGAAATATAGGTGTCTCTACTGCGGTTTCTATAGGTAACCGTGCGGTAGTAGATGAATCGATGTTGTTAGAATACTTTAGTAAAGTAGACAAAGAAACTTCTAATATTGCATTTTATTTAGAAGGTTTTAAAGAGGGTAAAGCAAAAAAATTTGCACAATTAGCAAAAGAATCAGATGATACCGTTATAGTCTTTTACGGAGGAAAGACAAAGGAAGGAAAAATAGCAACTAAATCTCATACAGCAAGTCTGGCGGGGAATTATAATATTATTTACAATGCACTGAGACAAAATTACGTCATTCAACCTCATTCTGAGAGAGAATTATTAACATGTCTCAAAGTTTATGATGTATTATCACATCGTAGAAACCCATTTGGTAAGAATGTAGTGACATTTGGAAATGTTGTAATAGTTTCTGGATCTGGAGGACATGGTGTTATAGCAAGTGATATGTTAAGAAAATATGGTTTGAATGCTGTTCAATTAACAGAAAAGGAGAAAGATGAATTAAAATCATTAACTAGCCCTACTGCTAGGGAAATTGCTTCATTTAACAATCCAATTGATTTAACAGGGTCAGTTTTAGATACTGATATTGAAAATGTAGTTAGATTTTTATCTGATATTGAAAGAATTGAATGTATTATTTTATTAATACTTCCATATCCTCCTAATATTTCATTTCAAGTAGGGAGAAGAATTGCTAATGTTGTATTAACAAAAAGAAAGCCACTTGTTTGTTTTATGCCCTATATTCCGAAATATTCTTTAATAATTGATTCATTAGA
Source organism: uncultured archaeon (assembly GCA_964409945.1). Lineage (GTDB taxonomy): Archaea > Asgardarchaeota > Lokiarchaeia > Sigyniarchaeales > SOKP01 > Loki-b32. Next base: position 16,133 of record CAYPFJ010000025.1, on the reverse strand, counting down.
ACTTGCAAATATACCGGTTTTTCATTCTATCAAAGAAACAGTTCAAGCAGTTTCTGCGCTTAAAGAAAGAACAAGAATTAGAAATATTAAACAAGGCAATGTATTTTGGGAACAAAGATCTTAAATTTAGGAAATGTCAATGATATTGTCTATTTCCTCAATTGATTTTTTCACATAATTAACATCTTCAAATAATATTTCTATTGCCTTTTGAGGGCAAATTTCAACACATCGACCACATCCTCTGCATTCATTACTTATAAACGCTCGGTTATTTATTAAATCTATAGCATTAACGAAACATACTCCATTAATGCATGTTCCGCATCCAACACATTTTTCAGTAACTTGAACTTTTACTCCAGGCATTTTTTTAATTTTTAACCCGATTTTAGGAGCTAATATTGAAGATACTCGCCATAAACAACAACATGGATCGCAATTACAAATACTTAAAAGTTTTTCTCCCGGTTTAACTCCAAGCCACTGGGCATCTAATTTATTTCTACCAATCATTTGAACTAATCCCGCTTCTCTACACTTTTTTAAATGTTCCAGAGCTTCTTTTTTAGAAACTAATCGTCCCAATTGGGGATTAATATCCAATACGGCATCTCCAAGAAAAAGACATCCTAAATCAACAGGATAGTTTTGACAATCCATGCTCGATCTACAGATACAGAAATTCATGATCCAATGGTGCTTAGCTTTGTTAATAAAATATTCCAACACTTGAGAAGGTAAAACAAATTCTTCATATTGCCCTATTGGTTTGTTAATATCTATGACTTTATCTTGAGGAAGGTATATAATATCATCCCCCTTAAAAAGCAAATGGTCAAAAAGAGTGCCTAAAATAGGTAGATTTGTCAATTTAGCAATAAATTTAACATTTGGAAATACTTTTTTAAGTAATTTTACAAACCATAAAGGACGAGCCATTTAATCACCATTACCTTTGAAATACTTTCTAAATATAATTCTAAGTAAGTTTTAATTTAATAACCTTGTTAAATCCAGATCATATAATTGGAGGTCTCTTTTGAGCAATTAGGCTAATTTCTCCCATTTCATTAGTATAACCTCTAAGGAGAAAGGAATAAGTGTAATTAATATTTCCTTTGAGTATGTATTTACTATGAAGCGCAGCAAGCGCGGGAATATCACCCCCTACTCCTTGTTGTTTATAATCAATATTAAAAGTAATGGATTCACGGCAAGGCAATTCATAATCATGTGTTGCGGATTCTAAATCTTCCATAGTATAAGGCCAAGCACTTGTATTAAGATAAGTTCCACCTATATCTGATATTAACAACCCATTTCCTTCTTTATTGGTTAAAGCAACCCAACGTACATCGGTTCGATTCCCATTTTCTTGAGGCTTAATATATGGAGTAATTAACTCTTCTATTAAGCCAGAATATATCCCAATAGCAGCTCCACTTTTTCTATCTAACATAGTTTCATGAGGACCTCTCCCATACCATATCATTTTATTAAAATCTTTGAGAATTGACGTCTGCATTCCAAAACGAACCATGTTTTTACTTGGAGTAAAATCATTTTTTATTATTATACATCCATTCCCATAAATAGTATATGTTGTTTCAAGGGGATTTTTAGAATTTTGGATATTAAATTGTACTTTTATCTGAATAACTTGAGGATTAATCCTTTCATAATATAGTTTTTTTACTTTCCTTGTCTTTCCCGCCTCTCTCCAAGCTTTATCAACACTCGGAAATGGTACTTCGGAAAAATCGACTTTTTCTTGATCATTATCAGTTAGCGCTCTCCAAAAATTAGGAATTAAAGGGGCAATAATCAGATTCATGTTTTTAAAGTAATAAGATTCTATTGCACCAGTTATTTTACCAAATCTAACTGTGAATTGATTTCCTTTTATTATGTAATAATCATCTATTTCCTCAACTATTATATTATCCATCTCATTTAGGTTCATTTCTGGCTTTATTGGGGCATTATAAGGTATTAAAAACTGATCCCAAGCGATAATATGACCCTCTTTTGCCCAAATCATATCTTCTGCTAAAATTGATGAGATTTTTAGGTGATATTCAGTATTTGGATTGATTTCTGGTGTCTTAAATGGAATGATTAACTTTTTCGTCTCACCAGGTTTAATATATAATTTTTCTATTCGACCCTCTTCAATTTTTATCCCATTAGCAGTTAATTCCCATAATAAAACAAGAAAATCTAACGAAAGAAAATTGTATTTATTTTGAATATTAACTTTACCTTCAATTAGATCAATTGGTATTATCTTAATATTTTGATACACTTTTTTCACTTCAAATAACGCAGGGTTAGGTACCCTATCAGGCATAACAATTCCATTAATACAGAAATTTTTATCATTTGGTTCATCACCAAAATCTCCTCCATAAGCCCAAAATTCTTGTCCATTCTCTGAAGTCTTTCGAAGTCCTTGGTCAATGAAATCCCAAATAAAACCCCCAATAGCGTTGGGATATTTCTCAAATACATCCATATATTCTTGAAAATTGCCAAGACTGTTTCCCATAGCATGAGCATATTCACATAGCATATATGGCTTTACTAAACCATTTTTAAGTTTTTTAGCCTTTCCAATCTCTCCATATTTATTCCCCCTTATCATTCTTTCAAACATTTTTGGAGGAAAGTACATAAAACTAATTACATCAGAAACTTCATGTTGGTAATCTCCTTCATAATGTATGGGTCTTGTAGAATCAATCATAAGTGATGCTTCTTTCATTTTTCTAAATACATCGCCCATACCCGCCTCATTTCCAAGCGACCACATAACAATACATGGATGGTTCTTATCCCTTTCAACCATCCTAATCATTCTATCAACACACGCATTTGTCCATTTTGGATCACTATTAGGTATAATATCACGTAAACCGTGTGATTCTAAATTACATTCATCTATAATATAGATTCCGTATTGATCGCATAATTCATACCATTTTGGATGATTTGGATAATGGCTTGTGCGAACAGCATTGATATTGTTTTGCTTTAATAATTTTACATCTTGGATCATTCTACTATAAGGTACTGTTCTTCCAAAATCTGGATCATGCTCGTGCCTATTTACTCCTTTAAAAATTATTGATTTTCCATTAATATAATAGCCTCCGTCAGCCTTTATCTCTACTTGTCTAAATCCAAATTTACAATGCTCAACTTCAATTAGATCATTATCAGAATTTTTTAAAACTAAAATCACATCATAGAGATTTGGTATTTCTGCTGACCATTTTCTGGGCTTTTTGATTTCTTTTTGTAATTCCACTATCTTTTCTTTTTGAATTTCAATGAATATATCATTTTCTATTAATACTTCTGACTTTATATGTTCTTTTTTCTCATTAAATAATGAGATCTCGAGTCTAAACTTATTAACTTCATTTATTCCATAATTTCTAATTTTTAAACCAATTTTGATTAGAGCATCTTCATATTTTTCATTGAAAACACAATATACAAAAAAATCTCGTATATGAACTTTAGGTGTAGAGAACAAGTATACATCACGGTAAATCCCACTAAATTTCCACATATCTTGATCTTCTAAATAACTTCCATCAGACCATCGATAAACTTCTACAGCCAAAGTATTTATACCTTTTCGTAGAAATTCTGTAATATTGAATTCAGCAGGTGTCATTGAACCCTGACTATATCCAACTTTCTTTCCATTTATCCAGAGATAAAATGCTGAAATAACTCCATCAAAATGTAAAAAGGTTTCCCTTTGAATCCAATCATTTGGAACTGTAAATTCTGTTAGATATGAACCTACTGGATTATAATCATGATCTATATTAGGAATATTATCTAGCTTTATACTATAAGGGTATTGTATGTTAGTGTAGATTGGAATTCCATAACCATACATTTCCCAATTACTTGGTACAGGTATCTTGGCCCATTGTCTATCATCATAATTTTCCTTATAAAAACCTACGGGGCGTTCAGACGGTTTTTTAACCCAATTAAATTTCCAATTACCATTAAGCGACTTGTAATACCGTGAAGATTCAAAATTTCCAGATAAAGCAGAATCGATATCTTGGTAAGGGATAAGAGTATTATGTGGAAGCTCTTTGTTTTGCCCAATCATTTCAGAATTTTCCCAATCCAAAATCATTTCTATTAAAATCCCCTAGCGACAATAATTACCATTAATTTTAAATTAATAAAGAAAATAAAATGAAAAAAGTTTATACTTTTAAATAAAAATAATGTTAAATTAAAATTAAATGAAATTTCTAAATTCTACAATGGTATCTTATGAAAGTAAATATTGATTTGTTAAAAGAATTTGAAAAAACACTTGATACTATATACCCAGAAAAGGGTAAAATACCTATTAAAATTCTTGGATTCGGAGAAATTAGCTTAGTTTTTGAAATAATTGATGATCCAAACCATTTAGCTTATAAAAGGATTCCTATTTTTGATAACGAGAAACAAGTTAAAAGACATACTTGGGCTTATAATGAATATTGCAAAATTTTAAGTGAAAATATTGGTTTAAATCTACCTGAACATAGCACACTTTGGTTTAAAGATCATAAAGGACAAATTCAGTTCTACTGTATACAACAAAAGATAGATCCTAAAGCTGTGGGGAATAAAGTTATTCATAATATTTCCGATGATGAAATTGAAAACTTAATCATCCTTACAATGAGAGAATTAAAAAAAGTATGGACATTTAATCGCGAAAATAAGATTTATGATGTTGGATTAGATGGGCAAATATCAAATTTTGTTGTTATCGATTATGATCATAATAATCCAAGAATCAATAACTCCTCAAAATTATTATATCTAGATACGAGTACACCACTTTTTCGAAAAAATAACATTGAAGCAATGGAAGCAGAACTGTTTTTAAAAAGTGCTCCATCATTCTTGAGATTTCTTTTAAAAGCGTTGTTTGTACAAGAAGTTGTAGATAGATATTATGATTGGAGGTTGGTAACTATTGATTTAATTGCCAATTTTTTCAAGGAACAGAAACCTGAAATTATTCCTCGGTTAATTAGAAGAATAAATAGATTTTTTAAAGAAGAAGCAGATACTTTTAAAATAGACCCAATCACATTTGAAGAAGTTCATAAGTATTATAAAAACGATAAAATGATTTGGGTAGTTTTTCAAAATGCCAGAAGATTTGATAGGTATATGAAAACTAAATTACTTAAGAAAACGTATGACTTTTATCTTCCAGAAAAAATAAAGAGGTAATGCTAAAAGCATAATTTAATCTTTCTTTTCTCAGTTAGAAATCCATTTATCTCTACAAGATTCAGAAAAGAATATGTGCATGGTTGTTGGCTCGATTGGGTCAAACTCTTGTATTATAACTCCTACAATAATTTCATTTTTACATTCTTGACTCCTTACTTTAGCTATTTTCTCCAATCATTAAGTTTTTTTAACTATAAATTAGATTTAATTTTAATAAATCTTGATAATAATAAAGATACAAAAATATTCGATTTACTATTGAATTTAAATATTCAATACTTCTGGATATGGATATAACTTATAAACCAAGGGTATTATTTACCTCAAATGTATTCTCAACTAAAGAGATTGGCTCTAATGAGCAAATCTCAGAAAATTATCGCAATGTCATTGAGAATTTATGGCAAGAATTAGAAAAAATAGCAAAATTTGAATTATTCAATGGAAGATTTCCTTCAGAGGAAGAAATTAAAAAAGAAATAAAAATATTCAATCCAGATATTCTTGGATGCCATTTAAGTCATCCTATATCCTCAAAAATATTAAAAAACTCAAATATTTTTGCAATTTCTACATCAACAGCAGGATATAATCATATTCAACGAACTGAAGAAGATGATATTCTAATTACACATACACCCGGTATTCTTCATAAAACAGTAGCAGATTACACTATAGCTTTAATAATGGCGAATTTAAGAAATCTAGTTAATCTTCATAATTATATATGGAATGAGCAATGGACTTCTGATGATAAATGGGATTTAGATCAATCTCTTTCCTCTGTAATAACCGATAAAACACTTGGAATTGTAGGGTTAGGTGAAATTGGGAAGGAAGTAGTAAGAAGACTATATCCTTGGGGTGTTAAAATCCTTTATAGTGATGATAATCAACCGAAACAGTTTGAAAAAGATTATCCTTTAATTGAATTTAAAGAAAATATTGAAGACATTTTCAGAGAATCAGATATAATTAGCCTCCATATTCCCTTGAATAAATATACCAAAAATTTAGTAAATCGAGATTTATTAAAGTTGATGAAAAAAGACTCTTTACTAATAAATACTGCACGAGGAGGCATTTTAGAACTAGAAACTCTATTAAATATGTTAGAAAATAAAGAAATTCAAATAAATATTGCTTTTGATGTTTTTCCTATAGAACCTATTGATTCTAATACTCTTATGCGATTGAAAAATATAAAACGTGAACAACCAAACATGCGAATGATTCTAATACCACATAATGCCTCTGCAGATGCAAATACTCGAGCTAAAATGAATATTCTATTTCTAAAAGATATTATTAAGATTATAAAATCTTCTTGCATAGAAGATTTAGGAGAAATTCATATCATTCCAGAACATAAAAAACTAATAAAAGAAAGAAAATGGAGAATATTTAATTATTGGGGAAAAAAATGATTAGATCATTTATTGCTATTGAATTAAAAGATGTAGATACTATTGAGAAAATCGCCTTATTCTCTCAAAGGTTAAAGCAAAATCAGGCTAAGATTAAACTTGTAGAACCAGAAAATTTACATATGACTATAAAATTTTTAGGAAATATACCTGAGCCTTTAGTTGTTAAGATTTACAGGATTTTACAAGAAGAAATTAATGAAAAATTATTTCAAGGGAAAAATTTCAGATATTTTCTGAAAGGCATTGGCCAATTTAATAGCTTTTCAGTTATATGGACAAAATTAGTAGGTGATATTCAATTTATGCAAAATATTAAGGATACGGTTGAAAATTACTTATTTGATAAATTGCACATTGAACGCGATAAAAGAACAAAATTCAAACCTCATCTGACTATTGCACGACTTAAGAAGGGTAAAATAAATTATAAAACCTTTGAAACACTTAAAAATTTAATTACTGAGAATAAGGATTTAGAGTTTGGAACTTTTATTATTAACCAAGTGAAATTAAAAAAATCACAACTGACTCCAAGTGGTCCAATCTATTCTGACTTGGTATATTAAATGCAGAGAAAAAAACCTATTAAAGCAATCGTTTGGGATTTAGATGGTACACTAATTCATTTTAAGATCGATTATCTAAGAGCACGGAGAACTGCTATAGAACTCCTAAAAAATTATGGAATTCCTAAACATCTCCTTACGGTTAGTATTTCTATTTTAGAAAATATGAAATCTGCCAGAGAATTTTTTGAAAAGGAAGGCTTATCTCAGAAAAAAATAAATGAAATAATAGAAGAAGTAGATAATGAGATTATAAAAATAGAATACGATGCTGCTAATAATGCTGCAATGATAAATGGAATTGACCAAGTATTAGAATTCGCCAAGAACAATAATCTAAAACAAGCAATTTTTACATTCAATACAAAAAGAAATGCAGAGATTTCTCTCAAAAAGGTGAATTTATTGCAATATTTTAACCTAATTGTCGGAAGGGATAATATTACCAATTTAAAACCCCATCCAGAACATCTAACTTATATATGCAAACAGTTAAACGTAAAATCCGACGAAATTTTAATAATTGGAGATAATATCCGTGATATTGAAGCTGCCATCAATGTAGGAGCTCATTCTATAGCATTGCATACCAACTTAGCTAAAGTTGAAACCCTCCAAATAGCAGATAAAATAGTTAAAGAAAATGAAATACCATTAAAATTAATAGAAGAAATTGAAAAACTTATAAATTAAAAAAAAAATTAATAAGATATCAATATAATATCAAAATATCAATATAATGTCAATAAAATATCCACAAAATCTATTATTGTATAATTACATACAAAGGTTTAAAATAAAATAATGAAAGTAGAATTTCTTTTGGATGTTCTCAAACCTCATCAACCCGATTCATATATTGTGGCTAAAGAACTAATGAAAGTTACTGGAGTATCAAGAGTTAGTGTTAAAGTAGATGAATTAGATCAAAAAACCGCTTCTTTACATATTCACATTGAGGGGAGTAATCTCTCCTTTGAAGAAATAACTGAAACACTTGCAATGAATAATTGCGCTTTGCACAGTCTAGATGAGGTTATTTGTGAAGAAAAGGATTAATTAAGTCTTTATTCCATATTTTTTTTTAAATATTGGACTAACCAAAAAAATAAAAATTAGTTATACCGATTTTATTTACAATAAGAAAATTTTTATTAAGATGCAAGATCCAAGTATAATTAAAATCATTCAAGAACAAGGAGAAATCAATGATGAATTAGATTTTGCCTTAATGAATTACTTACTTCAAAATCGAGGTCCTGGTTTTACTGCTTGTCAACCCTCTTTAGTGGAACTTGAAGGAGGTAAGAAAGCTATTAAAATGAATATAGATCATACATTTGTTAATAAAGATAACCAACTAATGGGTTTAGGTATCGTTGGCAAGATTTACGTTGATTTAGATTCTCTTCAAGTGATTTATTGTACCCCTAAGGAAGATTTAGAAAGTAATATCAAAGTATTAAAATCGGCTGAAATTGAACCTGAACCTCGACCAAAAGGAAAATATTAATTTGTTATCAATTCTCAGTTTTGATAAAGTACGAAGATATATTCTCGTGGGAAAAAAATATAAAATTAACTTCATTCTTAACCTTACTGAATTATAATGTCAAGTAAAGAAAGTAATATCAACCAACTGATCCAAGAATATCTTTTAGATGAAGGACTATTAAGAGGAAAAGTTTCTGATCCTAAACTTGAATTTGGTTTTCAATTTATATTCCCTCCCGGAAAAGATCCCCTAGGCCGACCAGTTGGTAGGAATATGGTTGTTTTTCGACCTAAAAATAAAGGGCTAATTATTGTTAGTTTAGGAGTACAAATCTCAGAACCACATATAAATGCTTTGAATTCCTTGGAAAATAACAAAAAAATGAATTTTTTCATGGATTTAAGAAAATCCTTTCTTTTAAAGGACGTTTTTTATCGAATAGATATAAAAAATCATAGATTTGAAATAATTGATCAAATATTCCTTAATAAGGAAGAATCTATCTCTAAGAATTCTTTATTTAAAATGATTCGAAAGGTTTTTAATTGTGCTGCTTATAGTAATTTTATTTTAGATGAATATTGTGCCGGTAAAATAAAACCAGAAGATTTTTTGAAAACTAAAGAATTTACATCTGATTCTAATTTCTCTCTCTATACTTAATTTTAATTTTATATATTACGGTGAATAAAAATTTTTAAGAAGTGGTTGCTAGCACTAGGAAAACTAGAATATGTTCAGGGAAAAGCAAAGCCCGATGTGGATTGTATATTATGTGCGGTGAGAGATAATGATGAAAGAGTTAAATCCCTAAAAATTTATGAAGATAATTTGTGTTTTATTGTATTAAATCTATACCCTTATAATCCTGCTCATTTAATGATTGTTACTCATAGGCATTTAACTAAATTCATTGAACTTACTAAAGAAGAATTAATCCATATTAATAGAACCATTCAAGGAATACAATTGTTATTAGACAATTTATATAATCCTAAAGGATATAATATTGGTATTAATCAAGGACGAGATGCAGGGGGTAGTATAGAACATTTACATTTTCATATAATTCCTCGATATGGATCTGAACTTGGATTTATTGATATAGTAGGAGAAACTCGTGTTTTACCTGAAAGTTTAGATTCTGTTAAACACAAATTAGAAAGCGTTATTCCTCAATTTCTAAATGAAGAATTTTTTAAGAATTTTAAATGAATTTAAAATCATAAAGATTTTAATCATTTGAATTTAGAAGATCTTCGAGAGATATTATTAACCGAATCCTTTTTTACATTAAAGTCATATCGATATTAATGAAAAGTTTTATATACTTATCTTAATAAAATGTAAACTAACCATTAGAAAATGGTTGAAATCTATTATGAAAAAAAAAGAAAAATTAAATCGGTTTAGCTTTTTACTTTTTTTAATTTTACTTATTGGATTAACACCAGCTTTTTCATATTTAATACTTGGAAATTTGTTAGAAAATACTTCAAATAGTAAGTTTAATGATGAGATCAATATCAAAAGCTCAGACTGGTGGGATCTTTCAGCTGAAAGAATTTTTATTGATGGAGATGCAACTGGTGTTGGTGCTAAAAACTGGACATGGGCAGAAAGTCAAGATTGGTGTACTGGATTAGGAACATGGGCTTCACCTTATATTATTGAGAATATCACAATAGACTGTAATCAAACGGATTATGGAATTTATATTACAGATTCTGATGTTTATTTTAGAATACAAAATTGTACCATCTTTAATACTCATTTCGGTTCTGGTAATGATGCAATTCGTTTTTGGTATGTAACAAAAGCCACAATATATAACAATACTCTATATTCAAGTGGTAGTGGTATAGATCTAAATGTGGCAACTAATATCACCATATCAGAAAATATCATAAAAAATGGTAACCTGGGGATTCATACTTCAAGTAGCAATGATATTAAAATAATTGGAAATACTATTAAAAACAATAGTTATCATGGCATACGGAAAAGCGGAGGTCTGAACCATACGATTATAGGAAATACCATAATGGATAACTATGGTGATGCTTTTTCTTCTAATGCTGGTTTTAACAATATTACAGGAAATATTTTTGCTAATAATCTTAGAGGAATCAATTTGGAGTATTCTGAACGAAATTGTATTGAAGGAAATCAAATAAATAATAATACTTACGCCGGAATAGAGTTGTATGTAGTAACAAATAGTACTTTTATATCAAACGAACTGAATGATAATGAAGATGGAGGAATTTATTTTAATGCTGGGTGTAAAGATAATTATTTTACAAATAACACGTTAACGAATGGTGGAGTTGGAATTTGGTATGGAAAACCATTTGACCAATTGATCTTGTACGAACCAATAGATTCGTCCAATACTATAAATTCACGACCAATTTATTTTTATGTTAATGAAACTGGGCTTACAGCTGACAAATTTACCAATGCAGGTCAAGTTCTTCTTATCAACTGCAATAATTCGCTAATATCAAATGCCAACGCGTCATATTCTACATATGGAATTTCATTATTCTATTGTGAAAATACTACAATGACGGGATGTGATATAAGCAATAATAATAGAGTTGGGTTATTAATCGAACATGGAGCAAATAACAAGCTACTTTACAGTACAATTAATAATAATGGTCTGGATATAGATGGAGGCGGGATCGAGATCTCACATAGCCCTCATACTTATCTTTACAACAATACTATAAAAAATAGTTTTCGTGAGGGGATTCAACTAAGTCTCTGTAATTACTCTGCTGTTATAAATAACACTGTTAAATATAACGGAATCCATTCAGGAGAAGGATTAGAATTGTATTATAGTAGTATGTGTGAGATAATTGGAAATATTGTGAATGATAACTATGGTTCGGGAATTCTGGTAGATGGTAATAATTGTAATATTACCGATAATATAGCAAATGGAAATTATAATGGAATTCTTATAGTAGATGGATATAATAACGTTTCAGGCAATTCAGCAAGCTATAATACAAATCATGGTTTCTATTTCTCGGAAGATTACAGTGAAATTACTGGGAACACAGCAAATCTGAACGGTGATGATGGTTTTTATTTTCAACAAGCAGATTTTCACATATTGATTAATAATTTTGCATCTAATAATAGTAGGGCTGGATTTCATTTCGAATATTGTGATAACATAACAATTTTAGATAATATTGTAATGTGGCATGTGTGGGAAGGAATAAAAGTGGAGAATAGTGAGAATTACACCATTATGAATAATATTTTATTAAATAATGAAGATGCAATCGAAATAGAAGATAGTAAATACTTCCTAATCTCTAATAATGTTATGCATGGATATAATGGTGTATTAGGTTGGGGACTTAATCATTCTATAATTATAGAAAATGATTTTGATGATAATACACACAGCAGTGTAGCTATTATTGATAGTGAAGATAATTTTGTCTCTGATAATTTAATGAACTATTGTGGTGATTCTGTCTACTTAAGAAATTCTTTTGGGGTTATCATTTCAAACAATGAAATTAATATGAATGAAGAACGTGGTATATGGATAGAGACCTGTGATGATATTGAAATTCTTAATAACAACGCGAGTTTCAATGTCTATGGATTATGGGTTGCTGAATCTACAAATTTAGATATTTCAGGTAACACATTTAATAATAATTCTGATCATGGAATTGTTTTTTGGGATGCCGATGATAATGAAATTACCTATAACACCATCAATGGTAATACTCTAAATGCAATTTTTCTATATGATGGAAGTACTGGAAATATAATATCACATAATATAATGATTTGGAACAATCAGTGTATTGTAGAAGAAAACAGTAATGGGAATACTATCTTTGGTAATGTATGCGAAAATCGACCACAACCCCCCAATGAAGGTGGTGAAACTCCTCCAATTCCTGGGTATGATATATTATTCTTGACAGTAATTTCATTTGCAATGATGATTTTATTACTCAAAAAGCGAAAAAGTAAAATTAAGTATAACTAATTCTTTTTTTTTTTAATCAATTTACTGGTTTTTTTTACTTAATAATACTTTAAATGAAACTTAATCAGAGTGAGATTTAACTAAAATCTAAAAATGAATCTTCTAATTATTCTTTCAATTAAAAAAAAGAAAAAAAATTACTTTAGTTATAAAAATCTGAAAGATTTATCTTGTTGCATTTCGGATATCTGCTGCAGTTACTCTTTTGCGTTTATCAGCTTTACAAACTTTTATAGCATTCTTTGTAGCCTCGGCAGCACTACCTTCAAGAAAATTAATTAACTTATCTAGAGCTTCCGCGGCGACAAGGTCCGCTCCTTCCTTTTTCATTAATCTTCTAATTGGTGCCTTAGCAATATATCCTTCAGATTTCTTAGCAGGTGCTTTCTTTTTAGCCATAATTATTCCTCCACTATTTAATTAGTTTATTTTAGTTAATTTTTTTAGATGTTAATTATGTATAACTACACATTTCTATTATATAAATGTTATGATTGGAATCAATATCAGTATGAAAGAGCAATAAGAGATCATATTGAATCGAAAATGAGATCGTTTTATTAATTTGATATTAATTTTTCCGACTAAAATTAAAAATTTAGTTTTATTAAATAAAGCCGTAGTTTCTTGATTTTTTGAGTTTTTACTTTTATTCATAATCCAATTCAATCCAATATAATTTATTAATCATTAATTAATTTTTATTGAAAGATTAATGATTTGGGAATTAAAAAAAATATAAATTTGACTTTATAAAACCTTGAATTCTAATTTTTTTGAACTTTAACTACTCTGAGCAAATCAATAAATAAATTCAATAAAAAATAATTGCGAATCGATTTTTTAAATTTTTAATGGTTTTATAAAGTTTTAAGAAATACATTTTTTGAGCTTGTAATCCTTAAAACCTAAAATTTGATAGCATTTTATTTTTTTGAGATCTAAAAATTAAAATACTAAATGTTTGATTAAAGTATTATTAAAAATAGTTACGGATTTCGCCAATAGTTTTTAAAAATTTATGTCGACAAGGAAAAAACTAAATGACTTTGAAATTGAGGAAGCACTTCAAACATTGGGATTTACAAAAAATGACTCCAAAGTATTACTCACATTGTGTAAATTCAAAATTTTAAGCCCAGCAGATATTGCGAAGCATTCAGGGGTTGATCGAGCAAGGGTTTATGATTCTTTGAACCGATTAATTGAAAAAGGCTTTATTCAAAAAGAACCTATTAAACGTGGTGCTAATTATCAAGTAATCCCTATTGAAAGAATCTTTAAGGTAATTCGGGATGAATATAAGATAAAAATTGAAGATACTCTATCCTTAGAAAAGATTATTAGTGAATTGGAAATTGGTAAAGAGGAATCTGAACCACGGGTTTGGTCAATTAATTCTAGGTCTAAAATTCGGAAAAAAGTCAAAGAATTAATTATTTCAGCAAAAGAGAGGATCTTTTTTATAATTACGCCTGATTTGCTTATGCAAGAATTAGGAGGTTATGATTGGGTACTAAAGGAACTTTGGAATAAAAAATTCTCTTCAGAAATTCAAATCGTTGTTGCTTTAAAATATAATGACCTTTTAAAAGAAGAAATTAAAAAGTTATTAAAAATCTCAGTGATAATTCATTCTATTGAGGGAGATAATGTTATTCCTTTTGGATTATTGATAACTGATAACCAATTTCTACTTACAACATTAGATAGCGTGCGAGAAGCGCCAGAATATACCTCAGGCTTATGGTTAGAAAATGGTACTCCAAAACAGATTGTAGGATATGAGCATTTGTTTAAACATTTCATTACAAGTGAATGTAAATCTATTCAACTAGTACAAAAAAATTAGACTCTTTAATTTAATTAAAAATATATTGGTGTAAATTATTAAAAAAATATATAACTAAAGTCAAAAATTATTAAATAGATCTTAAATATTATCTAGGGATAGGGGAAAAAAGTCTTATGTCTTACCGTGGAAAAGTAATTCTATGCGGAGATGCGGGAGTTGGCAAAACAAGTCTATTAGCTCAATATGTTGATGACCAATTTAGTGAGGAATACCATCAAACTATAGGAGCAAATTTTTTAATAAAGGAAATCGATTTAAGCAGAATAATTGATAAATTAGAGTTAAAAAATCTAAAATTAAAAAATGATATAAAACAAAAGGGATTTAAACTCTATTTTTGGGATATTGGAGGGCAATCAGATAAACTTTGGGCTAATGAATATTATTTCGTCCAAGCGGTTGGAGCCATGGTTATTTTTAGCTTAGAAAAAGTCTCTTCTTTTGATCATATAGATTTTTGGATTTCAAAGTTAAAGGAATTAAGTGGAGATATACCATATATAGTGGTTGGAAATAAAGTTGATTTGAAAAGAGAAATTAGTACAGAAATGATAGAAAACAAGCTTAAAGAATTAGGAGTTATGTATTTTGAAACTTCCGCAAAATTGGATGACAACGTTGATGAGGCATTCGAAAGTTTATCGGTTCAAATTTTAAATACTTTTAAATAAATTCCAAATAATCTTAAATATTAAAATTTATTTTTGACTTTAATACTTACATTTTATTTTTGTTTAGAGGATTTTTAAGCAATTATTATGAGTATTCTATTGATCCCTATTGCCCCGTTATCGAGAACAAAATCTCGTCTCAGAGATTGCTTTTCAGTTGAACAACTTAGAGATTTAACAATTGCAATGTTCAAGGATCTTGGAAAAACTTTAACACAAGTGAATTGTTTTGATAAAAAGATAGTTTACTGTAATACGTCTGAAATATTAGAAATTGCTTATGACTATGATTTAATAGGGATTAAAGAAGAATTGACAACTCCGCCAAAATCATTTGATAATGTAATTAAAGATCTTAATAATATTGCTATTAAAAAGTTTAATGCAAAACAGACAATATTTTCTTTTTTAGATTTAATTTTAATTTCTGCTGAAAACTTCTATGAAATTGATACACTTGTAAAAGAGAATCAGTTAGTCATATGCCCTGCAATTCATTCTGCGGGAATTTCTATTTTAGGAAGGAATCCTCCTGATGTGATTTCATCATATTTTTCTCATCCAAACAAACCTTCTTTAATTGCTTTATTTACTAATGCTTACAAGAGAGGAATAGAAAAAATAGCTATCTATGATTCTTTTAGAGCTGGATTTGATATAGATATAAAACAGGATTTAGTACTCGCTTATGAGTATTTAAAAATTCTTAAATTAGTGGATACAGAAGTCTTTAGATTCTTAAAGAGTAATTTAAAGTTCTCTATCAAAAAAATTAATGCTAACAATAATCGATCTTTTAAAAT
>CAYPFJ010000024.1:0-42386 GCA_964409945.1 uncultured archaeon | reverse complement strand
ATAAATTTTTAATGAAATTCACTATAAACTAATATAAAAAATGCTCGAAAAAGATAAATTAAACTCAAACGAATCTGATGAGGATGGCATATGGAGTCTCAAGATTCTAAAGGTAAAATTATCAAAGAAACCTTCCCATCAGAAATTGTTTCGATCATTGGCGATCTCCTAGCTGGAATCATTTTATCCCTTTTAATTGTTCATTTTGATAGTTTTTTAGTCTTAATATTAATGATTCCTGCTCTTTTATCTCTAAGAGGTAATTTAAGTGGTCCTTTTATAGCTAGAACTTCTCGAGATTTAGTTATTGGAACATTATCTCGGAGATCATGGCTTGAAAATGCTCTTGCTACGTATACTCTCTCACTTATCACTGCATTTTTTATAGGTATTTTCTCAATGATCTTAAATTTAGCCTTTTTCAAATTAACTATTCTTCCAATGGGGTATTTCATTCTTATTCCAATTATTTCAATCATTTTAGCACTTTCTATTTCCATTCCTTGTTCCACAGGGTTAAATTATTTAGCTTTCAAAAAAGGATTAACTCCAAATAATGTAGTAAATCCTGTGATGACAGCCGTTGACGATTTTTCTACTGTTTTTTGCTTTCTTTTAACTATAATAATTCTGGGGGTGCCTTAAATGAAATATTATATGAAAATCTTAAAAGAATCAATAATTATTGTAATTTTATCTTCACTTATGGGAATGATTTCAGGTTCGGTTTTATCTTCAAACAAAGATATCTTATCTGCTATTCCTATATTGCTTCTAATAATCCCTGCATTAAATTCACTAATTGGCGACATGTCTACGGTTCTTGTTTCAAGATTAACAACACATCTCTATATTGGAACATTATCGCCTAAAATTCAGATATCAGATCGATTAAAAGAAGATTTTTATGGATTACTCATAACTACATTGTTGAGCTTAGTTTCTCTGTTATTTTTAGGCTATTTAGTAGGAATTATCTCAGGAATAAGAATTGTAAACCCATTATTAATGATTTTTATTATGTCACTTACGGTTTTATTGCTTTTTTCTATTATGTTTATAGCATTATTTTTTGGTGCTATATTTCTATTTAAGCGAGGGAGAGACCCCAATAATTTTTTAATTCCATTTGTTACATCTCTAGCTGATTTTCTGACGCCCCTATTCTTAATTGTATTTATAATAATATTTATATAAAAACAAATTTATATGAAAAATGAGTGAATGAAACAATATGACTAAACCTAGTAAAAAATTTAAATACAAACCACTCTCTCTAAAAGAGATTATTAGAGAAATGAAACAAAATATCGATTTAATGATAGATTTAGCTTATAGTGCGATTAAATTTGGAGATAAAGAACTAGCAGATGAAACCTATAAAATGGAGCAAAGAATTCATGAACTTACATTCTTACTTAATCTCCAAATTATTCAGGCATCACCAGGAGGATTGGATGAAGCTAAAAGTTTAGAACCCATCGTTGTTATGGGATATTCTATCGATAAAATATCTGATGCTTTATCTGATATTGCCAGAGTAGTATATATCAATAATGATATCTCGTATTTTACTCAATTATTCAGAGATATTAGTTATGTACCCGAACCTATAGTCAAAATAAATGTTAATAAAAGGTGTGAATTTATCGGACAACCGAGGAAAGAAATACACTTCAGATCTAAACATGGAGTCGATTTAATTGCTATTCGTAGAGAAGGAAAATGGCTCTTTGAGAGAGATGATATAATATTAATAGATGATATTTTAATTGTTAAGGGAGAAATTCAACCAATTATAGAATTAAAAAAACTATGTTATGATCAAGAACCTTTTTCTTTTGAAATTGAAATAGAGGAGGAAGAACAAATCCTTAACCTTGATAATCCAGAAATTTGTGAAAAAATTGAAGAAATCCAAAGAAATTATATTCTAATAACTGATATTTCAGAAACTATGATAGCGTTGGCACTGGCAGCGCTATTCTTCAGCAATGAGGAAGTTTCGGAAGATGTATTAGAAATGGAGGAATTAATGGACGGTTTAAATCTTGCTCTTGAAAAAGATCTTCTTGATTTAGCAAAATTAATCGAATCACCACGCGATCTTACTGGAATAATGAGAATTGTATTTAGTTGTGAATTAATATCTGATGCTGCTGCGCATATTGCAGAAAATATTCTTAAAGGTTTTGAGCCACATGGAATTTTACAGCAAGCTATTCGAGAAACTGGAGAAACTGTGGTACGAGAAACATTATCTGAAGATTCATACTTTAAAGGCAAAACATATAATGAATTACAAGATAAACGCTATAAGCGAGGTTTTCATATTATAGCTTTAAAAAGAGAAGATAAATGGATATATAGTTTTAAACCTGATTTTGTTTTCGAAGAGGGAGATCTCCTAATTGGATTAGGTCCGTTAGAAACTGTTATGCAATGGCGGAAATGTGTGAATCCAAAAAAATATAAAGAAGAATAAAAAAAATATCAAGACTATGACTTCTGAAAATAATCAAGAAAGATTTTATAATACAATGCTAGAATTAGCAAGTCAAATAAAAATTAATGCTGAAACCATTAAAAGTCGTGATGTTTTAAATACAATTGATTCAATTTTACAAATTTATAATAATAAGAACAGAATTTTTATCTATGGTGCTGGACGATCAGGATTTATTGGAAGATGTTTTGCTCAAAGATTAATGCATTTAGGTATAAAATCATGTTTTATATCGGATGCTGTTACTTATCAATATACAAGTAAAGATCTATTGATTATAGTAAGTGGAAGTGGAGAGACTACTTCTACAGTCGCAATTTCAAAAAAAGCAAAAGAAATTGGAGGAAAAATTGTCTCTCTCAGTAATAATCCTAAAAGTACAATAGGCAGATTATCTGATTATGTAATTGAAATAAAAGGAAAAAGTAAAGATGTCGCTTTAACTCATAAAACTCTTGCACCTTATACTAGTTTATTTGATATTTCAGCTTTAGCAGTTTTAGATTCAATAGGAGGTATATTGATGGTAAAATTGAATATCACAGAAGAAGATATTAACAAAAGGCATGCATCAATAGAATAAACTACTATTTAATATTGAGTATTTTTAATAATTTATTAAAAGCAATTAGATTATATTTCCATTTTAATATATTCTTTACTTCATTTTGTGAACACCATAAAAATTCTTCATGTTCATAGCTTAACTTTATTTCTTTTTCTTTGTTAATTTCAACAGCAAAACAAAAGTCTTTCATTTTTTTTTTTAATTCCTTATTCTTACTAGTTTTGTAAGTAAAATTGTAATTTAGATCAATTATTCTTTTTATTTCTTTTATTCCAGTTTCTTCATAAACTTCTCGTTTTATTGTATCATTATAATCTTCCCCTTTTTCAATGCCTCCAGATAAAGGTTGCCAAAATCCTCCTCGTTCTACTGTTCTCTTTAATATTAAGACTTTAAATAGTGGATTTCTTGTAAATACAAATACTTGAACATTACTTCTATCTATCATATATATTGAATTTTACTAGCTTTTAATTTATATAAATATTATAATTGGTAATTATTTAGTGATATTTATGCATGAATATATTGAAGTAAAATATATTTCTGAAAAAAAAGGCAGAGGGGCTTTTGCTAAAAAGCCAATTAAAGAAGGAACTATTATTGATATAGCATATGTAGTTCCTATTCCTAACAAAGACTATAAAAAAATTTATAAGACAATCTTGTATAATTATTGCTATATATGGGAAGATCCGGAGCATATGCCTGCATTTAGAAACGCTATAACTCTTAGTGTAAGCCAATTTATTAATCATTCATTTGAACCAAATGTAAAATATCTTTACGATTATGAAAGTAAAGCAATAGAGTTTTCTGCCATAAGAGATATTTCTAAAGGAGAAGAAATTTTAGTAAATTATAATGCCCTTGTTGATGATAAAAGTCCTATGTGGTTTGAGGTAGAGTAATATAATTCTTTCTTAAAGATCTTTTTAAGAAATTTCTTTCTATAACACATTTCACATTATTTAATATTGAAGTTGTATTTTATTTTAAATTGAGAGAGCTATGAATGATCTTCTAAAAGTAAAATTCATATCATCAAAAAAAGGAAGAGGAGTTTTTGCCGAAAAAGATATTCTGAAAGGTAGAATAATTGATGTTGCACATGTGGTTTTAATTCCGAATAACGAATATAAACAAATTGATAAAACTCTTCTCTCGAATTATTGTTTTGAATGGAAAAATCCAAAATATAAATTAGAAAATAAAATGGCCCTCGCTATGACTATCTGCCAGTTTATGAATCACTCTTATAGTCCAAATGTTAAATATGAGTATAATTATAGAAATGACACAATTAAATTTAAAACTATAAGAGATATTAAGAAAGATGAAGAATTAACTGTAAACTATGGAGGGATGGCGACAAGTAAAGATCCTGTATGGTTTGAAGTGGAATAACTTTTTATTTTCTCCTTAAGGATTTGAGTATTTTTAAATTCATTACATCTTCTTTTAAATTATCACTGTTAGGAGTTTCCAATATCCCGGGCATATTTATAAATCGCTCATCATTAATAAAAAAGCCAAAGGGCTCTTTTCCTATTTTTCCTTGACCAATATGAGTATGTCTGTCAACTCTGGAACCGCATTCTTTATCAGTATCATTTAAATGAAAGGCAAATAAATATTTTAAACCAATTACATCATCGAATTCGTTCCACATCTCTTCATATCCTTTTTTTGTTGTAAAATCGTATCCCGCAGCAAAAGAATGGGCCGTGTCAAAACAAATTCCAATTCTATCCTTATTTTGTATTTTATCTATTATAGTTTTAAAATGATGGAATTTATTTCCTAAACCTTTTCCTTGCCCCGCAGTAGTTTCAAGTAATATTATGACTTTGAAATCTTTTGTTTCCTTCATCAATTTATTTAATTGCTCAGCAATTTGAGTAAATGCTCCTAATTTTGAAGTTTCTTCCTTATCACTGACTGGGATTACTCCAGGATGCATATTTTCATATTCGATTTGTAATTGGTCTACTTTAGTAAGTTCATCAAGCATAGCATTAAATGATTTTTCTAATTTCTCTTTATCTAAACTTGCTAAATTTACTAAATAGCTATTATGTGAAATAACTGGCCAGATTTCTTCTTTAAATTCCATTTTTTTCTCTAAAAAGTCATCAATTTCTTTCTTTTTAAGAGGTCCAGACGTCCAACCTCGTACATTTCTAACAAACATTTGAATCGCTTCACATCCTAATTCTTTAGCTGTTTCAAAAGCCATATGTTTGCCGCCAGAAACACTCATATGTACCCCAATCCTCAATAAAAACACCTGATTAACAATTATATTTTTATTTAATATATATTATAAACTATATTTTCTTTTTTATTGATTACTTTTATTCGATTATTCCAATTTTATCTAAATTGAAAAAGTATATATTTTTAGATTCAATAAATCTCAAAAAATATAATCGTCTCAGATAAACCTTCTTAAACAACATAGAACAATTTTAAATAATCTATAAAAAATGGACTACGTTTTTTTTATAAAGTTTAAATCTAGTATTATCTTTAGCAATTTTCTCATTTAAGGAGGTGTTGAAATTTTGGAAATTGACCAACAATTAATACAAAGCGCAATTAAATTTTTAGGGCTTATGTTTATGATGTGTGGTGGTATTATAATTATTTATGATATAATCTTCCTACCAGCTAGATCCATTCTCTTCATAGATTTTTTACCAGGTTTGATTCCTTGGATATTAATTTTTTCAGTTGGATATGCATTAGATATGGTGTCAAGAGCCCTATAGAAAAAAATAATTTTTTTTTTCAATTTATTTTTTGTATAAAATTTAAGAAAAGAAACTAAAATTTATGCTCATCTAATTTTTTCCAAAAGTTTCTTAATTCCGCTTTTTCAAAAGTATATTTTAAACCTAAAGGTTCTGAAGGTTCATTTCTGAAAAATTCTGGAACATCATTCATCTCTTGAGTAATTCCTGCTTTCTCATTAAATGCAAGTTCAGTTCTTATGATATCAGTACCAATATTAATTACATCTTCTCTTGTTAAGTTTAAATCATACATAGCATTAATCGCATTTGCTAATATTTCCATGTTTTCATAACTTGGGCCGATAAAATAACAGCAACCCATAGTATCCATTATTGCAGTATAAATTTGGAGTTCGAAAGACAAATCAAGTTTATTCTCATTTTTGGTTAATTCTCCATAATCTTTATGCTGACTTGGAACTCTTCCAGCAATTGCAGCGCCTGAAGTATGGTCTGCCCCCATAGGGGAAGTTGCATATGTTACTCCCATTGCTTTGAAGACTCTGCTATCATAAGCTGAAATTCCTTGTCCTTTTACTTGAGGAATTCGTTTCGCATTAAATCTCTCTCCTATAATTTTGACTCCATTACCATATAATTGTCCTTCTTCTGTATTATTTCTTATTTCATGATCTAGAATTTCAAACACTTTATTAGCATCTCCCCACTCTATCTTTCCACAATCCATCGCAACTCCTACAGTTCCACCAAACTCAATTGTATCAAGCCCTAAATCATCACAAAGATGATCAATTTTAGCTAAACTATCTAAATCATCAATCATCAAGTTACTGCCATTTAAAGCCATTGTTTCATATTCTAGACTTGATGTTATGTGATTCCCCTGTTCATCAACAACCAAATTTGAACATTTTATTACGCAAGTTGGGGAACAAGCTAATCTCTTTTTGCCACCTCTCGTAATAACAAGCTCATGAAGTTTTTCTCCTGAAATATTATCAATCTTATCATAAGATCCCATTCTAAAATTCTTTGTTGGTATGCCTCCATATCCACTCATGGCTGCCATCATCATAGATGTACCGAATATCGAGAATTTCTGTTTAGTCTGCGCCAAATTTTTCGCAAAAGGACTCGATACTTCTCTAAATTTTTTAATATCATGCATGTTTACTTTGGATGTTTTTGAGGGAATTATCACTATTGCTTTAATTTTTTTAGAACCCATTACAGCACCTAATCCACCTCTGGCAGCATGACGACTTGGATACCCTTCCAAATCATTTGCCCCTACCGTTGCTGATTTCATCAGGTGTTCACCAGCGGGACCAATAGAGTAAATACCAATATTTGTTCCATATCTTTGTTTTAATTTCGAATGAAGTTCATAATTACCTAAACCTTTATATTCTTCAGCGGGTAAAATCTTAACATTATCCTCTTCAATTAAGATAAGTTTTAATACAGATGATATATCTTCTAATATAATTGCTCTAATACCATGTCTTGCTAACATCATGGCAGGCCTTCCACCCACATTAGCTTCCTTTATCCCATTAGTCAAAGGACTTTTCGCACCTACTGATGTACGAGCAGAACAAGGAAATGGACTGCCACCAAGAAGACCATTGGCAAGAATTAATTTATTTTCCCTTCCTAAAGGATTACATAATGGAGGGACTTCATCATGAATAATTTGAGAACTTAGACCTCTAGCACCACGTAGGAAATATTTTGAATCTGAAGTTATTTCATCAAATCGAATATCTTCATTCTCTACGTTTATTCTTAAGATTTTCATAGTTTAACTATAATAGCTGAAAATATTTTATTTTTTCTCTTATTTTGAATTATTTAAAAGGATTCTTTTCCTTTAAGATTTTATCCTGATATTCCTTTAAAGGAGGAGGAGCCAATCCTTTTTTAATTTAACAAAAAAAAATTCAGAAAATATTATCTTCAACAACTTTTTTTCAAAATGTTTAAATATGTAACTTTGATCAATAAGCATATCACCTATTATTAATAATTTAATAGCCGTGATATGAAGTAATTAGCGCTTTTTTAACAATTTATTTTATTGTGAATAATCATGAATGAGCAGTATCGTGACCGAATTTTTAATAATAAAATCGATGAAGATCAATTACCCCAATCAATATGTTGTGAAAATCCTAGTATTGAATCTCGAGATGGGAATAAAGTTTGTTTAAACTGTGGCATTATTTTTGAACGAACATTTGTTGGAAATGAAAGGAGAGCTTATACAATTGAAGAGATTCAAAATCGCCGTAGAACAGAACCTCGATGGAGAGATTTTGGACCACGTACTATGTTACCAAATACAAAAACTGACAGTAAAGGTAAATCTATCGGTGCTAAGGAGCAAGCTCTCTTCTCTCGACTCTCAAAAATTCAAAATTCTTTAATCTCTAGTATTGAGAGGAATTTTTGGGAAGCAAAACCGAAATTAAAAATGTTGACTTCTAAACTAAATATACCAGAATACATCGCTGAAACAGCGTGGAAAATATATAGTATTGTGGCAAAAAAGAAATTAACTATGGGTAGATCAATTAATGGGTTTATTTCAGGTTCCTTATATGCCGCTATACGAGTTCATGATTTTCCACGATTATTAGATGAGATATGCGAAGCATCATTAACACCAAGGCGTACAGTTCATAGAAGTTTAGCTATGATTATCCGTGAGGTATTACCTGAACTTAATTTGAGGTATCAGCCCATAACTGCTGAGAGTTTGGTATTTCGATTTGGTAATGAACTAGATCTACCAATAAAAATACAAAAAAATGCAATTAATATGTTGAAAAATGCTTCAAAAAATGGTCTTAAAAGAACTGGAAAAGACCCAAAAGGATTAGCTGCAGCATGTATTTATATTGCTGCGAAAAACGGATGTATTCGCAAAACTCAGTCCCGCGTGGCTGAGATTGCGAAGATTACAGAGGTAACTTTACGAAGTCGAGCCAAACAGATTAAAAGTAAATTAACATAAGATTTTTTTATAACTTTGCGTAATTAAATCAAATCCATTTTATTTTTCGTTATTATCTCGTTCAAAAGTGAATATAAACAAATTATCTTAACTTCTTTTTTATCGCTTTGAATATAAAATTAAGATTTTTTTGCTTGTTCTTGTAGCAGAGTATATTTTATTCCGACTGCAGTAATCATTAATCCAATAATTAAAAAGCAAGTATTTACCGTCATAAAGGAGACCCAGATTATTGCCGGTATGATTGACGTAATAACCCTATCATAAAGGGCAGTTTGAAATTTAATTATAGTAAAAGTTGTTGTAATCTCAGTTTTACCCAATAATACTAAATAATTCATTTTAATAAAAGCTCCTAATAAAACTACCATACCAATAATAACTATGAACTTTGCTAATGGAATGCTTTCAATGTTATGTTTTAATGATATTCTAAACATAAAAATTCCTATGATTAAATAACAAAACATAGAAATAAATAGAAATAAATATAATATAGTCCCTGAAAGTGGGAAAATTGTTGATGAGTATAAAAATTCCGATAATAATAACGAATTTCCATCGAGAAGAAATGGAGTAAAATTTAATAAAATGATATAAACAATCTCGAGTAATGAAAGAATGATAAATATAGAACCGATGATTTGAAGAAATTTTAGAACTTTTTTATATTCTATTTTAACTCACCTTAATTTTTTTAAAAAACCAAGAAAATTTTTTATGCAATTATACTTATTATTGTTTTTGAAATTAATAAAAATTTTTAATATTATTGTTTTTTAAACAAATTCTGTTTAATAGTAATTAAATATTTTAAATTGATTTTTGATTGAATAAGAAGAAAAACTCCAATTCGGAAATTTTTACGTGTCCGCATAAAAATATCAAACAAGACAGTGGATTCATAGTTTGTCAAGATTGTGGATTAATTATGGAAGATAGTTTGGCTTTTGAATCCACAGCATCAACTAGCGACCTTTATACAGATTCACAGAGAGACTATGAAAGAAGAATCAATATAAGTAATTCGAAGGCTCTTCAAGATCCCGTAATAAAAGAGAAATACGATCGAATTAAAACACTTGAAAAATGGTTCCGAGACTATGAATCTGATTTTACTGAACAAAAAAAGACAATTGAATTATTAAAAAGCCATGGGATAGGATTAAACATTAATAATGTAAAATACAAAGAAATTAAGGACAGATATTTGAAATATAACAAATACCATCGCCATAATTATCAAAATATGGTCATCATTTTTCTCGCAATTGTATGGTTAAAAATAAAAGATACTACAAATATACGAATCGAAGAATTCATTAAAGCTTCAAGAGAATTAGGGCACAAAATAAATAAAAAAATGCTAAATAATGCCATGTTAAAGGTGAAAAGAACTGAAAAGATGTTAAAAGAGAAGAAAAGTCCTTTAGATTTAGAAATTGAGATTAAAAATAAAATAAAGATTGTTTTTCAAAAAGATTTGAACAATATCTCTTACCAAGAAGTTCAAGAGTTTTTTACAGATAAGGGTGAATATGAAAAAATTAAAATTGAAATGCTATTATTAGCTGATAAAGTTTTAAATATCATCTCATATAGTCAAATTCAAAATTTAAATTATAAAGCTTTTACAGCTGGATTAATTTATTATATAGGACAAACACTTGACAATCGAAAAATATTCACTCAAAATCTTATAGAACGCACAAGTAAATTTTCAAGTACTACTATTAGGAAGAAGTATCATATCTTAAAAGATCTTTTAGGGTCTCCTCAAAATCTTGAAGTATGAATTAAAAAGTATTTTATTGGTCAAATTTATTAATATACTTCAAAACCTTATTAAATAATATTTAAATTAAACTTACAGTTTAAATAATTAAGATGTCATCATCAGAAAAACCTGATGAAATCAAATATTACAGTCAATCAATTGAAGATCTAATTAGTACTTTCAATACTGATATAGATCATGGATTGAAATCATCAGAATTAAATGATAGATATCAAAAATTTGGATATAATGAATTACCAAAAATAAAAAAATCAATTTGGAAGATTTATCTTGCTCCAATTTTCAACTTTTTGATTGTGATTCTTATTATAACAGGTGTAGTGATTGTAATTTTGGGTTCTGCGGAAGAGACTGTTATTACATTTACTGTTGTAATTTTGAACTCTGCCACAGTTGTAATTCAGCAATATAGAGCACAGAAGGCTTTGGAATCCCTACGGCAAATTTCTGCATTAAAAGCCACAATAATTAGAGACGGGAATCAATTCGAAGTACTAAATAAAGAATTATTACCCGGAGATGTTGTGATTTTGGAACAAGGAGATAAAATCCCCGCAGATGGGAGAATCATAAATTACGTAAATCTTACGATTGATGAAGCTCCTTTAACTGGTGAAAGTGAACCAGTAGAAAAAACCAATAATATTATCAAAGAAAATGATGTTTCAATTCAAAAGCAAATTAACATGGTATTTATGGGAACATATGTTTATACTGGGAGAGCAAAAGCATTGATTACAGGAACTGGTATTAATACTGAAATTGGGAAGATATCTGAAACCCTTAATGAAATGGGGAGTATTGAAGATATCCCTTTAACAAGAAAATTAAATAGATTAGGGTATATTTTAGGGACAATTGTGGTAATAAATTTAATCATTTTAATCATTTATAAATTTTCCTTATTGTTAATTGAAGGAAATTTCATTCAATCAGAAATAAGTGGCGCTCTTGTCAGTTCTATACTAAGAGCTATCAATGTCTTACCTATAAATCTTCCCATTTTGTCAACGTTGGTTTTAATTACAGGTGTACTCAATATGGCTCAAAGTGGCGTAATAATTAAAAATCTCTCTTCTATAGAGTCACTTGGTAGAGTTTCTGTAATCTGTTCAGATAAAACAGGTACTATTACTAAAAATGAGATGACTGTTGAAAAATTTTGGATTAACGAGGAAGAATATGATGTAACAGGGTCAGGTTATGATTCTGAAGGAGGAATATTTAAAAATAGTACTCCTATAAATTTGAAAGATAATCCTACGTTTATTAAATTTATAGATTCAATGGTCTTAAATAATAATGCTCAACTAGCATATGAAGATGTGAAAATTAGATTAAAAGAGAAAAGAGAAATGGCGGTAAGGCGAGCCCTAGGTTCTCCAACAGAAGCAGCTTTATTAGTACTAGTTGAAAAAGCGGGATATATCCCCTATGATATTAAAAAGAAATATGAATTCATTACCGAATTTTCTTTTACTTCTGAATTAAAACGAATGAGCTCAATTTGTAAGTCTGATAATAATAAATTTGATATATTTGTCTTTACTAAAGGAGCTCCTGAAAGAATTATTGAGATTTCTTCTAGTATTGATATAAATGGAAATTTAAAGCCTTTAGATTCTAACTTCAAAAAAGAAATATTGAATAAAATAACAGATCGTGCAAATGAAGGATATAGAACGCTCGCTTTATCTTATAAAATGCTTACTAATGTTAACAAACCTAAAAGAGAAGATGTAGAAAAAGAATTAATTTTAATAGGATTTGTTTCAATTATGGATCCTCCAAGAAAAGGTGTTAAAGAGTCTATTGAACAATGCCAAAATGGGGGTATAAAAGTCGTAATGATTACTGGCGATCACCCCGCAACAGCCAAAACAATTGCTACACAAATGGGAATTCACAAAGAAGGATCTTTAGTTATCGAAGGTTCTCAGTTAAGAACTTCTACAAAACTAGAATTTGAAAATATTTCTGTCTTTGCTCGTGTTGAACCATCAGATAAGGAAATCATAGTTAAACGTTATCAGGAAGATGATCACGTAGTTGCTATGACTGGAGATGGAATAAACGATTCACTAGCTTTAAAACTCGCTAATGCGGGTATTGCTATGGGTATCACAGGAACAGATGTTGCAAAGGAAACTGCCGATATGGTTATCTCAGATGATAATTTTACCTCCATAGAAAAAGGTGTTAGAATTGGTCGTGGTTTATTTTCAAAAATTAGGACTATAATCTATTTCTTTATTTGTTTGAATATAATGGAAGCAATCATCTTTTTTACTTATGAATTTATACCCACATTTAATCTCTTCAGTTCAGAATGGCAACATATTTACATTTTTGGTATTGCACACTCTCTTCCTTCATTAGCATTGGTAATAGATACACATCCAAAAGATATCATGCTAGAACCTCCTAGAGATGAAGAACAAATATTAAATAAGAATATGTGGATAATGTTATTATTACAAGCTTTTCTCATGGGGTTAGGATTAGTTTTAGTTTTACAATTGACATTATGGCAAGTCATTCCTCTGAATAATTGGAACTTAAATCCATATATTAGCTATATTAATCCAGCTGCTCCTTCTTCTGAATTGATAGCTCAAAAAGCAAGAACTATGTTTATTACTACAATATTTATTCTCGAAACTAATTTCATATGGGCATTTAGAAGACCAAATAAATCTCTCAAAAGAAGTATAAAAGAAGAATTTAGCATCTCATTACTGGTTATTTGTATGTTTACGTTAGTTTTACACGTTCTTTTTATTTGTTTTTCATACCTTGTTAATTACTATGTAAATGATGTTTTCGGGTTAGGGTTGCAGATAAATTTCATGTTCCTAAGCGGGACAGATTGGTTACTCTGTATTTTATTTGCTTTACCGGGGATATTTGGTATTGAAGTGTTTAAATATATCGCTCGAGAAAAAAAGATTCATTTTTAATTTTGTTTTTATATTGAAAAATTACTAATGAATGCATTCTAGCAAAAAAGCAATAAATTAAAAGTTATGAATATCATAGGTTATTTATTATATTGAATAGAAATTTGAATTCAATTATATGTTAAAAACTGTGGAAGAACCACAATGGAATCTACAGAAGAAAATTTTTATAATCTTGAATTAGTCGAAATCTATAAAAAATTTCAAACTGATCCTAAGAATGGTTTATCTGAAAAAGAAGCTGCAAAACGATTAGAAAATTATGGTTTAAATGAAATTCCCAAAGTATCAAAAGGCTTTATTAAAATATATCTTGCGCCATTGTTTAATTGGTTAATTGTTATATATTTAATTGGGGCTTTAATTTTATTTTTAGCGTGGTTTTTCATTGGAGAGGGAAATTTAACTTTTATTGCCTTGACATTAGGAATTGTTTTTTTAAATTGTTTAGTCGCCATTATTCAACAATATAGAGCAACTAAAAAACTTAAGGCTTTACGTGAGTTAACAGCACCGACGTCAACCATAATAAGAGATGGTCAAAAAAAAGAAATTCCGACTAAAGAAATAGTAATCGGTGATGTATTAGAGCTAAGTCAAGGAGATAAAATTCCTGCAGATTCCAGAATTATAGAATCTTACAATTTATTGGTAAATGAAGCTTCATTAACGGGAGAATCAGAACCCGTACGAAAATCGGAAAGAGGTCAGTCTTTAATTAAAAAAGACATTTCAATAGGAGAACGGATTAATATGGTTTTCTATGGGACTTATATCAGTACAGGGAATGGTAAATCAATAGTTGTAAAAACTGGTGGAGATACAGAAATTGGCAAGATTTCTCATGGATTAGAAGAAGCTGGTACGAGCGAGATTCCAATACGACAGAAAATGAATAATTTTGGTAAATGGTTGGGATTAGCAGTTTTTATATTTTGGTTTATTACATTAATGATTATCTGGCTTGCAAGTGGGCTGCGACGATTAGAAGTTGTTAAAAGTCTTAACTCTGCTCTCGATTTAATGCCTATTAATTTACCGCTGTTAACAATGATAGTTTTAATAACTGGTGTATTAGCAATGGGGCATCAAGGTGTAATTATACGTAATCTTGCTTCTGTTGACAGTTTAGGACGTGTAAGTGTAGTTTGTTCTGATAAAACAGGTACATTAACTAAAAACCAGATGTCAATTCAATATGTTTGGACAAATGGATCAATATATAGAGTAACGGGCAGTGGTTACACCCCCGATGGGGATATTGTGTTAATGGAAGACCCTAAGAATCACGTTTATGTTAAGCACATCAATGAATACCCATATCTTAAATTACTTTTAACCTCTGGCTTTTTAAATAATAATTCAGCATTGGTAAAAAATGAAATTGAAATTGGTGGAAAAACTATTTATAATTGGAATGTAATTGGTTCTCCTACTGAGGGAGCACTAATGGTTTTATTCCAGAAGGGTATGGGTGATTATATTCTTGAAGATTATGAATTTATTACAGAATATCCATTTGATTCTTCTTTAAAAAGAATGACAAAACTCTTCAAAAGAAATCAAATTTACGTTTCTTTTACAAAGGGTGCAAGTGAAATTTTAATGCCTTTATGTTCAAAAGTAATTTATAATAATAGTGAAATCGAATTTACTGATGAAATAAAGAAGAAGATTATGGAAATTGTAAATTTATATGCAAATCAAGGCTATAGAATTTTAAGTTTATGTTATAAAGAAATGAATGAGATTCCCCCAGAAGGAGTTGAGGGCAGAGAAATAAGTGAATCAGATTTAACATTTATTGGGTTTGTTACAATTTTAGATCCTCCAAGAGATGGTGTAAGAGAGTCTGTAGAACAATGTCATGAAGCAGGTGTCAATGTGGTAATGATCACCGGAGATTCTCCTGCTACTGCGAGGGCTATTGCTTCACAAATCGCTATTGTAACCGAAGATAGCGATAAAGTTGTAGAAGGGAAAGATGTTAAAAATATCGAATCTTATGAAGAATTTTCTAAAATTAAAGTATTTGCTCGAGTGTCTCCAGAACATAAAGAAGATATTGTTGAAAAATATCAAGAACAAAAAAAAGTTGTTGCTATGACGGGCGATGGTGTGAATGATGCTTTAGCATTAAACATGGCAGATGCAGGGATAGCTATGGGAATTACAGGAACTGATGTAGCTAAGGAGGCTTCTGATATGGTGATTTCAGATGATTCCTTCAACTCAATCGTGACGGGAATTCATTATGGAAGGGGAATATTTGCAAGAGTCCGTGTTGTGGTATTCTTTTATATTTGTATTAATGTTTTTGAAGGTATTGTCCAATTTATATTAGCTATTATATTAGATTTACCCTACTTCTTAGATGACGCTTTCTATTATCAATGGATTTTTCTCTCAATAACTTTACACATGTTTCCAGGATTAATTCTTACATTTGATACTACTTCAAAAGATGTAATGAAAGAAAAGCCACGGGATTCAGAAGAAATCCTTTCAAAAAATATTTTAATTCTTTTATTAATATTTGGGATTTTACTTGCTATAAGTATGATAATAGTCTATTTCATAACTTTTAGTGGTATATACCCTGTTTTTCCTGAAAATTATCCTCAAGGTTATCTTTATTTTAATAGAGATTTAATACCACCCCAAATTAATGCGTTAATACCATCTGAAATAGTAGATCCATTAGAACAATTAATTTATATTAGAAGAATTGGAAAGACATTAACAATGATGATGTGCACTCTATTTTTCTGTGAATCTTTTCTTGTATATCAGATTAGAAGGCCAAATAAATCGTTGATAAAGAGTCTTATTGAAGATCGAAATAAATTTATGTTTGTTCTAATTGGGCTTTTATTCTTTGTTTTCATTGCTCTGATATATATTCCTGGAGTACAAGTTTTCTTAGCTTCTGCAGGACTTAATTTTATGTTTATGTTTTTAACAGGATTAGATTGGTTGGTGTGCTTCTTAATCTCTTTAATCTGCATAGTATCATTTGAGATCGTAAAATTTGTTGCGCGTAAAAAAAATATTACATTTTAAAATCATCTTTTTCTATTCTTTATTTTTAAAATTGATGAAAATGGATAATTTTTTAATATAAACTGGATTATTTTATTCCATGTTAAAAGGAGAAAGAGTAAAATTAGGCCCAATTAAAAAAGAATATGTAGATTCATTTCTAAGATGGTTTAATGATCCTGAGATTACTCAATATCTTATAGCGTATCGTCCAATGACTAGAATGGCTGAAGAAGAATGGATGGAAAATCTAAAAAACCGAGAAGATAGTATTCATTTTTCAATTGTTATTCCTAATGAAGAAGGTTCAGAAAAGCTAATTGGAAATTGTGGAATCCATAAAATTGACTGGAAAAATAGAGTTGGGGAAGCTGGAATCGTAATTGGAGAAAAAGAGTTTCAAAATAAAGGATTTGGAACTGAAGCAATGGAACTATTACTTGAATATGGATTTGATACTGTAAATTTAAACAGAATTGAATTATATACTTATGATTTCAATATTAGGGCTTTAAAGAGTTATAAAAAGGTTGGATTCATCGAAGAAGGAAGAAAACGACAATCTATTTGGATTAATGGCAGTTACCATGATGCGATACTAATGGGGATCTTAGCAGAAGAATGGAGAAAGAAAAAAATTGTTTAATCTAATTCTTTAAAGTATGGTATTATTTTATCTCGAAATATTTCATAAACTTTATTCGTATCAGGCCCTCGATTCATTAAACTCATATGTGTAGCTCCTGCTTGTTTATATTTTTCTATGCTTGAAATAACATCATCAACTGTACCTAAACAATTCGTGTCTTGCAAAATTGTTTCAGGGAGTCTATCTAAATTCTCTAAATAATCCATTGAATTTATACTGTTCATTTCAAAATCATGAACACTAATATCTTCTGGTAAATCTAAGTTAGGATATGCCTCGTTTGTAATAAAGGAATTTAATAAATACGAAGATTTAAAAAATTCACACCTTTTTATAGCATTCTCCGGATCATCGTTATCAATAGCTACAAAACAATCATAAACATAATCAATCTTAGTAGGATCTCTGCCAGCTGCTTTTGCTACATCAAAAACTTCTTTTTGTTTCTCCTTATAGAGCCATGGTGGTTGATAAAGTGGATACCATCCATCTGCTAATTCTCCAGTTATTTGACGTGTTTTTGGTCCATTGCCAGCAATATAAATTGGTGGACTTTTCTGAATTGGTTTTATTTGAATATAAGCTTTTTTTATTTCTCCCCAGAATTCACTGTTTCTATTGACTTTTTTCTTGGTCCAAAATTCCCTCAATAAAATAATATATTCTCGTAACTTTGAAACAGATTTGTTTCTATCTAAACCATACATGTCAATATTCATTGCCTCTCCTGCTCCAAGCCCAATCATACCTCTCCCATTAGATATTTGATCTAATGTAGCTACTTTATGTGCCATTAGTGCTGGATGAAAGCGATGACAATCAGAAACACCAGTACATAATTTAATTTTTTTTGTTATCATAGCTAAAGATGTTAAAAAACAATATGCATCATAGCATGTTCCTGGACCGGGAGGTAACATTACTGTATGATCAGCATAAAAAACACCAAAAAAACCACACTCTTCAGCCTTTTTTGTTCCTTCGAACATATATTCAAGACGAGGCGTTGGTACAGGGATATGAAAACTAAACTTCATGATTCTAATTAAACTCCTTTATTATTCTTTAATATTTTTCAAAAATACACTATCAAAAAATATATTTTCATTCAATTCTTTTGATAAATGTAAAAATTCTAGAGGTTTATAAAATTTTTAGAATTTCTTTATTAAAACACAAAAATACAAAAAAGTGAGAAAATGGATATAGATATAAAAATCGGGACAGAGGGTACATTTATCCCTCCTTTTGATCGAGGTATAGATACTATAAAGAGAATCGAAAATAGTGGTTATGATTCAGTATGGTTTGCAGATCATTTAATGGGATGGATCCCAGAATCAATTTGGACTCCAGACATTATTGAAATGTCAAAAATTCAGAATAGTCCTCATGATTTTTATGATGTTTATTCTGTAATGTCAGTGGCAGCTTGGAACACTAAAAATATTCAATTGGGTACTAGTGTTACTGAAACGTTTAGGAGACATCCAGCTGTTCTAGCCCAAATCTTTATAACATTAGATCATATATCAAAAGGACGAGCCATTCTCGGCATTGGTACGGGTGAAGGGGAAAATATCATTCCTTATGGTATAAAATGGGAGAAACCTGTTAGCAGATTGGAAGAAGCAATAAAAATAATAAAACTCCTTTGGGAAAATGAAGGAAAAGTCAGTTTTGATGGGAAATTTTGGAAATTAAAAAATGCTGTTCTTTCTATAAAACCCTATGAAGAAAAAAAATATCCTCCTATATGGATCGCTGCACATGGCCCTAAAATGTGTGAATTGGCGGGGAGACTAGGAGATGGTTGGATACCGTCCAACTTTAATCCTAAAACATATAAAGAAAAGCTTGATATTATTCAAAATTCAGCAAAAAAAGCAGGACGCAATCCAGAAGATATTACACCTGGCTTATGGTGCAATTTAATTATTGATGAAGATCATAATGAATGTGATAAACTATTAGAATCTGCTTATGTAAAAAACTATAGCCTAATTCAATCAAATGAATATTTTGAAAAATTTGGTATTTCACATCCATTCGGCAAAGATTTTTACGGCCTTCTTGACTATATCCCTACAAACTACGATCGAGAAACGATGCTTGAAGCTTTTAGTAAGATACCAGCAAAGTTGTGCGATGAAAGCTTTTTACATGGCACACCAGATGAGATTATATCTAAAATTGAAGATTATGCCAAAGCTGGTTTGAAACATATTGTTCTTTATAATATTACCTATAATTGCGATATAAGTAAAGTAAAAAGTTCATTTGGATGTGTAAAGAAAATATTACAATATTTCAAGGGTTAAATTATAGGAAAAATTGAAGAATACGCGAAGGTTGGAATGAAACATATTGTTCTTACTAACTTAACATTTATGAATGATTTATCCAAAGTTAAAAGTTCCTATCACAACAAGCTAAAAGTACTTAATTATTTCAAAGATGACCAATCTTAAAATTTTGATATAGTATACTTCCTTTAAATCTAATTCTTTTTAAATCCTTTTTTTCAAATGAAATCAGAGTAAACTCAGAAATATTTTTATTTTATCGTTAATTTCATTTTTTAGATGAAAATTTTTACATTGTTGATAAATATTCAGAATTCACGTTCATAAATATTAATAAAATATTATCTATATATTTTAATAATTCAATTTACAATTTGATTCATAATAAACAAGAAAGATTCATTTAAAAGAGAGAATCGAGATATTTAAAATAAAAGTCTTAAAAAAAAAATTAATTTTCACCTATGGAATTCATTCTCGGTGTTTTAAAAAAGAAAAGAACAAAAGCTTTGGTATTCATATTTTCAATTTCAGTCATTTTAAGCTGTATAAACCCAAATAACTCTTCAATTTCTCTTAGTCGTTTCAATCAAGAAGAAAAATTTAATGATGATTTGAATGATTTTGAAACTCTTAAAATAAATTTGAATGGGCCAAATGCGAAGCCCTTGTTAGTATATCAACATGCCACAATATCTAACGCTTTTTTTCCCTTATCTTTACCAACAAATATTAGCTTCATTTTGTTAGAGGATTGGACTTCGAAGAATGTTACAATCCATTATGGTGGAGTATCCCATCAAAAGAATTGGGTCGTTAATGGCACTTTCGATACAGGTGAAGCCCCTTGGGAATATAATTATAATAATTCTGATTTTGTTAAACAAAATTTGGGAGTGATTGATAATAGAGAATGTGTTGGAATCTTAATTAACAAAGGTAAGAGTTTTTCTAAAGGAGATTATAGTTATTTCGAAGAAAATTTTACTATACCAGAGCCTTCTGCATCAAATACATTTGCATCTTTATCTATGGATTATCATTTCATTCATACATTAGGTTTTTCTTCTAGCAACATTAGTTTATTTATATCAATTGATATTGGAGGGGAAAAAAAAAATATTACAGCAAGACTCATTGATTTAGCTAAAGATTTGTGGACTGATATGAGTATATTCTATGACCTTAATAATTATAATCAACATATTCCTGGGAACAATAATAATATTACAATAAGGGTGGGAGTTATTGTCGAGAATAATACTTTTACCCCGGCAAGTAAAGAACAAAGAATATATTTTAATAATATTCAATTTACAGTTTGGACTGAACCTAATGCATCAAATTTATTAGTAGCGAAAGATCTTGACGATAATTTCGAGTATGATTATCAAAATATTACTTTTGGTGAAGGGGAAATCTTTATAGATAGAGAAAGAAGTCGAACTGAGACTAGTGATATTAAATTCACCATCTCAAAAAATATATCTTTTACTGAAGAATTGGAAATATATAACATAACAATTACTTCAGAAGCAGTTAAAATTTTTAATACAACAATAAATGGATTGGAAGGATCTATTTTCACATCTAATAATAACATAAATTGGCAAACAGAGTGCTCTTTTTCAATTCCTTATAGTTATTTAAATAACTGGGCTGAGATATATAAGCCTAACGACTGGAATATCACTTCTGTTTTAGATGGATATAAAGTGGAAAAAATAGGAAGCTGTACGGGAATTGGGTTTGGATCAACAAGTGTGAAAATCCCCCAGGGACAATTAAGTTCTGGTTTATGGACCTTTCAGGCGAGTGGGCAAAATTACATTACTAAAGGGAGTATGGTTGTTTGGAATGGAACATTCTTTAATGAACAATCTCATATTACACATGGAGATACGTTTCACATTAATGCAACTTTAAACGATACAATTTCTTTCACAAATACACAAATAAATTGTACAATTGAATATCCTAACGGCACAATTTTCAAAGAACTTCAAAAAGAACCATTATCTTATAATGTAGATTTTGGTGTTTTTACTGTTGGAGATAACATGTCGGTGGGTACATATCAAGTAAGTATAATATGGACAAATAATCAATCTTTTTTAAGTAGAGATAAAGTAGGATTTTTTCAATTTGCATTTAATGTATGGCATCATACAAATCTAACTGCTATAAATTCTTATGTAGAGAGAGTTTCTGGGGAACCACTTTTAATAAGAGTAAAGTATATGGATTCAGATTTTAATAAATACATTGATTTTGCGACAATAACTTATAACTCTACTTTTGGGACTTCTGGAAATATGATTTATACTGGATCAGGAATCTATGTTATTGATGTTGATTCAAGTGGATTAGAAGTGGGAGATTTTTACTTTTCATTTAATGCTTCAAAAAATTACTATGAAAACCAATCTATCAGAAATCTAATTAATTTAAAAATAATAAATCAGCCAATGGCTTTAGAGGTTCCACATACTGTTATTAGTGCCATGGCAAATGATTATGCTATTTGTCAGATAAATGTTACTGGGGCGATTTCTGGTACTTTATTACCGGGTGATATAGACATTACTACTGATTGGATAAATCCATATTCTGTATCAAATATTAGTATTGGTATCTACGAACTTAACTTTTCTACATATAATATCCCAGCTCAAGGTATTATAGAGGTTTTTACAGTTACTATTTTTGCTAATAAAACAAATTATGGAAGTACTACTGGTTTTATCTCGATACAAGTACAACCTTTGGCAACTAAAGCAAGTCTAAATCAGACTGTCGTTAACGCTTTATTTAATGAAAGCTTCTATTTAAAAGTTAATTATACAGATATGGGAACGGGCGAGATAATTACCGGAGCTGAATTAAATGTGTCATGGGCATCAATTTATGCAATTTTTCCCGTTGCTGATGGTTTTATAGTGTATTTTTCTACTAGCAATCTTTCAATGGATATCTATACAATAATCTTTCAATTAAATCATCCAGGATATGAAACTGCTTTCAAAAATATATTTGTAAGTATAGGACCAAAACCAACTTCTATAGATCTATATTTGAATCAAGAAGATAAAACAACAGAGAAGACTATAACAATTCAATCGAATGAGGATTTAAATGTTACTATTTTGTATAAGGATTCGTTAACTAATCATTTCATTTCTGGTGCTATAGTGGAATTGAATGGATCAGGGATTTCAAAAATCTTGGATGAAACTGGACAGCAATATGAGATCAATTTAAGCGCAAGTTCTTTGCCTATTGGAATTCATTTTTTAACAGTTACAATCGAAAAAGAAAATTATTTGTTTGTTTCAGAAATTTTTAGTGTAATTGTAAACCCCATAACTACAGTAGTAAATCTAAATGAGACGATTGTTAATGTATTATTAAATCATGGCTTTTATTTAAAGGTGAATTATACATTTGCGGGAACGGGTGAAATAATTGCCGGAGCTGAATTAAATGTGACATGGGTATCAACCTATACGATTATTCCTGTTGCTGATGGTTTTATAGTGTATTTTTCTACTAACGGTCTTTCAATAGATATCTATACAATAATCTTTCAATTAAGTCATCCAGAATATCAAACAGCATTCGAAAGCATATTTGTAATTTTAGAAGAAAATCCAACTTATATTAAAGTATATTTGAATCAAGTAGACAGAACAACGGAAAAAATGATAACATTTCAATGGAATGAGGCTTTAAATATTACTATTTTATATAAAGACTCGTTAACCAACTATTTTATTTCTGGGGCTATAGTGAATTTGAATGGATCAGAGATTTCAAGAGTCTTAGATGAAAATGAACAGCAATATTATACTATTTTCAGCGCAGGGGCTTTACCTATTGGCATTCATTTCTTAACAGTTTCAATTGAAAAAGATAATTATATGTTTATTTCAGAGGTTCTTAAAATAGTAGTAGAACAAGTAGAGATTTCTGTTGGGACTATTGATTTCCAAGAGTCTCTTGATGTATATGCTGGAAGCACTCAATTAATTAAAATAAACTTAACGGAGCAAAATTCTGGAAATTTAATTCCAAATGCTAATATAACCTTCTCTTGGAGATTTGATATAGGTGAATTTGAAAATTTGGGTGATGGTACTTACCAAGTACAATTAAATATTCCAAGTAGTGCATCGGGAAGTTATAGCGTAAAGCTTATAATAATTATTGAAGGAGGATATTATAAAACAATAGAAACATCTTTTCTTTTATTAGTATTACAAAAACAAACTCCAGATAATAGTTATTTAATCTGGGTAATAGCAATAGTGTTATTAAGTGTAATAGGGGTTCTTGGTGCTTTAATTGCAAGAAGCTATATATTTTTACCGAGGAAAAGAGAAAAGGAACAACAATTTTTAGACAAAATTCAAGTCTTTAAAGATCTTGAGAATATTCAAGGAATTATGCTTATTCAAAAATTTAGTGGTATGCCACTTTTCACAAAAAGTATTTCTGAATTTAATTTTGAAGAAAATGTTCTAATTTCTGGTTTCATTCAAGCAATTACTTTATTTGGTGAACAAGCTATTATAGCTACTTCATTAAAAGAGAAAAAAAAGCATAAAGAAATATTTTCGGAAAACATTATTGAATTGAATTTTAAATTTTTTCATTTACTCATTTGTGATTATCAATATCTAAGAACTCTCCTCATTCTTAAGGACGCATCTTCAGAGAAGTTAAAAAATCAGTTATATTTATTATCAATGGAAATTTCTTCTAAGTTTTCTGGAGAAATAGAAGATTATAAAGGAAAAACCATTGAGTTTGGAACTGAAATTGAGATTCTGTTAAATAAATTCTTATTTTTATATTATAATGAGCCTTTTAAATTAAACCAAGGTGAAATATATATAGAATCTTTGAAAAAGACTCGCGAATTAGAATCAATGGAGTCCCGAGTTCTTAATGTAATCATAACAATAACCAAATTTAGCGAGGAAGTTACAGTAAATAGAATAATTCAAGAAATGGGCGAAGAAAATGTAGATTTAATTTATGGTGGTTTACAGTCTTTAATTGAAAATAAAATAATAATTCCTGCCTATTTTAAAAATAATCAATCTTATTCTTCACTAGATGAATTAAAAAACCGTTAATTAATTTTAAAAGTTCTTAAATTAAATCTACTTAAATCCCGCACAGAATGATAGTAGGTTCTTTGGTAATACATTATGATTATAACCTCCTTCTAATAAAGCATATCGCCTCCCCCTACATAATTTCTCAGAATATTCTTTCATTAATCTTCCCAGTTCTGTGTAATCTTCTGGGTATAATAGGTGGCCCCAATCTTCAATACCTTGGTCGAATCCTGCACTTGCAACAAAGATGTCGATATCCGTTAAATTATCCATATATTCTTCAACCTCTTTGAGATATCCAGTTCGCCCACTTGAATCAGGGTTAAGAATTTTCACTCTAAAATCATCATCTCTATTTGTTAAAATATTAATGTTTCCATCACCAGTGTGCAGATCAAAATCTAATATAAATGCTGATTTAATTTTTCCTTCAGAATATAATTTCAGCAGACTTATACTAATATTGTTAAAATAACAAAATCCCCAACAAGAATCCGCTGAAGCGTGATGACCTGGAGGTCTAATAACGGCAAATGTTGGAATGCTTTTATACCCTTCTTCAGCAGCTAAAATTCCACCACCAGCAGCTAAAGTTGCTAATTCAAATAATAACTTGTCTCTTTTTATATTTTGTAGATGTCTATGAGTATGAGCTCTTAAAATATCTTCATCTGTTGCGGGATTAGGAGTAATTATTTCAAATTCTTTGTTTTCGGAAATTTTATCCATAATTCCTTCTAATCGTCCTACAGAAGCCGCAGGATCCCAAGCGTATTCAGAATTATAATATTTTTCATGAAAAACAATTTTCATAAACTTTTCAACCTTCATTAATTACATTTAAAAAACCATATGATGAATATTATTTAACCATTATATTAGGCTTATTAACTTTTTTTGTAATATACGAAAATGCTCGATGATAATGATATATACCGTAATTTGCAAATACACTTAGATCAATTTCCTGTAGGATTTCCAGCAACAACAACAGGTATTGAAATAGAAGTTTTAAAGCACCTTTTTTCAGAAAAAGAAGCGTTGATTGCGATAAAGTTAAAATGGTCGTATGATACTCTTGAAAATATTTATAATCG
Source organism: uncultured archaeon (assembly GCA_964409945.1). Lineage (GTDB taxonomy): Archaea > Asgardarchaeota > Lokiarchaeia > Sigyniarchaeales > SOKP01 > Loki-b32. The sequence goes on along the minus strand of CAYPFJ010000024.1, from coordinate 16,556 downwards.
TCTTGAGAGTAAGCATATTTCAATAAATTCATTAGAAGATTCGCTTAATAATATGATTAAAAGGGGTACTATAAAATATAAAATTGAAAATGGTAAGAAATTATATGCTAATCTTCCATTAGTTGTAGGGATTTTTGAATATCAAGTTAACAAACTCACTAAAGAATTTTTTGAAGATTTTGATGAATATTTAGTGAGTGTATTTGGTGCAGAGTTATTAGGTACAAAAATCTCTCAATTTCGTACTATACCGATACAACAAAGCGTTACTCCAGAAAATTTTATATCAAACTATGATGAGGTAAAGCAAATAATTCAAAATTCTGAGGAACCCTTAACTGTAGCTAATTGTGTTTGCCGTCAAAGCAAGGAACTTTATGAACAACCATGTGAAAAAACATCTTTAAGGGAAACTTGCTTTTATTTTGGAATAACAGGTCAATTATTTCTAGATCAAGGATGGGCCCGTCAAATAAGTAGAGATGAGGTTTTAAGCATTATGGCGCAAGCTGAAAGTGATGGACTTGTTTTCCAATCAGGAAATACGGTAAATCCAGAATTTATATGTTGTTGTTGTGGTTGTTGCTGTGCAATTCTTACAAAATTACAAAAACTCCCACGTCCATCAAGAGTTATTTCAAGTAATTACTATGCTGAAATAAACTCTGATTTATGTGTGGGGTGTGGAACTTGCGTTGATCGATGCCAAATAAATTCAATAAAACTAACTAACAATTTAGCAAAAATTATACAAAAAAGATGTATTGGATGTGGAGTATGTATTCCATCTTGTCCGGAAGGAGCAATTCAACTTATAAAAAAAGAAGGAGAAATAAGACCTCCATCGTCACAAGAAGACTTATTTTCACAAATAATGAATAAAAAGCAACAATTAAGAAAAAAATAATTTTGGATGAATTTGAAAAATAATCTCTTAAAATCTTCTACTTAACTTATCAATCATATCTTTTGTCATAGATATAAGATTATAACTAGGATTCCAACCCCATTCTTCACGAGCAAGCGAATCATCAATCGATTTTGGCCATGAATCCGCAATTTCTTGTCTAAAATCAGGTTTATAATCTATTTCAAACTGAGGTATATGCTTCTTAATTTCCGCTGCAATTTCTCCAGCGGAGAAACTCATGCCAGTTACATTATATACTCTACGCTTTAATCTTGAATTATCTGCTTCTAAAAGATCAATCATACATTTCAGGCAATCCGGCATGTACATCATAGGTAATATTGTATCTTCTTTTAAGAAACATGCATATCTCTTATTCTTAATTGCTTCGTAAAAGATCTCAACAGCATAATCTGTAGTACCACCACCAGGAAGTGTTTCACTACTAATTATTCCAGGAAGTCTCATTGAGCGAATGTCCAACCCATATTTTTTATGATAATATTCTGCTAAGAGTTCTCCTGCAACTTTCGTGATGCCATACATAGTTGTAGGTTGTAGTACTGTGATATTTGGTGTATTATCTCTTGGAGTAGTTGGCCCAAATGCAGCAATTGAACTTGGCCAAATTATAGTTTTGATATTATATTTTCTACTTGTTTCAAGAATATTAATTAATCCATTCATGTTTATATCCCACGCAGTTTGAGGCATCTTCTCCCCTATTGCTGAAAGTATTGAAGCCATGTGAAATATTGTATCTATTTCATATTCGTAGAAAACTTTTGAAAGTGTATTCCTTTCTAAAGCATCTAAATAAATTACTGGACCAGATTTTCTAATCCCATTTGGAAGTGGGGTTTTTCTGCCAGTAGCAATGACATTATCATTTCCATATTTATTCCTCAGAAAGGGAACTAATTCACTTCCAATTTGACCCGCTGCACCTATTACAAGAATTCTTCTCATTTTTATCAGATTTTGTAATGTTAAGTTATTAGTATAATTCATAATTTACTCCATAAAAAAAGGTTTATTCATATCAATCCCATCTTTAACCCCCATTTATAAGATAAGTAAAACTAAAATACTTTTCATAATAGACATAATTATAATTTTACTCACGTATTCTAAAAAAAATTTAAGGTGATATGATGAAAAGAGATCCTGTTGCTTTTCTTAAGGAAGATATGACTGAATTAAGAAATAACAATCTTGAATGGATTATAAGATATCTTGAGCAAGGATCCAAACCACATTCAGTAGTTGATGGAAAGGAAGTTTTAATGCTTAATACCAACAATTATCTTGGTTTAGCAACACATCCAAAAATAATTCAAGCTGCAATTGATGCTACAAAAAAGTATGGTGCCGGAGCAGGAGCAGTTCCAGTTATTGCTGGCTCATTTGATTTAACTAAACAATTCGAAGAAAAATTTGCTGAATTTAAAGAAGTAGAAGCATCTATTCTATGCCAAACTGGATTTGCTGTGAATTCAGGATTAATTCCCATGTTAGTTGGAAAACCCGATATTGTTGTCTCAGATGAATTAAATCATGGATCTATTATTGATGGAGTTAGATTATCTGGTGCTAAACGAATTATCTATAAACATTGTGACGTTGGAGATTTAGAAAGACAATTAAAGGAAGCTGAAAAAGAAGGACCAAGAAGAATTTGTATAATAACTGATGGTGTTTTTAGTATGGATGGAGATATAGCACCTTTAGACAAGATCGCTAAAGTAGCTGAAGATTTTGGAGCTATGATTTTTGTTGATGATTGTCATGGAGAAGGAGTTTTAGGTAGTGGCCGAGGAATTGTTGCTCATTTCAAACTCCAAGGAAAAGTTCATGTTGAAGGTGGTTCTATGAGTAAAGGATTTGGAGTTTTTGGAGGAACTGTAGCTGGTTCAAGAGATTTAATTGAATTTTGTGCGAATAAAAGTAGAACGTATCTTTTAAGCACAGCACATCCTCCAGGAGTAGTAGCTGCAAATAAAGCTTCCATTGAAGTTGTTGAAAGTGAACCAGAGCACGTTAAAAGAGTTTGGGAACATACTAATTATTTTAAAAAAGAAGTTCAGAGTATGGGATATAATACAGGAAATTCACAAACCCCTATCATTCCATTGATAATTGGTAATCCTGGAAAAGCTCAAGAATTGGCACGAGTACTATTTGTGGAAGAAAATATTTATGGGACTCCTATTGTGTTTCCTATGGTTGCAAAAGAACTTTCGAGAATTAGAGTTCAGATGAACGCATTGTTAACTAAAGAAGATTTAACTATGGCATTAGGAGCTATAGAAAAAGTTGGAAAGAAATTACAGATTATTTAGTAATTTTTCTTTTTTTTTATTTTAATGAAATTAAAGTGGTTTAGCTAGAATAGCTTTAACTCGTAATTCATGGAGTAAGCTTGTAGGTCTTGGTTTAATAAGACATACTGTGTCTGCGCCACGGCCAGTACCCGCTACACAAATAATGTCTCTTTCAATATCTTCAATTAAGCCTGCATCAACTACCATTGTTGCCATTTCTATACAGACTTTTATCCCTTGACTAAATGCGGTACGCAAATATTTAGCCATAATTTCAACGGGACCCCATTGCTTTAATGAAATTCGAATACTCCTTTCTGGACCAGCAAATCCATGTGTTCCAATAAAGAAATTTAGACCTTTATTTTTTAGGATTGCAATTTTCTCCTCTGGGAATTCCTGTCTTTTATCAGCCCCCATAAAAAAGTATGAATGTGTAACAACAACCAAATTATAATCATCTGGATTAAATATATTTAATGATCTTTCAGCAGTTGTACCAGTTGTACTAGCTATAATAATATCTTTTACACTGAACTGATCAGCGTATTTTTTAGCAATTTCTAACGCTTTATCAGTGTGCTGTGGTCCACCTTTTTCAAAATATGTTACCTCAATATTTAGATCTGCCATTATTTATCAAACTTTTAAATTTTTGTATTTAAAATGTAATTTTTTATTAAGATATAATGTGATTATACTCAAATGAATATTTTGGTGATTAACGTTGTTTTCAATAATTATTGATATAGTTTTAAAAAGATCAAAGTCTAAATACATTTAATTATATATTGATGAATTTTAAAACTAAACTAGTGAGATATTATATGAGTGAAAGAAAAATATCTTTAAAAGAGAAAATACTATTTGCTACGAGTGCATTCCCTGATCAATTAACTTATCAAGCATTTACTATCTATGTTTTTACTTTTTATTTTGCAGTCGTAGGTCTTTCAGTGCTTGACATGTGGGTTGGATTTGTTCTATGGGGTGTTTGGAATATGTGTAATGACCCCCTTTTAGGAGCATTAAGCGAGAAAACCAAACAAAAGGGCAAGTTAGGAAAACGTAAATTTTATTTGATAATTTCGTTTATCCCATTATCATTAATAATGATTTTTCTATTTACAACTCCGTCTAACTTTAAGTTCTGGTATTTCTTATTCATAATTTTTACCTTTGAACTTTTTTATACAATGTTTTCAGTAAATACTAACGCAGTTTTTCCAGAAATGTTTCCAACAGAACAGCAAAGAGCGGATGTAAACGTATTCATTAAAATTTTTACTTTGATTGCAATTATACTAGCGTCATTACTTCCAACACTAATCATAGATCCTTTAGTTCCAACTGCATATCCTCCCGATCCCATAGAAGCAGCAGATATCCAATTTAATTATATTATTTCAGGAATAATTTTAGGTTCTATCGTATTAATAATGGCAATATTATTTATTTTCTTTGCGGTAAATGAAAAAGAAGAACAACTAACTGACTTCCAAAAAAGACCAGGATTTTTTGAATCGTTGAAAATTACATTTTCAAATCGAACATTCATAAAATTTACTTTAGGAAATATGCTCATTTGGTACTGTCTAAATGTGTTATTGACTGCATTTCCTCTGTTTTCGGTTTTTGTACTTGGAAGAACTAAAGGATCATTCTTAATTGGTATTACATTGATGTTAACACTTCTTTCTGCAGCAATTTTTATGCCAGTACAATCTAAGATTAGATCAAAAATTGGAACACGTAAAGGTTTAATGATCGGGTTGGGAATATGGATTATTACATTGTTTCCGTTAGTTCTATTAACTAATAATGATCTTAGTAGAATTTTATCAATGTTTATATTTTTTTCCGCGGGTTTTGGCTTGTCTGCGGCATTGTTTTACGTCGATTTAATTCACGGTGATATAATAGATCAAGATGCCCTTAAATTTGGTATAAAAAGAGCAGCTAGTTACTATGGTGTAAATGCTTTTATCCACAGGTTTTCTATGATACTTGGTATCACTACTATCGCAATAATATTTTCTGGAACTGGTTGGAGCAATTATACTCCTATTCCTTCAGAGCCATTTTTAATCGAAATTGGTTTGAAATCGATAATGTTTTTATTTCCTTCTATTGCACTTGTAGGATCAATCCTTTTCTGGAAATATTATGATTTACATGGTGAAAAACTCAAATTAATGAGAGAGGAATTAGCTAAGCATCCTGAATTAAAATAATTCATTCTTTTTTTTTTTAATAGTTATCTTAAATTTTATTTTAATCCTAATTTTTTTCTTGCATCATCAACGGTCGCGGGATCTCTCCCAAGTTCTTTAGCTAATCGGACCATTCTTTTTACTAACTGAGCATTACTCTCTACTATCTCACCTTTCTGATAATACAAAACATCTTCAAGCCCAGTTCTTATATTACCCCCCATACATAGAGCAATAGTAGTTGTTCGGAGGTTCATTTTACCTACAGTCACTACTTGCCATGTAGATTCTTCAGGTAATAAATCAACCATGTTTAATAGATTTCTAATTGTAGCTGGTGCACCTCCCCCAATTCCTAGAACAATACTGAAATGCAGTGGTGGTTTCAGAACTTTAAACTTTGAAACTAAAGTCTCGATATTAATAATATGACTTGTATCATAAACTTCGATCTCAATACTAAAGCCTTTTTTATTACATTGCTCCACATATTTTTTATTAAAGGAAATAGGATTATCAAAAGTATGGTTACCATATTTAGTCTGAAATTCAAACGTGCCTGCGTTAATAGTATGCATATCTGGTGTTGGATCTATATTAAGAAGATTTAACCGTTCTTTAAGAGTAGGCATAACAATAGTTTGACCATATTTCCTCCCTTTACTACTAGTTTTAGTTCCATATGCAATGCGTGCACCTATTCCATTCCCAATTTGAACTATAATTGGACACTTTTCACGTATGAGTTTGACTGCTTTATTATAATACTTTAAATCTGGTGTATTTTGTCCATCTTCACCACGAACATGGAGATGTAAGATTGAAGCCCCTGCCTCATAACATTCTAAGGCATCTTGGGCTTGTTCTTCAGGAGTTATAGGTATGGCAGGATTTGCCCATTTTCCTTGAATACCCCCTGTAATTGCTGCAGTTATAATTACTTTCTCCTCTGTAAGTAGATTTGGTTTCATTTTTTAAACCTTTTATTTAATTATTAACAATTTAATTATTTGTTACGGTTGTTTTTATTAATTATATTAATAATTTCTTTCATTTAATTCTCATGATTTATAAAAAAAACAGTTTCGTATTAAAATAAATAAAAGATAAATATAATTTTGGAATTAAATACCTTATTGTAATTATAGTAAATGCAGAATCATTTTAATTATGCCTACGTATACTCCTAAAGAAGCTGAATTCTATACTTGTTTTGGTGAACAAATGCAAAAAGCTCTAACTAATCCAAATCAGAGTATAGCAACTTCTATTGAAGAATTGGCAAAAAAAATCCCTAACAAAAAAGCTTTATTATATGAAGATTCTTCATGGACTTGGAAAGAATTTAATGAAGAGAGTAATTTAATCGCAAATCATTTTCTTAATTCAGGATTAGAGCCAAGTAATACTGTTGCCTTAATGCTTGAAAATTCACCTGAATACCTTTTTTATACAACTGGAATTAATAAATTGCAGGGGATTAGTGCGTTAATTAATTTTAATCTTAGGAAACAAGCACTAATTCACTCTTTTAAATTGGTAGAACCAAGGTGGATAATTGTTGATGGTGATAGTTTACCTTACTTCATTGAAATTGTTAAGGATTTAGATTATCCATATGAGAATATTTATGTTGTTAATAACAATAAGAATGATACTCATGATTTTACTAACTTACAAACTATCACTAAAAACTTATCCAGAAATAATCCTGATACTACTTATAATTCAATTTTACATCAAACTGCACTGTATATTTACACTTCAGGAACAACAGGTCTCCCTAAAGCCTGTGTAATGGAAAATTTTAAATTATTTACTCAAGGTAACTTCTTAGGAATAGCTTTTGCAAAAGCGGATATAAACGATATTGTATATATCCCAACCCCACTTTACCATAATTTAGCTATAGGAGTTACCTGGCCAGCTATTTTTCGGACTGGTGCTACTCTAGCGATAAGAAAGCGTTTCTCTGCCTCTGAGTACTGGAAAGATATCCATAAATTTCAAGCGACTTATAGCATCTATGTTGGTGAAATCCCTCGATATCTTCTCAATCAACCACCCTCTGAATATGAAAAAAATCATACACTTAAAAAGATATTAGGATTAGGACTTCGAAAGGAGATATGGGAAAAATTTCAATCTCGTTTTCAGATTGATCATATATACGAATTTTATGGATTAACTGAGGGGCATCGATCTCTTATTAATGTTGAGGAAATTCCCGGAATGATAGGGAGATTAACTCAATCTGGATTAATTTTAGTAAAAGTTAATCCTGAAACAGGTGAATTTTACAGAAATGAGAGAGGTTATTGTGTTAAATGCAAACCAGGTGATATTGGAATGGTTTTGCTTAAAATTGATAAGGGAACCTTTTTTACGGGGTACACAGATAAAGAAAAAACAGAAGAAAAATTTCTACATAATGTTTTTTTAAAAGATGATACTTATTTTAATACGAATGATATGTTAATGCTTCATGATGACCTTTGGGTATCGTTTGCTGATCGATTCGGTGATACTTACCGATGGAAAGGTGAAAATATATCTACTCTTGAAATAGAATCCATTCTTAATTCTTATCCATCAATTTATATGTCTGCTGTTTATGGTGTTCCTATTCCAAATACGGAAGGAAAAGCTGGGATGGCTGCAATTAAATTAAATCCATCTTTGAAATTTGAGATTGATGATTTTTCTCGATTTATTGTAGATGTTTTTCCAGTCTATTCTATTCCTGTTTTTATTCGAATTTGTGAAGATGAACTAGAAATCACAGGACCATTTAAAATTAAGAAAACCAACCTACAACGCGAAGGATATGATATAGAATTGATTACTGATACAACATATTTATGGAATCAACAGGACAAAAAGTATATTTTCTTGGATAATGATTTATATCAGAAATTAATAAATGGGGAGTTAAGAATATAAAAAAGAATTTTGGGAGTTATTATTTTGAAAAATCTTTTAGATGGAAAATATGCATTAATTACAGTTGGTGGGAGAGGAATTGGAAAGGCAGTTGCTCTTGAATACGCTAGAAATGGTGCTAACGTTGCAATTACAGCCTTAGAAGAAAATGAGTTACTTGAAGTTGTTAGTGATATCAAAAAATTTGGTGTAGAAGGGATTTCCATTCCAGCAGATTTGACTAATATTGGAGAAGTAAAATCCGTTGTAGAAGTATATTTTAAAAATTTTGAGAGATGTGATATTTTAGTAAATAATGCTGGGATGTCATATTATTGTTCAATGTTAGATGTATCCCTTGAAAAAGCATTAAAGTTGTTCAATCTTAATCTTATTGCCTATTATGCAATGGTGAAACTAACCCTGCCTAAAATGCTTGATCAAAAAAGTGGTAATATTATTATGACTGCTTCTGTTCATGGTAATATGTTTTTTAATCCAAACCAAGTTGCATATTCTTCAACAAAAGCAGGTGTTTCTGCTATGGGTAAATGTCTTCATAATGAATTAAATCCATTTAATATTCAAGTAAATGTGATTCTTCCAGGGGCAATTCACACTAAATTATATGAAGATAGTGCTGAGCGAGGACAAATAGCACCTGATCCAATCTCTCCCGAAGCCATCGCACCTATGTATCTTTTTCTAGCAAGTGATTTATCATTTAGACGCTATCAAGGAAAGATCATAAATCAAATGCTACTATTTGATCTTTTACCAAAAATAAAGAAAGAAGTAAATCAAACAAATTTCAACATTAAAAAAATAACTAAAATTATGAAAAGTAGACTTAAAAAAGGAGAGTATGGTTTGTTGCGAAAAAACCAAGAACTAATAGATTTCCTTATTAGATATTGATTTTATTAATCATATTTGGGATAATTGCACGAGTAATTATAACGAAGTACACCATTTTTTTATTTCTTGATTGAACATGGGCTATTAGTGTAAAATAGGTAGTTAAAGTTAAAGTAAATAATATTGATAATTGAGAGATTATTGAAGATTTTTAAGTATTAAAGATAATATTAAATTAAAAAAAAATAACAAAAAGGAGAAGTAAAAATTGACAATTTGTTTTGTTTTAATGAATGTTCAGGCTGGATTTGTAGAAAATGTGGTTAAAAGTTTAGAAAAAATACCAGAAGTTAAAGAAAGTTATCCAGTTACTGGAGGTATAGACATTATTGTTAAAGTAGAAGGACAAGATGTAGAAACAATCGCAAAAACAATTCTAGCGAAAATCCATAGTATTGGGGGTGTTAACCGTACAGAAACCCACATTGTCGTTCCCCTATAAAAGTTATGAAGAAAGGAATTTATAGATATAAGTTAACAGAAAGAAAAAAATAAGAGTTAATTGGATTTTTCTTGAAATATTCTAGGATTCATCTGAATTATTGGATTCTTTTTCCATTTCACTTCTAAGAAATTGAATATTTTCCTTAAGTGTTTTTTTTATTGGGTCACCTTTTATCTCAAGTTTATCTAAAATCTGAACTGCTTCCTCAAATAATTGTAAGGCCTCAGGGTATTGAGCCTTTTTATAGTATAATCCCGGAAGATTAAAGAATTTATAGGATATACATTGAGTAGCAGTTATAATAATCCATATGAGTATGAGTATTGTCAATATCCATTCGATTAAAGGTTTAAACACAATAAGTAGAATTATCAACATAATTCCTATAAAGAAACCATAATACGCTAAATATCTTTTAAATGCTGGGCCTTTATACATCATTGATTTTGGTACTAAGTACATTAAATAACTATAAAGAACGATATAAAAAGATGAACCAATAAAGGCAGTGGCAGCAACAAAACCATGAAATGCTACAAATGCTGCTATATATGTTTCGTCTGGAATTATTCCGACTAAGGCAATACACATGTTAGAGAAAATTGCTATCCCTGTCGCTATTCTTCTAAGATTGTCGTTAATATTTACTAATTCTCTTTCAAGATATATATAAAATGGAATTAGTAAGGAACCAGTCACTACAAACGCAATACTGAATAATGATTTTGCCTTCATTAGTCCTAATGTACTCACGGTATGTATTAAAGGATTATATCCCGGAGTAACAATAGCAGTTAATGGTAACATAACTGACATAAATAATGCACCAGATAGACCAAATAAAACTTCCATCCTAGATTCTGTTTTTAATACCATTTTCATCCCTTCTTAAAATAATAAATACAATATATTTTGGCTAAAATTCAACTTTTTTATAAAATAATTATTATCGTCAAAATTTATAAAGTTTTTACGTAATTTTCTCATAAAAGATTTCTCTCGTATTATAGAAAGAATTTAAAACAAATAGAATGAAGTAAAAAGTAAAATTTTATATTAAAATAAACTGATATTTATAATTAGTTAAAATACCAAAAAATCGATGAAATGATCCAATGAATGAAAAATTCACGTTCAAAATTACAATTATTGGCGATGGTGCTGTAGGTAAAACCTCACTAATTAGAAAATTTACACAAGGAGGTTTTCAAGACGAATACATTCAAACAATTGGAGCACAATTTTCCAAATATACTGAAAAGATTGAAGGTGATAGCTGTAAATTATTCTTCTGGGATATTGCAGGTCAAGATACTTTCCATTTCTTACGTCCTGCTTTTTATAAATCCAGCTTGGCTGCTATTATTGTGTTTTCTCTTGAAGAAAATGATTTTGGTAGAGAAAGTTTTAAACACGTTCCGAATTGGCAAAATGAAATAAAAAAATTCTGTGGAGAAATACCTATTTTACTATTTGGAAATAAAGTTGATTTAATTGATGAGAAAACCTTCGATGAGGAGAAAATCCTAAAATTTGTTGATAAAAAAGACGTTTTCGGGTATTATAAGACTTCCGCAAAAACGGGCCAAGGAGTACACGAAGCTTTTCAAGCGATTATTCACGAATTGTATTCTAAATACAAGGAACTCTCTGAACAATAGAAATAATTAAAAATTTAGACAAATTTTTGAATCTCGTATATAAAATCTTTAAAATTTAATGCTTTACTCAATAGATTTTAAAAATTATATCTCCCAAAGCTCTTTTGGGAACGTGCATTTTTCCTTCATTATCTTTCCAATAGTTAAAAGAATCTATATAAGGTTCAATTACAGATTCTTCATCTGGATATCCTAAACTAATAACATGTTTAATTTTATAGTAATCTGGAATATCTAATAATTTTCCTATCTTTTTTGCATTGATAGACCCCATCCAACAGCATCCAAAACCAAAATTAACGGCACCAAGTAATATATTTTCAACAGCGGCTCCAACATCAAAATCAACATATGCATTTTTTATGTTTGTATTTACAAGCACTATAATATATGCAGTAGGTTTTCTTCCTTTTTCAGGAGTTCTTTGTTCTTCAGGAAGAGAATTTGCCCAATTTACTAATGGAAACAATTTGTCTCTGATTTCAGCGTTATGAACAATGACAAATTCAAGAGCTTGAATATTACGTGCCATTGGAGCTATACGGGCATAATCAATTAATTGTTTTAAAAGTTCTAATGGAACGGGATCTTGTTTAAATCTTCTGATCGTTCTTCTCTTATAAATTATTTCTTCGAAATTCAAATTTCTCACTTCATTATTGATTATTGATGGGATTTAATTAAATTTTCCGCCAATTTGTAAAAGCTTTTTTCTATGTTTTTTCCAGTTAACGCAGAAGTCTCGATATACTCTAAGGTAAGTTCATTTGCAATTTTTAATGCTTTTTCAGAAACTAGATATCTTTCAGAAATTAAATCTTCCTTATTTCCTAAAATAAAAATAGGATTTTATAAAAATTTGTGAATTTGAATGGTTTACATTTTAAATTATCGAAGTTCGTGAAACACCTCTTTCACGAAGATGCCGCTAGATAATTATAAACGCGATTTATACAATAATGTAGCAATTGTAGAAAATGCATAATCTACATTTTCTCCTTGTAGTGCTGAAGTTTCTATAAATCCTAAATTTAATTGGCTTGCTAGATTATTTGCCATATCAACTGTTATCGTTCTCTGCTCAACCAAGTCATTTTTATTTCCAATAACAAAACCAGTTAACATATCTGAGCTATTTTTTAATTGATCGAGGACATCTGAGTACCATTTAGGAATACTATTAAAGGTTTCAATTCTAGTCAAGTCAAAAACTAAGAATACAGCATCAGAGCCTCGATAAAATTGTTGTCTCATTGTTTGAAATTTTTGCTGACCTCCAATGTCCCATAATGTTAACTGCACAACTGAATCTTCAACCTTAAAGATCTTATCTGTCACATGAACACCAAGAGTAGGGACATATGATCTTCTAAAAGCATTATCTGTATATCTTAATATTAATGAAGTTTTCCCTACATTTGGATCTCCCACGATAATTATCTTAAATTGATAATCTATTAAACTTCGGTCTTTAAGGTTCTGTTCGGGAAATGCTGCACTCTTTTGTTGAGTAATTTCTTGAACTTTTAATTCTTCCAAAAGAGCGGATATATTAAATTCAAGATATTCAAGTACTTTTATAAAATCTTCTCGGGATGCTTTTGAATTTTCTAAATTAATTATTTCTGGGGTGAGGTTATTAAAAGGAATAGATAGATCATTAATATATTTATAAAAAATTACATCATCTATTTCTTGAAACAACAATATAAGAGCAGATTGACCAATGCCTCCTCGTCTTAAAGGATCATTCCATTTGATATATTTAACCATTCCCTTTAAATTCTTTGAAGGAAAGGGGAGAATCACTAAAGATTCTGGGATGAGACCATCTTCACCTGATAGGATGGTTAATGCCTTAATGCTTATATGAATTAAATCCATTTGTGTGAATGTATTGGGAAGCCATGCTACGGGATTAGGTCCCAATTCATCATTCATTTCTATGTATACTATCCCTTGAATTATTTCACGTTTCATGAATATTTAAAATTCCTTTGAATAAGATAATAATATATTGATAAGGTGTAAATATTTCACTTTTAACTAATAATATAATCTTTTTAAATAAATATTAATTGCTAAAAAAAAAAAGAAATTAGATTATACCTTTAAACCTAAATACATGAGCCAGAAGCTAGATAGATACCCAATTCTTACTATAATCACTAAAATTCCCGGAACAGTTAATCCCTCTAATAATCCAAATATACAAAAAAATATTGAACCTATTGAAAGGTACAAGAAATTTTTACGTATAACTCCTGAAGATTGAAGAGCTTTATATAAAAAACCAAGTCCTAAGAAAATTAAAACAGCAATCAACATAACACCCATTAATATTCCCGCAAGAGTCATTAAATTGACATTATAATCAATTAAATTTATACTAGGAGGTATTGGTGGTGAGGGAACGAAATTAAACGACTCTAAAGGATATAAAAAAACCACAATTTCAAAGAGTATTGAAATTATTAAGATAACGACAACGATATATCGCTTTATTTTGGGAGTTAATAATTCTGCGCCGATATACATTGCTGTGATTATTGCAGGAGCAAACCATATATAAGAGAGAATAGCAACCGTACCATTGTTAGCCATGTTTTGTTGAATAATAAGAACTGATAGAAAATCTGTAAAAACACCTAACCACATAAGTCCCGCAAACATGTTAGCTGCCCCTAAAAAGGCAACTAATCTAGCATTTGTTTTTTTTGCTCTATAAATAAAAAATAAACCGAATATTATACCAAAAATCACTACACCTGAAGCAGTGATTCCATCAATCCATCCATTTATATCTAGTGGCAATTTTAAATTTCACCATCTTCTATGCTTTAATTCATTAAAAAATGAATTTTATTTTAAATTATTATATGATATTTTAGTTTAATAAATAATTGGTTGATATTTTTTTTCCTAAAAAGATTCTATATTTTTTAAGGAAAATTTTTTAATCTTTTATTTTTTCTAAGATAGAGATGATTCGGTAAATTGTAGTGCGGGAGTGGAAGGGGATATTGGGATCTTGACTTAAATCACCAACCATATACATTACATTGCTGGAAAGAACACCTGGGGTCTCATCTTCCCTATGTAATTCATTAATACCTCTTTGTGCGATTCTTTTTATATTTCGAGGAACGCTCCTGTCCTGTATCATACCATTTAAAAGATATTCTACATTTTCAAAGCCCTTTTTTTCTTCTTCAGTTAGTGTTCTTGGCATTGAAAAAATCACCATATAAAATCTACGGCAGATTAATAAAATAGAAATTTAAAAAGTAAAATACTTTTTAAAATATAATTTTTTTGATTTTAAAAGAATTCTAGCAGAATCCTAATTCAAAATTTGTCTTTTAAATTTAGTATAGATTTATCTGAATTCATTAATTTGATTCTAAAAATTATGAAATAAATCAATAATCTTATTTTTCAAACGATTTCAGAAGTCAGTGAAAGCGAATTTAATCAGAGTATTATAATAATTAAAAGTTATTGTTAGAGCCTAAAAAAATTCGTAAGATAAAAAGCTTAAAAATAATGGGATCAATATCAAGTTTATATCTTATAATATGAAATTCAATCTAAATTTGGATCTTAAATTATTAAAAAAAAATAATATATAATGGATGATAAATATTGACACTTTCACCATATGAAGGATATAAATTTTTCCAAATGGAAAAGGATAAAGATGTATTAATTATAAAATTAAATCGACCTAAAGTAAATGCATTAAGCGAAAATGTTTTTAAAGAATTATTCGATATTGTTAAAACTGCAAATGTTGATACAGAAGTAGTTTCTGTTGTTATAGCTAGCGCAAATCCAAAACTTTTTACAGTAGGAGCAGATATTAAAGAAATGATTAAGAAATATGGGAGAAAACCAAAAAAAGCAATTGATAATCTAAATTTAGGTCATTCCACATTTAATTTAATTGAAGACTCTCCAAAATGCTTTATAATAGCATTCAAAGGTACATCTTATGGAGGAGGTATCGAACTAGCATGTGCGTGTGATATCAGAGTTGCTTCAGAAGATGCATATTTTGCTATGCCTGAAACAAGAATTGGGCTTGTTCCAGGATATGGAGGAACCCAACGACTTCCTCGTATTATTGGTTGGGGGCGAGCTAAAAAATTTATATTAAGTGGAGAGCCAATAGATGCTCAAGAAGCCTTTAGAATTGGTTTAATTGATGAAATTGCACCAAAAGGCAAAGAATTACAAAGAGCTTTGCATTATGCTCATTCAATTGCACGGGGAGCTCCAATATCGGCAGCATTAACTAAGAAAGCTATAAATGAAGGTTTTAATATGAATTTAAAAGATGCTCTTGAGAAAGAAAAAGAGTGTTTTATGAGAAATATCAAAACACAAATGTGGGAAGAAGGACTATGGGGTTTTATCAGAAAAAAACCTCCAGCTTTCAAACGCATTGGAGAAATCGGATATCCCTTTGAAGATTATTTTACTTAAAAGGGAATATTCTTCATATAAAAAAAAATCAAAAATTCATAACTTTTAATTTAATATAGATTACACATTTAATTCGATTTTTTTTCCGCAAAAATTACATTTTTTTAATTCTCTACTAAAAAATTCTCCACATTCATTACATTTTTGTAAATTTGCATCTATTATTTCTTTAGCCATACTTAAAAATGCTTCTTTTACATTATGTCCTGTTTTTGATGAAGTTATGAAAATTTCTTTATTTGCTGTATATTTATCACAAAATTCCTTTGCTTCTTCTTTAGATACTTCTCTTTTATCTTTCAAATCAATCTTTGTAGCAATAAATGATTTAACAACATTTTTAGAAGCATTTTCATCGATAATCTTAACCCAATTTTCTAAACCATATAATGATTTTTTATTGGTCATATCAAAAAGAATTAGAGCTGCTGCAGCTCCTTGTATATAAGGAGGGAATAGAGTACGAAATTTTTCTTCTCCTCCAAAATCCCAAATACTTAGGGTTATTGGTATTAACTTGGAATCATATTTTAATTCAATTGTTTTCTTCTTAAAATCGACACCAATAGTCTCCTTTAGGGTTTCAGAGAAGATATTATTACAAAATCTTATTAATAGTGAACTTTTACCTACATTTTTATCCCCAGCTAAAACAATTTTAAATTTATACATGAT
>CAYPFJ010000023.1:0-42590 GCA_964409945.1 uncultured archaeon | reverse complement strand
ACAATTGAAAATTTACCAGAATCACTATTCAAAGAACCAGTGATTATAAATAAACATCTTAGAAATTATTGGAGACATGAAGAGGAAATAATGCAATCAATTAGATATTTTCTCACTATGGGTCGTGGCGAGATTGATGGAGTTATTTTCCTTATAAGTTTTGTTTGTGGCCCAGATAGCCTAATCTTTGAATTAGTCATGCGAGATATGAGGGTTGTGGGGTTGCCTTTTCTTGAAATAACAATGGATGAACATAGTGGAGAAGCAGGTCTTTTAACAAGAGTAGAAAGCTTTGTTGAGATGGTTAGGAGAAAAAAAAAGAAATTAGAAATTGATTCTAAAAAAAAAGAAACAATAAAAGCATAAATACTCACGGAATTTTCTTTTAACTTACTTTTTTCTTAATTTTACCATTCAACCAACCTATTTTCTCTGTTTCAATATTATCAAAATAAGGAACATAAGGTTTTAAATCCAAAATTGGAGTTTTATCTAAAATATCAACATTGTTTACTTGGATTTTGTGCTCTTTGATCTCTAATATCTGTAATATTGAAAGTCCTATAGGATTAGGGCGAAAAGGCGTTCGGATAGCAAACACTCCTTTCAATTCATTGTCCAAGAAAGGCTTTGACTGAAGTGGAACGGGCAATTTTACCATATCAAAAAAATACAAACAATAAATATGAGAAAATCCAGATAACTCTTTTAAACCAGATTTATATTCGGGAAATATCTCGATCGTGCCCTTTGCATCGGATAATGATGATTGAATAGGGATGCCTTTAAGAATTTTAAAGGGAGTATGAATTATTCCAATTGGTTTGAAACATATCTTCTCTGGAAATTTTCTTTGCTTGAAATCAATTAATTCTCGTTTTGTGATTTCCATATTAATTTAAAGCAATAGAGTAAAAAAAAAAATTTTGTTATTAGAGAAAAGGATAAAAATATTTCATTAAAAATTCTCGGTGCGGAACACTTCGCTGTTCATAATCTTCCTTTAATTTTGAAGTATCATATGGGATATTTTTAAATGTTATGTTTATATTTTTTGGATCAAGGTCCATTAAACAAAAGGATACTTTTGGGGCCCAATTAATACTTATAGAGCCTGGGTTTATGATTTTCTTCCCTTCCCATGAGATATATAATTGTTCATGTGAATGTCCTACTAAGACAATATCAAACTCTTCAGGATAGTCATTCAAAAATTCTTCAAGAGTTTTACCTTGGTAGATTAAAAGATTATCTTGAACTGATCGACCTGGGATATCATAAAAATGTGAATGGAGCATTAAAACCTTTTTTCCATTAATAATAAATGTTTTAGAAGTAGGTGTGTTTTGTATTTTTGCCATAAGATCTTTTCCAAGTTGATTTATTGTCCAAGTACTATGGGGTTCTACGTTCTCAGGAGTCTCATGTCTTCCCAGAATAATCATTTCATTATTACCAATAATATTTTCGAATCTATTATCGCTGAAAATAATTTGCGCTACTTCCTTTGGGTGCGGACCAATATGAACGAAATCTCCTAAGTTTAGAATTTTTTCAGCTTGATAGTTTTCTTCTATATAATGAAGAAATCTGATTAAAGCGTATTTATTTGCATGAATATCTGATATTATGGCAATCTTAGAGATATCTTCCATGTTATATCCCTTATTATGTATCCATTTTTTTAAGTAGATATATGAGAAAATTCCAAGTTGTTTCTACTGATTTAATTTCTAACCGCTCATCTGGAGAGTGAAGTCCCGTAGAATTAGCACCAAAAGCTAGTGCTTCAATTCCAGGGATTTTATCGATTAATAGTGTAGCTTCTAACCCTCCATGAATAATTTTCATTTCTGCATCTTCATTATTTACATCTTTATAGGCTTCTTTAGCGATTTTCAGGAGTTTAGAATTAAAATTTGGTTCCCAAGGAGGATAACTTCCACGGTACTTATGGTCCATCTCTAGACCTGAAAGATTTAATAATTCAAGAATTTGTTCATAAATATCATTATTATAATAGCTGCTTAAGCTTCGATGGAGCCATCTAATTTTAATGTGATCTTCTTTTGTCCTTATTTTACCTAAATTTGTTGAAGTAAACATCAAGTCTTTTATTTTAGGATGGAATGCAATCGGACCATTAGGGAAGATATATAAAAGATTGAGTAATTTATTTTGAACTTCTTTTGAGAAAGTTTCATTACTCGCAAAGTCTTTTATTTTATCGATCGTAATGTCCATGTCCATTTCGATTCCATCAAAAAGCTGTTTAATTTCTTTGAAAATCTCTAATAAATATAATTTGATTTCTTCAAACTGGTCTTCCTTAATAAAAAAAGTTGAGTTCGCTTCTCTAGGTATTGCGTTAGCAGCACCTCCCCCATTTATAGAATTAACATGGATTGTATACTTTTTATTCAATTTCCAAAGGATTTGAGATAATATATTAATTGCATGGGCTTGGCCTTCATTGCATCTTCCAGAATGTCCACCACATAATCCAGAAATGGAAAGTTTTATGGGGGAGAGTTTTAATTTTCCTCGATCTATTAAAATAGTTTTTTTTTTTATTCTTGTATGAAATCCAATGCCCCCTGTGCATCCGATTGTAATCGCTTTTTGACCAGAATCAAGATTGATTAGGTAATTTCCGTGAACAAGATTTGGATCAACATTTTTTGCCCCACCCATATCATATTCTTCACGAACAGTGAATAATAAATCTAAACCTATTGTATCAAATTTTAACTCGTTGTTGTGAATTTTTTTCATAAGAGTTAGGAGAAAACATACTCCTACACCGTTGTCTGCACCTAAAGTAGTTCCTTCTGCTGTAATCCATTTTTCACCTTCAATATCGATTATTTTAGGTTTTAAAGGATCTTTTGAGAAGTCATGAATAACATCCTCATTCTTCTCACATACCATATCCATATGGCACTGTAAAACACAATTTAGTTTTTGGTTAATAGCGGGAATCTTTACAGCAATATTTCCTATTTCATCGATTTTTGAATTAAACCCAAAATTTTCTGCTTCTTTTTTAATAAAAGTTCTTATTTTTTCTTCATTTCGACTACACCTAGGAATTTCTAATATTTGTAAAAAATATTCCCAGAAAACATGAGGTTGTTCTAGATCTGCTAAATTTACCATTGATATCGCTTTAAATGATAAAGTATACGAATTAACTTAAATTAATTGTAAAATAACAATAAATATAATAAAACCTTCAAATATTTAAAATTAGATTTTGAAAAGGTTATAAATATGCCACGAGTAGGATTTCAAATTATTGGAACTATAAAAGAAGTAAAAGGATTTTGTAACAAAAATCATAAAGTAGGAGATGAAATAGAGTTAGATTGCCATGACTCAGGAGGATTGTGTGGATTTTTTTACCATGATATATTTCCTAATCTTATGATGCTTCAATTTGGAGGAGGATTTCCTGCTACATGGGTCGAAGATCCTGACGTAATGGAACTTGAATGCCCAGATAGAACTAATGCTGTGAAAATTGAATTGAAAAGGGTAAGAGAATAATATTAAATTAGAATGGGAGGTGAAATATCTAAATGCCTTATTTCAATAATGATGGAGTTAATATATATTATGAAACTGTAGGTGAAGGTCCGCCTATATTAATGATTCATGGTTTTGCTTCAAATATAGAACAGAATTGGAAACACACAAAATGGATAAGCACGTTAAAAGATAACTATCGTTTAATTCTTTTAGATTGCCGTGGTCATGGAAAAAGTGATAAACCTCATGAAGATTCTTTTTATGGACATGACAAAATGATAAGTGATGTTATTATTCTAATGGAAAATTTATCAATTGGAAAAGCTAATTTCTTTGGGTATTCTATGGGAGCATTAATTACATCCCAGTTATTATTACAAAAACCAGAACTTTTTATATCAGCTATATTAGGAGGTTTTGTATTATATTTACCTCAAAATGAAAAAGAAAGAACTCTTTACAGGGAAAATACACTTCTAAGAATAGAAGCTTTTAAAGCAGAAAGTATTGATCATATTAAAGATCCTATTGCTCGTAGATTTCGTCAATTTGCTGAAATTGGTGGCAATGATCTAAATGCTTTAGCTGCAGTCATGGCGGGAACCTTTCAAGAAACACCTGACTTGGTAGGATCTCCTTCTCAATCAAAAGCTTCTTTTAAAAAAGTAAAAACACCAATTTTAACTGTTTTAGGATCTGATGATTTTATTCCAGGAGATAAAACATTAATAGCTCAATTGGTACCAAATGCTTGTCACTTTCAAATCCAAGGAAAGGACCATCTAACTGTTGTCCCCGATCCAAGATTTAAAATGGTAGTTAAAGCATTTCTGGATTATGTAAATAAAGGATAAATTGAGTTATTCATAAAAAGAATTTTTCTTCTTATTTTATTTCTATTTAAATAATGTATAAAACACGGTAATTATAACTTTCCTATAAACATTGCTAATACAAATAATGAGCCTAAAATAGCTAAAGATAATACATTTATAGTTCGTGCTATTTTTGGTGATGGTCGAATAATAAACAATAAATTTAATGGAACCCCAATAACAATAATACTAATCATGCAAATCAGGTACCCAATACCAAATAAACCTAGTAAGTAAATTACTATTCCAATAATATAAGCAATAAATTCATTTATTAAAAGAAAGTATCCCCCCCATTGAATTCCATATTTTTTGGGAATTGTATTCGTATCAATTTTCTGATCATAAGGAAGATCTCTTATATCTCCAAGTACTCTTGCCCCAGTCATAGCAAAAAACAGAAATAAAGCTAAAAGTATCACACTTAATTCAAATTTATAGGCAAAAAGAGCACCAATCAGAACATAGAATCCTTGAAGAGTTCCTAAACTAAAGGCACGCAAGAGAGCAGAATCAAATAATCCTTGTACCAAGCCACCAATAACCCCTATTAAACAAGCTAACGGGATAAGTGCCCAAGGATTTATTATGATACACGTTACACTACTAATAGTAAAGCACGAGATAATAATTATAAGACCTCCTCTTGGAGATAATTTACCTCTAGCTATAGGATTCTTTAAATTGCCAGATTCACGATCATTATTATAATCTCCAAGATAATCAAAAAAAAATCCCCCCGCTGATAGAGTTGCCCCCACTAAGCCTGCTAGTATAATATTTATCAGTGAACCTCCCAACCCAAATGAAACTGAACTTGTTATAAAGATAAACATGAGAATTCTGCCTAAACGCCAATCTCCAAATATAATTTTCATTCTAGATGACATAAATGTTAATCCTTATGACATTAATAATTCTAAATTAAAAAACAATAATTAGACATTGTTTTTATAGAATTAGATTTCTTTGGTATAATAATACCTTTAAAAAAATAAGCTAAGGAGTCTCTTTGTCTCTTTCATATTTTTTTACTTCTGCAAACATTTGTTTTTCCCATTTAAAAGCCTCTTTTTCTTCTTCAAATTTTAGTTTCTCTTGTTCGAATTTTAGTTTCTCTTGTTCAAATTTTTCTTTTTCTTTTTCAAATTTTATTTTCTCTTCTTTTAATCTTTGTTTTTCTTGAACTTCTATTAAATCCAATTTTAGATCTTCTTCTTGTTTAGTTGTAATATTTTCTATTTGTTCTTTCTTGATGGCATCTATCACTTTATCTTTTACAAGAATTTCTGTATTGTCAGTTGCTTGAATTTCTTTATTTCGCATGAGCTCTAAAAACTTATTCTCTTCATTTACTAATGACTTTAATTTATTTGAGAATGCAATAACAATTATTTTTTCAGAGATTTCAATGGCTTTATCATATTCTCCTTTAGTCAAGTAGCGATTTTTAAGTTCATTTAATTGTTCTATTTCTTTTCTGAATGTATTAAAATCTAATTTTTCAGTTTCTATTATCTCTGTTTTTTCTAATTGTTCACTTTCGATTATACCTTTTCTTAATTTATTCTCTTCCATTTGACCCTTAGCCTTATCTATATCGTCAAGCCTGTTTAATATAGAAAAAATATTACTTTTTTTTGTTATTTCCTGAACTTCCGTATCGTCACTTATTTCTTGAACCATTAATTTCTTCTTTTTTTCTTTTTTACCTTTCTTTTTTTCTTTTTCTGACTTAGAACTCAAACTTTAGCATCATTCCTTTAATTCTTTAATTTAAGTGTTGATTGTTCAACCATATATCTAATCAAACAATATGCATAAAAACATTTGTTAATAAAATTATTCAGTTTTCTTTTTAAAATCATTTTACAGCCTTTAAAATCCATTCTACATATTGAATAAATGTTAATTGAATCCTATAAAAGTGCTATTATTTTAATTTTGGTTATTTAGTATAAATTGCGTCTCAATAATAAGAAATTCATAGACCAAATTCTAAAAGATATTAATTTTTTTTTTTATAATTTCAAGATAGAAACTCTGAGTTAGTAAGAGTATCAAATGAAGGTAGCATGTCGCAAAGGTTTACATCTTTTATTCAATATGATAAACTTGAAGATAAATAAAATTAATAACAAACAATTCTTAAATAATTAACAGAACCATATGCGCTTGAGGTATATATATTTTATTAACTTAATGTAAAAAATGAAAGAGATTAGAAAAAAACCATTAATTCTGGGTTTATGTTTTTTGATAATATTTACTGCAGGAATATTAGTCATTTTAAGTTTATTTGAAATCAATAATAAACAGATTATTATGAATAATCAAAAAGATATAATGAATGAGAACAGACAATGGGCAGAAAAAATTACATTTTGGGAAGTTACAGGGGGATTAGGAGAGGATATTATCGAAGGTGAGAAAATGTACTATGAAGCACTTGCTAAATATTCCGCAGCACTGCAAGCTCAAACCATAGCGATATTATTTATAATTATATTAAGTATGATAGTTGTTATCGCAGGGGGTAGTCTAATAGTTAAACTCTTAATAACCTGAATCATTACTCTTATTTTTTAAGAATTTTGATTAATTTGTCTGGAGCAATAGGGATAAGTTTCTTCAAAGCAAACCCCCACTTTTTGAAATCCTATGAATTTAATTGTCTTTTTTATCCGATCTTTATCAACTTCAAGATATAATTCAATTGCTTCAATAATTCTTTTATTTAATTCATCTAAAGATCTTGCTTGTGTATGACAACTAGGCAATTCGGGGATGCTGCCAATGTAGTATCCATCCTCATCCTGTTCTATGACAATATTAAATTCTTTACTCATTAGGTTTCCTTCTAATTAATATTAAAACTAAAAACTAATCTTATTTAATGATCTAATAGTAATATAGCTTAATATTATGATTTATTAATTTCAGTTATTTGTTAGGTGAATCCTTATTAAGTAAAATAGAATAAAATAATCTTGCTTAAACTTATTAACCAAAACTAAGATTTTTAATAAAAGATTTCATACTATTGATAATTTGTTTATAATGGGTACATTTTTATTATTTGCTTTGTTATTTAAACAAAGGTTTATTTAAGTAAACGTCATTTATAATCATTCGTTAAGTTAAATTAAAGTCTGAAGTAATTATAGGAGTTCAGTGATACATGATCCTTTCCTTTCCTAACATGGGACCTAATTGGGTGGCTTTCAAAACATTATTCGAAGTTTTAGATCCGTCAATAAAAGTAATCTTACCCGATCCAACTAATAGAGAAGCCATTAAAGTTGGCGTAAAATACAGCCCAGAGTTTGTTTGCTTCCCATTTAAAGCAACATTAGGAGATTTTGTAAATGCTATTAAAAAGGGTGCCGATACTTTAGTAATGGCTATAGATTGCGGACCATGTCGTTTTGGTTTTTATCATGCTGTTCAAGAACGTATTTTACATGATATGGGTTATAAACATGTGAAAATAATTCCGTTAGATCAAGCAGATTTACTAGAATTTCATTGGGTAAAAACTCTACAAGACCTTAGTGGCAAAAGCGGTTTATTTGCTTATCCAAGATTCGTAAAAGCAGTGATTTTTTTTTTGAAGAAAGCAAAACTTTTACAAGACATTCAAACTGCAGAAGGTTTGTTCCGTGCTTATGAACGAAATCAAGGAGATACTACTGACGTTTTGAATAATATACTAATAAAACTTGATCAAGCTAACACCCTTAAGGAACTACGAAATTTCAAAAAAGTAATTAAAGAAGATTTTAATAAAATTGATATTGACAAAACACGAACTCCTTTACGGGTAGCGATATTTGGTGAAATTCATATAAGTTTAGAACCATATGTTAATGTAGATATTAGACGTAAGCTTGGAGAAATGGGTGTAGAGATACATCAAAATTTAAGTTTATGGGATTGGGTTTCGCATAAATTCCATTTGAATTATCATCGAAGGTGGTTAGAACACTTATCTCAGCCCTACATTCCTATGGATATTGGGGGAGAGGCTCGCTGGGTTATTGGTGAATATATAGATCGCGCTAAAAGTGGTTTCTCAGGGAGCGTACATGTATACCCCTTTACCTGTATGCCCGAAGTGACTGCTCGGACAATTATAACAAATAAACTTAAGCAAATGTATGATCTTCCGATTATATATTTCTCTTTTGATGAGCATTCTGGTACTGAGGGAATGAGGACGAGATTAGAAGCATTTGTAGATCTAATGGAATCAAGACGTAAGCATAAATTAGGTCTTGAAAAGATCTCACTTGAAGATGATAAGATGCATTTTTATAAATCAAATGGATCACATTTTTTTCAGGAGTGTATTCAATTAATTCAGGCATAATAAAGGTGTAATTATGGTACAAGTTTCAGATAAAGTAGTTAAAGAAAACGGAAAGCTTGATGCTTTTCTTGGAATTGATATAGGAAGTGTTACGTGTAAATTTGTTTTAATGGATCTTGATGGTAATGTCCTCACAAGTGTATTTTTACGTAATAGAGGATCTCCTATCGATTCTGCCAAGGCAGGCATGGAAGATTTAAGAGAAAAGGTTGAACAAAATGAAGAACTACAAGAATACGCAATACGTTGTTGCGGAACTACTGGTTCAGCAAGATATTTAACGAAAGCTATTGTAGGGGGAGATCTTGCGAAAACAGAAATTATTGCACACGCAGTTGCAACTCAATCATTATATCCTGATGTAAGCACTATCTTAGAAATTGGTGGCCAAGATTCTAAAATCATCATTTTACGTGATGGAATAATTGTAGATTTTGCAATGAATTCTGTATGCGCTGCTGGAACTGGTTCTTTTCTTGATCATCAAGCATCTAGATTGGGTATTCCGATTGAGCAATTTGGAGATTATGCTGTGAAATCTAAAAATCCCGTGAGCATCGCTGGAAGATGTACGGTATTTGCTGAGTCTGATATGATCCATAAACAGAATGCAGGGTATTCTAAAGAGGATATTATAGCTGGTTTATGTGATTCATTAGTTAGAAATTATATGAATAATTTATCTAAGGGAAAGGAATTAGACGAACCAATAGTTTTCCAAGGAGGAGTATCCTATAATAAAGGTATCATTCAAGCTTTTGAAAGACACTTGGGTTGTGAAGTAATCGTACCGAAATATAATGTTTTAATGGGAGCCTTAGGTATGGCAATCCTTGTTAGAGATTATTATCTAGACAACCCAACAGAAACTATATTCCGAGGACTTAACGTAGGGGATATTGAATTCAAAACCTCAACATTCTACTGTGGAGATTGTCCAAATAATTGTGAAATAGTTCAAGTTAAAATGCCTCAAGACGAAAATAAAGTAATTGCCCGTTGGGGTAGTAGATGTGGAAAATGGGAGGTATTTTAGGAATATGGCAGAATTTATAAAACAAATGAAAGAATTAGGAGAAGAGTTCCTAGAAACCATTAAACATAAAACTAAGTTAAGTACGATTTTTGACCTTTATACAGAAAAGGTCATTCCCACGTTTGTTTCAGAAAAAGATTTAAAAGAATATTATGAAAAAAGAATGGAAGAAGTTAATGATTTTATAGATAAATTATAATAAGAGGTAATAAAAAAATGAGTGAAAGTACAAGTACAGAAATAAAGGATGAAGGAGATAAGTTAAATCCAAAAGTTATTGCTTTTGATATGCTTTATGGTGCTGTAAAAGGACTAAGCGGTTTATTCTTTAAGGCTTTCATGGATTTAAAAATTGAAGGGAAAGAAAACATTCCCTTCAGAGGAAAAGCGATTTTAACCACAATCACACCGAACGTAATCCGAGATATGTTAATAATAGCTCAGGTATCAGGACGAAAAATTCATTTTATGCTTGATCCAAAATTAATGAAGCATCAAATTGCTGGTCCAGTTTTAAAGAGTCTTGGAATGATTCGAGGAACTGAAAATAAAGAAGATACTGAACCAATCGAAAAAGTATTTGAAATATTGAATGAGAAAGGTGATCTTGTAGGTATGACACCTGAAGCAAGACATGATCGTGAAGTACAGATAAAATCGATGGCTGCAATTATAAAGTTCGCAATTGCAGGAGATGCTCCAATTATTCCCATAGCGATTACTACACAAAAAACTAAAATATTGAACATGTTTACTGGAGATGGCCTAAAAGTTAAGATTGGATCACCCTTGCGTGTTGAGAAAAGGTTAAATCGAGAGAAGCATCGAGCCGAACGCTATGAATTAGCAGAAGATATAATAAATATTATTGAATCCTTGAAAGAAAAACCTGAATCTGAAGAAAAAAACAATAAGTAATTCATATTTTTCATCTATTTTTTATTACTACTTTAGTTAAATTACTATTGTGAAATTAACTGTTAGAAATGAAATTAGAAATATTGTCAATATTATTCCATCTTTGAGAACTAAACTTTGCTTTTTTGATACAAAATTAAAATAGAT
Source organism: uncultured archaeon (assembly GCA_964409945.1). Lineage (GTDB taxonomy): Archaea > Asgardarchaeota > Lokiarchaeia > Sigyniarchaeales > SOKP01 > Loki-b32. The sequence goes on along the minus strand of CAYPFJ010000023.1, from coordinate 31,711 downwards.
TATTATTATTGATAATAAGAACCAATTCCAAAAAAAGATCCATAAGAATTGGAAATTCCTAATAAAAATAGCGCTAATTCCAAAAGTTAGTGTTAAATTCCATATTACTTTTCCTATCATCCCTCCCAAGCCAATTTCAACGCTCTTTTTTTTTATAGATTTTATAACTAATGTTAATTCCTCAACATTTGTTATAAATGCAATTATAACGAGCCCAAAGAACGTTTCTGGGATATTAGTTTGTAGTATAATTTGTTCTGTGGCAAAAATTAATAATTCTCCCCCTAAAAAAATAGATGTAAAGCTAATAATGATTAGAATGATTTTTTTAATTTTAGATTTTGTCTTTAATTCTTGAGTGTTCTTATCATTCTTCATGAGATTTTCCGTTGAGCCAAATCCAGTAGAACTTCCTTTAGAGAATTGATTTATATTCCTAATCAAATATACAAAATATATGAAAATAGCAATAATTCCGATAAAAAATATTCTAAAATAACTAATTATTCCGAGAAGGATTAAAAAAAGGCAAATGTATAATAATATAAAGTAAGATTGATGGATTGATCTAAAATCAATTTTATAGAAAAAGGCGGGAATTGCAAAACTTATTGTCAATGCAAATATTGAGTTACCGATAACATTTCCTATTGCAATGTAGGAAAGTCCATTAATAGCAGCAATGATCGAAGCAATTGATTCTTCTGGATCGATGCCAATAATTAATACTCCAATAACAAAAGGGGATATTCCGTATAGAATACAAACTTCTTTTAAATTATCTAAAAAGACATCTGCAGCAAAAAATATTATTAGATAACCAATAATGAATAATATAATCGATAAAACAATTTCGAGCATTCTATATCAATTTTACTTCATTAAAATTTATTATAATGTTGAGTGAATAAAAGATCCACCCTTTCATCTAAAATACAATGGGGAAAAACTATACCTAAATGCTTTATAATCTAAATAGTCTATCAAATTTATAAGGAATGGTTATTCAAGTGAAGGTTAAAAAAATTAGTATAAACATAAAAGAGATAATTATTGACGTCGTTTTATGTCCAAAAACTAATTTATATCTACAAAGTTTATATTGTCATCGATGTGGTTATTTTAACCTTGATGATAAGACTTCTATTAATTGTTTCTACAAAAAACCCCAAGTAAGCGCTAAAGATCACCAAAAAGATGAACTAATAAAAATATTCTCAGACATTACAAATAAAAGAGTGGATCCATCCCAGCAATTACTAAATAAAGAAAAAGCTGAACCTAAAATAAATATTGAAATACTTAAAACAGAGCTTTTGCAGGCTCTAAAAAAGAAGAACGATTCTATTAAAATATAATATACTTTACATAGATTTGAAGATATTTGAACCATAAAAAGTTTCTCTATACTAATCATTCTTGATTTCAACAATTGATTATTACAACATATTTAGATTAATTATTCCAATGCACAAAAATTTGGAATTTAAACGCTTTACCTTTATATTCGCCATCACTAATCGCAGAGAATTCAAATCCATTATATTTATGCCAATAAATAGAAGCTTTATTAAAAAGTGGTTCTTCTACTATAAAGGCAACTATGGGAGTATCAATTAATGTTAATGATTTTTGAAAAACTGCTGTACCAACTCCCTTGCGTTTATATTCTGGCAAAATGCTCACTTGGTCTAAATATGCGAATTCTTTATCTTCATTAAGAAGTAAGTCTTTGGTTCTTTCATTCTCGAAAGAAAGATTGCCGATAACATCACGAACTTTTATTATATTATATTTTTTTCTATGAATACTCGCAAAACCAATTATTTTTTCAGTACTATTTTTCGCAACATAAATTTCTGTATTAGGATCTTCGATAAGTTTTTTATAATATTCTATGTTCACTTCTTTTCGCAAAAAGCCTTGTTCTTCCAATTCTTCTATTTGCTTTTTAGAGATTTCATCAATATCTCTTGCGTCAATTAAATTTTGCTTAAAAGCATTCATAATCTCTTGAGCATCTTCTAATGTAGCAATTCCAACTTTAAAGTCGGTATTTCCAGTCAATTATAATTATTTCCTCAAAATTAATACTATATCATGTTAGATTCCTTTAATTGTAATCTTACTTTTTAAAAAAATAAGATTTTTTTAACTTTTTAAGAATTATAGTATATATTAAAATTCCTTATTTATATAAACATTTTAAACCCTAAGAAAAGAATGGTAAATATGGTTGATTACATTAAATTAAAGGGGACTGCTATCGAAAGAGGAACCCAACAGGGAGAACAATTGAAAGATAAAATTCATAACATGTTCGATATTGTCTTTCACTCAAAAATGTTTTCAGAAGTCACCTCAAAATTAATTCCTCTCTCAATAATTAAGCTTGGTTTAGGTATAATGGGTAAAAAGAATATAAAGAAATCTTTACAACAGTTGGTTCCTAATCAGTATGATAAAATGATATCAATAGGAAAAGCAGCCTTTATCAAAAGATATATCCTTCATGGAGCTCATTTTATCGAAGTTATGTCAGGAGATCCAAAATCACTTTATAAAAATCCTCCAGTCCAAGCCTGTTCAATGATATTTGCACTTCCTGAAGCAACATTAGGCAATTTGATGATATTTGGACGTAATTATGATTTTCCTAACGTTCTCCAGCCGTTTCAAGTAGTTCGAGAAGAGATACCTGATGATGGTTATAAAAGTTTAAATTTCACACAATATCCTCTTACAGGGTGTCATATGGGATTGAATGAGAAAGGGTTAGCAATAGGCTATAATTATGGTCGTTCTTGGAAGCAAAAACCTCTTGATTTCAGATTAAAAGGTGTCCCAGGCACATTTCTAGTACAAGAAATGCTCGAGACCTGTGCAACAACTCAAGAAGCCGTTAAATTTATTACAAACTTTACAAGCCGTTCAAATGGATGCCATTATGGATTCATGGATTCATCGGGAGATACATGTGTGATTGAAACTACAAGCACTCGTCATGCAATTCGTAGACCTAGTGATGGCATTTTAGCTCATACAAACCATTATCAAACTAAAGAACTAAAAGATGCTAATTTACCAGATTATGTACGCTTTAAAATGGATGATATGGATATTAACCCTATTGAATCTCCAATAAGACGGTATCAGAGAGAAATTAAATTATTAAAAAAGCTGAAAGGGAAAATAAATATTGATATAGTTAAAAATATTTTAAGTGATCATGATAACAGAGACCCTGATGACTTTACTGTTTGTACGCATGGACCTGAAGCAGGAACACTAGGATCAATAATCGTAATTCCAACCAAAAAGGAGTTCTGGGTTACGGATAATCATCCTTGCAGTTCTAAATATGAAAAATTCACAATATAGCTTAAAAAGAAAAAGAAATAATAATTATTTGTTTAATATCTTGTTCTAGCTGCCTGAATTCTTAGTTTTGCTTTTGTTTGTTCTTTACTGTCTTGTAATATTACATATTCTGTTTTTGATGGGAGTTTAATTTCAAATTCTTGCTCAGCAACAACTTCGTCTTTTTTCAAATGATCTTTTTCCCTTAGAATTACTTTAATTTTTTGTACAGCAGGATGATCCACATGTACTGTCTTAAATTGGCTCCAGAGGGACATATCAGCTTTACTGGTAAATTCTTGATTCCTTTGTAACTTTATAGTACCTTTATTTGGCCATCGGGCTTTAAACGTCTTGGGACCATCCACCTTAAAGTAGAATTCTCCACGCCAACCAAAAATATCATAATCTTTCAGGGTTTTCAAACTCATTAATTCTATACTGATTAAGTAACGCTCCTTTTCTTCACCTACTTGATCTTGTTCGAAAGATTGATCTTTTGCGTAGGTTTTCTTAGATTTCGCATAATAACGCCTAGGAATTTTATATTCACCTTTGTATTTTGAATATGTTTGAGAATTATGTTTTAATTCTATTAAAATGTTTAAATATATATGTTTTGTTAGGGATGATTATTAAAAATTTAATAGAATTGTCAGTAAAAAAGTAAGAACACATAAATATTAAATAGAGATTTAACACATTATTATTAATTACTTATCTCAATAATTCTAAATGTGAATATTATGTCGGTTGTTGAGTTGCATTTATCTGGTATTTTTGGTTTTCTTACAGTTATTATCTCTTGGTTATACGGTGGAATTACTCTCTATAAATATATTAAAACGAAGGAAAAAATCTTATTTTATTTCTTTTTGGCAATTATTTTTACAATGTCTCCCTGGTATCCCAGTGGGTTAGGATACATATACTGGGTAATTACTGGCCAAGAAATTGCCTATCCGTTCTATGTTTTAATAGGAACTGTAACAGTTCCTATTGCTTTATTATCATGGCTTCAAATTTATATGCCCGCTTTACACGAGAAATATAAACGTGTTGTTACATGGATTGTTTTTTGCTTCTCAATTGTTTTTTATATTTATATATTTTACTTTCTATTCTTTGCTTCAGGAGCTCCAGTAGTAAATTTAATTGGTATTAAAGAAAGTGCAATTGATATTGATTATAAGGGTTTAGCTTTAGGTTTTCTTGCTTTCTCTCTACTAATTAGTACAATAACTGGTAACGATTTTGCCATAGCTTCATTAAAAGAAAAAGACAACCCATTAATAGTATGGAAGGGGAGATTTCTACTTTTATCATTCAATTTGTTTGCAATAGGCGCTATTGGAGATGGATTTATTCCATTATCACCCGCAACATTGATAATTTTCAGAACGTTAATGATGCTTTCTAGTACATTTTATTATATTGGATTTATATTACCCGGTTGGGTGAAACATTTACTTAAATTAGAATAAATCAATCTAAAACCTTTTTTTTATTTATAATTTATGATTAGAACAGCTATTAATACTATTATCCCTCCAATAATATTCCATAAAACAATTATCTCGCTCCTTTGAAGTAATAAAGAAAATATTAGCGTAAGGAACGGTTCAATGTATAAAAATGAAGCTACTTTTGAGGATTTTAATATTTTCTGTGAATTTTGCCATATATAATAGCCTAAAACATAACAAGCAAGTCCTAAATATAAGGCAGAAAGGAATAAGGAAATGTTAAAAAAGTTCCTAAAGAAATTAAAAAGTTCACCATTCACTAAAACAAAAAAAAATAATTCAATAGTACCAATATATGCAATATATTTATTCATAGTAATGCTTGAATTGCTTTTTGATATCTTTTTTGTTGCTGTAGAATATACTGCCCATAGTAAAGGAGTTATTAATGCAAATAAGTAACCTAAAAAATTTGGAGAATCTGGAGCAAGTATATTGATATTCCCTCCGGTAACTAATAAAAAACCTCCGATTGAAGCTATTACAAAACCTACTATTTTTAGAGTATTTAATTTTTCTTCGAAAAAAATTAAGGCTAAAATTGTAATTATGACAGGAGTTATTAAACAAACAAATAAAGCGGGAAGAGATGGACCAATAGTTTCAATTGCAGAATATTGAGCAAGGAAAAAAATCGATATTCCCGTAAAACTTGCAAGTATCATTAGCACCCAATCATTCTTTGTAAATCTATTATTCTCTAATGATTTATTATATGAGTTTTTTTCTTTTCTTTTAGTGAATTTAAAATAAAGATCAAGGATCACAAATGATAATGAAGCAATAACAAAACGATAAAATGCGATAGATAAAGGTGGAATAAATTCTACAGCAATATCTACAACAACAAAAGAAAAACTCCAAATGATTACCATTAAGATTAATTCGAGATATAGCAGCAGCATAAAGATCAAATTGCTATTAGATTTTTGTTATCACTTAAACAAAAAGATTGTACTAAAATAATTTATTAAAATAAATTAATAATAGAAAATTAAGAACAATAATAATTATTTTTGGAAAGAGACTTCTTGAAGAAAATTAGCTATAGCTTGAGGATAGGAATCATAGGTAAGAAAGAATCTATTAAGGACATTTTTTTTGAAAGTCTTAAAATATCAGCAATAGAATCCAATATTTATGATGATAAATATGAGTTTTTTATTGTCTTTAAGCAAATTCCGATTAAGATAAAGATATTCATAGCAGATACACTTGAAGATTTAATATATAATTTCGAAAAAGTACAAAAACTTGATACTATCATTATTACTCTAAATTTGTACGAACCTGCTTCACTTAATACTCTTACTAAAGGTTTATTGGGAGAATTTAATGAGACTTTTTCATTTCAAGGGATATCTATCTTAGTTGGAATGGATATTGAAAATATATTTAATGGGTCTCCTTCTAAAAATTTTAAAATAAGTCGATATCAATTAGAAAGAATCACAAGGGACCTGAAGTTAATCTATTGTTTTGAAATAATCAACAACGATAGCGATATACATGAGATTTATAATACTATTCTTGATGATTTCATGATAAGATTTCAATATTCAAGTCCAGAATTGTTTGAAACTGCAAAAAATTATGGAAAAAAGCTTATGAGTTAATTTTATAATTTAATTAAAATTCATCTAAAATTACTCCAAAAAAGATAGAAAATCAAAAAGTTATAAAAACAATAAGATACAAATTTAAATATAATTATTAAAAATGCCATTAGATTAAAATAATAAGAATGGAGTTGAATAATGGGAGAAGAATCAAATGGGTTATTAACAATTGAAAGGGATGAAGGACGCCGGAAATGTCCAAGTTGCGGAGAAGAAAATAAAAATATGATTCATGAATCAACAGATAAAACGAATATCATAAATGATTATCCCCGAGTCTTCGGAAAAAAGTACCGTTGTGGAAGATGTGGGCAAGAGTGGCGCGAAAAATAGAACTTACACAGGACTAAAAAAATTATATTTTTTACTATTTATCTATATAAATTTGAGATAAATTATTTATTCCTTAAGTTTTAAAATTATAATAAGGTAAAATTAATTATTTTACTTTAAATAAAGTTAGGGGATATAAAGTAATGGATTTTGCTAGATTCATTCAAATTTATATAGTACAAGGACTATTTGCTTTGTTTTTTCTTTATATGGCATAATTAGTACTAAAAAGGGGAAAAAAAACGATTAATCTTTACTTAAGTAGTTTTTACCTTTCTGTCACAATTGGTGGTGTCTTAAATATGATATATGCGAATATTTTTGTTCCAACAATCGTTTTTATTATGCATGTCATGACTTATTATCTCTTTTGTTTTTCAATGGTTTTTATTCTGATTTTTGTCCTAATCCTCATAAAACCAACTAAACAGATTAATTTTAAATTACAGATTTTAATACTTATTATTTTTAGTTTATTGATCTTAGACCTTTTATTTATTACTGATGGAATTATAATAAATGGAAGTACACATTGGAAACCAAATTGGACCTGGGTTTTTTTTCTTTACTCTGTTATAGTGTGTACTATATTCATAATTTTTCCAACTTTTTATTATTCCTTTAAGATATATATTAAGCTCAAAAGTGAATATTTAAAAAAAAAATGGAAATATTTCTTAATTGGTATATCAGCTTATTTTTTTCTCTATTATGGAACATTTATTTCTAACACATTGAACCATGATACATTTAGGATTATTTGGTCATTGATTTCATTACCGACTCTTATCGCATTGTACTTGATATATTATGGTGTAGGACGTCAACTTGAGTGATGTTCATATTATTTATGATTAATCTAAATAAAAATATTGAGTAAACAGATATTGTTAATAAGAAAAAGACAATAATATTAAATAAAAACTAATAAATAATTACTATAACAAATTTAATAACAAAACAACATAACTACATTATAGTGAGTTTATATGGTATTTTATCAACTATCTCCAACTCGATTTATTACAATTTACATAGTACAAGGTCTCGTTTTTGCTTGGTTTGCGTATTTAGCGTATCTAATTCTTAAACGAGATAGAAAAAGATTGAATTTGATTTTCGCTGGGTTTTATTTATCTGTGATAGTAGGAACAATTTTTAATTTTATCTATGGGCCTATTGCGAATGAGCAAGTTGTAGTTTTTTTAAATTATCTTACAAACTTTGGCGCTTTTTATTCTCCAATATTTTTCATTGTCTTTAACCTAATTCTACTGAAATCAGAAAAAGTAATCACTCCAACAAAACAGTATATCATATTTATTGGATATGGAATTTATATGTTTTGTATGATCTTTTTTGTAATAACTCCAGGATGGGGTGTTGAACTTAATGCTACTACAAATTGGTCACCCGTATGGCATCTACCTTTCTTTCTCTATGTATTCTTAGGTGTAACTATATTCACAATTCTACCTTTATTGTACTTATCTTTTCAAGTTTATAAGAAATTTGAAGATGAACAACTAAAAAAGAAATGGAAATTCTTTATATTCGGTGTTATCGCGGTAATGATATTTATGTACACGATATTCTTTTCAAATTTCTTAAACAACCCAACAGTCAGGCTTTTAATCGGTCCAATTGGTGTAATTTTAGCGCTCATCGGGGGTTATTTGATGTATATCGGTGTAGGACGACAATTAGAGAAATAAAACTCCTAATTTTTTTATTTTTATCAAAGTTTTTTTAACTTAAATTTTATTTTGACTAATTAACATTATTATATATAAATAGATTCAAAACAAGCTTCAAAATTAGAATTATCTTAAAAAATATTTTTTTTTCTTAAATCGTAAAATTGTGCTTCATACATGATTGAAGAATTAATAAGGGTCCGTGGCATTGGTCCAACTGCGGCTGAGAGACTAATGAATGCGGGAGTAAAAAGCATTGAGGAAATTGCCCAATCTAAGGCTGAGGAATTAGCTTGGATTAAAGGCATTGGTATGATCTCTGCAAAGAATATTATTCAAAATGCTAAAGAATTACTTAATTTAGAAAAGGGAATACAAAAAGTTTTAAATTCAATTAAGGAAAATTTTTCGAAAAGTTGTCCTAAATGCGGAGGGGAGATGAACGAAAGATTGATAATTCTTGGACCTGAGAGGAGGTTAAGAGCAAATCAATGCATATTATGTAAGTTTTATATGCCTAAATGAGTTAAATATAAATAGATGATAACACTAAGTACTTTTTCTTTTGTTATATCTGATTTACATATCATCCTTATATCCAAAAAGTAAAGAGAAAAAAGAAAGACAGAAAATATAGGGAAATGAATAAGATTCCTGCTTTCTTATCAATTTTTCGTCGTATGGCAATTGTTATAAAAACAATAAAACTTGCGATTAAAGTATACAAAATCGTAGGAACAGCGAGTGCAGCTGTTATTGTTTGTGGAAATAAAAGTTGCCCTATACCAATAGAGAGAGTTGAATCTACAATACATGACCCTACAATGTCTCCAATGGCGATTGAATGATGTCCCAATCTGAGTGCATTTATGTCTACAGTCAATTCCGGAAGTGAGGTACCCACAGCAACTATAAAAAAACTTATAATATACTCATGTACATTCAGAAAACTTGAAATAAAAATAACTGATTCAACAATCATAAAGGATGCAAGAGTTACACCGCCAAATCCAATTACTGCAATAAGGAGGTGAAATGATTTTTTCTTAGGAGCTTCGATTTTCTCGATCATTTGTACTCTCTGTAAAATACTCGCCTTATTAGCATTATAAATTAGCCAAAAATAAATTCCTAAACTTCCAACCATAAAAATCGCGTTTAATCTAGTAATATATCCTTTCTCAACAACAGAGAATATTAATAATAATGATAAAATTTCGCATGAACCTAAAATGATTATATCCTTTCTATGAATATAAATTACTCCAGTAATAATTGGTAATAAACCAAATATAAGAGTTAATTGGGTGAGATCTGAACCTACTGAATCACCTACATCTATATCACCATGACCTAAAGAGCAAGAAATAATGGAATTAAAAATTTCTGAAATATCAGTACCTATAGATACTAAGGTTACTCCTATTATTAAAGGTGAAACCCCTAGTGCTGCCGCAAGAATAGCAGAATGTTTAACTGCTTTCAAACTTGAGAAAATTATAAGAGCAATTCCACCAACCAGAACAAAAAATGCTAAAATTATTTGAAGCATAATCCTTTTTTTTTAATCTTTTGAAGTTTTTTTTCCATCCCTATAAATGATAGAGTAGGTGAATAATTGAAACCCTCAGTGTTTCTAACGTACAAAATTATGAAAGAGATAATCTGTAATCAAAGAACTTCTAGGTTATAATCGTCCAGATTTTATTATGGTAAAGTTATATATATAATTATCCATTTTTTAACCAAAAAGATCCATAGAAAATCCAAAAAATAGTAAACTTATTATATAAAATTGGTCAAAAAATAACTAATGGAAAACGAAAAACATGAATTCCATATTGCTCTTGAAAAAGAAGTATTTGATAAATTAGAAGCTATCAAAGATTATCATGGAATAAAAAATATAACTGAAATTATTAGATTTTTAATAACAAAAGAATATAGAGAAATAAAAAAGTCTGAATGAATTCATATGTTTCTTTTAAATTCTAAATTTTATATTAAGAATTTATTATTTTAAGCAATTGAGTAAAAATTTCACCAGCACTACCTTTTAGAAATACATCCGCTAGATCATCCATAATTGTATTTTCTCGATTTATAAAAATAAGCTTAGCGCCATACTGTTTAGCTATAGATGGCATAAAATTAGCTGGTGAAACTAAAAGAGAACTACCTACGACGATTAGGCAATCTGCATTAGTACATTCATTCATCGCTCCTTCTAAAACACCATGAGGGAGAGACTCACCAAATAATACCACCTTAGGTTTGATATATCCTGAACATTCACATTTAGGATAATCCACATCTTTAGTATTAATTTCATCAAAGTTGAATTCTTTATTACATTTTACACAGTGAAGTTTTCCATATTCTCCATGTAATTGATAAATATTAGCTCCATATTTTCCACTTCCTGCTTTTTGATGCAACATATCAATGTTTTGCGTAATGACTGCTTTTACTTTTCCCATTTTTTCTAATTGTGCAATAGCTATATGTGCTTGATTAGGATCTGCCATACCGACTAAATCTTCAACTTCTTTGTGCATTTTCCAGAATAGAGAAGGATCTTCTAAAAAATATTGATAACTTGCATATACACTAGGATCATATCTTTCCCATAAACCTCCTGGGCTACGAAAGTCATCAATTCCGGATTCTGTAGAAATACCTGCACCAGAAAATACTACAATATGATTAGAGTTTTTGATTATGAGGGCTGCATCGAATAATTTTTCTTGATCAATCATAGTAATAAAACATAATCATTAAAGAAATTATTTATATTAAAAATTATAAAATTTTCCCTTATCTTTCAAATGGAAAACTCCAAATCTTTGCCTTCGTACTTCTCTCATAGCATCAGTCTGCCATCCCATATCCCTAGAATAAAATTGTGATTTATGTATTTTTAATGCTTCATACACTTTAAATCTTAAATCTCCTAATTTGATTTTAATTAAGTGGTCTCCTTGAGCCTTTAATGGATTATAGAGTGTATAAACGTAGAATTCGAGATCCTTTAAATTGAGTTCTTCAGCAATTCTAACTGCAATATCATGAGTAGCTTGATGATCATGGTGTTTATTGTTATTACTTGGAATTACAAATCTATCAGCATCCTTTACAATATCTCTAATCTGCTCGACAGCCTTACCAATATTTTTATTTAATTCAGAATCATAAAATTTCAGAAAATATCTATTTTCTTTTTTTACCCCTAAGAACTCACCCGCTGCATTTGCTTCAGCTAATCTAATTTTCGCAAGTTCCTCCTCTGTTATTCTTGTTTCTTCACAATCCTCAAGTTTATTCTCTTTTCTTGCTTTTCGGTATCCCGCTCTACCATCAGTAAACCAAATAATGTGAAGATCGTGACCTTCTTCGAGCCACTTCATAATTGAACCTCCAGCGCCATAACTTTCATCATCAGGATGAGGAGCAAAAACGATTATTTTAAAAAAATTTCACCTGTTATATCAAATTTAATACAAGAATTATACTAAAACTATCTGGCAATAATATTAAGAAGTAAAATAATTTTTGTATTTGAAATCATTAATTTAAAATATCTCTTCATAAACAGTAGATTATATTGTTGAGAATTAAAATATTAAAATATATTGATGAGAAGAAAAAAGTATGGTTGAAAAATGTGATATTCTTATTGTGGGTGCTGGAACTGCTGGTACCTATTTAGGATGGCTCCTTGCGAAAAAGGGATTTTCAGTGGTTATTATCGAAAAGGATAAAAGAGAAGATGTAGGAAAAAGATTAGATGTGATTCATTTTGAATCAGATAGAATTGAAAAAGCAGGAATTCCACCGTTTCAAGTAGGAGCATCAGATTGTATTGAAATTAGGGCCGTTTCGACAGTGGTTACTCCAGATTTCAAAAAAGAATTAAAAATCAGAGCTTTACAAACTATTGTACGTTTAACACCGTTTTTAAACAGGATGTATAAAGTATTAGAATCTGACGGTGTTAAGTTGGAATTTAATTGTAACTTTAAAAATCTAATCTTTGAAAACAATAGAATATTTGGCTTAGTAGCTGAAAAAGCTGGAGAGAATATAGAATATCGAGCACAACTAGTCGTAGATGCATCAGGTAAAGCTGCTGTCATTAGAACATCCTTGCCTGAAGATTATGGTGTAGAGACTTTCAAATTAGGCCCTGATGATGTTATGTATGTTCTCTTACAATATATCAAATGGAAAAATCCAGAAGAACCTCACCCAGCTACAGACACGGGTTATAATTGGTGGTTATTATGGTTTGGTCCCTCTTATGAGCCAGAAGGAGCAATTTTAGGTGTTGGACAACCTGGATCATTTGATAATGCCCGATTAGCTCGTGAAGATTTTCTAAAAAGAGCTAATCTTCCTCCATATGAAATTATCAAAAAAGAACAAGGAAGTACTCCATATAGGAGACCACCATATTCTTTAGTTGCAGATAGATTTTTATGCATTGGAGACTCTGCTGCAATTACCTACCCTTTTTCTGGTCATGGTGTAACAGCGACTTGGGTGTCATGTATGATTGCTTCGGATGTTATAGAAGAAAATCTAAAGAATGGAAAGGATTTAACTAGGGATGTACTCTGGGAAATCAATGTGAGATATTATAGGGATCAAGGAGCAAAATTTGCTAGTCTTTTTACTCAATTGTCAGGCGTATTAAATTTTAATGAAAAAGAATGGAATTATTTTTTGAAGAAAGGATTAATTTATCAAACTGGTGAGGGAGAAGATATACCGGAGCCAAATAAAGAGTATGAAGAAGAGATGAGTATGGGTGAAATGCTGAATTTCTTATTCAAAATTTTGGGAGGTCTATTTCGTAGAAAATTGTCTTTTAAACATATGAAGAGGCTATTACAAGCAAATGGACTTGCTGGAAAAATAAAGAAACATTATGAAAATTATCCAGAAAATATAAAAGAATTTGATGATTGGGTCAGAAAATCTCAAGAATTGTGGACTCAGAAAAAAAAAGCAGTAAAGAAACTTCCCTCAGTGACTATTGAATATCATTAATATAATTATTTAATCAGATTTTTAACATAAGATTCAATTCTGAATCTTATATAAACAGTTATAAATCTTAACGTTTAAAAGATATCTAACATAAAATTTATTAATTTTTGAAAAACATAGGCTTCTCAAAAACATCAAAATTATAAGTTTTTAAGGACGTTATATTAAAGAAAGGGAGTTTAGAGATATGTTAGAAAAAACAAATGAAGTAGTTTCTTATAAAAAAAGGATAATGGCTTCATATGGGTCAAGAGAGCTTTTCGGACAATGGATAAGTGCTGCTTTTGGATTTTATGTATTCTTTTTTTATGAAAACGTAATAAAGTTACCCGTAACCTTAACTGCCTTAGCATTTACGATTTACTCTATATGGAATGCCGTAAATGATCCCTTTATTGGTTGGTTAATGGAAAAAATTCATATGCCTTGGGAGAAAAAAGGGTATAAACGATTTCCCTGGATGATGATTGGCGCAATTCCTTGGTTAATTACATATTTACTTATCTTTCTAGTACCAGCGGCTTGGCATGCAGACCCTATAGGGAATCAATGGTTGATCTTCTGGTGGTTTTTAGGAACGCTCATTCTTTATGATACAGTATTAACGTTATATGATGTAAATGTGATTTCAGTGTATCCTGATAAATTTCGTGGATTGAAAGAAAGGAGGTCTGTTCAAGGGTATGGAACGATACTGGGAATTTTAGGTCTTGTTCTTGCTTTCATAATACCTTCATTACTTTTCATAAAGCAAGGTGTTGCTCAAACTTATGTAAACGCAGCGATTTTTAGTGTAATTTTCGGTTCCATCTTGTTCTTATTTATTATTCCTGGAGTTTATGAAGATAAAAAAGTTAGAAGCTTATATCAACAAAGAAAAGATACTAACCAAATTATTGAAGTAGAATCTTTTTTGAATTCAACAGCAAGGGTTATTAAAGACAGAACATTCATGATGAAAGTCATATTTTTCTTTGGATACCAAGTAGGAGGGGTAATGATTCAAACATCGGCATTATATGTCTCATTTAATCTATTACTTATGGAAGACGAGGCGATTATTTTCTTATTAGGAGCAATGCTCCTTGGAGCACTCATTTCAACACCAATATGGACTAGTATTGCACATAAAGTTAATGATAATAGAAAAATGAGTATAGCAGCAGGTATTTTGTTATTTGTTACATTCTTACCTTTAATTTTTGCGTCAGGTTTAATAAGTTGGACAATATTTTTATTATTTTTTGGTATGGGTATAGGGGGTCATTGGTATGTTGATCCTCCCACAATGGGAGATGTACTTGACGATATAGCAGTTAGAACTGGAAAAAGTCAGCAATCAATATATTATGGCTTTCAATCATTTTTCATTAAATTTGGTCAAGCATTCATCGCAATAACAATAGCATTAAGCCATGTGTTAACTGGCTATGTACCTGGTCAAGCAGTGCAGGATGGGTTAGCCCTATTTGGAATTAGGATTCACACAGCGATAGTACCCTCGATTATTGTTCTGATTACATTAATCTTGTTCTGGAAATACTATAAGCTTACACCAGACAAAGTTGCTGAAAATAAGAGAAAGTTAACGGAAATGCGCTTAAGATAAAACTCAATTTTTTTTTTTAATTTTTTAATCTTGAATTAAAATACAAATTATAATACCAAATATAAGAATTCCACCACCTCCACATCAAACCCTAATAAATGGTCTTTGGTTTGTTGGAGCCCAAAGAGAAACATATGGTGGTGCTTGGAATCATTGTACCAGAGGTCGATTTTGTATATATAATTAATAAGTGATAATTTAGAAAAATGAAAATTCATTTTAATATTCAATTTAATCTTGAAAATTTGTATTTTTGTGTTTACTAATGGATGTATTTGAAAAGATCAAGGAATTTAAAATCATACCTGTTGCCATTATAAATAATGTGAATGATGCTATTCCATTAGGAAAAGCTTTAATTGAAGCAGGACTTCCAGTTATAGAAGTTACGTTTAGAACAGAAGCAGCAGCTGAATCTATTAAAAAGTTGACTAGAGAATTACCAAATCTTTTTGTTGGAGCAGGCACAGTCCTCAAAGTTGAGCAAGTTAGGAAAGCCGTAGATGCTGGTGCTCAATTTATAGTAACTCCTGGGTTCAACCCTAAAGTTGTAGATTATTGCGTAGAGCAAAAGATCCCCATTATTCCTGGAGTAAATACACCAACAATGGTAGAATGGGCACTTGACAGAGGTGTAAAAGTAGTAAAATTTTTCCCCGCTGATCTTTCTGGTGGACCAAAAATGCTTAGAAACTTAGCGGGTCCCTACCCTGATATGAGATTTATGCCTACAGGAGGAATAAATAGTGATTCCTTGAATAATTATTTGGAATTACCTAATGTAATTGCTTGTGGAGGTAGTTGGATAGTAAGAAAAGAATTAATCTCTGAAGGTAAATTTGAAGAAATCAAGAAGTTAATAAAAGAAGCACTTTCTTTAATAATTTCAAGAACCGAACATAATATGGTTTAAATGTGCAAATGAAAGGTATAATATTTGATATTCAAAATTATGCGATATATGATGGACCCGGCATAAGAACTCTAATCTTTTTGAAAGGATGCCCTTTAAAGTGTGTTTGGTGTCAAAATCCTGAATCACAAAAACTAATGCCCCAAATATCCTATTTTGAAGAAAAATGTTTAAAATGTGAGAGTTGCATAAACGCTTGTCCTAATAATGCTCTTCAACTACAAAACGATAAAATTGTGAGAAATGAAGAACTTTGTACAACTTGTGGAACTTGCGTCGAAGTATGCCCAAATCAAGTTATGGAAATGGTTGGAAAAGAAATATTAGTGGAAGAATTAGTTGAAATTGTACTTAGAGATAAGCCTTTTTATGATAATTCTGGAGGTGGTGTAACAATTTCAGGAGGAGAACCTACACTCCAAATAAATTTTCTATTTGAAATACTTAAGTCTTTGCAAAAAAAAAAGATCCATACAGCAATAGAAACATGTGGCTATTTTAACGATGATCTAATAGAAGAATTAACTAAATTTGTCGATTTGTTTTTATTTGATATTAAGCACATTGATTCTTTAATTCATAAAGAATACACTGGTGTACCGAATGATAAAATTTTAGCTAATTTCACTACATTACATTCAAAAATTGGAAGTGAAAGAATTATCCCTCGTATACCCATAATTCCAGGCGTAAATACAGATGAAGATACTATCAAAAATATAGCATCCTTCTTGAATAAAATAAAATACAAGGGACCAGTACATCTTATGCCATATAATAAATTAGCTAAAACTAAATATGAAAAAGTCGGAATGGGGGATTTATATAGAGATATGGGTGAACTTTCAGAAGAGGACCTTCAAAATATTACACATCTATTTCAATCATATTCTTTTCATGTTGTTATTAATCATTAAGCTATAGATTTTTTTGGATCTCTTAAACTGATTCAAAATACCAAATTATAAATATTTCTACTATATAGTTTTTAATTAGTTATCAGAAAGTTTATGTTATTTCTAGGAATTTTATAAAATTCCAAATCTCTAAAAAACCCTTTTAGGATGTGGTAAAAAATTATAGAATTTATTGATAATGCGAGTGAGAGAATAAAAAGGATAAGAAGAAGACTCCTTGATGATATTCCTTTGATTTCTATAGAGAGAGCCAAACTCTATACAGAGAAATGGAAGAAAACTCAAAATAAGGGGTTACCTCTTGGTGTAAGAGTTGCACTTTCAATGAAAAATGTTCTTGAAAACATGACTCTATATATAGATCCTGACGATCGAATAGCAGGAAAATGGACAGAAAACTTCATCGGAATACCTGTTGATATTGAACGTGGAATATGGAACAAAGTTTTTGAAATTGAACTTGATGCAAAAACAATGAAAAAGTATATGAAAGAAAGTAACAAGAACTACATGTCATATATGATAAGAAAAATTGGACCTGATGGTCTTCGTGAATTACTTGAAAATACCAAAAAAATAGGAGCTCCTATTACAACACTTGGAACTGAAACTTTAAAAGAAAGAAAAATAAATCCATATACTATTAAAGACGAAGATAAAAAACTCCTTCTTACAGAACTTATTCCTTATTGGAAAGAAAAAACACTCGCTGATATTCTAGAAAAAGAATATGCAAATTCTGGGGTATATACTGGTGAATCTTATGAATTTTTATCTCATTTACCCTTAAAAACAGCTCAAAATGATATAGTAATATCCCCTTGTGCAGTGATTGGTGTATGGCAAGGTCATTTAGTTCTTGATTTTGAAACGGTCTTGAAAAAAGGACTCTTAGCTATAGAGAAGGAAATCCAAGATGAGATAGAAAATAATAACGGTTTAAACGATGAACAGAAAAATTTTTTAGGTTCTATTAAGATAACGCTAAATGCTGTAATAATTTATGCCCGTAGATTAGCAGAAAAACTAAAGGAAGAATTAAATAAGACTAGTAACGTTAAAAGAAAGAAAGATTTATCAGAGATGTATGAAGTTTGTAAAAAAATCTCAACTTATCCCCCTACCACATTTCAAGAAGCTGTGCAGTTATTTTGGGTTGTCAAAACAACTGTAGATTTAGCTATACCTTTTAATGTACATGGACCTGGTCGTCTAGATCAACTTTTTTATCCTTTTTATAGTTCAGACATTCTAAAAGGTCTTATCACTCGAGAAGAAGCACGAGAATTACTTGAAGAGTTAGTTTTAAATATAATGAGTCATAATATTCGTCCTTATTCTAATGCTGTAAGTGATTTTAGCCAACGATTTGAAGGTTCAGAACCAGTGACAGTAGGGGGCTTAAACGAAGAGGGTGAAGATGCCACAAACGATCTTACATATCTTGTATTAGAAGCAGCAGATAGATCAAAAGCTTCCCTTAACTTTGCTGTTCGTTTTCATGATAAGACCCCTGAAGAATTATATATGAAGGTTGCTGAAATCCAATACAATGGATATTCAAGCATATCTGTATTAAATGATAATGTATGTATTGAAGCATTAAAGAATCGAGGCATTACTGAAAAAGATGCGAATGCTTATTCAATCACAGGATGTGTGGATATGTGTAGTCCAGGAAAAACGGGAGGAATTGGCTTTTCAGCTCTCTTATTGTGTAGAACTCTGGATATGACACTTCGGAATGGTAACTGCTTAACAATCGGGGGTTTAGTAAATGATGTGGGATTGAAGACGGGAAATCCTGATAATTTTGATACATTCGATGAATTTCTCGATGCTTTTAATCAGCAAACAAAATTTGTTATTCAGAAAATAGTAGAAGCAACTACTATACGTGATAGATTATTTGCGAATTATTTTCCTGCACCTTTCATATCTGCATTCATGCGAGGATGCTTTAAGACTAAAAAAGATGTAACTCAAGGAGGTGCATATTACGATGCGGAAGGAATTCTTATAATGAATAGTATTGCAAATATGGTCGATTCATTATTTGTAATTAAAAAACTCATCTTTGAGCAAAAAAAATTCACCTTTAAAGATTTAATTAAGGCAATCGACAATAATTTCACCGATAAATATAAAAAAATCCATAAACTAATTTTAGATCTTGGAGGAAAATGGGGAAATGGAAACCCTGAATGCGATGAACTAGCTCGAAAAGTCACAAATCGAATATTTGAGGAAACTTATAATTATAAAACTTATAGAGGGGGAGTTTATGCTCCTTTTATTATATCAATGACTTCTCACACTTATGATGGGCGAATAGGTATAGCAACACCAGATGGTAGACTTGCAGGGAAACCATTTGCAGCAAGTTGTAATCCATATAATGTTGAGAAAAATGGGCCAACAGGTGTCATGCGATCAGTAGCTGCTCTTGATTTTCAGCATGTTTGTGGCTGTGCAGTTAACATACGAATGCATCCATCTGGGATTGGAAAAACAAAAGAAGCTAGAAAAAAGTGGATTTCTCTTATAAAAACTTACTATGATTTAGGGGGTCAACAGCTTCAACCTACTGTTGTATCTACTGAGGTACTAAAAGCAGCCCAACAAAACCCAGAACCTTATAGAAATATAATTGTAAAAGTTGGAGGGTATTCTGCTTATTTCACTGACTTAGGAAAAGAAATTCAAGATGAGGTTATTTCTAGAACAGAACATACTATAATTTAGTTCTTAAATTTCCAAATCATTTTAATTGATTTTTTCAAGCCATGGAATTATTCGAGTTAATACTTCGATTATATTGTAAATTCAGTATAAAATCACCAACGCCAAAATATATCTTCGGCATGACCTAAAATGTCTATAATATGAATTTTCTCACCATTATCTAATATTATGTCTCCAGTATATAATCCATGAAGTAGGGATGAATTTAGATAAATCAATCCAAAATTGAGTTTCTCTTTATGTGGAATGAGAGGTGTTAAAACCATATTTAATCTATCATCATTACTGGTAAACTTCCAAGGTTTAGTAGGATCTCGATCCTCATGGTGAAAAGTTACTTCATCGATTTTATGAGCTTTTCCATCATAAAAGATGATATTTTCTGTATGAGTTGATAAATCTCCAAAACCATATCCAATATTAAAGGCAACTGGTACTCCATTTACAATTCCACACGCTGATCCCCATAACCAATGTGTGTGATAAGGCCAAATTCCACGTCCCCAATCCATCAGACCAAATGAAGTATCTGGCTTGAAAGAGTATTCTTTTTCACCAATCTGAATTGATCCTTCAGCCGGCATCATGTTAATTTTATGATTATAATAAAATAGTCTAGGATCATCTTTATAACCAGTCGCTACTACGGTATTATCCCATTCTGGTTTATCATCAAGAGTAATAGTTCCTTTAATACCTTTATCTAAGAAAGTTGGATCATCAATGCTTAATATTCTCTGCTTTCCTTTTCTTTTAATTATTGCGCTAAATTTCTTGGAAGGAAATTCAATCGTACAATCTTCTAAAGAACTAAGTGGCAAGAGTTTAGATTTCGTAAAAAACTTAAATTGCCCTTTCCCTTCTCGTTCATTCTTCTCAAAATCAAGCCATACATAACTCATCTGAGTAAGATATCCAATGTCTCCGATTGTAAGTTGAAATCCAAATTGATTGTTTAATACAGAGAAATGATCCCACTCTTTGATACGAGACCAACCTTTTCCAATATCTTCTTTATTATAACTTAATATTGGTTTTCTTGCCCACCCCCTCTGTACAAGTGAGCCATCTTTATTAAATAAATCTGAAGGCTCTGTTATTTCGTTTTGTTTTCCCATATTTAATTAAACTTATTATTGTTTTAAACCGATAGTTATTAAAAGATTTAGAGCAAAATAATACTTATTGTATAAAATGTAAATTATTATTGTGAATTAAATGTCTTCAGAATTTGAAAGAAATTTAGATAGATTTGCTGAAGTAATTGTAAAAATTGGTCTGAATGTTCAACCTGGACAACGTTTACTAATTGGTGGACCTACAGCATATAGTTATGGGACACCTATAGAATTGGCTCCTTTAGTGCGGTTGATTACAAAAAAAGCATATCAAATAGGAGCTAGATTTGTAGAAGTTTTTTGGGACGATGATCAACTACGGAAAATTCGATTCCAGTATGCTCCACGAAATTCATTTGAAGAATATCCTACATGGCGAACTGATTGTCAATATAAATTTGGTAAAGAAGGAGATTCTGTACTTCTTTTTGCTGCCTGGAATCCTGATTTACTCAAGGGAAATGATACGGAGTTGATGTCTACTGCACGTAATATGTATCTTAAACATCGAAAAACTTTCAGTGATTTAATTTCTCAAAGTGCAGTGAATTGGTCAGGAATAACAGCGCCAGTTGATGGTTGGACAGAAAAAGTATTTCCTGATGTTGCTCCGGAAGAACAAAAAGCGAAATTTTGGGATGTAATTTTTGAAATATGTCGGGTGAAAAATGAAGACCCCATCGCTGCCTGGGAGGATCACATTAAACAACTCGCAGCTAGGAGTAAATATTTGAATAAAAAGCGATATGAATCACTAAAATTGGTTGCTCCTGGGACAGATCTCATAGTTGGGTTACCTAAAGGTCATATTTGGGGAAGTGCTCGATTTAGAACTCAAAGTGGTATTGATTTTGTAGGAAATATACCCACTGAGGAAGTTTTCACAACAACTCATAAGGATGAAACAGAAGGTATTGTGACTGCTACAAAACCTCTACCCACTGATGTTATGATTAAAGATTTTAGTTTAACTTTTTCAAAGGGACAGGTCGTAGAAGCAACTGCAAAAAAAGGAGAGGATTATCTAAATAAAATTCTTGAAACCGATGAAGGGGCGAAACGATTAGGTGAGGTGGCGCTCGTGCCGTATAGTTCCCCCATATCACAATCAGGATTGCTTTTTTATAATGTTCTAATTGATGAAAATGCTTCCTCGCACATTGCTATAGGTCGAGGTTTTAAATTTGCTTTGGAAAATGGCAAAGAAATGTCTGATGAGGAGTTTTCTGCTGCTGGTGGAAATATTAGCAAAACACACATTGATTTCATGATAGGATCAGACAAAATGGATGTAGAGGGAATTTTGAAAAATGGAAAAATTGAACCAATTATGCGTAAAGGAGAATGGGCTTTTAAAGTTTAAAGCTCACTCTATTTTTTGGCAAATATTATCAATCTTTTGAATTGTTTCATCAATTATTTCATCAGAATGAAGCATACACGTGTAGAATCTACTCCCTGCTACTGAGATAATCTCTTGATCAACCAGAGCAGCCCCCATTTCACCCATAAAATCTTTTCTTTTTGGAAGTTCTCCTGCTTGTTTTGGATCACCCAAATCAAGGCCAAATAAGCAACTGGTATGAAAATGAACAGTTCCTCCGTAATTATAAGAAAACCAGGGTAGATTATAATTTTCAAATACTTTATTTAATCCAGTAGATAACCTTGTGCCTGCTTTGATAGCTTTTTCTGTAGCGTTCGTTTCTTCAACTAATTTAATAGCATGGTACGCAGCTGCGCATGTCAATGGGTTTGCTGCTATTGTTCCACCAGAATAAGCTTTCTTACCTCCACCAACTCCACCGGCACATACACTCATTACATCAGCTCTTCCTCCAATTGCAGCGGCGGAAGGAAAACCATGCCCAACGATTTTCCCAAATACAGAAAGATCGGGGGAGTAGTTAAAATATGCTTGTCCTCCACCCATATGTAGTCTAAAAGCACATACAACCTCATCTGAAATCATTAAAGTTTTATTCTCATGGCATAATTCTTCCACGTCTTTATTAAAACCGGGTTTTACTGGAATACTCCCAGATTCACCACCCATTGGTTCTACTATAACAGCCGCAACTTTACGTTTCTCTTTAAACATCTCTTTTAAGGTATCAATATCGTTAGGGGGACATGAATCAATCCATTTAAACACTGATTTTGGAATTCCATGGGATTCTAGTAGTTTTGTTCCAGGAACGTGCATATCATATACGAGTTGATCAGACCAACCATGATATGAACCACCGATTTTTATTACCCATTTGCGATTCGTAAAAGTTCTTGCGATTCTTATAGCAAGCATATCTGCTTCCGTTCCAGATTGTAACCATCTAATAATTTCACATGAAGGAAAATGCTTTTGCAGCTGCTCAGCTGCTAAATATTCATATTCATTAGTAATTCCATGGCAAGGTCCAAATTCTTGAATAACCTCAACAACTTTATCAATTAATGGTTTATATTGATGACCTAAAATAATTGGTCCACCACACATTAAGTAATCTGTTAAGACTACATCATCTACAGTCTCCATATAGCAATCATATACTCGCTTACTTGCTAAGGGAAACGGATGGTTAAAAGCAAGATTATGTTCAACTCCACCAGGAATAATTTTAAGCATTCTTTCATATGCTTCTTTAGATTTCGGATGATTTTTCTGATACCTTTCTAATATCTCCTTTATTTCCCCTTGTTTAAACTTTTTAATTGGTTGGTTCACAATGTTTTCAATCTTAGCTTTCATTTCTTCATATTTCATACTGGACATATTAAATCAAAATTAGTGATATTTTGGCAACTATTATTAATTAGAAAATTGTGACATCAAAAATTAAGTTTATTTTTATGCAAGGAGGAAAAAATTATTTGGAGATTTACCTAAAAAAATCTTTATTTACTTTGACATCATTTATATTAAATATGTCTAATTCTCAAATGAAATATATTTTAGCAATAGATCATGGGACTGGTGGTCCAAAATCTGCTATTGTTTCTACGGAAGGGGATGTGCTTGAATGGGCGTTTCAGGAAGTCTCTTTAAATGTATCTAAAGGAGGAGCAGTAGAACAGGATCCAGATGAGTGGTGGAATGCAATAATAAAAACATCTAAGAAAGTGATTGATAGTGGGCATGTTTCAGTTGATGATATTGTAGGGGTATGCAATACAAGTCAATGGAGTGGAACAGTTGCTGTTGATAAAGATGGAAATCATTTAATGAATTCGATAATTTGGATGGATACAAGAGGGGCAAAGTATATTGAAAAATTTTATAAGAGCCTAATTCAAGTTTCAGGATATTCATTATCTAAAATTTTAAAATGGATAAAACGAACTGGTGGGGGTCCCAGCCAAAGTGGGAAGGATCCTATAGCACATATACTATGGATTAAGAATGAGCTTCCAGAGATTTATAAAAAGACGTTCAAATTCTTAGAACCACAAGATTTTATTAATTCAAAACTTACAGGAAAATATGCTGCTTCGCCTGTTTCAATTCACCTTCATTGGGTAACAGACATCAGAGATATTAATAATGTGAGATATTCAAAAAAACTAATTAAAGGCTTAAAAATTGACCCAGAGAAATTACCAGAAATTAAATCATCAATTGATATACTTGGACCATTAAAGAATACCGTAGCTGATGAATTAGGACTTAATAGGGATGTTAAGGTTGTTGTAGGTGCACCAGATGTACCATCGGCGACGGTTGGATCTGGTGCTGTTAATAATTATGAAGCACATATATATATTGGTACCTCTGATTGGTTAACTTGTCATGTACCCTATAAAAAAACAGATATTGCGCATAATATGGCAAGTGTACCTTCTGCAATACCAGGAAGATATATCATTGGAAATGAGCAAGAGATTGCTGGTGGAGCATTAACATTTTTGCGAGATAAGATTTTATATCATAAAGATGATTTATTAAGAGAAGAAGCTGTCCCTGATGTGTACAAAATTTTTGATAGAATAGTAGAAAACGTTCCAGCTGGTTCAAATAATCTTATTTTTACTCCATGGTTAATTGGTGAAAGAACACCAGTTGAAGATCATACAATTCGAGGAGGCCTTTATAATCTCTCATTAGAGATGTCTCGTGAGCATATAATCCGAGCTATATTTGAAGGGGTAGCATATAATATAAAATGGCTTTTCATGTATATAGAAAACTTCATTCAAAAATGGAAAATAAAAGAAATCCCCGGAATGACCAAAAATGATATTGTTATTCCAGAACTTAATATTATTGGTGGCGGCGCACAGAGTAATATTTGGTGCCAAGTATTTGCTGATGTTCTTGATAGAAGGATAAAGCAAGTTCAAAATCCAATTCAGGCAAATGCTCGTGGTGCGGCATTTATAGCTTCAGTAGGTTTAGGATACCTTAAATGGGACGAAATTCAGAGATGCTGTGAGATATCAAATGTTTTTACACCTTATCCTGAAAATCGCCAAATTTATGATAAACTCTTTAAAGAATACTTAAATATCTACAAAATTATGGGAAAAACCTATAAACGCTTGAATAAATAATTACAAAATTTTTTATTTAAACCTTATTCTTATTTTCTTAATCTTGGATTTTTTTAACTATTTCAGGAGACCTTCTTCTGTGAGTAAACTCTTTATTAAAATCGACTTGGATTTTTGTAGCTGTTGATAAATTTAACTGGTTTGGTATTTCCAGAATAATATAAACATAATAATATTTAAAAAAAAGAGATGGAGGTGGTATTATCTATTTTCTTCTTTTTCATGATGAAGCATTAAAACTATTCCTAAAATTAGCATAGCAGAATCATCATCTAAATCGGGGGACATTTTTACTCCATAAGTCCCCTTTAGTAAACTTTTAAATAGTTTTTTACGAATTTCAGCAATCTCTTTATTATTTTTTAGGATTTTGAATTTTAAGGTTAAAATATTTCCCTTCATTGTAAAAACTTTATTCTCATTCGGATCCTCAAACCAGTAACTTGGTTTTACCGCAACAAGTTTTCTTTTTAATTTGCCTATATATTTATCCTCATCTTGCTCTCCACCTTTATAGAAAGTATAAGCAGAACGCATTGAAATTACTTTTTCATGAACAGTTAATATAGGATTCTCATCAAGATCTCTTATTCTGTAAGTGTTACCAATTTTTATTACTTTTCCTGCGAATGTACCAATAACTTCTTTATTTAAGTTCATTATTTTACCTTTATCCTTTAAAGATATCATTTTTTCTTGAAGCATAAATTCTCTAGTTTTTTGTAGCGACATTTTTTTTGATTTTTTATTTATTTAATTTGTATAATAATTTTAGTACTACTTTAGGCTTAAAAATTTATTTAATATTATCTATTAAATTTTATGAGTAAAAAATCATGAAGGAAAAATACAAATAAGAGAACTGAATACATTAATTCAATATTTAAAAAAAAAGAAAATTTCTATGTCATTGCTTTTTAATTCAGAAGGATATTTCTGTGAAGGAGAAGTAGAGAGGGAATGGCAGTTCAAAATGAAATTTGGAAGGATATTATTAACAAATCAAGAATTATCACTTTTTAAAAAATCAAATATAAATTTAACGGAAATGGAAACTATAATTGATAAATTCGCTGATGGTTTTAAGATTCCCTTATTAAAAATTAATAATGTATCTAATATAAAAATAGGAAAAATCTATGTTGTAAGAATTGAAACTACAGATGGTTTTTTATTTTCTATTACAATGGCAGATAATAAGAGTTCTGGGAAGAAGAGAAGTATGGAATTAAGTGAATTAATAAATGGGAATATATTAAGAAATATATAAAAAAGTTAAAGTAAAAAAAGATTTAAATTAATGGAAACTTAACTGTCTAACCTTTAATTGATTTTCCTTCCTCGAGTTTAGCTAAGTCTTTTTCTTGTAATTCACGTCTTTGAACTTTACCTGTCATACTAACCGGCATCTTTCTGACAAATTCAATATATTTGGGTGACTTCCATTTAGCCATGTTGTTTTGGCACCATTCTCTTAATTGATCACTATTAATATCTCTGTCAGCTTTGAAACCTTTCTTTAAAGTAACCCATGCTTTAACTGCTTCTCCCATCATTTCATCTGGTAATCCGGCAACAGCAACCTCATCTACCATTTCATTTTGACCCATAAGTTCTTCTACTTCCTTTGGAAAAACTGAATGCCCTGCAACTTTAATAAGAGATTTCTTACGATCTCGTATCTCAACCCATCCATGCTCATCCATAAATCCAATATCACCTGTTAGCAACCAGAGTTTGCCACCCCACATCTTCAAATTATCTTCTTGCTCTTTTTGTTCTCCTAGATATCCTAACATAATATGTGGCCCTGCACAGCAAATTTCTCCTGTATTTTCAATGCCAAAACCACCTCTTTCTTTAGTTCCATCAGCGATAGGACCTGCTTCAAAGTTATCAGAAGGAAATATAGCCCAATCTGCACCTGGAATTGGTAATCCTAATTTTCCAGACTTGGTTGGGCCCCAGAAAGGAGCCACACTTTGTATAGGTGAAGTTTCCGTTAATCCATATCCCGAACGTATTGGGCAAAATATTTCCTCAAAGGGATCCTTTACGTAAGAATGTAATGGGCCTGCTCCCTGAGTGGCATATTTCAATTTTTTCCAAAAATCATATTTCTTCTTAAATTCTTCTACACCCATCTCAGTTACAAAATCGGTTAACCTTTTAAACAACATTTCGACTCCTGTATATATTATTCCTTCAGGAGCATCTATCTTATTTATTGCTTCACATAGAGCATCATCTGAAGGTGGTTTGGGGAAGAGAATCATAACCATTCCTATACCAAGAGCAGCATTCATGACACAAGTCATACCAAAGCTATGAAAAAAGGGGATAGAACCGATAGTCACTACACCTGGCCCAAGACCCGTCCAAGGTTTAACCATATTTAGATTAGCACTTAGATTAGCATGTGAAAGCATCGCAACTTTAGGAAGTCCAGTAGTACCCCCAGTCATTAGATATATTGCAGGATCTGTCCATGGATCTATCTGAGTTTTAATTTCTTCTGGTTGTGTTTCCTTTATTATTTTATCCATCCAATATACTTTATAATTTTCAGTTTCGTTAGGTATCTTGTCTCGAGCACTTGGAACACCTAATTTCTCAATTGTAGCTTCATCTGCAGTGAAAAAGTCTACAAAATTTGAAGGTATCACATATTTTACGCTAGTTTTTGGAAGCACATCTTTAGGACCCGCGATATATAACATATCCATCATAACAAATACTTTGGCTTTTGTCATATTTAATGAATGTAAAAGTTCCATTGGTCTATACTGTGGATTAATACCTTGTGAAATTGCACCAATATACTGACAGCCCATATAAGCAACCACAAAATTGATAGAATTAGGCAAATCAATAGCAACAACATCACCCTTTCTTATTCCCAAATTCTTATAGAGAAAGGTTCCAAACCGTTTTGCATAATCAAATATAGTTTTTAATTTTACACGTTCAATATATGGACCATATACAAATATACAACTATCTTTATCCCATGTCCCGTATAAATCTACAGCTTTTAAAAAATATTCCCACATTGGTAAAATTTCAACGTCTTCAACATCTTTTAACTGTTTTGGTACACCTTCAGGCCAATAACCTCCAGTAAACCATACCTTATTCTCATCAACTAAAAATTCTGGATCATTTAAACTCTTCATCTTCATCAATTTAAGATAATTTTGTAAAAATTTTGTAAAAATCTTATTTATTATAATAAGATTGATTTGTTATTATATAATAATTTAACTTGATTAATTATTAGTTCATATCAATATAATTTGCAATTTTAAGCATAAATGGGTTTTAAAGATAAATTTAAGGAACAATTAAAAAGTGAATTATCTGAAGAGGAACTTTCATTACTTCCAAGAGGGTTTCAAACTTTAGGAAAAGTAGTAATTCTAAAACTCAATCCAAACCTCCTTGAAAAGAAAGAAATCATTGGAAAAGCCTGTTTAGAAATGTTTCCAAAAATTAAATCTATCTATATTAATAAGGGCAGAATAGTAGGAACTTATAGAGAACCAGAAAAGATTGAATTTATTGCAGGAGAAGACAACCCTATTGTAGAACATAAAGAGCATGATGTAACTTATCGATTTAATATTACAAAAATCATGTTTAGTAAGGGAAATATCAATGAACGAAAATTTCTCACAACAATTATACAAAGTGGGGAAATTGTTGTAGATATGTTCGCAGGAATAGGTTATTTTTCGTTACCTATCGCAAAGCATTGTTCAGTGAGAAAAATATACAGTATTGAGCTTAATCCTGAATCGTATAAATTTTTTATTGAAAATATCAAGATAAATCATTTAGATGATAAAATTGTGCCAATCAATGGGGATTGTAAGGTTGAGGTTATAAAACTTAGTAAATCTGGAATTAGAGCCCACAGAGTAATCATGGGAGTGTTTCCAGCTCCAAAAGAATACATTACAGAGGCATTAACCTTAGTTAATGATAATGGAACAGTTTTTCATTACGAAGGGGTGACTGAAAAAGATAAATATATCGTGCTATTTGAAGAATTTAATGAAATCGCTCAGAAAGAAAGTTATAAATGCGAGTTAAAATCACATAGATTTGTTAAAAGCTATGGTCCAAATTTATATCACGTTGTTTTAGATATAATTGTATTTAAAATTTAGATAATTTTATTTATAGAATAGAAGAAATATATCTTATATAGAAATAAAGAGTGAACCAATTTTTACTTGAATTTAAAATTAATGAGTATGAATAAAGTTGAATGGAAAAAGTAGTATTGCTTTTGATTATAGTCATAATAATTTTTTAGTATTAGAATCATCGAGTTTTGGTGAATTTACGCAGTTCTTATTCACATCTGGATATAAATTAGGTAAAATTGAAACCGGTTTTAACACTTTAGATAATTTAGAGAAATATAATGTAATAATTCTGTCAACTCCAAGAAATACAAATTTAAAATTGAATGAGATTGAAATACTTGAGAAATATGTAAAAAATGGAGGAAGTTTATTAATTATCAGTTCTAGTGGAGGAGATTATACAAACAACACGAATTTAAATGAACTAACCCAGAAATTTGGATTTGAATTTGTATCAGATGAAATTTATGATTCAGTAAATTATATTAATCTTCAGAAGAGACCGATTATAACCAGATTTAAACCTCACGTTATAACAGAACAAATTAAGAAAATTATCCTCTCAAGTTCGTGTTCAACTAGAGTCTTAGATTTTATTGAAGATGAAAAGAATGTAAAAATTCAATGGGTAATGAAATCTGGATTAAATAGTTGGCGAAAACGTTATGATGGAGAAAATTGGATTGAAGAGGATAGTCCTAAAGTTCCATTAATGGTTGTTGTGGAATATTTTAAGGGTAAGGTTGTCGGTTTTGGTAATCTTAGTATATTTTCATCTCTGACACGTGAGTATGGTTTTACTGCTTTTGAAAACAATATTTTAATAGCAAATATTCTAAACTTTTTAATAGGTAGTTTAGAATCTGAAGGAAAACCAGTGACAATTGAATTGAATTTAGATCTATACTATTGGGTAAAAGAGATTGTTAGAAAAGAGAAATGGGATAATGTTTCAGATCTTATTAATGTAAGTTTAAAATATTTCAAAGATAATTATACCGAAATTATTAATGAAATTAAAAAATTGCGATTGGAGAGAATCAAGAAAAAGGAAGCATATGAAAAGGTTACTAATGAAAAGGAAAGAAAAGATAATACTGAAGAAGAAGTATTAGAAAAAGTTCCAGTTATAGTAAGAAAGAAAGAAGATCTTGAAGATATTATGAGTGCTTTAGGAGATATAACAGGTGAAACATATGAGATTTCGATAGATTTGGAAGATAAAGAAGCGGAAATTAATAATCAAGAATCTTCATTAGAATACACTGACGATGATATAGTTGAGTTTGAAGAAAAAATTCAAAAGAAAGCCATCTGGCAGGGAAAAATTACAAAAACTTTCAAAGAATGGTTGAAAGAAAAGAAATAAAAATTCGTTTTATTCGCTTAAGGCTTTATTTTTTCAGAAAATAGAAATTTAATGCAATATTAAATTTCTTAAGGAAGAATTTATTCGAATTATGGAAAGATTTATTTTTGTGTTAGGTTCCAATTGGCAATTATCCTTGGCAGAATTGGATAATTATCTTAAATATTCTAAGTATAAAGGGAGAATAATTGACTATTCTGCGAATATAGCAATAGTCGAATTTAAGGATTTGCATCAAAATCCACATTATATTAATAAACTAATGGAGATTCAATTTGATTTAGGCGGATGTCAAAAAATCTCAAAGATTTTTGATTTTATCGATATTACTACAATCCAAGAAGCTTTTCCAATTCAAATGCACAAATTTAAATATGTAGAGAAGATTAGAAAGAAGATCATTGATATTATTGATAACATTATTATTGGAAAAAAGGGAATATTTCCTAAAGTTTATGAAAGTATGTTTTTTGCTGTTTCTATTTATCCTAATCTTTATGACGACAGTTATTATACTGAAGTTCTGGTGAAACATTTTCTACCATTTCTAAATAAAGAAATTATGGAAATTCTTAAACAAAAGGGTGCGGAAAAAGCATTATACTATCAATATCCTGAAGAAAATATCAAATCAGGTAATTTGAATCCAATTTTTC
This sequence comes from uncultured archaeon, assembly GCA_964409945.1. Classification (GTDB taxonomy): domain Archaea; phylum Asgardarchaeota; class Lokiarchaeia; order Sigyniarchaeales; family SOKP01; genus Loki-b32. The sequence continues at coordinate 95 of CAYPFJ010000023.1, read as the reverse complement.
CTCATCATTTAATCAAATATGACCTGCTTAATGAAAATAGAGCAGAAATAATTTTTGGGTTTACAGAAGAAGGTGTGTATCTCGCAAGAACATTT